>DATBLI010000062.1:0-10157 GCA_036555455.1 Thermoplasmata archaeon
CAAGGGCCACGGGCCAGGACCAGGGCCGCTTCTTCAGGATTCCGTAGCCCGTGAGAATCGCCACGAAGGGTGCGAGGCCGCTGAGGAAGAGATGGCCGCGGGAGTCGTACCGTGCCCAGAGGATCCCTGCCATGAGCAGGACGACCGGGAGGATCGCGGGAGCGAACCATGGGAGCGAGCGCGCCCCGTCGAAGCCGATGAGGAGAAGCATCCCGGCGACGGAGACCACGACGAGCACGAAGGCCTCGGAACCGCCCGCACCCTCATCCTGCGCACTGATTGCCCCGGCGAGGAGGGCGATGCCGCCCAGCATCAAGGAGAGGCCGACGAACCCGCGAAGGTACTTCGCCCTCCGCGCATCCATGGATCGGGCAACGCACGACGGGAGAAAAGGGTTGCCGGCCGCGGCATATGCCCCGAAACGACGCTCCCCGCACGGGAATCTGCGGCGCGGGGCGCGTGGGTGACTTCACAGCGCGCCGGGACAAAGGGAAGTTTCATGGCCCCCCGCACCCTGTGCGGCGCCGCGGGCCGGTAGATCAGCGGAAGATCGCCTGCTTTGCAAGCAGGAAGTCCTGGGTTCAAATCCCAGCCGGTCCACTGTCCCGAATTCCATCCTCCAGGCCGCATGGTGTAACGACGGGACCGCCTCCCGACGTGTCCCAGGCGTGTCCGCGGGCACTCAGCCCTTCTCAAAGAGGAACAACTCGTCCACGGAGCTCTTGAGGGCCCTCGCGATGTCGTGGGCGAGCTTCAGGGACGGGATGTACTTCCCATTCTCGATGAAGAGAATCGTCTCGCGACGGACGCCGATCCTCCTTGCGAGGTCTTCCTGAGTCAGGTCGTAGCGCGCCCGGAACTCCTTGATCCGCGTCCTCATCCGGGAACACCCTTCCGGTTGAGATAGGCGTGCACGGTCAGGAAGATCGTCCCCAAAGCCGCAACGTAGATCATGGCCCATTCGGACGTCGGGAGCGAGACGATCTGCTCGTCCTCAAGGATTCCGTGGATGAAGCCCATCCCGAGGAGGAAGTACAGGCTGATGAAGAACGCCAAGTAGCCTGCACGCATCCGAATCGCCCGTGACCGCTCGTCGTCCTTGGGGAACCCGCGCTTGAGCTCTTGTCGTTCCTTCATGACGACTGCAATCGCGACCAGCGCCAAGCTGACGACAATCACAGCCGACACGAGCGTCCACGCCACGTCACCCCCGGCGTTCATCGTAGCGACCGTGTAGAGTACACCGCCGGCGAGCACGGCAACGACGACTACGACAAACGCTCGGAACCTCGCCTTGTCATCCATGCGACCTCACCTCTCCCACATGCTCGTTACTTTCTGCGAACTTTTTGTTCGTGTTACACCTCTTTATGTTAGTTATAACTAACTTCATCTACATAAGCCTTTGGAAAGAACTCTTGCGAGGACTACCTACGGGCTTGGGCGAAGCCGCATCCGTTGCCCAGATCGTGCACACCCATCACGCGGTGCTCGCAGGCCACCCGAACCTCGCGTAGCCGCCGATCAAGTCGTCGGGGCAGACGGGGACCTTGTCCCCCGACCTCCTGAAATGCGAGGGCGGAGCGGATCAGGAGGCGGAGGATGTCCACGCGGGGCGTTTCAAACCGGAATCCTACGGAAATGGCTCCTAACGCAACCCACTCCCAGCCGGTCCATCCTTCGCTGGCAACGATCGTCCCCCTTCCGATGGCCGTTTCGCGCGGAGAAACCCATCAGGCGAAGGCCTTAGGCTCCGCGGTCCATCTCCCCTCCGAGCCCGTAGGGGCCGAGATCCGGGCTTGAGGGGATTCGCGATGAAGGAGATCCAGACGTCCGTCGAAATCGAAGCACCCCCGGAGCGCGTATGGCGCATCGTGATGGACTTCGAACGATATCCGGAGTGGAATCCATTCATCCGGAGGATCTCCGGGGAGCCGCGGTCCGGAGAGCGCCTCACCGTGCGAATCGAGCCGCCGGAGAGCCGCGGCATGACCTTCCGCCCAAGGGTCCTGCCCATGCCTCGAGGCGAGGAGTTGGGATGGATCGGCCACCTGCTCGTCCCGGGGCTCTTCGACGGCGAGCATCATCTCGAAGTGGAAGCTCTGGACGCGGGCCGGTCCCGATTCACCCAGAGAGAGGTCTTTCGGGGGCTCCTCGTGCCGCTTACGGGGCGCTCGCTCCGGAACACCGAGAAGGGGTTCGAGGCGATGAACCGTGCCCTCAAGGCACGGGCCGAAGGATCTCCTTGAACGGATCGCGGCAGGCGACGGCTCAGTCTCCGACCGTGGGCACGCCGAAACCGATGCAGCAGCGGCAGCCGTTCCGCTCCCCGCAATAGGCACACACGCAGGCGCAGTCCTCGATGTAGTTGCCGCAGGGCGGGCAAGTCGGGATCCAACCGCCGATGCGGAACATGGGTCGGCGGTTTCGCCCCCTGAGGTCTCGGTTCACCATGGACGTCGCCTTCGGACTGTGGCTCCCATCATATCCGCACAGGGCTATATGTACGTTCCGCTTGCCCTCGCCGAGAAAACCATACGTTTGACTCCGAATTCGATGTGAGGGCATCCAAACGGACGGGTTTCGTGCCAAAGCATCGACGTCCGGAGAAATCGAACGTGACCTAGAACGCGACGAGGACGATCCCCGGCACAAAGAGTGCGAGGGCGACGACCCGCGGGATTGTCGCTTTCTCCTTCAGGAATGTGAAGGCCACGAGGGAGGTGACCACAGGCGCGCAGCCGCCGACTGCAGTCACGAGGGATGCGTCGCCGATGGACAGGGCCACGGTGGATGCGACGATGCCCCCCATGAGGAGGAGGAAGCCCGCGAGCCCCATTCCGTATGCGGCGCGGGACGGATCCGGAGGAGGGAACCGCTTCCGCCGCCACAAGTAGTACGGCACGCCCGCGACGAAGTTCGAGGCACTGTAGAACACGAGCATCTGCCATGGCCCGAATCCGGGGGCGTCCACGGCGACCTTCGTGAAGATCCCCCACGCACCCCAGAGGAAGAGGATCACCACGGAGAGGGTCACGGCGACGGGGACCTTCCACTCCAGGCCCACGGGCTCGTAGGACAGGACGAGGATCGTCGTCACGAGGAGGGCCATTCCCACGGCCTGGGCCAGCGTCGGGATCTCGCCGAGGAAGAGCAAGGCTCCCACAATCGTGACGATCGGCGAGCCCGCGGTGATCGTCGCAACGACGGACACGCTCCCGCGCCGGAGGGCCTCGAAGTACAGCACGTACCCCGTAATCCCGACGGCCGCGGCGAGGGACGCGTACACGTACGTCGACAGGGAGGCGGCGAGGGGCTGCGCCGCGAGGAGGAAGATCCCGAGGTACATCCCCCCGTCGACGAGGGTCACGAACAAGACCATCGTCACGGCGCCGAGCCGGTCCGTTGCACGCTTCACGAGGACTTGGCCGACCCCCCAGGCCATCATGTCCAGGGACGCCAGGTAGAGCCAGAGGGGGGGCACGGCCCCCGGAACGGCGCGGCGGTTATGGCTTTTCCTCCGGGCTCAGTAGCCGTAGAGGAGACGTTCCCCGAGCTCCGCAGGCAAGCCTACCCGGTGGATCTCTTTGATCACCGCGCCGATGTCGTAGGCGACGCGCCGGACCTGGAACGTGCGCGCCGTCGTATCGAGGAGGCCCCAGGCGGCGCGGGCATCGCCATCCCGCGGCTGCCCGACGCTCCCCGGGTTCACGACGATCCCGGATCGGAAGGCAAGGGCCATCGGGAGATGGGTGTGGCCGAGGATCACGAAGGGAGCGCGGGCCATCATCACGAGAGCCTCGTCCGCGGCCCACGGCATCACGTATTCGTCATCGTTCCGTGGGCTCCCGTGGTACATCGCCACGACGCCCTCCGCGAGGTTCCCCCGGGTCCGGTCTTCGAGGGACTGGATGTAGCCGATGTTCCCGGGCGCGATCACGACGCGGGTCCAACGGATCGCCTCTGCGGCGAGCTCGTTGAACCAGGAGGTGTCGCCGCCGAGGACCGCCCGTTCGTGGTTCCCCCGGATCGCCTTCACATGTCGCCGGCGGAGGATCTCGAGGACCTCGTTCGGCCAGGGGTTGTAGCCAACGAGGTCTCCCGCGACCCAGACCGCGTCGGGCCGCTGGGCGTCGACGTCCGCGAGGACCGCCTGCAGGGCGGGCAGGTTCGCATGGACGTCGGAGAGGACCGCGAGCCGCATCGCCGTTCGGATGACCACGGGGCTATTTCAGGCCGCCCGTGGGATGCAACCCGGCAGGTTTCGCCGTTAACCTCGAATAAGGATAACCACACCCCGGGGGAAGCCTCCATCGGGAGACGATCGCGGCTCTCCAGGGGCGGTTCGCGCCTGTCGCCGCCCCCGGTTCGCGGGCGCGAACAGGTACCCGCAGCTTTAAATGCCACCCGCTGCATCCGCGCGACATCCGGGTCCTAAGCCCGGGTAGGTAGTAAGTAAATGGATGAAGACAGAGGCGGAAGACGAGGCGGCTTTGACCGCGGTCCGCGCCAGATGTATGACGCGGTCTGCTCGGACTGTGGACAGGCCACGCAGGTCCCGTTCAAGCCGGACCCCGCGCGCCCCGTCTACTGCCGCGATTGTTTCGCGAAGCGCCGGCCGCGCAGGTTCTAAACAAACTCGGCACGAAAGCGACGAACCCTTTTCCGGGAGCTCCCCTGGCCTGCGGCCGGCGCGGAGCTCTTCTTTTCATTTCTCCGAGCGAGCGAAGCTCATGACCGATAGCTGAGTTCATCGGGCCGCTTCTACAATGACCGGAGGAAGCCTCGGACTTCGGCGTTGAAGCGCTCGGGGGCCTCAACGTTGCATTGATGGCCAACACCCGACAACACCACCAGTCTCGACCTAGGAATCCTGGCATGGAGATCCTCGGCGATATTCAACGGGGAGCGTCGGTCAGCGTCGCCGTACAGAAGCAGCGTCGGGACGTCGATGCGCGGAAGGACATCTCGCAGGTCCGCTCTGGCGAAGGCGGACGCGACGGCGCGCATTCCCGCAGGATGAAAGTCACTCGCAATCGCGATTGCCTCGTCGATCAGCTCCGGCGGGGCCGAGTCCGTGAAGATCTCCCGGACGAATCCAGGCACCCACTGACCGGGCGGGAGGTCGAGTTCCCGTAGGGTGCGCAGCAACCGTTGTTCGACGAGCTCGGGCGGCAGGGAGCCGGCCCAGCCAGCGTAGGCCGATGCGAGCACCAGAGACCTCGGTATCGTGGGATGCCGGCGGAAGAACTCCAGAGCAAGGACAGCACCAAAGGACAGGCCGACAAGGTGCGGCTGTCGCAGACGGAGCTCCTCAACGAACCCAGCGAGGCAGTGGGCGTAGTCGGGAGCGCGGAATGACTCAGGTGGATCGGAGGACCGGCCGAAGCCCGGAGCATCCCACGCGATGACGGCGAACTCGTCCGAAAGGCCCTCGAGCTGCCTTCGCCACTCACGACTGTCGCTGAAGGCCCCATGGAGGAGAACGAGGGGCGGTCCTTCGCCCGCCCGCCGATAGGCGATCCGCAATCCGCCGATCTTCGCCTCGCCCAGTTCGATCATTGCCCTCCGCTGGCGTTCCGGTCAACTGCCCCTGCCAGCATCAACCCTCGGGTTTCTCGGAGGACAAGCATCCCGGGGGCCTCGAGGACCGAATCGGGTCGGCTCCGGCCAGCGCGTCGAAGGCGGCATGCGGGTCCGCGACTGTGAGCAGTGAACCCTTATCGTGGTCGCCCGCCTATCGCCAACTGTGGACCGCCTCGAGCTCGCGAAAGGCGTAGAGGCTACCCGCGACTTCGCGCTCTTCCTCCGGGACGAACGGGCCCTCGTGATCTCAGACCTCCACCTGGGCTTCGAGGGCGCCCTGGCGGAGCAGGGCGTGTCGATTCCACGCTTCCAGCGACGGGTGATCCTCGAGCGGCTCGGGAAGATGCTCGACCGCGTGAAGGCGGAGGCGGTCATCGTCGCGGGGGACTTCAAGCACGAATTCTCCCGCAATCTCACGGATGAGTGGATCGAGGTGAAGCAGGTCCTTCGGTTCCTCCGGGACCGCGTGACGCCGATCCTCGTTCGCGGGAATCACGACAACTACCTCGCGACGATCCTCGGGGACTTGGGGTTGAAGCTGCAGGATCGCGCGGACGTCGGCGGCTACACGATCGTCCACGGACACGAGGACGTGTCCACGCTTCACCCGATCGTCATGGGGCACGAGCATCCCGCGGTGAAGCTGAAGGATGAACTCGGCGCGACGATCAGCGTGCCCGCCTTCCTCGTCACGGACCGGCTCGTGGTCCTTCCCGCGTACAGCCCCCTCGCCCTCGGCGTGGATGTTTCGTCCTATCCGTACTTGTCGCCCATCCTCAACCGAACGCCGATCGACGATGCGCGGGTGATCGGCGTCGAAGAGAAGGAGGGACTCCTGGACTTCGGGCGGATGAGGGACCTGAAGAGGATTCGAGCGGCCCTCCTCATGAAGTGAGGGGCCGCGGCTTCCCAGGGCTCCGGAGCCCCGGGAATCTTCGAGAGTCCATTTTCGGCCGTCGCAGAATCCCTGCGTCGACCCCCAGCCCCATCATGGAGAGGACTTCCGGTCACGTAATTGCGGAACGGCTTTATGGGCCATCCTCCTTCCGGCGCGGAAAGGAGGACCGCGATGACCACGGATATTGAACTCGCTCAGTCTGCGAAGCTGCGGCTGATCGTGGACGTGGCCGCGGACCTGGGGATCGGCCCGGAGGACCTCGTCCTTCACGGACCCCACATCGCGAAGGTTCGCCTCGCGGCCGTCGAGCGAGCGAAGAAGAATCGGCCGGCGAAGCTGGTCCTCGTCACCGGGACAACGCCGACGAAACACGGCGAGGGGAAGACCCTCACGACCGTCGGCCTCGGGCAAGCCTTGACCCGCCTTGGGAGGAAGTCCACAATCACGTTGCGCGAGCCTTCCCTAGGCCCCGTGTTCGGCGTGAAGGGCGGCGCCGCGGGCGGCGGCCGCTCCCAAGTCCTCCCCATGGAGGACATCAACCTCCACTTCACCGGGGACATCCATGCCGTCACCGCGGCGAACAACCTCATCGCGGCGTTGATGGACGCCCACGTCTTCCACGGCAACCCGCTTGGCATCGACCCGAACCGCGTGAACCTGCCGCGCTGCATGGACATGAACGAGCGGCAGCTGCGCTTCATCGTGGACGGCCTCGGAGGACCGAAGAACGGCGTCCCGCGGGAGGATGCGTTCGTGATCACCGCGGCGAGCGAGGTCATGGCAATCCTCTGCCTCAGTGAAGGCCTGCAGGAGCTCAAAGAACGTCTTTCGCGGATCCTCGTGGCCTTCAACCACCGGGGGGGACCCGTGACCGCGAAGGACCTCAAGGCTGAAGGCGCCGCGGCGATCCTCCTCAAGGACGCGATCCTCCCGAATCTCGTCCAGACCCTGGAGGGCACCCCTGCGTTCGTCCACGGAGGGCCGTTCGGGAACATCGCCCATGGGCACAATTCCGTCCTCGCGGATCGCCTGGCCCTCGGCACGTCCGACGTCGTCATCACGGAGGCGGGCTTTGCCGCGGATCTCGGCGCCGAGAAGTTCGTGGACATCGTGTGCCGGCAGACCGGATACGCCCCCGATGCCGCGGTCCTCGTGACGACCGTGCGTGCACTGAAACACCACGGCGGTGCGAAGAACAAAGACCTGAAGAAGGAGAACCCGAAGGCTCTCGAGGCGGGCATCTCGAACTTGGACGCCCACCTTGGGATCCTGAAGAAGCTGGGCCTCCCGACCGTCGTCGCAGTGAACCGATTCGATGGGGACGCGGTCCGGGAGCTCGATGCGATCGTGGAGCATTGCGCGGACCAAGGCGTGCGGGCCGCGGCCCACACGGCCCATGCGAACGGCGGCAAGGGTGCGATGGAGCTCGGGAAGCTCGTCCTCGATGCCGCGATGCACTCCGACCGTTCGATCCGTTTCGTCTACAAGCCCGACGACCCCTTCGAGGAAAAGGTTGCGAAGCTCGCCACGGAGATCTACGGGGCCGACGACGTCACGTATGACCCCGCGGCGGAGGACGACCTCGCGCGCCTCGAGGGGGCCGGACTGGCCCACCTCCCCGTGTGCATCGCGAAGACCCAGCTGTCCCTCACCGACGACGAGCATGTCCTCGGCGCGCCGAAGGGATGGACCCTGAAGATTCGCGGGATCCGTGTGTCCGCCGGAGCGGGCTTCCTCGTGCCCCTCGCAGGGGAGATCATGCGCATGCCCGGCCTCGGCGCGGAGCCGGCGGCCTTGGGCATGGACATCGACGAGCACGGGCGGATCCGAGGACTCTTTTGAACCCGTGCGGGCGGAGGATGGGATCGGAAGGGCAAAGGGCCAAGACCCGCCGCCGATTTCGCGGCCCGTGCCATCCCCGACGAGCTGGTGGGAGCGGCTCTATCGCTCCTCCGACGTCCGCCAGCTCCCGTGGTTCTCCGCGGAGTTGGACGAGGACTTTGCCGAGGCGATCCGGTACCACGCTCTCGCCCAGGGTCGCATCCTCGATCTCGGGACGGGGCCTGCCACGCAGGCGATTGCCCTCGCGAAACTCGGCCACACCATGGTGGCGACAGACATCGCGGAGAGCGCGATCCGGAAGGCGAGGAGGCGTGCGAAGGCCGAGGGCGTGGAAATCGATTTCCGCGTGGACAACATCCTCGACTCGCGTCTCGAGGAAGGCCTCGTCGACACGGTCATCGACCGCGGGGTATTCCATGTCCTCCCGCCGGAAGGGCGGCCGCGGTACGTCAACGAGGTCCACCGGATTCTGCGGCCCCGCGGTCTCCTCCTCCTGAAGACGTTCTCGGACAAAGAGCCAGGGACGTATGGCCCGTACCGGCTCTCTCCCGGAGAACTCCGAACGTGCTTCCGCGAATCCTTCGACATCGTGTCGATCGAGGACAGTGTCTTCCCGGGAACCCTCCCCGACGCCCCAAAGGCCCTCTTCGCCGTGCTCCGTCGACGTTGACATCCCGGTGTTCTTGACAATCTTTATACGCGCGCGGGCTTACTGATAGGCGAAGGGGACCAGCATGACGAATGAGAAGAAGACGACCCTGTCGCTAATCAAAGCGGACGTGGGCAGCATCGCGGGGCACCAGATTACCCATCCCGACGTCGAGGACGCCGCACGGGCGAGCCTGAAGGAGGCGAAGTCCCTCGGGGTCATCGAGGACTTCTACGTGACCCACGCCGGGGACGACATGCAACTGATCATGACCCACCGCAAGGGCGTAGATAACTCGAAGATCCACGAGCTCGCGTGGCTCACCTTCGAGAAGTCGACGAAGGTCGCGAAGGACCTGCACCTCTATGCCGCGGGCCAGGACCTTCTCGTCGACGCCTTCAGCGGGAACATCCGCGGGATGGGCCCCGGGAGCGCGGAAATCGAGATCGCCGAACGGCCCGCGGAACCCGTCGCCCTGTTCATGATGGACAAGACGGAGCCGGGCGCGTTCAACCTCCCCATCTTCCGCATGTTCGCGGATCCATTCTGCAGCGCGGGCCTCGTCATCGACCCCTCGATGCACATGGGCTTCCGCTTTGAGGTCTGGGACATCGAGGAGCATCGGCGGATCTTCCTGAACTGCCCCGAGGAGATGTACGACCTCCTGATGTTCCTGGGCACGAAGGGCCGCTTCGTGGTCAAGCGCGTCTTCGCCCGTTCCGGCAAGGTCCCGAAGGACGAGCCCGTGGCCTGCATCTCCACGGACAAACTGTCCCAGATCGCGGGCAAGTACGTCGGGAAGGACGACCCCGTGGCCATCGTCCGCGCCCAGAGTGGCCTGCCTGCGATGGGAGAGATCCTCGAGGCATGGGCCTGGCCCTTCCTCGTGTCTGGCTGGAACCGCGGGTCCCACAATGGGCCCGTGATGGTCGTCGGGATGAAGGACAACCGCACCTCTCGCTTCGACGGGCCGCCGCGGTGCTTCGGCCTCGGCTTCCAGCTTGCGAACGCGAAGCTCATCCTGCCGCCCGTGGACCTGTTCGACGACGCGGCCTTCGAGCCAACCCGGAGGCAAGCCGCGGAGCTCGCGGACTACATGCGCCGGCACGGACCCTTCGAACCCCACCGCCTGCCGATGGACGACATGGAGTACACCACGATGCCCGAGCTGATGGAGAAGCA
>DATBLI010000063.1:0-10834 GCA_036555455.1 Thermoplasmata archaeon
TCCTTGTGGGCCCGGCCGCCGTTCCAAGGAATGGCGAGGGCGGAAAGGCCCGGGTGCCCAGGAGCGGACTCAATCCACGGTCCGTGATGGCCTTCGTCGGAATCCTGGAATCTGGTGACGACAACGGTCTGCGGCGGGCCCGTCCATACTCGGACCGGATGCGGGTATTCCGCAAGCACGGCGACGGTCGGGTCGAACCGCAGGCCCACGCCGACTCCGCGGAAGCGGATGCCCGAGCGCCACAGAAGGGGCGGGGTCTGCAAGGCACTGCCCGCCGCAACGACGATGTGGGATTTCACGTGAACCGGCACGGGTGTGGCTCCGCCGCGGTAGATCGCCTCGACGCCTCTCGCCGCCCCGCCCTCCACGACGACCGTCTCGGCCGTGGTGTCGAAAAGGAACCTCGCGCCCGCGCGGTAGGCATCCGGCAGGTAGGTCACCAGGGTGGACTGCTTCGCGCTGTAGACGCAACCGAAGAAGCAGAAGTCGCAACGCGCTTCGCATCCTCTCGCGTTCCGCGGGATGACCTCGTAGTCCGTGCCAGAGGCGTACCCGAGGGCCTCGCAGCCCCGACGGAGCGCGTCGTTGTTCGGGTTCACGACGCTCTCCTCCAGCGTCACATGGAGACGGGACTGAATCTCATCCAAGAGGGCGTCGAACTCCGGAGACGCGACTCCCTTCATCCCCGCCTCCCGTTCCCACTCCGCTCGGGCCCACATGGGCGGCTTGAGGCACGTCATCCAGTTGATCGTCGTGCTCCCGCCCGCGGTTTGCCCGGCGAGGACACCGAACGCGAAGTCCTTCGTCGTGAGCACGCCGTGGCCCTGGAACATGCGATCGTACGTGTCCGCCTCCCGCTGGGTGAAATCGTCTGCCGTGCGGTATGCACCCGCCTCGAGGACGATGACCCGGTGGCCTGACTCCGCCAGCTTCGCCGCAATCACCGCACCGCCTGCGCCGCTGCCGACGACGCAGACATCCGCCTCGAGCGTCATCTCCCGTTCCGGGTGGAGGGGCACGATCCGCAGGTCCTCCGGCTGCCGCCACTTCTTCCGCTCGGCGTCGTCGGGTGGGGCATAGCCAATCGCGGACCAGTTCGGATTGACGCCGTCCAGGGGTGCCATTGAATAGAAGAGGAATTCCGTGAGCCGCTTGATCGCGTGGAAGCCCTGGCGCTTCACCGGGAGGCGGCTGTGAGCCCATCCGAGGAGGTATCGCTCCCGCGCTTCCGGCGTCAACGCCGAGAATCGCTTCGGGACGCCGGCGAGGACGAGGTTCAACCAGGAGTTTTCAACGGTCCGCAGAAGACGACGGAAGTCTGCCCGCTGGTCCTGCGAAAGGTACTCCTCGACGATGCGCGCGATCTCCTCGACGATGCCAAGGTCCGAGGCGCTACGCGCGAAGATACCGCCGGGATCGGGATCCACCGTCAGCCGCGGGACGAGGGTGTCGCAGAGGAGGCGGAGGACCTGCTTCTCGCCCTCGTTGAGGCGATCCGGCCCGGCAGCCATTCGCGCCCCGGAACGGCCCACGAGTAATTAGGTCCTCCTCCAGCCTACGGGCGCAGTTATTTATCAGAGGGGCTCCTACGAGCCGCCGCTTCGGAGGTGAGACCGCGTCCGAGTACGAAGCCCTCGCGAAGAACGTGATCAGGAAGTCTTTGAAAGTCCAACCCAAGGAGAACGTCATCGTCGAGTGCTGGAACCACGGCCTCGATGCAGCGAAGGAAATCCTCTACCAGCTCCGCGCCGCGGGGGCAAGGCCCATGCTCCTCTTCGAGGACGAGGAGACCCACTGGCGGTCCGTGGAGACGCTCCCGCCGTCGAAGCTCGGCCAAGTCTCCAAGTCGGAATGGGCGGCCATCAAGGAAGCGGACGCGTACATCTTCTTCCCAGGGCCTGCAGACATCGTGCGGTATCGAAAGAACATAGCGAAGATGTCCGCGGCGACTGCGTACAACTCGAACTGGTACGCGCAGGCGAGAAGGGCGGGCCTCCGTGGGGCCCGGGTCCTCCTCGGCTACGTCACTCCGGAGCGGGCCACCGCCTACGGCTTCGATTACGCCGGCTGGCGCTCCATGATTCTGGACGCAAGCGCCGCAGACTTCGCTGCCATCGCACGGAAGGGGAAGAGGGTCGCCAGCATCCTCACGAAAGGCAAGACCGTGAAAGTGTCCTCGCCGAACGGCACGCGCCTCGCCTTCGGACTCCGCGGCAGACCAAGCAAGGTCGATGATGGCATCGTGGATGAACAGGATCTGAAGGACGAGGAGTTCATGACGAATGTCCCGCCCGGGTACGCCTACGTCGTGCCGGACGAGACTTCTGCGGAAGGCGCGATCGTCGCGGATCTGCCGCACGCCTCCCTCGGGCAGACGGCTCGGGGAATCCGCGTCTCGTTCAAGGATGGAAGGGCCACATGGTCAGCGGACGTGAACCCGGAGCTCCTCCGACCGTCCTGGGAGAAGGCGAAGGGACCGAAAGATCGACTCGGCTACTTCAGCATCGGTCTGAACCCAGCAGCCCGAACAGGGTACCTTCAAGACGACCTCGTCGCGGGCGTCGTCGAGATCGGCGTGGGGGACAACACGGAAGCCGGGGGCCGGAACAAGACGGACTTCTATCTTGCAGTCCGGCTCAACACCGCCACGGTGACGATCGACAACAGGGTCCTCGTGTCCGAAGGCCGGCTCGCCGTCTGAAGGAGCGATCAGGATCCCCGCGGTGGGTGAAACGTGCGCCGGTCCTCCGAGGAAGGCTACGCGATCTTTCGATGGATCGCGAACATCGTATCGAAGCACTACAAACTGCTCGTCGTCCTCTGGATCCTCGCGTTCTTCGGCGCCGTGGCCGCGAACCAAGTGTGGCGCGTGAACGACATCATCTCCTTCTCCCAGTCCGCGACCCTCCCCGAAGACACGCCGTCGGCGCAAGCCCAGAGGATCATCGACGATCAGTTCCCAGGCCGAATCGCGAATAGCAGTGCGACGATCGTCGTCGTCTCGAACGACACGACGACGGAGTTCTATCGCTCGTTCGTCTCTGACCTGAACGACGCCATCGTCGCGGCATCGGAACTCGGCCCAGGGCAGAATGCCACCCTCCATCTCCGCAACGGTAGCAATCTCACCTTCTCGGACCGCCTCGAGTACCTCGGAGACGCATCGAACGCGACGATCTGGTCCGTCTACGAGAACTTCGCATACCGCCTCGCCTTGCAGCTGAACGATCCGGTCCACCTCCAGGTGACCTTCACGGAATCCGCGGCGGGCATCTATTGGGGCTTGCCCGCGTACTTCCTCGGAACGTGGCTTCAATCACCCCCCGCCGCGGCGAACGAGACGGCGTACGGCGCAGCGCGTGCGTTCATCAACGGCACACTCCCGGCCGAAGGGCAGCCCTGGGCCGTCGCCTACGTGGACACGTTCTATCCAATCTGGCGAGCCTCCTTTCAGAACCCGCTGACCGCATCCCTTGCCCCGGATGATCGTGTGACATCGGTCATCGGCCAAGCCGTTCCGTCCTTCCTCGCGTCTCCGGCGACCGTCGCGATGTTCCCGGATCCGGCCCTGCGGGCGTTCCAGCTCGGCATGCTGGACGTGTTCACCCTCACGAACTTCCAGGACTCGAGGACGGCAGTACCCTATGCCCTCGGGGTGTTCCGTAATGTGACCGCGGCCAAGCCGGCCTTCTTCGACGATCTGTACGCGAGGCTGACCCAGGGTGCCAACGAGACCGCCCTGCGGGCTTTCGCGAAGGAGGAGGCCATCGCCTACAACCTGTCCGCGACCCCCCTCGTGCTTCCCGTGGACGTCACGCGCTTCTTCGTCAGCCCGGACCACCGGATCCTTCTCGCGAACTACGCCTTCACGCAGGACACGAATTTCGAGACCGCGGACAAGCGGCAGCCGGTGAAGGACGATGTGACGGCCCTGCGCCGGATCGTTGCGCAGGTGAAACAGGCGTATGGCGTCCAGGGCCAAGTGTATGTGACGGGGGATGCGCCCTCGACTGTGGACAACGAGCGCACCTTCGGCGGCGGGACAGAATTCATCGCCACGATCGTCCTCGTGATCGTCCTCATCGGACTCTACTTCCGATCCGCGATCTCCCCCGCGTTCCCAATCCTCACGATCGCGATTGCTCTGATGATCGCGAACCTCTTCGTGTACTTCGTCGCGGTGTACCTCTTCGCCGTCGACTTCACAGTGACCGCCGTCCTCCAGACGGTCCTCCTCGCCGTCGGCACGGACTACAGCATTTTCCTCGTGTCCCGGTACCGCGACGAACGTCAAGACGGGAGGGACCGCAAGGAGGCCGTTCGGAATGCCGTGGTCTGGGCCGGGGAGAGCGTCACGACGAGCGGCGGCGCGGTCCTCGTCTCCTTCTTCGCCCTGTCCCTCGGCTCCTTCCCGTTCCTGCGGACGATGGGGCTGACCCTCGGGGCCGCGGTGACCTTGGCTCTGGGCATCGCCCTCACTTTCATCCCCTCCGTCCTCCTGCTCCTAGGGAATCGCGTCTTCTGGCCGTCCGCGAAGGCGGTCACCCGACGCCGACCCAAGGACCGGGCCCACTGGACGCGAACGGAGCGCTACTTCCACGGCGCCGCAACGGTGTCGATGAAGCACGCGAAGGCAATCCTGGTCGCCGCGATCCTGATCACGCTGCCCGCGATGTACATCGTCCTCACGGATCAGCCGACGTACGACTTCACCCAGGGCGCCGCTCCGACGGAATCGACCCAGGGGCTCGAAGCGATCAGCGATTCCTTCGGCTACGGCTTCATCTTCCCCACGTACGTCGTCGTGCGGTTCCCCGACCCAATCCTCCTCTCCGATGGCAACGTGTCCGTGAGGGAACTCGATGGCCTTCACAATCTGTCGACGCGCGTCCTCTCGAGGGACGCGGGCGTGAAGAGCGTCGAGGGACCCACGAACCCCCAGGGCAGCGAGGTGGACTACCGGAACCTTTCCTCGGTGGATGCAGCCACGAGGGAGGCAATCCTTGTCGCGATGGCCCCCTACATCGGCAAGGACAACCGGACAGCGCGGCTTCTCCTCGTGCTCGCAGACCCTCCTTTCTCCCGGGAGGCCCTCACGGCCGCGGACCGGTTGCGAGAAGAGATCCCCGCGATCGCGGCGGACGATCCGGTGCTTGCAGCGACCTCGATCTACATCGGCGGAGTGAGCCCCGTGCTCAACGACGTCCGCCACAACCTAGACCGGGACCTCCAAGTGATGGCCCTCGTCGTGATGGCGGGCCTGTTCGTCGTCCTCCTCTTCGTCCTTGGGTCCGTCCTCATCCCCGTGCGAGCGATCCTGACGATCCTCCTGAGCATCTCATGGACCCTCGCCCTCACGATCGTCCTGTTCCACACGTGGATGGCCGTGGACATCATTTTCATCCTGCCCCTCGCCCTCTTCGTGATGGCGATGGGTCTGGGGATGGACTACGACATCTTCATCATCACACGCGTCCGCGAGGAGGTCGCCAAAGGCAAACCCGATTCGGAGGCGATCGCGGAGGCGACGACCCGGACGGGCGGGATCATCAGCGCCTGCGGCATCGTCATGGCGGGCGCGTTCTTCACGCTCATGCTCAGCGCCTCGCCGCTCCTAAAGGAAATCGGCTTCGCCCTCGCCTTCGCGATTCTCCTCGATTCTATGGTCGTGCGAATCTACCTCGTGCCCGCGATCATGGTCCTCGCAGGGAAGTACAACTGGTGGGCGCCAGGGCGGCTCCAGCGGGTCCGCCGCGAGGAGACGCCGAAGGAAGCGGCGACGGACGCCGATGACCCCTAGCCACAGGTCATTCTCCTTCTCGATTTTTGCCACCCTCAGATTTATGTGAAACCCGCGTGTGTTACGCGTCGCCATGGTCCCGGCCTCCGTGAATCCGGGGACAGACAATCTCGACGACCTACGGGAGCATGACCGCGAGGTCCTCGAGTTCCTGTCCCGGGACCCGAGCGCCCAGGTGGCGTTCCAAGGCATCCGGCGCCGTCTCGGAATCCACCCCGAACAGCTGTCGCGGGCCCTCCATCGCCTCGGCGAGGACGGCCTCGTCCAGAAGACGGACATCGGCTATCGAGTCACCCGGAAAGCGTTGGCGATTCTCAGCCCGCCAGAATGGATCGGTGATGAATCGGGAATCACGATTCTCCAGACCGTCTTGCCGACGAGCGCCGATCTGCGGACTCTCGTCGCGTCCCTCCGAGGGAGCTGGATCGGCCCCCTTCGCTGGTATGGCCTTTCCGAATCCGCAGACGGGCTCCGGCTCTCGTGGGCCTTGGAGGACGAATCCCTTCGGTTCGAGGTTCACGCTCACGCGGGACAGCTGACGATCATCGCCCACGGGGCCACGTCGGGTCGACTCGATGAGGCCACCCGACTCGGCCATCTCCTTTTCCGCCAGATTGCAGGCGAGGTCTCCCGCGGCCCCTACGGCGCCCTTGTCGCCTAAGTCCGCCTTTGTGACTCGCTCGTCCGCCTTGAAGTCAACATACCCAACCGTCGCCATGGTCCCCCCGAGGCAGACCATGACCACCACGGTGGGCATACGGAGCAAGGACGGCGTGGTCCTCGCCGCGGACAAGCGCGCCTCGAAGGGGTTCTTCGTTGGATCGAAGACGGTCCAGAAGCTCTTCGCCCTCGACGACACGACCGCGGTCGCCATCGCCGGACAGATGTCGGATGCGGAGTACCTCGTAAACCTCGCGAAGGCGGAGCGCCGCCTCCTTGCCCTGCGCCGCGGCTACCCGCTCAACGTGAAGGAGAGTGCGAAGCTCATCGCGAACATCATTTACGGCGGCATGAAGAGCTACTCGCCGTACTACGTGGAGCTCGTCGTCGCGGGCGTCGACCGGGATGGCGCCCACGTGTATACGAGCGACATGAGCGGCGCTGTCACCTCGGAGGACTTCATGTCTTCAGGCAGCGGATCGCCGATCGCCTACGGTGTCTTGGAACAGGGATACCGCAGGGACCTCACCCTCGACGATGCGAGGAAGCTCGCGGAAGCGAGCGTGCGGGCGGCGATGGAGCGCGATCCCGGAAGCGGGAATGGGGTCGACGTCCTCGCAGTCCCGAACGGACGCTGGCACGGGGAGGTGAACTGACATGGCCGCGGAGATGGGTCGCATGCCCTTCTTCTACAATCCCGAAGGACGACTCGTCCAGGTGGACTACGCCCTCCAAGCCGTGGCCCGCGGCTCGACGACGATCGGCCTGAGGACGAAGGACTTCGCCCTCCTGTCGAGCCAAGTCAAGCCGACGAGACCTCTCATGGAGCCTGCAGAGAAGGTGTATGTCGTCGACGACCACGTTGGGGCGACGGGCAGCGGGTACATCGGGGATGTGACGAGCCTGATCGACCAGCTCCGCATCGGGGCCCAGCGGCACCGGCTCGTGTACGACACGCCCATCGATGTCGGCACCCTGTCACGGAACCTCTCCGAGTATCTTCACGAGTTCACGATGTACGCAGTCCGACCCTTTGGCGCGTCGATCCTGATCGCCGGAGCGGACGATCTCGGTGTCCAGCTCATCCAAGTCGACCCCAGTGGCACGACCTTCCGCGGCGCCGCGTTCGCGATTGGACAGTACGCCGACGAGGCGATGGAGACCCTCGTGAAGGGCTACCGCCCCGACCTCACGGTCGAAGAGGCCATCGTACTGGCGACCCAGGCGATCCAGGGCGTCAACGGCGGCGGGCCTGTGCCGATCGAGCACGGGATTGTGACCCACGATGGGCGGCGCTTCGAGCACCGCCCACCGAACCCGGCCGGGTAGACCTTCCCGTCTCCCCTTCCCTTTTTCATACCTCTGAGTAGAGGTACGCAGCTGAACGGATGTAGCCGTTGGCCCAGGGAGCCCGTGCACTGGGCCTCGGAACAACGGTTAAGCGGCGGGAGGCCTTTGGCCGGAATGACATGGCGAAGCTGTACACTGGAACAGGAGACACTGGAACGACGGGGCTCCTCGGCCGCGAACGCGTCTCGAAAGATGATGCGCGGATTGAGGCCATGGGCGCGGTCGATGAGCTGAACGCCGTCCTGGGGATCACCCTCGCCGCGCAGAAGCAGAAGAAGATCCGCGAGGCCCTCCGAGGAATCCAGGACGACCTCTTCACCGTGGGGGCGGAGCTGGCAACGGCCGGCGTCGCCTCTGGGGCGAAAGTCCCCCACGTCACCGCGGACCACGTCGTTCGTCTCGAATCGCTCCTCGAAACCTTCGATGTCGGCAAGCAGACGGAGTTCATCCTTCCCCGAGGATCCGAGGCGATGACCCGATTGCATTGGGCCCGGAGCGTGGCCCGACGCGCGGAACGTCGGGTCGTGGCCGTCTCGAGGCGGGATCCAATCAACCCGGATCTGCTCCGGTACGTGAACCGCCTGTCCTCCCTCCTGTATCAAATGGCGATGTGGAGCCAGAAGCAGGAGCGACGGAAGCAGGAACATCCGACGTACCGCGGCTGAAAGTGCTTCCAAGACACGGCTGAGTTCGACTTAGGACGGGTACCGCACCTCTTGTTCCAAGAACTCCAGGAGGAGGCGCGTGGCCTCCTCATTCCCCATCGTCTTCGGCGGGAGACGCCCCGAGGCGAGGTGCTCGGGGATGAACTCCTTGAGCCGACGGAGGTCCTCGAAGCGGAAGCCAAGTGCCGCCGCGTTCCTCTCCGCCTCCACCTGACCCTTCGGAGGAATCGCGATCACGGGCGTGCCGGCGGCGAGGGCCTCGTTCACGGTGCCCTTGCCCGCAGTCGTGATCACCAGGTCTGCGGCGAGGACCATGTCCTGGAGGTTGGGGACGAAACCGTACGTGTACACGCCCGGGGCGGGATCGACCGTGAGCTTCGGCCCGCTCACGACGACCATGGAGACGTCACCGAGCCGGAGGTCGAGGAAAGCACGAATCGCCGCCTTCACGAGGAACTCGCCGATCGCCGTGCCGCCCGCGGTCACGAGGATCGTCTTCTTCCGGAAGTAGAAGTCCTCCCGTAGCTTCTCCCGCGGCGCGCTGAATGGTCGGACGATGGGCCCGATCCTCCGCACGTTCGGCCACAAGGGCGCCTCGTCCACGGTCAGGACCAGGTCCACCTTCCGGGCGAGACGGGAGGACCAGAAGTTCGCGTAGGCCTCTGCGATGCGGGACCGGAGGTCCGTGGCAAAGTCGTGATGGAGGGAGTTCAGGATGAGGGCCGTGGGCACGCCGCGCCGCACGGCCTCCGCTGCGGTCGCGAGCTCGCTGTCCGAGATCAGGAGGCGATAGTAGTCCCAGTCGCCCTCCTTTCGGATGAACCGGCGGGCAACGCGGTAGTAGCGCGCATAGTCGGCGTACCATCGCCACATCGGCTGGAGGACCCCGTCCTTCGCGAGCCAGTCCGGCGCGGGCGGCATCGTCAGCGCGTCGAAGCCGTTCGCGACGATGAGGTCCAAGGCAGGCGACCCAGCGAGGAAGAGGATGGACAGGCCCTGCCGCTTCTCGAGAAGGCCCCTCGCGAGGGCGACCGCGCGGGTCGCATGGCCGAGGCCCTGGGAATGGACGGCGAAGTAGCCGTTGAGCTCCTCCATGGTCTCCCGGGCCGATGGTCCCGGGCTACAAAGACCTTCGCGGCGCGCGGCCTAGGTCTTGGGGTTCGCGGCCTTCGGCATGGGCCTCGTGGGGACGGAGCCAGGCTCCGTCTCCTGGGCGAACTCCTTCTCCTCCCACATGTCGTACGCGATCGCCACCGCCGCGGCCTGGGTGATGATCGCGAAGGCGTTCACGACATGGAAGAAGAGGAGGATCCCGTAGATGGAGAGGTTCAGGAGGGGGATGACCCAATCCTTGCCGACGTCGAAGAACACCAGGAGGCCGAGGATGACCATGAGCACCGAGAGGCTGAAGGTCGAGTTCGCGATCCGCTTGATGCGTGCAGGGACCGCAGTCCTTCGGACGCCGTTGAAGTTGTAGAACGCGAGGCCCACGATGACAACGCCGAGGGCGATGTGCGCGTAGATGAGGAGTGTTGGGTCGGCCACGGGCGTCATCGCGAGCAGGAACTCGAGGAACACGATCCAGATCATCCCGTACAGGGCCATCCACAGTTTCAAGACCACCCACCTCGGGCAGCCGAGGAGCCCCCAAGCGACGTAAGGCTTCCAGCTATACAATACGCGTAAACCGGGTTCCTTCCGACCGCAGAGACGGGCAACGAGGCACTTTCGCGGCTCCAGGCATCGGACTTTTAATCCCCCGCCGACATCCTACGCAGCGTGGAGCTCGCGACCCTCGCCAAGTTCCCCTTCCTCCGGGAGGCATCGGCGTACATCCGTGCGGAGGGCGTCAGCCTCGAAGAACTCCTCGCGGAGCCCGCCTACGCGCGGGCCCGGGCGCTTGGCAAGGCGCGGGTCATCGAAGCCCTTGAGAAGGGGCCGCCCACGGAGCGCGTGACGATCGACACCGCGGATCAGCTCGCCGCCCTGCTCGCGTATCCGGTCGCCCGCATCATGGTATCCGCAATCGCGGACCACTACCTGATTCGGCGCTTCGCCTTGCGGGAGGCGATTGCCGCTGAGGCCCGACTGGATTCGGAGTCGGACGATTTCATTCTCCATCTCTCGAGCCAGCTGGCGATGGATCTGCGCCGGGAGAACAGCGGCTTCCGCCTGCACTTCACGGACTTCCTCAAGCACACGCGGACAATGCGCGACACTCCTTGGAAGCTCATTAACCAAGATGTCGACCGCGGCTATGTCCACCTGAGGCGGGAGAAGGCCCTTCGCGTGATGCGAAACGCGATCCAGAGTCATATCGAACAAGGCCTGCCCCTCCCCGTGAACGATGCGATCGAGG
>DATBLI010000064.1:0-18812 GCA_036555455.1 Thermoplasmata archaeon
CGTTGAGGACCCACGTATCCCCCTCGAGGCGGGCGGTCGTCTGGAGGTTCGCTGCGTCGCTCCCCGCCTCGGGCTCCGTGAGGGCCCATGCGCCCAGCTTCTCCCCTTTCGCGAGTGGGACAAGCCACTGCTGTTTCTGCCCTTCGCTCCCGAACCACATCAGGGATGTCTCGCTCAGGGAGGTCTGGACGCTTACGGTCGTGCGCACAGAGGAGGAGCCGCGGCTGATCTCTTCCAGCAGGAGCATGAACGACACGTAGTCCATCCCCGCGCCGCCGTACTTCTCCGGCACGGGTGCGCCGAGGAAGCCGAGCTGCGCCATCTTGTCGTAGAACGACCGCGGGATCTCGCCCCTCTCCTCCCACTCCCGCACGTGGGGGATGAGCTCTCGGTCCACGAAGTCCCGCACGGTTTGCTGGACGAGCCTCTGTTGGTCCGTGAGCTGGAAGTCCATGGCCCACCTCTCCCGCGGCCAAGAGAGCACAGTTCCTTAAGCTTTCGGCAAGGGGCGGCCCCAGAAGGACCGTGGCCTCATGCTGGCTGTCCACGGGCGAGGGTTCTCACTCGGGGGAGACTGCTTCATCGCCGCGAGGGAAGGCTTATCACGCTTCCGCGGATTCGCCGCGTGATGGGCATCCTCTCCGACGCGGACATCCTTCGGTGGCGGGAGAAAGGCGAACTCGAGATCGATCCCTTCGAGCCGCAGAGCCTGACGCCGAATGGTTACGACGTGTCCATCGAGGAGGTCGCGGTTCCTGCGAAGGACCTGTACGTCAAGAAAGGCGTCGCGCATGTGCCCGCCCACACGCGCTTCGCGGTGAGCACCCGCGAAAGAGTGCGGCTCGGCCGGCACGTTGCAGGGCAGATCTGGCTGAGGACCACATGGGCGCGCCGAGGTGTAGTTGCCTCCTTCGGCATGATCGACGCGGGCTTCGCGGGCACATTGACATTTGGGGCCCTGAACGCGACCGATGGAACGCTGGACCTTCCTATCGGAGAGCGGTTCGCGCAGATCGTCTTCGCGACCCTTGAGTCCGCCGCCTCGGAGACGTACGAACGGCGCTCGGGCACGTGGCAGAACCAGAAGGGCATTACCCTCGAGCGACCCTAATGTCGAAGGCCACATGGTGCTGCGTCGGCGAGTACGCGCGGACCGTGCGGACCTGGATCGATTCGACCCGGCGACCCTGTCGCTCCACTGTGGCACGGATTTCCTCGATTCGCTCCTCCCGCTCTGCCATTTCGACGATGCCGTACAGGTGGACCGTGCCGTGCGGGCCGAGGGATTGCACTGCGACGGGGAGGAACCCCAATGCGGAGTGCGGCAAATCGAGGATTACCCGGTCCACGGGTCCGATCGCTCGAAGGACATCCCTCGCGTCCCCCTCCCGCACCTCGACCGCGTCCGCGCGGTTCATCGCGACGTTCTCCTTGAGGATTTGGACCGCTGCGGGATTCGCATCGGAAGCCACGACCCGTTTCGGCCGGCGTCGCTTCGCGATCAGAATCGCGTAGGGTCCTACGCCCGCGAAGGGATCCGCGACGGTCTCTCCGGGCTGGACTTGCTCCGCGATTCGGAGCCGCTCCGTCGCCAGGCGTGGGCTGAAGTACGCCCGCGAGACGTCCGCCTTGTAGCGAAGACCGTGCTCCACGTGGACCGTCGTCGTGCGATTTTCCCCCGCGAGGACTTCGAGCTTCCGGAGGCGGAGTTCGCCCGCGACGCCATGATCCTGAGCCACGACGCGGATCTTGCGGTTCCAGGAAAGGATTGCGTCGGCGATCTCCCTGCGGTGGGGGCCGAGCCCCTCGGGGATCTTGAGGACCGCGATATCCCCGATCACGTCGAACGAACTCGGCAGGAGCGATTGCAGACGCTCGGGCACGTGGACGAGGTGCTTGTAGCTGCGGACGGCGACATAGGTCTCCTCAAACTCATGCTGCTCCGTCGGAAAACCGACGTCCATGGGGCGGATGGTCGGGAGGAAGAGGTGACCCCCTTCCCGTTGGATCTTGAGGTGTTTGAGGAGCACGCCGCGATCCCTCAGAGCTTTTCGTACCTCTTCGCCTCGGTCCATAGGCACGACGACGCACCAGGCTCGCATGGGGGGGCGATGGGAAGGTCCCATGAAGAACTTTCGAATACGTTATGACCCTGCACACATTAGATGAAAGAGGATCCTCGTGGCTTTCCGAACCCTCCGCGGTCTTCTGCCAATGGACCTCTCCGAGCTCTTCCGGCGGTACTTCGTGAACACTCTTTTCGACTCCACCTTCGTGATCCTCGGCGTCTTGGCCGCTGCGGTCTTCTCGGGGGACCTCGGCGTCGATGCGACCTTAGACATCATCTTCGCCGCCTGTCTCGCGATCGGGATCTCGACCGGAGTGAGCGTCTACGAGGCCGAACACACGGAAGGCGAGTTGCGTCTCAGGCGGCTTGAGCGTGCGCTCCTATCCCCTCTCAAGGACACCGATGTGAATCGACGCCTCCGGACAGCGCGGTACGCGACCGCGTTCGTCAACTTCCTTGCCCCTTTGGTTGTGGCGGTCCTCATGGGGACACCTCTCATGCTGTACGAAGCAGGCGTCATCCATGACTTCACCGTTGCCGCATGGGTCTCGAGCATCTTCGGCCTGGCCATCATCTTCGGGGCGGGCTACTACTTGGGCTCGCTGTCCGGGCGGCGCCCTTGGATCAAGGCCCTTCGAATGTCCGTCGTCGCCGTGCTCACGTTCCTCGCCCTCGTATTCTTGGAACAGGTCACCTGAGACAACGTTCATAGGTCCCCCGCACGGTATGGCACGCAATGGGCGGTCTCGTCTTCATCGGCCTCGGGCTCCATGACGAGAAGGGCATCACCCTTCGTGGGCTTGAAGAGGCGATGGCGAGCGACGTCGTCTTCGCGGAGTTTTATACGTCCGCCCTCCCAGGCGTGAAGATCCAGACGATCGAGGCCCTCGTCGGCAAACCCATCCTCCGACTGACCCGCGAGCAGGTGGAATCAGGCGCCGAGATCCTCGCCGCCGCGAAGGGCCAACGCGTGGCGTTCCTCGTCCCCGGCGACCCAATGGCGGCGACGACCCACGTGGACCTGCGTCTCCGCGCCACGGAGGCGGGCATCGCCACGAGGATCGTCCACGGCGTCTCCATCGTGAGCGCTGCAGCCGGGGCCCTGGGCCTGCAGGCCTACAAGTTCGGACGCATCACCACGATTCCGTTCACGAGCCCGAACTTCAAACCCACAAGCCCTCTCGACACCATCCTCGAGAACCGGCGCGCCGGACTCCACACCCTCGTGCTCCTCGACCTGAAGGAGGACGGGAGCTTCCTCGAACCGAGGGTCGCCCTCCGCGACTTGCTTGCGATGGCTCGCGCGAAGGGCACGTCGGAGTTTGGGCCGTCGACCTTGGTGTGTGCCCTCAGCCGCGTCGGCTCACCGGACGTCCGTGCGGTCGCAGCGAGCGCGGACCAGCTCCTCGGGCGGGATCTCGGTCCCGCGCTCCATTGTCTCGTGGTGCCAGGCATCCTCCACTTCCTCGAGAAGAAAGCCCTCGTCGCGTTCGCGGGCGCTCCAGAAGACCTCTAGAGCGGCTTCTGGGCGAGCTCGGCGAGTCGTTCCACCTTCCACCAGGCAATCTCCAGCGTGTACTGGTGGCGGATATCGCGGTCCTTCCATCGCTCCTGCAGGGTCCGCATCGCGCGGCGATGGATCGTCTCCGGCACGTCCCACAGAGAGGAGAAGGACCGGTCCTCGAGTTCCTCGAGGAGGACGTTCGCCGGGATGAGATCGTCGAAGGGCCCCACGGGCATGACCATGTCCGGCTTGAGGACCTTCGGAAGCTCGCGCTCGTGAAGGCCGGGTGCGGTCCAGTTGTAACCGGCATCCCGTGCAATGTCGTGGTACTCCCGTTGAAGGGTCGCGGCCTGGATGGCGACCTCGAGGATGCTGAAGTAGCTGTCCCGCGTGACTCGCACGATTTCGAGGAGGACGTCCCGCCAGTCCGGGACGAGATGGAGGACGTGGTTCGTCGTCGCCATGTCGAAGGCGTGTGCCGTGAAGGGGAGACGCGCGCCGTCCCCCAGGACGACATGTCGGAGCCCTTTCCTCAGCCCGCGCTCGACCATCTTCTGGGAGATGTCCACGCCGACGATGTCGATCCCGCTCTTTTGCAACGGCACCGCATACCGCCCCGTGCCCACTCCGACCTCGAGGATCTTCTTTCCCTGGAGTTCGTCGACGAGGACGCCAAGGACGTGGGACATCACCTTCGGCGAGAGGGCACGCGTCTCGTCGTAGATGGACGCGACGCGGTCGAAGGACAGGCGGACGGGCATCGCCGTCTCGGGCAAACGCGGACCATCGGAAAAAGGTGCCCTGGAGGTCTTGGATCGCGCGAAGGCGATAGTTTCACACACCTCCCCGTCTTACCCTCATATGCATGGCCCGGGATGACAAGAAAGGTGACAAGGTGGCCGTCTCAGCCAAGGCAGTCGAGGAGCTCCCGGGCGTCGGTCCGGCCACGGCCGAGAAGCTCCGGGAAGCGGGATTCACGGACCTGATGGCCCTCGCGGTTGCGTCCCCGAACATGGTCGCGGACGCCGCGGAGATTGGGACAAACGTCGCGCAGAAAATCATCCTCGCGGCTCGCGAAGCCGTCGACGTGGGCGGCTTCGAGACCGGCGACATCATCCTCGAGCGCCGCAAGAGCGTCTCGAAGCTCACGACGTGTTCCAAGGCGTTCGATGAGCTCCTCGGCGGCGGGCTCGAGACGCAAGCCATCACGGAGTGCTATGGCGAATTTGGCAGTGGAAAATGCATGTCACGAAATAGCATGGTCCTGTTTTTCAATGATGACCATCCTCATCTGGAGCCCGTTGGCGAGGTCTACGCGAAGTACGCCCGGATTCACGGAGAGGAGCCATTTGAGAGTGGGTTTGTGGTCCGCGGCGCACCCCTTCAGGTTCTCGGTCTGCCCGCCGCCGGGTTTGCGCGCACACCAGCCAGCGCCCTGTACCGCGAACGCGCCTCGCGCGTCTTGCGGATTCGCACGTCGCGAGGGACTGTGTTCCAAGTCACGCCGGCCCATCGCTTTCTGACAGTCACGGACCGTGGGGTGCAATGGGCTCCCGCTTCCAGTCTGTCTGTGGGAGATCCTGTTGGGGGACCGAAGGAGCTGCCAGCGGCAGCGGGAGCTCCCTCGGATTCTGTTTCAGAGGAGGACGCCTACTTCCTCGGTCTGTACGTGGCGGAGGGGTCCGGGAGGTCTCTCTGCAACACAGACGGTCGGCTCATCGGATGGCTTAGGAACTACATCGAGTGTCGGTTCGCCTATTCGCCACGCGTGCGGCGGCACAGTTCACGGTCCAACGTCCGCGTGATTCTGTTCAGAAAACCCACTCTTGAGTTCCTCGGCGACTTGGCACGGGCAACGTCTGGCACCAAACGTGTACCGCCCGCGATTCTCACAGCATCGGAGACCGTTGTGAAACATTTTCTCGCGGGCTACTGGGACGGAGACGGCTCAGTGGGGGCCACCATCCATGCCACCACGAAGAGCGAAAGCCTCGCAACCGACCTCGCGTATCTTTTCGGTCGCCTGGGGATTCGGGTCACGCAATCGACGCGAAGCCACGAGGGCACAACGTACTACGTGGTTCACGTGGTGGGTTTCGATCGGGATGCCTTGGAGCTCCCGGCCCTCACCAAGCGGTTTTCACCCCCCCGGACGAACAACTCCGCGCACGGATACCCTACGCGGATTCCTCGTTACTTGGCGCGAGTCTACCGTGCCTCCTTGGGGGGCAACACGGGTGCCCGCGGGAAGCCCGTTGGGCGTCGGGGGAACGACACCGATGCCTTCTATCACGCCCTGACGCGATCGAGCTATGAACAGAAGACCATCAACGAGGTCACCTTCCGCAGGATTATCGCGGAGTTCCTCAGCGGATATCACCGGCTCGAGGAGGCGCTGAGCCTCACAGAACGGCTCTCCTCTCTTCCCGAAGCTGAGTTTGAAGAGCTCGTCACCTTGCTCCCATTCGCCTTCAACGAAGTGACGGACTCCCTTGGCCTCTCGAAGTCGGTTGCGAACAACTACCTTCACCGTGGACTCCCGCAGGATCCGGACCGGCTCATCTCGCTCCAGCATGCCCTCCGAGCGCGAATCCGCGCGCGAATGCAGATCATGGAAGAAGCCCTCCCACAGATCCAGAACATCCATTCCATGGCCTGGGACGAGATCGTATCCGTAGAGGAGGAGCCCTACAACGACTACGTCTACGACTTCGTGGTCCCAGATGGGCATGCGTTCGTGGGCGGCTCCATCCCGACCTTCATGCACAACAGCCAGCTCGCGCATCAGCTCGCGGTGAATGTGACCCGCGGGGAGGACGAGGGCGGCCTCGACGGCGACACCATGTGGATCGACACGGAGCAGACCTTCCGGCCCGAGCGAATTCGCCAGATGGCCGACGCCCTCGAGGTCGACACAGACGTGATCCTCAAGCGCATCCATGTCGCGCGGGCGTTCAACAGCCACCACCAGATGCTCCTCGTGGAGAAAGGCCAGGAGATGACGAAGGACTTCCCCATCCGCCTTGTCGTCATCGACTCCCTCACGGCTCACTTCCGCGCCGAGTACATCGGTCGCGGGGTCCTCGCGGAGCGCCAGCAGCTTCTCAACAAACACATCCACGAGCTCATGCGCTTTGGCGACGTCCACAATGCTGTGATCTACGTAACGAACCAGGTCCACGCGAAGCCCGACGCCTTTTTCGGCGACCCGACCCGCCCCGTCGGCGGACACATCGTCGGGCACAGCGCGACGTTCCGAATCTACCTGAGGAAGTCGAAGGGCGGGAAGCGCATCGCACGCCTCATCGACTCGCCGAACCTGCCCGAGGCCGAGGCGGTCTTCAGCGTCACGGAGGACGGGGTCCGCGACTGACGCGCGTGTCAAAAAGTGTCGGGACAGGTTGAAGTAGCGAACGGTCGATAATTACCACGGTCGGCATGGAAGGGGGGCTCCTCTTCGTCCCGGGACCCGTGCCCTTGCATCCCCGGGTCATGGAGGAATTGGCGAAACCTGCGCTCCCTCACTACGGGGATGCGTGGGTCCAGGCCTATCGGGGATCTCAGGAGTTGCTCCGGCACCTGTTCGCCTCCGCCTCTGCTCGTGTCTTCCCGGTCGCCGGCCCGGGCCACGCGGGCATGGAGGTTCTCGCCTTCACGCTCCTGCGGGCGGGGGACCGCGTCGTCGTTCTCGACAACGGATTCTTCGGACAGCGGACCGCGGAGGTCCTCCGGACCCACGGGATTCACGTCGAATTGGTCCGCGCGGAATGGGGCGAGGGATTTGACATCGCGGAAGTCCGCAGGGCCCTGAAGCAGCCCGCGAAAGCCGTCGCCTTCATCCACAACGAGACATCCACCGGCCTCACGAATCCCATGGAGGAGATTGTGGAGGCGGCCCACGACGCGGGCGCCTTCGTCTTCGTCGACGCGGTTTCCTCCCTCGGCGGCCTCCCCTTCCCCATGGACGACCTCGGCATCGACGCGGCCTTCAGTGCGTCCCAGAAATGCCTCGCCGCCCCCGCGGGGATCGCTCCCGTCGCGGTCGCCAAGGGCCTCTGGGACTCCACGGATCCCAAAGGCGCCGTGGGCTGGTATCTGAACCTGTTCACTTGGGACAAGTACGACCACGAGTGGGGGGAGTGGCACCCCTCGCCAACGACGATCTCGTCCAACGTATTCTATGCATTCCATCGAGCCCTCCGCCTCGTGGAGGAGGAGGGGCTCGTCCCGCGCTTCGCGCGCCACGCGAAGATGGCGAAACGCCTGCGGGAGGGACTCGGGCAACTCGGCTTCCGGATCGTGAGTTCGCCGGAGCTCGCGTCGAACACGGTCACCTGCGTGCGGCCGCCGGAGGGCCTCGATGCGAACCTCCTCGTCCAAAGGCTTCGGGAGGAGCACCGGATTTACATCTCCGGCGGACTCGGCCCCCTCCGTGGAAAGACCGTCCGCATCGGGACCATGGGCACCCAGGCTGAACCTGAGCCCATCGAGACGCTCCTCGATGCCGTCCACTCGGTCGCGAAGGGATCACGCGTCCGGTAGATACCGGTCGAGCCACTCCAGGGCACGCTCGTACAAGCGGATCTGGTTCGGGATCTTGCGAGGCCAGTGGCCTTCATCGGGGAACTCGAGGTAGTCGATTGTCTTCCCCGTCTTGCGCATCTCCTCGACCATCTGCCTCGCCTCTGTGACCGGACACCGGGGGTCGTGGGCGCCGCCGGTGAAGAGGACCGGCACGCGGATCCTGTCGAGGTAGAAGATCGGCGACAGCCTCCGGAAACGTTCCTCGGAGTCGGGGCCGCCCATCTTGTTCAAATCATACATCTGCAGGTATCCGCGCTCGTTCTTCGTCGCCGTGAACCAGTTGAAGTAGCCGACGATGCTCACGCCGACGGCCCACAACTCGGGCGCCTGCTCGAGACAATGCGCGACCGAGTAGCCGCCATAGCTGACGCCCAGGATCCCCAGTCGACCGGGGTCGCAGCGTTTCTTCTCGAGGAGCCAGCGGCCGCCCGCGATGATGTCCTGCATGTCGCCTCCGCCGAGGTCTCGGTCGCTGAGCTTCCGCCAAGCGCGGCCGTAGCCCGTGCCGCCGCGGTAGTTCGGCGCGAGCACCATGTAGCCGCGCGCGACGAGGTACTGGTAGACCTCATCCCACTCGTTCGTGACCAGCGCCTCCGGTCCGCCGTGGGGATCGACGATGGCGGCGTGCCGGGAACGTCCCTTCGGAGGGACGAAGAGCCACCCAGGAATTCTCCGGCCGTCGAACGTCGGATACCACACGAGTTTTCCCTTGGCCATCTCCCCTCGCGGGAGCCTCGTCTTCACGCTCTCGACGATGACCGTCTTCCGTGGGCCGCGCTGGACGAGGATGCGAGCGGGCTGGAGGAAGGTCGAGTGAACGTAGAACAGGGCGTCGCTGTTGGGGTGCCACAGGGGCCTCGAGGCGGTGCCTTCCGCGGAGGAGATTGCGCGGACACCGCGGCCGTCCGCGCGGGCCGTCCGGAGCTGGATGTTGCCATGGTGGTTCTCGAGATAGGCGATCCGCGTGCCATCGGGGGACCAGAGGGGCATGTCCTTGTCCCATCGGTTCTCGGCGAGCCAGCGAACCTCGCGGCTCTCGATGTCCATCACGCCGATGTCCAGATGGTCGTGCACGTTGGACGTGAAAACGAGCCGGGCCCCGTCCGGGGACCATGGCCGCGGCCTACCGTAGGCACCCGCGATCGAGTTCTCCGATTCGGGGAACGCGACGAGCTTCTCCATGTGCCCGTCCAAGTCTACAAGTCCGACGTAGTCCAGCACGCCGATCCCCGCGGTGAACGCGATGGACCGGCCGTCGGGGCGCCACGCGAGTTCGCCGACGATGTCATCCACGCGGGTCAGTTGCTTCGTCTCGCCCTGGGCCACATCCACGACGAAGACGTTGTCGCGGTCCCGGTCGCGGTTCGAGAGGAAGGCGATCCATCGGCCGTCCGGCGACCAGCGCGGGAAGGAACTGTCGGCGGGGGTGTCGGTGATCTTCCGCGACTCCCCTCCCCCCGATCGAACGAGGTAGAGGTTGTAGTTCTCGTCCCCCTCGAAATCGGACTGGACCGCGATCCATCGCCCGTCCGGCGAGAACTCGGGGTTCGTGACGGATTGGTCCGACCGGAGGAGGAGCCTCTCCCTCTTCGTGCGGAGGTCCTTCACGTACGTCGCCCATTGCTCGCCTTTGTTCGCGGAGTACGCTAGGAGGCGCCCGTCCGGCGAGACATCGAAGTTCCCGAGCTGCCAGATCTTCCGGAGGAACCGTCTCGGTGTGAACGTAACCTTGCGTTTCATTGAACCCCCGGCGGGATAGTGGCATAGGATAAAAGCCATCTTGCGGGCTCGCCATGGCCTCCGCGATGTCCGCGAACGTGGCCGCCCTCCCAATCACCGTGGGCGTCGGCGGGTTCATGGTCCGGGATGGTCGCGTCCTTGTCGTGCGCCGGACGTACGGGGCCTTGAAGGGCCTCTGGACGATTCCCTCGGGCTACGTCGAACCCTCGGAGTCTGCCGTGGCTACCCTGCAACGAGAGGTGCGCGAGGAGACGGACGTAGAAGGCCGCGCGGGGCGTCTCCTCGGCGTACGGCACCGGGTCGCCAAGGACGTGAACGACACGTTCCTCATCTTTGAGATGACCTACGTCTCCGGGGAACCGAGGCCCGATGGCGTTGAGGTGAGCGCCGCCGCGTTCGTGTCCGCGGAAGAGCTTGCTTCGTCCGAGGACTCCGCGCCTTTCACGAAGGCCATCGTGGAGAGGGGTCCGCGGGTCCATGGCCTGCGACTCGATCCCTACCGACCTCCCACCGCGGGGAAAGCGGGCGAGTCCTACCTCCTGTACCTCTGAGCGACCGGGAAAGGCCTTTAGTCGAGGGGTCCTTGAGGTGTCCGTGTCCATCACGTTCCCCGCAGTGTGCATCGGCACGAAGTACGTGATCGACTCGGCGGCGGTCGACCGCATCCGCGAGGTGATCCGCCGTGGCGGTTTGGTCGTCCACCCGACGGACACCATCTACGGCCTTGCCGCGGATCCCCACCAGGAGGCGGCCGTCACCCGCGTCTACGAGGTCAAGGCGCGCCCGCGGGACCTCGCGCTCTCCATGGCCCTCGCGGATGTCGCCGACCTCTTCCGGTATGGCGTGAGGACACCCCTCGCCGAGCGCTTCTGTGCGAAAAACCTGCCCGGGCCCTACACGGTCGTCTTGCGGGCCACCGAGGAAGCTCCGAAGTCCCTCGTGTCCAAGGGCGGTCTGATCGGCCTTCGGATCCCCGATCACCCGATCCCGCGGCTCCTTGTGAAGACGTGCGGCCCGATCACGAGCACGAGCGCGAACCGCCACGGGCAGCCCTCTCCGGCCACCTGTGAGGAGGCGAAAGCGCAACTCGGCGAACGCGTCGACGTGTATGTGGATGCGGGGCCGACCCCCCTCGGCCAGGAATCCACGGTCGTCGACCTCAGTGGCCCGAAGGCGAAAATCCTTAGGCCAGGGGCCATTCCGAGGGGAGCCTAGGCCCATGGACGCGGACGTGCGGGAGAAGCTCCTCAAGGCGGGGCGGGTCTCGAAGGGGGCGAAGGAGCGTGCCGCGGCCATGGTCGCGGAAGGCGGTCTTCTCCTCGACGTCGCGGAAGAAGCGGAAGGGTACATGCGCGCCCAGGGGCTGCGCCCCGCATTCCCGACCTGCATCTCCATCGACCGGGTCGCCGCGCATTACTCGCCAACCCATGATGACGCCCTGCGCTTTCGCAAGGGGAACGTGGTCAAGATCGATCTTGGGGCGCAGTGGGATGGCTGGATCGCCGACACCGCGATTACCGTCGAGGTGAGCACGCGGAACTGGACGAAGCTCATCGAGGCGTCCGAACTCGCCTTGCAGACGGCGATCGAGGGCGTCCATCCTGGCGTGCCGGTCCGGCAACTCGGCGCAGGGATCCAGCGGGCGATCGAATCCCACGGCTGCAAGCCGATTCGCAACCTCACGGGACACACGATCGAGCGCTACCTTCTCCATGCCGGCAAGAGCGTGCCGAACATCCCTCATGGACATGAGGTCCTCGACGAGGGTGAGGTCGTCGCCATCGAACCCTTCTCGTCCTCCGGTGCCGGCGAGGTGGACGGCCGTCGGACGGGAAACATCTACCGGGTTCAGCGCACGAAACCGTTGAAACGGGCGGAGCTCAATGGCTTCCTTCAGCAGCTCGTCTCGGAGTTCCGAACCCTCCCGTTCGCGGAGCGGTGGGCCTTTCGCCTCGATGGCCGGGCCCCGGCCCACCTGAATCAGCTCCTCCGCCTGGGAGCGATCATGACCTACCCGGCGCTCCTCGATGTCCGCGACGGGATCGTGGCCCAGACGGAGCACACGATGATCGTCGAATCGGCGGGTGCGTTCGTAACGACCGCGTGAGTCCCGTGGATGGTCCCGGAAGGTCGCAACGTTTAATATCGCCAGCCTCCATCGGCACACCCCCCTCAGGAGGGAGCGGCGTGGCAGACATCAAGCGCATCGTGCTCGACGTGCTGAAGCCCCACAGGCCCTCCCTCATCGAGATGTCCCAACGCCTGAGCACGCTCCGGGGCGTCGATGGCGTGAGCTGTTCCCTCGAGGAGGTCGACCAAGAGACGGAAAGCGTGAAGGTCACGATTGAGGGGACGGCGGTGAACTATGAGGGCGTCGAGGGGGCCCTTCGGGAGCTCGGGGCGGTCATCCATTCCGTCGACCTCGTGGCCTCGGGGAAGCGTCTCGTCGAGGACGTCCATACGGCTCAGGACCACCTCGTTTGAACCTAGTGCCGTCCGCGAAGGAGTCTCGTATCCTACGCTCCGGACATGAAGACCTGCCGCTCGGGTCCCCGGCTTCCACGATCCAAGCGAGACAGGGGCGGGGATGGAGTTGCCCGGCGGGGCATCCACTTCCTCCCGGAGGCCGGGGTCCTCACCGAGACGCCTTGAGCCGCTGGGCGACCTTCTGCACGACGGAGGTCTTGTAGAAGTCTGCCCGAACGAGGACGCGTCCCTCGCGGCGCCACGGCGTCGCCGAATGGGCTTTTCCCGGTTCGATCTGAGGATCGAGTCCTAGCGCCTTCGCGGCGGCGACAATCTCCTCGATCGTTGGCGCGTCAACGGCCCATTTCTTCGCGACGCGTCGCCCGCGATCGCGGCTGCGGCCGAGATCGAAGTACGCCGGGTACAGGACCAAGGGCTTGTCGCCTCTCGGCATCGTCGGACCGTAGGGGAGCGCGAGCCATAAGGCTTCGCGGCCGATAGGTTCATTTTGGAAGGGCGCATCGCTGTCGCCCGCGGGGACGGAGCAGAATGGAAGAGCCCGAGGCCTTGAGTGAATTTGCGGTCGATCTCGCGCGACAGAAAGGCGCCGCCTATGCAGAGGCGCGCTTCGAGCGGCAGGAGCAGGAGAATCTCATCCTCAAGAATGGCGTGCTCGACGCTCTCTACATCGGCGAGGACCGTGGCATTGGAGTCAAGGTCCTCGCAAACGGGAACTTGGGATTTGCGGCCACGAACTCCCTCTCGAAGGCGGACATCCGTCGTGCCGTGGAAAGCGCGGTGAAGATCGCGAAAGCGTCCCATCGGAAGACGCCCATCGTGTTCGCGCAGGAAGAGGCCATCGAGACGAATTGGTCCGTGGCCGAGGAGAGGAAGCTCGCCGACGTCCCTGTCGAGGAGAAGATCCGTGAGATCCAGGAGCTCGACAAGCTCGTCGTGGCGCTCGGCTTCAAGGTGCCCGCAAGGTACTTCCAGCTCGGCGCGAACCGCATCATGAAGACGTTTGTGAACTCGGAAGGGTCATGCATCCACTCCTATAGCCCGCGGCTGCGATTCAACTATTTCCTCACGGTCACGCATGAAGGCAACGTCGAGCAGACGCATCGGGACTATGGCTGGTCCGGGGGATGGGAGGGGATCCGCGAATGGGACCTCACGAAGAAAGTGCTCGAAGAAGCGAAGTCCATGGACCGGTCCCTCCGGGAAGGCAAGAAGTCCCCCGAGGGGAAGATGGACCTTGTCGTCGGCCCCCAGGTCGCGGGCATCGCGTCCCATGAGTCCTGTGGCCATCCTACGGAGGCGGATCGGGTTCTCGGCCGGGAAGCGAGCCAAGCGGGGAAATCCTTCATTCCGCCCGACGGACTCGGAAGAGTGATTGGCTCCGAGGTCGTGAACGTCGTCGACGACCCCACCGTCGAGCACGCGATCGCCTTCTATTCCACGGACGATGAAGGCGTCCGGGCGCGACGGCGCTACCTGTACAAGGAAGGCCGCGTCAATGAGTTCCTCCAGGATCGCGAGACCGCGGCGGCCTTCGGCACCCACAGCAACGGAGCCGCGCGAGCCGTGAACTATAACGTGGAGGCTATCGTCCGCATGGCGAACACGTTCGTCGAGCCGAAGGACTACGGCCTTGAGGAGCTCCTCGAGGACGTCAAGTTCGGGGTGTACATGAAGTCCTTCATGGAATGGAACATCGACGACAAGCGGTACAACGCGAAGTACGCGGGGCGCGAGGCATACTTCGTCGAGGATGGAGTGATCAAACACCCCGTGCGCAACACGGTCATCGAGCTCACGACTCCGACGTTCTGGTCCGCGGTCGACGCCGTTGGCAAGGACCTCGAGTTCGAGGCAGGTTTCTGCGGGAAATCGGATCCGGGCCAGCCGTTGGATGCGAGCCTAGGCGGACCCCACATGCGCCTGCGGAATGTCTACCTGAGGTGATGCCATGGAAGGACTCCCCTCCCATATCGTAGAACGCGCGATCGCGCTGGGCTGCGAGGACGCGGTCGCAGACCTCGTCCGAAACCGGTCCTATCAGATTCGCTTCGCCCAGAACGAGCCCGTCATCAGCAACCGCTGGGACGAGGAGACTGCATCCGTCTTCCTCGTCTACGATAAGCGCGTCGTGGCCACAGACATCAAAGACCTCTCCCGGGTCGACGCGGTTCTCGAACGCCTTGTGAAGATCGCGAAGACCTCCCAGCGGAATCCCGACTATTCAGGAATCGCGGAAGGGAGGTTCAAGTACCGTCGCACGCGACCGGATCCGAGAGTCCTCAGCCTTGACGACGGCCACAAGTTCGTCGAGGCCGCAATCTCCGGGGCCCTCGACGAGGGCGCCAAGGAGTGTGCCGGATCCTTCTGGCGATACGAGGACGAGCACTCCCTCGCCACGTCGAACGGCGTGGAGGCGCGCGACCACCGTGCGAATCTGTACCTGTCCATCCGCGCCCTCCTTTCCTTGGAGGCGAGCGGCCACGGCGTTGCATGCGCCTCTCGCGTGTCCGAATTCGATCCCGAGAAGGCGGGCCACAAGGCGGGGCGGGTCGCCGCGCTTGCCGCGAACCCGAAGGCCGGGAAGGCGGGGCGGTATACGGTCGTCTTCGACCCCCTCATCTTTGGCTCCGTCACAGACAACGCCGCCGGGCGGCTCGGTGCCTGGACGGTCCTTGCGGGTCTCTCCCCGTATCGCGGGAAGATTGGCAAACGTGTGGCCTCGGAGGTCGTCACAATCACGGACGATGGCTCCGCGGAGTCAATCGCCCGCAAGAAGTTCGACATGGAGGGCGTGCCAACCCGGAAGAACGTCCTCATCCAGAAGGGAATCCTGAGGACCTACCTGCACAACACGTCCACGGCGAAGAAGTTCCGGGCGCGCACGACGGGCAACGCGGGCCTCATCAGCCCCGAGCCCCACGCGGTCTTCGTCAAGCCGGGGGACTGGAAGAAGGACGAGATCTTCTCCGAGGTGAAGGACGGGTTGTGGCTCACGAACACCTGGTACACCCGGTACCAGTCCTACGTCACGGGCGACATGAGCACGATTCCGCGGGACGGGATCTTCCGCATCCACAAAGGCGAGGTCGTGGAAGCCTGGAAGGACGTCCGCATCACGGACAACCTCATCCGCCTCATGAAGAACGTCGTGGCCCTGAGTGATAGGACGGAGCAGATGATGTGGTGGGGCGAGGTATCCCTTCCAAATTTCGTGCCCTATGCGCTCATCAAGGACGTCAACATCACGACGTCCGCGGAGTAGTCGGAATCAGCTCGCAGCCTTCGCTTCGGCTAGGAGCACGGCGTTGACCACGCCATCCTGGCCCGGCCGCGAGGTGATCCGGGCGAGGCCAATCTCCGTCTGGATCGTCGCACCCCGAGTCATGATGTTCCTCGTGACGAAGTTCGGATTCGACGGGTTCGCCTTCACGGCGGCGATCTTGACCTTCTTCGTCTTTGCCGTACGCGGATCAAGGACGTTCGCGAACTCCGCCTTGAGCACCCGCACCTTCACGTTGGCGCCCTTGGTGCGGTAAATCTTGAGCCGTGGGGAGCCGATGAACGCCCACTGCTGCTCCCGGCCGATCTCGCGCTTCCGCTTCTTCCGTAGGAGGCGATACCGCCCGCCGGTGGACTTTCTCTTCGACCGTCCCTGCCAGAGTGCCATCGAGGGCCCGTCCGAAGATGTCGGCCCTATTTGATGCTTGCGGGCCTCGCGTCATCCCACCGTTGGCGGGACGAGGGTCCCGTACACGAGGACGAGGCCGAGGAAGAAGCCGGCGATGGCCCCGCCGTTCAGAAGGGGCAGCCCCGCCTGCGGATTCCCCCGGAGGACGAAGCGCATGAGGATGGCGAATCCAAGGAGGGTGCCGAGGATTGTGGCAATTGCGACAAGGAGGCTCGGCGCGATGCCTGCGACCGTCAGGCCGATGTCGTCCCGCAGGAAAGCCCTCGCGGAAACCGCCATCACACCAGGGATAATCAGGTCACCAAGGCCGATGAACATCGCCTCCCGATCCTCTCCCGAGGCGATCTGCTGTTTCAGGCTCTTTTGCTCCGAGAACTTGTAGTCCGCGTGCTTCGGCACGACGAGGAGGACGGGCAGTTTCTGGCTCGTCAGTTCGTCTGCCAGGGCGACCATGTGTTTCGTGCGGTACACAGCCCAGGCGTCGTACCCAGCGAGGGCGATCAGAAGGAGCAGGGCAGGCAGGACGCTGAACGAGATGCCCAGAATCGCGGTCACGCCGGCCGCGGTAGCGAGCCCCACCGTGTCCACGACGTACCACTCCGGATACTTCACGAGGACCCACGTGACGACGGCGGCGAGGGCAAAGGGCAGGCTGTTCACCAGGATGCCGCCGACGATCTCGTCCGACGTGAACGCGCTCACGAGGTACAGGATGGGTAGGAGGAGGACGAAGGCGATCGTGATGAAGACAGACGCGAGGATCACATAACGTGCGATGTCGCGGTGGCGATACTTCACGAGGCCGAGGATCAGTGCCGTGAAAATGAGAATCGCGACGATGTAGATTGCCGTGTTCGAGATGTCTCCGGGATTCTGGAACGCCACCATCCCGGCACTCGCGAATGGTCCTGACACCGCGAGGGCAACGAGCTGCGACCCCACGAGGAGGGCCGCCATCCCCAGGATGGATCGAAGCTCCGCCCGCATGGGCGTCCTACTCCCGTTGCACCCGTCCGAAGGCCACGGTCCCCGCGATCTTCTCGATGAACACCTTCACGATGGCGCCCTTGGCGGTCCCGGGCACGTAGATCACGTACTTGTCGAGCTTCGCGATCCCATCGCCCTTCTTCCCGATGTCCTGGATCATGACCTCGTAGACCTTGCCCTCGACGAGGGCGGCCTCCTCGACCTTCGCGGTCTTCTTCACGGCCTTCACGGGTCGGCGAGCCCCGCAGGCCTCGCATTCGAGCATCGCGATCCGGCCCTCCTTCACGAGGTGCGTGTCCGGACGACCGCACTCCTGACAGAGGACGTAGGCTTCCACGTAGGACTTCATCCGCTCCTCAACCTGCGGCGAGGTGATCTTGCTCTTGAAGACGACGCGGCGTCCGTCGAGGCTTCCCGCGGTGCCGAGTTCGCGCAGGAGGTACGTGAGCACCATGTCCGGGTCGCGGCGAATCGCCTGCACGAGTTCCTCGAAATTCCTCAGGATGGAGGTCTTGCCCTCGAAGACGATGTCCGGGGCTGGAACCTGGAAGCGTTCGCCGCTGCTCAGGGCTGCGGGGAGCGCTTTTTTCGCCCTTTGCAGGAGCTGGTCATAAGATAAGCTGGACACGGGATGACGTCGAAGGGCCCCCTCGGTTTAAAGGTTTGGGCCCTAGCTCGCCGCGGCGCGAACGAGCCCCGTGTGGATGGGCGATGGCCGCAACGGGCGCGACCGCAGTTCAGGGTGGAATTGGGATGCGACGAAATACGGGTGCCCTCGGAGTTCGAGGACCTCCATCCTTCGTCCGTTGTCGGATCGACCGACGTAATTCAGTCCTGCGACCTCGAGCTTCTCAATGTAGTCCGGATTGATCTCGTAGCGGTGGCGGTGCCTCTCGTGAATCGTTGACACCCCGTACAGCTTCGCGGTCTTCGAATCCTCGTTGAGGAGGATCTCGTGGGCGCCGAGGCGCATCGTCGCCCCCATGTCCTTCACCGTCCTTTGTTCGGGCAGGAGGTCCACGACAGGGTGCGGCGTCTTCGGGTTGAACTCCGCGCTGTTCGCGTCCTTCAAGTCGAGGACCTCGCGGGCGAAGCCCACGGTGGCGAGCTGGAAGCCGAGGCAGACGCCCTGGAAGGGAATGTCGTTCTCCGCGGCGTACCGGGTCGCGCGGATTTTCCCTTCGATGCCGCGGTCCCCAAAACCGCCGGGCACGAGGATGCCGTCCGCGCCTTCGAGAATCTTCACGCCCCTCTTCTCGATGTCCACGGACTCGACCCAGCGGAGGTTCACCTTGACTCGCGTCGCCGCGGACGCATGGTGGAATGCTTCGATGTGGCTGATGTAGGAGTCCTTCAGGTGCGTGTACTTCCCGACGAGGGCGATTGTGACCTCCTTCTCCGGGTTCTTGAGCCGTTCGAGGAACCCCTTCCATTCCGAGAGGTCCTCCTGCTTCGCCTCGAGATGCAGGGTCTTCATCACATAGTCCGTCAGGCCTTGGCCGTCGAAGAGGAGGGGGACGTCGTAGATCGTGGACGCGTCGGGCGCACTGATGACGCCTTCCACCGGGACGTCGGAGAAGAATGCGATCTTCCTCTTCACGTCGGGCTCCAGAGAGCGCTCCCCGCGGGCGACGATCACGCTCGGTTGAATCCCCGCGGCGCGGAGTTCGCGCACGCTCTGCTGGGTCGGCTTCGTCTTCTGCTCCCCGACGGCGCCCATCACTGGTACGAGGGTCGTGTGTGCGTACAGGACG
>DATBLI010000065.1:0-16935 GCA_036555455.1 Thermoplasmata archaeon
TCCTCGGCGTTTCGCGAATCGGGTCGGCGGAGTTCGTGCCCGTGCCCGGGGCTTGGACGGCCCGACTCGCGCAAGCCTATCGAGGGCTCCTTGCCCAGGAAACGACTCGGAGGGCTCAGGAGCTGGACCAAGGCGGCTGACGATCAACGCGAAGCCCGGGGCCGCAGCAGGTGGGGCAAGACCGTTTCTGGGTTGTCGCTCAGACTTCCCTCCGCATGAGGATGTTGCTCCGCCCGAGGGCCGCAACGGTCTTGAACTGTTCCCGTTCGAACATCCCGACCGACCCAAACCATACGGCGACGGCTCGCGGGTGGGTCGCCGGATACGCTTCCACGATCCCGCCTCCCCTTCGCTTGATCGAATCGAGGGCGGCGCGCAAAGCGATCTGGGCGACGCCTCTGCGCCGGAAGTCGCGGTCGACAAAGAAGCACGCAATTCTCCAGAGCCTCTTGGGGTGCCCTAGGGCGAGCTTGCGATAGTTCCGCCCCGCATCAATCCGCGGCAGCTCCTCCTTCGGCCCATACTCGCACCAGCCTACGGGACGCCTCCCCGCGTACACGAGGATGCCGTGGGAGCGTCCCCCCATGACGAGGGCCTTCTTGTCCCGTCGGTTCCTCGCCGCCCTCCCGCCTCGCCCTATGTTGCCTTCTGAGATCGGGCCGGGACGTTGGTAGAAGACGCACCAGCATCCGGCTTGGACGCCCCCGTGCTTCGCGAAGAGCTTGTCGAAGTCAGGCCAGGTCTCCGGAGAGAGCTCCTCCGTCGTGTATTGAGAGGACGCGGCGGTCGCCATGGACGGCTCCTGGGGCGTCGTCCCGGAGAACAACGGACAATGGCTTTCAAGCCTTCGGGTCCGCAAGGGGTCGGGGTGCCGGGCGAAACTTGACGCATCCGAACCGTGCGCCGACACCAGTCGCGCTCGAGACCTCGGGGAGGCCGAGCAAGATGATCACCCTCCGGGCGACGCAGGTCTGGAACTGTCTGGAGGGCCAGCCGTAGATGGGGGCGACGGATTCAGCCCACCTTCCTGGGAGATCTGGACCGACGGAGAGTTGAACCCGGGCCGCGGCAGGCGCCAGTGTCGTATCGGTTATTCACAAGTCAATACGATACCGATATATACCGCCAGGCGTATCGGATATAGCACTCTCATGCCGATACCGATATCCGCCGCCGACTTTCCTCCGACGATGTGGCGGCGAGTCCAGGCGAACCTCAACGAGCTCCGATCGCACAGGCCTCTCCCCAAGGACATGCTCGAGCGGCTGCGCCAGCAGCTGCGCATCTACCACACGTATCACAGCAATGCCATCGAAGGGAACACGTTGACCCTGAAGGAGACCCAGCTCATCCTGGAGCAAGGGTTGACGATCGGAGGCAAGAGCCTCCGCGAACACATCGAGGCAACGAACAACGGGGAGGCCTTCGACTGGATTTGGGAACGGGCGAGGGTGGGCCTCCGTCTGGACCACTCGCTCCTGAGGCAACTCCATGAGCTCGTGACCCGGGGGACGATGGAACATCCCGGCGAATACCGAAACCGGCAGGTCTGGATCGGGGGCTCGGCCCACGTACCGCCTGCCCCCTCTGAAGTCATCCCGATGCTCGATGACATGTTCAAGCAAGTCCGCGGCACCCGCGAGCCTGTCCTGCGCGGGATCTTCCTGCATCACAGACTCGCTTTCATCCATCCGTTCCTCGACGGGAACGGGAGGGTCACTCGGTTGGCGGCGAATCTCGTCTTGATGAGCGCGGGCTACCCGCCGGTCGTGTTGCGCGTCGAAGACCGCCGACGTTACTACGCATGCCTTGAACAAGCGGATCGAGGGGCCTACGCACCGTTCGCCGGCTTCATCCTCCGCGCCGTGGACGAGGCCCTCACAGTCTTCCTGTCCGCGGCGGATCCAGAGCGAAGCCTGGTCCCACTGAAACGCCTCGCTCGAGGCAGCCCGTACTCGCAGGAATACCTGGCACTGCGGGCTCGCCAAGGAGTGCTCGAAGCGGTGAAGGTCGGGCGCATATGGTACTCGAGTAGGCAAGCACTCAATGCGTACGTCGAGGCTGTGAGGCGGTCGTGAACCGACGACGCTGAAAACCCGAGGAATCCGGCCGCGCGAGCAGTCCAGGAACCGCTCGTGGGAGCGCCTGATGGAGTGGACCGGGTGGGATTTGAACCCACGGCCTCTACCATGCCAAGATAGCGATCTTCCAGCTGATCTACCGGCCCGCGGGGTCGATGTAGGTTCGGGTACGATATGAAGGTTTCCCGGCGGGGTGTCACCTCGAGGCGTTGGTCTCAGAGCGCGACGACCCACACGTGGAGGAGCGCGAAGAGGAAGAACAGCGCCGTCACTGCGAGATGGATGGGCTTCCAGATGGAGAACGCGCGCTTCAGGGCGGGGAGGTGGCGGTACAGGTATCGGCCGAAGACGCCGCTCATTGTCGTGACGAAGAGCAGCCAAGTCGCTAGCGCGGCGTACCCGTGGGCGGTGAGACTCGAAGAACGGAACTGGAAGGGGAAGCCCGCGTGGATCAGGATCGCAGCGAGGCCGACGAGGCTGAGGATGATGTGGATCCTGAGCCAGAGGCCGGCCCCACCCAGCTTGCGGATGTACTCCGGCACGCCGATCCGTTTCACGAAGGTGTAGGCCTGGGCGGCAACCGTGATGGAGAGGCCACCGTAGGCGAGGATCAGGCTGTCGTCCTCTCCCCCACGATAGTCATGAAGGGCGTCCGTGATCGCCCGCCGCGTGACGGATGGGACGAGCACGTAGAAGAGCACAATGACCAAGCTCCAGAGGAGGACGAGGATTGCGCCGCCGTACCGCTTCCAGAACCGCCGGAAGTCCCATCCCGTCGCGTTCGCCGTCGCGCCCATTATCCCCTCCGAGGCGCATTCTCCGGCTTCTTCATCGACCGGAGGCGCTGCCCGCGTTTCTGGAGGACGTCGCGGATCGCGTAGCCCAAGAGGAAGACGAGGACCAGGGACACCGCGAACAGGAACGTAATGACAGTCCCCTGATCCCGCAGGCTCCCCTCGAGGCCCCCATCTTCGGCCGCAGCGACCATCCCGGATATGGCCACGGACGCGAGCGCGAGGACGGCAAGGAGGATGGCGAGGATTCGGCTCATCGATCGCTTCCCGAGGGTCCCCGTAGGGACGGGGACCCCTGCGGCGCAGACCGCCTCGGCGGTTTCAGCCTTGTGCCACGGTTATCATCGGGTGGGTTTCACGAGAGAGGCTGGGGGCTATCCGCGGCTCAGGTTGCGGCCCGCTCTTTCTTCTTCGGCGGTGCCTTCTTCACGGCCGTTTCTGTGAACAGCTCGAGGGGTTTCTCTTTCCGCATCCGCTCCCCCGGGATGCGGACGGGGTACTCGGCGGTGAGACAGCCAATGCAGAGGTCCTCCCGCGGATGCTTCAGGGCCGCGAGGAGGCCGCGCAGCGAGACGTAACCTAGGGAATTCGCGGTGATGAACTCCGCGATCTCCGGCACGGTCTTCTCGTTCGCGATGAATTGATTCCGCGTCTTCATGTCGATGCCGAGGAAGCAGGGCGAACGGATGGGCGGACAGCCGATGCGGACGTGGACCTCGCGCGCGCCCGCCTGTCGGAGGATCTGGACGATCTTCCGGATCGTCGTGCCGCGGACGATCGAGTCGTCGATGAGCACGACGCGCTTGTTCTTTACCGCGGATCGGATGGGGTTCAGCTTGAGCATGACCCCGACCTCGCGGTCGGACTGATCCGGCATGATGAACGTCCGCTCGATGTAGCGATTCTTGATGAGGCCTTCGACGACGGGCAGGCCTGAGACGGCAGCGAAGCCCTGGGCCTGCGCCCGTCCTGACTCCGGCACGGGGACGACGATGTCCGCCTCGATGGGGTGCTCCTTCGCAAGCTGCTCCCCGATCTTCACCCGCGCATCGTAGACGAGGCGCCCATCGATCACGCTGTCGGGCCTCGCGAAGTACACCCATTCGAACATGCAGTGAGCCGCGTGGGTGGGATGCGGCAGCCGGAAAGACTCGAATCCCGCGGGGTGCAACTCGACGATCTCCCCCGGCTTCAGGTCGCGGATGAATTTGTACCCGAGGGTCTCAAAGACAACGCTCTCCGAGGCGATCATCATCGCGCCGTCCCTCTCGCCGATGCAGAGAGGCCGGATCGCGAGAGGATCGCGGACCGCGTAGACGGTCTCATTGATCAGGAGGGCGAGGCTGTAAGCGCCGTTGAGGCGGCTGGTGAAATCCCGCAGCGCGCGCCGAGGGTCTCCCGAGCTCACGAGCTCGTTCGCGAGGAGCCGAATGATAACCTCGCTGTCCGAGGTCGTCATGAAGGCCCAACCCTTCTTGCTCAGGTCCTCGCGGATCTCGTCGGCGTTCACGATGTCTCCGTTGTGCGCAAGGGCGACATCCCCGTAGGAGGTGCGGGCGACGATGGGCTGGGCGTTCTCGATGACGCTCGTCCCCGTCGTGGAGTACCGCACGTGACCGATCCCCGAGGTCCCGCGGAACGACATGATGTCCTCCTTCGTGAAGACCTCGTGGACGAGCCCCATGCCCCGCTTTGCCTTCACTTCGCCCTCGTAGATGGCGAGTCCCGCGGATTCCTGTCCGCGGTGCTGGAGGATGCGGAGGCCGTAGTACAGGTCCGTGACCACGGGCGAGCGGGCCGCGCAACCGATGATGCCGCACTTCTCGCGCGGGCGAAGGTCGGAGAATTCCGACGCTCCACCGTCGGCGGTCATCGTCAATGCCTCTTCGCCCATGTGTAACGACGCAGCTTCTCCGACCGGCCGAAGCCGCAGGATGCGCAGTACTTCTTGCGCTTGTGGTACGCCCGCTGGCCGCACCGGCGGCAGCGGATGTGGACGCTCTTGCGTCCCATCTTCCCCAGCGATGCGGTCCCCTTCGTCAATCACGCCACCCCGGTCATGGGGAGATGTAGATCACGTTGTCCCCGCGGACAATTGCCACGTCCATCTTTCGCTGGGACTGGTTGTCTTGGGTCTCCTCCGCGTTCCGGAGGACGAGGTTCATGTGGGGGTCGAATCCTTCGAGAATCCCGCGGTACCCGCGGCCGCCCTTCAGCTCGACCATGACGTTCGAGTTGATCTTCTGATTGAGGAGGGAGAGCGGCTTGATCATGGGACCCCATCGCGAGGAGAGGAAGGGGACTACTTAAAGGTTTAGCGGGAGGCGGAACGACAACGTCTTTCAGCGCGCGCGATCGCCCGATTTCTTCGGGTCCACGAGGAATCGCGAGGCCGCGAGGATGTCCATGCCGACGATGACGGCATACCGCATGTCCTTCCGGTCCGTGATTGCAGCCTCGACCTCAAAGGGCTGTCCAGCGATGACAAGGGTCGCCCGCATCACATCGCGGATCTCCGGCCGTTCCGCGGCGGCGGCACGGATTCTCACCTGACGCAAGACGGGACCCAAGCCCGCGGCCTTCGCCACATCCGTGTCGATGCTCGTGCGCTCCGCACCTGTATCGACCTTCGCGCGCACGCGGTGCTCTCCTGCGGGACCGCGGACCTTGACATCGACGACGATTCCGATGACTGGCCTCGGCCTCCTCCGGCTCCGTTTCGCAGCAATCACGCAGCGCACCCCGTGGGAGTCCCTTCCGCCGGCCCCCGATGGTACCGCCGGTTCATAGCCTTAACCGCCCCTGGAGGATTCGACACGTTTTTCCGCGGCGAGCGGCATGCGCCTCGCTCCGATCGGTGCTCTCGTGAAGATCGCGGTCATCTCGAGGAAGCCGACTTATTGGTCAACGAGACAAATCCTGAAGACGATTGAGAAGCATGGACACGAAGCCACCTTCGTGAAGACGGACGAGGTCCGCCTCGTCGTCGCGGGGCTGGAGGATGCCCTGTACGAGGGCAGGTCCCTTCGGGAGCAGGACGTCCTCATCCCCCGCGTCGGGCGTTCGATGACAGACTTCGGCAAGATGCTCCTGCGGCAGCTGGAGATTATGAACAAGCCGTCGACCCTGTCCTCGGACGGCCTCATCACTGCGCGGAACAAGTTCCTCGCCCTCCAGGCGTTGCGGGAGGCCCACGTGCCGGTTCCGCGGAGCATCCTCCTCGCATCGCGACCGGACATCATGGAAGCCGCCCATCTCGTGCGCTTCCCGGCGATTCTGAAGATCCTTTCCGGGACGCAGGGCATCGGCGTGATGCGCGTGAAGAGCCTCGAGGAGACCGCGTCCATCGTGGACACCCTCAAGTCCTTCGGCGAGGTCGTGCTCCTGCAGGAGTTCATCCCGAACCCCGGAGTGGACATCCGCGCTTTCGTCGTCGGGGACCGCGTGATCGGCTCCATGAAACGGATCGCCGCGGTCCACGAGTGGCGCGCGAACATCCACCTGGGAGCGAAAGGCGTGGCCATGGAGCTGTCCAAGGAGGTCCAGGAAATCGCCGTGCGGGCCTCGAAGGCCGTGGGCCTCGAGATTAGCGGCGTGGACATGGTCTTCCGGGGGGAGGAGCCCTACGTCCTCGAGGTGAACGCGTCCCCCGGCTTCCGGGGCCTGCTCGAAGCCACGAAGGTCAACGCGGCGGACGCGATCGTGGAGTACGCGGCCGAGAAGGGGAAGCGGTAGGGCGGTGACGATGGACGAGCCAGCGATTCCCGGATCCCGGGTTCGGGCAACCACGAAGCACGGCGTCTTGACGGTGGACGAGCTCGCGGAAGTCCAGCCGGGGATGGCCCGGCTCATGGACGAATTGGCGCACCGCTTCTGGGTCCTGTACTATGCCGCGAAGGGCGGCAATTGGCCCCTCGCCCGCTACATGGAACACGAATCGGAGAAGCTCCTGAAGACGATCGCCACCGTCCGACCGAAGTACCGTGAGGATCTCGAGGCGTTCACCGCGGAGCGACTCGCCGGGCTGGCCCGGGCAATCGAAGCGAGGGACTTCGCCGCCTTCGAGACCGCCTATCGCGGCGCCGTGGAATCCTCCGATGTCTACCACGAGAAGTACAGGAAGGGCTTCATCCGCTTCCGTCTCCCCGATCATCCCCCGGAATGGTTCGACCTCGGACCGCGATAGCCTTTTTGGCTTGACCCGGATTACAGGGCGCGACGGGTGCGGGGAAATGGAGCATGTGGTTCTGGGCCGGGACGGGCCCGAGGTGTCTGCCGTCGGGATTGGCATGTGGCAGGCCGGCGGGAAGAGCTGGGGGAAGGATGTGCGCGATGCGGACTGCCGCAAGGCGATGGAGCGCGCGGTGGAGCTCGGCATCAATCTGTTCGACACCGCGGAAGTCTATGGTCACGGCCACTCCGAGGAGGTCGTCGGGCAGGCGACCGAGGCCGTGGGCAGGGAGAGGGTGCTCATCGCGACGAAGGTTGGCGGCGATCATCTTCGGCCGAAGGACGTCGCCCGGGCCTGCCGTGGCAGCCTGAGGCGTCTGCGGGTCGAAGCGATCGACCTCTACCAGGTCCACTGGCCGAGTCCATGGGATCTCATCCCGCTTCGGGACACGATGAAGGCCCTCGAGAAGCTTCAGCGGGAGGGGAAGATCCGTCACATCGGCGTGAGTAACTTCGCGGTTCGGGACTTGGAGGAAGCCCGTGCCCACCTGTCCCGGACGGACATCGTCTCCAATCAGGTCCAGTACAGCCTCCTTCACCGCGAGCCCGAGGCTGAGCTTCTCCGATACTGCCGGCGCGAAGGCATCGGCATCCTTGCGTGGAGCCCGATTGCGAAGGGGATCCTCGCGGGAAAGTACGATTCGGCGAGGCGTCCCAAGGATGCCGTGCGAAGCGATGATTTCCTGTTCAAGCCCGAGAACCTGCAGGCCGCGGCCCCTCTCCTCCGCCTCGTGAAGAAGATTGGTCGGGCCCATGGGAAGACCCCGGCCCAGGTTTCCCTCGCGTGGCTCCGGGCGCACCCGGGCGTTGTGCCCATCCCCGGGGTGAAGCGGGCGGCTCAGGCGGAGGAGCACGCGGAGGCCGCAGGATTGAAGCTGACCTCCGCGGAGGTACGCGCCCTCGACCGCATCTCCGGCGCGGTGAACGCGCGCCTCGACACGTTCTGAGGTCCGCGCCGAGACGTCCTCGCCCCGTCGGACTGGGGAGACAGAGCCGCGGTTCGAGAGTCCGCGGTTCCCGTGGCGTGGGAGTTCGGGAAGAACGTCGGTCCTTTGAGGCCGCGGCGAATCAAGGACGCGTCCCGGAGTGCGGGGGATGGGAGTTTCCGCTCCGCGCGGACGCGCAGGGCTTTTGAACCCATGGACTCCTGCGAGACCGGATTTTAAGTCCAGCGCCGTTGTCCTAGCTTGGCTACCCCCGCGGCTCGACCATCGAGGCGACGGTATTATGACTTTGGGGTGAGCGGCACCGCCACCCCGGCCTAGGCTCAAAGGATGGCGGCCCTATCCCTGAGGGCGTGATGTCCCCCGCGACTGTCCGAAGTTTTATGGCGCGCCACGGAGGTCTGCCCACCGTGGGGCGTCTCGACGGCCGCGTGGCCCTCATCGCCGGCGGGAGCGGAGGGATCGGGGCAGCGACCGCGGTGGAACTCGCGAGAGATGGCGCGGACATCGCGCTCCAATTCCGGCGTAGCCGGGAAGGCGCAGAACGTGGGGCGAGTCGTGCGAGGGAGCTCGGCCGACGGTCGGTCGTGCTCCAAGCGGACCTGACGGACCCGGAGTCGTGCCGTCATCTCGTCTCAGAGACCGTCGCGGCCCTCGGCCGCCTCGACATCCTCGTGTGTACAGCAGGATATCCGTTCGATCCGGATCTATGGCACCGGGAGTTCACGGCGCTCACTCCGGAGGAACTCCGCACGCCCTTCGAGGTGGACTTCCTCGGCTCGGCGTGCCTCGCCCAAGGCGCCCTCTCGGTGATGGTGGCCCAGGGCCGCGGGAATGTCGTGTTCATCGGCTCCACCCCCGCGATCACCGGCGACGTCGTCGGCATCCCGTACCTCGTCGCGAAGGCGGGACTCCTCGCCCTCGTGAAGGCCCTCGCGCAGGCGTACGGTCCGCAGGGCGTCCGAGTGAACGCCCTCGCCCTCGGCAGCATCGCGACGGAGGCCATGGAGGCACTGCCCAAGGAGGAGAGGGAGGCCCTCGCCCAGGAGCCCGCCCTGAAGCGCTGGGGCCGCCCCGAAGAGGTCGGACGGACGATTGCATTCCTGGTCTCCGATGACGCATCCTACGTGACCGGCCAGACGATCGTCGTGGACGGCGGATACGCGCTCCGGTGAACCCGATCACGCCACCGGCGCCTGGACGCTTTCGAGGACGAACACCTGGCGTCTTCCGCAGTTGTGGCACGTGGTCAGGAGCCGCGGGCCGGCGGATCCGAACTGCTCCCGGACGATCCAGTGGCAGCGGCCGCATTCGCATCGGAGGCGAAGTTCCTCCGACTGGCCACGGGCCAAGAGGAACAGGCCCTCCTCCGAGCATCGCCAGCGCAGGATGACGAGGCCGGGGGAGGACCCGAGAGAGATGTCGGGCACGTGGTCAGGCTCGCGGTCTCCATCGTCGGACCCGACTTTACCCTTTGCCCCGAGATCCGGGATAGCTCACGCGGCCGCCGTGGACCCGCGCGAAGGCCGTGAGGGTGTGATCCTCGACCCTCCCCGGGGACAAGATGTGCACGACCCGCGTCCCGCCCGCCACGAGGGCGTCGGAGAGGAGGGAGCGGTGGCAGCGCCATGGAACGGCCTCCGCGCACATCACCGAGGTGCGGCGGTACGCCGCAATCCCGTGGAGGCGGCCCAAGGCTTTCAAGAACTCCTTTGTTCCCATGTAGTCGGCGTAGCCGCGGAAACCGGCGTTGCGCCACCCGCGGTTCCTCGAATTCGGTCTCGGCGCGCGATAGCCGCCCAGATCCGCGAAATGCTCGTACGCGATTCCTGCGGCGGATAGGCTCACCTCAAGGGTCGTTCGATTCGCCCAAGGAACGAAGGCAGAGGAAGGAAAGTGCCTGACGTCCGCGAGGAACTCAATGCCGTTCTTCCTCAGGAGCGCGAGGAAGTCCTCCCACGAGCGGTTCGAGTGGCCGATTGTCCACACGGTCACGCGTCCGGCTGCGTCCATAGCACCTTACCGTGGGTAGGTCCGGCCACTAGGATGGCCTCGGCCTCATCGGTACGCCTGGCAGCGTGTGCAGTACCAGCGACCGTACTGGGGCACCCACATGAGAAGGGAGCCGCAGACCGGGCACGCCGGAGGCGTGTAGGCTGGCGCAACGGGCGTCCCCGCGGGCGGCACCGTCGGGGGAGCGTACGGGTACGGGTAGGGCGGCGCGTAGGCCGGCATGCGGGGAGCCTCCGCCATCAGGACGATTCCCACAATCAGGAGGATGAGCCCGACCCCGCACAGGGGGAGGAAGAGAATCCCCGCGGCGATCAGGGCGACCCCAAGGACAATCAAGACGAGACCGGTCGACTGGTCGGCCATGGGTACCAGAACCGGCTTCGGGACGGCTGTGCGTCGATATATACGTCGCGGCCCGAAGGACGAAGCCGCCGAACGGTTCAGCCGCTCGCGCTGAGTTCGATGACTCGGTAGTCCAGGATGAACGTGTCGATGGCGTGGACGCGAATGAGGGATTCGTTCCCAAACACGCCGATGTCGATTGGCACCCCGGTCGCCGCGAACGTCGTGTTGAACCATTGGCTCCACGCGGCGGCTGAGCCGGAGTAGAGGTCAATCGAGATTCCCTCGTACCAGTTCCTCCACTGGTCGAGGCGGCACGCGGACGCGAGGATGTCGTCCCGGGTCGCGGCGGCGAGCCAGTTCTGGACCTTCCCCTGGCTTCGATACTGCTCCAGGACCGTGATCGCCGTGGAGAGGTCGGCTTGGGCCCTGTCCACATTGAACTTCGCAGAAACAACGTCGCCGGCGGAGACGTTGGCGGCAGCCCAGCCCGAGGCGGCCTGTGCGTGATTGATCGGAGCGCGCACAGCAACGGCGCTATCCGGCGTCGCCGCCCCCTGATTCGTCCAGTATTGGAACTCCGAAGAGATGCCCCCGATGTGATTGGACTCCGAGGCAAGATCCACCTTCACGATCGACTGCTGGGTGAGCTGGCGCGCAAGGACGCGAGCCTGGAGGCTCGCATACCCGATTCCTGTAAGCAGGAACGGGTCCCCGACGAAGGTGATGATGACGAGGGATAGGCTCCCGGAGGAATTCTGCAATGGCAGGTAGACGATGGGCGGGCCCTCCTTCAGGATCTCCCCGTCGGATTGATCCAGGACGATGGCCGGTCCGTCCATGCGGAATGTCTGCGTGGGCAGGTTTCGGGGACGCAGCTGGAGATCAAGAGAGCCAAAGGAGGCGTCCTGAGCGGCGAATTGGCTGCACAGGAAGGCGCCCGTGTACCGCCGGCTGATCTCGTAGTAAATCCATCGGATCGACGCGGCGGTGGGCGCGGAGTAGAACGTCCCGCCAGTGATGGTCGCGACCTGGGTCAGCAGATTCGCGTCCGCCTCGTCGCTCAAGCCGATCGTGTAGATGGTGATGTTGTAGGCCTTCGCCTGCCAAGCCATCTGGAGCGTGTAGGCGTCTCCGCAGGGCTGGCCGACGCATTGGTTCTGTCCATCGGTCAGGAGGATTTGAACCCAGGCGTGGTGGGGATTTCCGTTCGCGATGAGCTCGCTGTTCGCCAAGGCGATCGCGCCGCCGATGTTCGTGTTGCCCGAGTGGCCGATCGTGCCGAGGTCCGCTTGGGCTTGGGCGAAGTTCGACGAGAGATGGTGCGCTTGGCCACCTATGTGCGTCCGGGTTAGGAAGGCTTGGTGGTTGAATGCGACGATGGCGATTCGGTCCGGTTCGGCGAGTTGACCCACGTATTCCTGGGCCCCATCAATCCGAAGGTCAGTCGGGTCGTTCCAACTCATCGAGCCCGACATGTCCATGTCGAGGACGATGTCCTGGTCGATCTTCGTGACGGAGGCCTCCTTGAACTGAGGCACGAAGCTGAAGGATACGGTGGCGTTCGCGGCAGAGGTGGAGTTGAACTGGAGGGATCCCGGGCTCGAGCTGATGAACGGGGAAACCGCGGCGGTGCCAAGGGGAATCGGGAGGGAGAACGTCGCCCCCGGCATCGCCGCGGCGACGAGGAGGGAGCGGAAGAGTCGGAGGGTGCTCAGGGCTTCCGTATAGGTGATCCAGTCGGCCTGGGACTGCTTCTCTACGGAGGGTTGGATGACGGCAATCTGGATGAGGAGGACTGCCACAAGGAGACAAAGCATGGCAGCTACGGCCGACGCAACCCCTTCGGAGTCGGCGCGGAGGACTCGGCGCATGGAGGGCAAACGCATCAGGCTTCGGACGACTAGAAAAGGCTTCCGTTGCGAAAATCATCCCTGGTTATCGCGGTGGGAAGCACGTCGAGTGCGGTCTCGACGGAGGACTCGAGCCTCGTGTCGTCGACGCCCAACCCATTGCGCGGTTCCTAGAACCGCGGATCTCGCGAGGGTCGCGTTAACTATAAGCAGACCGAGTTGACTGCGGGCGCGTGGGTTCCCGAGGGACGCGTCCCGCCTTCGGACGGCACGCGGGAATCGCCCTCGCGGTGTGGGCCGTCTCCTTCAGCCTTCTCGTGGCAGCGACGGCCATCGCCTGCGACCTCGAGGCGAAGCTAGATGTGGACAACCAGACACCCTACGTTGGCGAGATGGTCTACTTCGACGCCTCCGGGAGCAAGGGTTACGACAGCCACGGAGGGGGAATTGTCGCGTACAAGTTCCGCTTCGGGGACGGTACGCGTACGGATTGGCTTTCGCAGCCTTATGTTTCCCATGCGTATGACGAGGCGGGCAACTTCACGGCCTCGGTGACTGTGAAGGACAGGCGAGGAAACACCGACAATGCATCGATTGCCCTCAGCGTACGGCCGCTGCCGCCCCCACCGGCCCCGGACCTCGTGCCCGTCTTCGCCGCGGCCGAGCCGTCCCATCCGACGGCCGGAGACTCCGTCAACGTTACCGTTGTTCTCCTGAATCGGGGAGGAACCGCCGTCGACGCCGCGAAGGTCGATGCCTTTGACCGCGCACCGAACGGGACCGTGGTCTCCCTGGGCTCCGTCTCCGTGACCCCCTCCATCGAACCGGGGGGCATCCGGACGATTGCCTTCGGCCCCTTCGTCGTCAAGGGCGTCGGGAACCACACCCTCCGGGTCGTTGTCTCGAACGTCACGCCACCACCCACGGGGGAAGGAGAACGCACGTTGAACCTCACGATGACCGTCTCCCCTGCGACGATGCCGCCCCCGCCCGCGGCGACGTACCCCGACCTCACGCCCCTGTTCGCGAAGGTCAACCCTGACCATCCTTACGAGGGCGATTCCGTGACCGTGACCGTCTTCGTACTGAACCGGGGCGATGCCACCGCGACCGCCGCGACCCTGCTCATGTTCGACGTGCTCCCGGACGGGCAGGCCTTCCTCGGATCGACCCTTCTCCCTCGGGCCGTTGGCCCGTCCTCCGTGGAAACCGTGGCCTTCGCTCCTTTCCAAGCGGCAGGCGTGGGCAACCACACACTTCGAATCGTCGTCAGCAACGTCGTGCCGGCGGAACTCACGGCCAGAAACAACATCCTCGATGTCTCGGTCCGGGTCTTCGCCATCCCGCCGCCACCTCCGGAGGACAACGAAGGCGGACCGTCTCTCGATGTGGGGGCCGTCATCCTCGCTGGACTTGCGGGCGCCGGCATTGCGTCCGCGGTCGCCACGACGGTCTATTTCCTGCGGCCTCGGCCTCGGGTGCGATCCGAGCCGCCCTCCCACATCCCGCCGGACCACTCGCCGCGACCCGTTTGGCCTCCCTGAACACTCCGCCCCCCATGGAGTGGGGGAGGGAACTGGAGCCGGCGAAGAGACACGACTCCAGGGACGACGAGGTGCGCGGGTCTACGGTTTTGTCTTCCTGCGGTGGCGCCTCACCGCGGCGTAGGCCGAACCCACGGCGATTGCCGCAATGATGAGCATGATGATCCAGAACTCCGTCATCGGGAGGCCTGAAGTCCCTGGACCCCCCGGGGGTGTCTGGCCACCATAAAGGAAGGCCACCGTCCTCTCGTTCGAGTTCCCGGCATGGTCCCAGATGCGGACCGTCACGGCGTGGGGACCCTCGCTCAACGGTGCCAAGGCCAAGGTGTCTGTGTCGGGCGGGACCGGGGTGCTCGCTCCATCGACGGCAACGGAGATCGCTGCGATCCCGGAGCCGGCGTCACTCGCGGTCCAGTTCACCTGCACGTCCCCGTACACGGTCGCGCCCTGCTCGGGATCCGTCACCTGGATCGTGGGCAGCGTGTAGTCGACGCTCACCGTCGCGTTGGCCTCTGCGGCGTTTCCCGCGCGGTCGTAGGCGGTCACCGTGATTGTATGCTCGCCCTCCCCCGTTTCCGGAAAGACGTAGCCCGCGGTGTCCCGCAGGGCGATTGGCGCCGATCCGTCGAGCGAGACCTCGTAGCGATCGATCCCGGAGCCGTGATCGATGCCCATCCAGACCGCCTGGAGATCGTGGCTGTTCGAGTATGCGCCGTCCGTGGGAGAGACGATTTCCACGGAAGGCGGGGTCGAGTCCACGCTGAAGGAAACCATCTGGCTCGCGAAGTTCCCGGCTATGTCGACCGCGAGGATGCCGACGACGTGGGTGGTCTCCGCAAGGCCCACGAGGGCGTACGACGTAGTCGTGTTCGAGAGGTTCACGGGCGCGGCGTTGTCCACGGAGAGCAGGAGGGACGCGATTCCTCCCTCATCGGATACCGTCCACTCCACGTCGACGGATGACGTGCTGAAGTACTCACTCGGCTCGGGAGCAGTAATCTGGAGGCTCGGAGCTTCTCTGTCATAGTTGAAGGAGACGAGGATCGTGACCGCGTTCCCCGCCCGATCGGCCGCTGTCACGGTGACCGTGTGGGGTCCCTCTTCCGCGAGAGACATGTTCATCGATCCCGTCGCAGTGGCAAACGTCTGCGGGGCCTTGCCATCGACGGAGATGGTCACGCTCGCGACCCCGGACCCGTCGTCCACCGCGAGCCAGTCCAGCCACTCCGACATCGTCCAGGAACCCGGAGTCGGCTTCGGGATGAACAGGGTCGGCGGCCGGCTGTCTACCGTCGTGTTCGCCTTCACCGTCGCGGGCTCGTCCGGAGGCCCAGGTTCCCGCTGATGATGGCGGCCCACGGCAACGGTCGTGAGATTGTAGGCCCCGTCGCCGCCGGTGAACGTCGTGTCGAAGATGATCGTGCCCTGGGCAGTCCCGTGGTGTCCGTCCTCCTGGCCGTCGGCGTGATCCTTCCCGCCCGAGAGGACCCAGCGGCCCGTGGGATTCCAAGGCGGCGCATAGAGGACCCAGGCATCCGTCGTCGATTCCTGGTACCATAGCTCCGTCCAACGCAGGCGGTTCCTCTCCGAGCTTCCGTTCACCGTGAAGTTGATCCACACATCCTTCGGGGAGTATGGGGACAAGGGTTCGATCCATGACGTCAAGGGCCCGTGGCAGTCCGGCTCAGGCGTCGTTAGGGCGCTTGGGCCGGAGACAGCCCCCGCGGGTACGTACACCGCCAAGGCCAGAACGACCAACCCACAGGCCGTGAGCATCACGCGGCGTCGTCTCACGCAGAACCCCTCGACATGACGAGCAGAAAGACCGTACATTATCCTTGCGGTTCATTATCAACGGGAGAAATAAGCGCTTGAGGCGGATGAGGTCATGCCTGCTTCCCGTCAAGCCCGACGCGCTTCGGGCGTTGGCTGCGGTTCAAGGGTCAGGGCGATCGGCGTGGCGATGACAAGCCGGCCATGACCGGAGTCCGCCAAAGAGGGAAATGGGTCCGCCCGGATTTGAACCGGAGTCGCCAGCACCCCAAGCTGGTAGGATTTCTTGCGGTCAGGAAGGCCGAACCGGTCCCCGAGACCGAACCAAGCTACCCCACGGACCCGTGGGTGGCCTCGAATGAATGCACGCCTAAAATAGTTTCCAGTCCCCGGGTCCGACTCTCACCCGAAGGGCGCCACGTCCTCGATGAGTTCGGAGTGGGAGAGGATCATCCGGCGGCAGCAGTACCGGGTCAGGCCGAGCTCGTCGAGGACCTTCGCGGGTTCTTCCCCCGTGCGTGTGCGTTCCACGAAGGGCTGCCATGCGCTCGCGACGACCTTTCCGCACGTGAAGCAGCGGATGGGGATGATCATTCGCTCACCGATACGACTTCTGGCGCTTCTTCCGGGCCCCGCGGCCGAGGGGCTTCTTCGGGAGCTTCCGCCGCGTGTCGGGGACGATGAGGGTGCGGTCGTAGTCCCTGAAGAGGGTCTCCAGCTCGGAGTCGTTCAGATACTGAACGAGCCCCCGGGCGATCGCCGTGCGGACCGCGTCGGCCTGGCCCATGACTCCGCCACCCTGGACGTTCACGTCGATGTCGATGGACTCGACCTTCTTTCCCGCGAGGCGAAGGGGTTCGAGAATCTTCAGCCGAGCAAGCTCGTACGGAATGATCTCGACCGGCACGCTGTTGATCCGAACGGCGCCCCGGCCCTTCCGGAGGCTCGCCCGGGCCACCGCCATCTTCCGCTTCCCGCTCGCCACAATCGTCTTCATCGTCCACCTAGAATTTGGAACCGAGGAGGCGCGACACCTCGCCGAGGGACAGGAAGGGTCCCTGGGGCGGTCGCCTCGCCACGTCGATCGCTTCGAAGGACTTGCCTCGGTATTCTGCGGGGACATCGACATGCACACGGAGGCGCTTGAGGGCCTCTCGGCCTCGGGGTTGCTGATAGGGGAGCATGCGGGAGATCGTTCGACGCAACACCATGTCGGGCCGCCTCGGGTACTTTGGTCCGATCCCGCGCATGCGGCTCGTGGTGCTCCCGCGGTGGTGACGCGCGTAGTACTCCTCGAACACGACCTTCCGGCGGCCGGTGACGATCGCCTTCTCCGCGTTCACCACGACGATCTCCTCGCC
>DATBLI010000066.1:0-1818 GCA_036555455.1 Thermoplasmata archaeon
CACGGGCTACGGCTTCGGGGCCGTCGTGGCGTTGTTCGCGAGCGGTTGGATCCGCGACTTCTTCGGGAGTTACACGCCCGCGTTCTACATCGGGATCGCCCTGAGCGCCATGGGGCTCGTCCTGAGCCTCGGCGTGCGGCCGCCGAAGCCCGTGATCGTCGGAGCCGAGATCGAGAGGGTCCCCGCGTAGCGGCTCAGCGAGTCCTTCGCGGAGGAAAACACATATGCTCGCCACGGGCATTCGCCGACGCGGTGGTGAAGCGTGAAGACCCCTCTCCTCGTCGCGGGAGCCGCCGTCCTTGTGGCGGGCATCGCAGGCGCCGCGTGGGCGAACTCGGTCCTTGCAACGGCCACGACGCGATTCATGAGTGAGTGCTTCGGCTATCCGTTCCAGGGAGGCTTGGACTGCCCGAGCATCATCGCCACGATGAGCACGTACGGCGCGTATCAGTGGCTCTTCATCCTCGTCGGGGTCGTCGGGGCCGTCCTCCTTCTCCTGGGCGCGATTCTCCCTTTGGCGACCGCGCCACCGGCCGCGGCATATGCGCCCATGGCGGCTCCGCCCCCGGTCCCTTCGGCGCCGATAGCGGCTCCCCCGCCGACGGCTGCGCCTCAGATTCCGACCCCACCGTGGCCGGCGGCCCAGCAATGGTATCCGTGCCTTCGATGCGGCCACCGCCTCGAATGGTCCTCGGACTACGACCGATGGCACTGCCCGAACTGCGGGGCTTGGGCCTAAGGCATCCGGCTCACGGCCGCAGCACGACCTTAATCGAATCCTGAGCCTTCGCCACGAGACGGAAGCCCTCCGCGGCCGCGTCCAACGGAAGGCGGTGGGTGACCATGTCCGCAACGGGGAGGCGGGGCCCGCGGAGGAGCTCGATTGCATCCTGGATGTCCTGCGGCGCACCGCCGTACGAGGAGGTCAACGTGACTTCCTCACGCCAGAGGGCGTTGAACGGGACTTCGACTCGCGCGGCCGGCTCAATTGGAGCGAAGAACAGCACTTTCCCGCCACGGTCCACGGAGGAGAGCCCCTGCGCGATCGCCTTCGGCGCCCCCGTGCAGGTGATGACGAGGTCCACGAATCGACCCGCGTTCCCTTCCCTCACCTTGCTCGGGACATCCTCGCGTCCGTCGATCACAACGTCGGCCCCGGACCTGCGGGCGGCTTCCTTACGGAACTCGACGATGTCCGTGGCCAAGATGCGGCCTGCGCCCATCGCCTTCGCGAGGCGGATGTGGAGGAGCCCTGCAATCCCGCTGCCAATCACGAGGACGGCTCCTCCGCGGGGAAGGCCCGCGAGACGCTGACCTCGGACGACGCAGGCGAGGGGCTCGATGAAAACGGCCTCCTCGTCCGTGATTTCCGGCGGGAGGGGGAACACGCCGTGATCGACGTTGATCTTCGGGACGCGGACGTACTCCGCGAAGCCGCCGGGATCGAAGTTCGTCGTGCGGAGGGTGTCGCACACGGTCTCATGGCCTGCCCGGCAGTAGCGGCACGAGCCGCAGGGGACGTGGTGCGAGACAAAGACACGGTCCCCGACTCCCACGTTCGCGACGCCCGCGCCGACTTCGACGACCTCCGCGGCGATCTCATGGCCGAGGACGAGGGGCGCCTTCGGCTTGCGGTACCACTCCATCACGTCGGAACCGCAGATGCCGCTCGCGCGCACCTTGACGAGGATTTCGCCGGCGCGGATCTGCGGCGTGGGCAGGTCCACGATGCGCACGTCGTCGTTGGTGTAGTACATCGCGGCGCGCATGGGGTTCGCACCGCGGGCCTCAGCGCTTCCCCGACTTCGCGCCCTTCAC
>DATBLI010000067.1:0-4700 GCA_036555455.1 Thermoplasmata archaeon
CCGGTCGTGATGATGCTCTGGATCGCGAAGTAGTACGGGATGAGCGCGGCGAGATGCAGGACCAACGCGATCCAGTTCCTGAAGCCGACGATGACGACTCCGGCGATGAACACGATGGCCCCGTACAGGACGAAGGCGAACCCGTCCCCGACGATGCTCGGGATGTTCGCCGCCTCGAAGTCCGAGGTCACGATTCGGTAGATACCGAGGATGATCAATACGACACCCACGATGGCAATGATTCCGCCGACGATTCCTTTCCCTTTCACAACCCGTCTCCCCCTTGCGATAGCATTGACGTGCGGCTATTAGACGTTACCGAGTTAAGAGCGGCCGAAATCCACGTTGCTGTTTGCGTTCTCAGAAGTGAGAGCATGCGATTCCTTCACCCCCCTCCGCGGCGGGCACGTACTTCCTTCCGATGACCACGTCCGTCGCCGGATCATCGATTGGGCCAGGGCACACAAGACGCAAAAACCGGTGGGACGAGCAGACCCGGCTTCCCGTAGTTCGGGCATCGCGCGTTCGCTCCTGACCTTGGCTCGCCGGACGAATAGGTTTAAGGCACACGGCTTTTTTGCGACGCGGGGAGGAAGGCCGTGCCGTCAGGGAAGCCCCCCGTCGAGATTGTTCACTTCGCCGACCCATGGTGCTGGTGGTCCTGGGGACTCGAACCGGTCCTCCAACGCCTCAGGGAGGTCTACGGCGACAACGTGAAGATCACGTACAAGATGGGCGGCCAGTTCGAGAGCCTGGATGACTGGATGCGGGAATACGGCCAGGACGAGCACACGACCCTCGATTGGGTGCGTGAATCGGTCGACCTCACGAAGATGCCTGTCCGCCCGGATTACTACTTCCGGACCGGGGTGAAGAGTTCCTATCCCGCGTGCCGTGCGTTCAAGGCCGCGCAGCTTCAATCCGAAGAGCGGGCGGCCCGGTACTTCCGGCGGATGATAGAGGCCTTCGCCCTCGAGTGTCGGCCCGCCACGGACGAGGAGCTCGTCCGCCTGGCCACGGAGGCTCGTCTCGACGCGGACCGCCTGCGCAGGGATATCGTCTCCGAAGAGGTCTCGAAGGCGTTCGAGGCGGACAGAGAGGAGATGCGGGCGAGTGGCGTGAACTTCCTCTCCCTCCTCATTCGGAACGGGAAGGGGGAACAGGTCGTCAAGGGCGAGACGTTCACCGCGAAGCCGTTCGAGACGATCGTCGACGACCTCGTGCCCGGGCTCCCGAAGCGCAGCCCCGCGGACATCCTCGAGTACGTGGAACACCACCAAGGTTTGACGCCGGCTCACGAAATCGCCGAGGTCTTTCGCATCCCCGAAGCCGATGCCCACGATCGTCTTGGGAAACTGTCGGCGTCAGGCCTGCTGACCGCGCGCGAGTTCGACGGCATCCCGGCGTGGCGGTGGGCCGGCCAGAGCCTCGAGAGGCTCCCGATGGACCTCGTGCGCATTTCCCACGTCCCGCCGGAGGTTCAAGTGGACGCCGTGACGGACCTCAAGCCGATTGTCACGAAGGCGGTCCAGTCCCTATATACGGAGGTCGCGATGCGGCCGGACAAGGCGTACCACTTCCCGCTCGGGCTCGAGGCCCTGCGGTACGTCGGATATCCGGAGGAGGACCTGCGCCGCCTGCCGTCGACGGCCACGGAGTCCTTCGCGGGGGTCGGATTCCCCCACGCCGCGATGGCCATCGGGCCGGGCGACACCGTGCTCGATATCGGATCCGGATCCGGGACGGACGTCCTGTTCGCATCCCTGAGGGTTGGGCCCTCCGGAACGGTCTACGGCCTCGATATCACGCCCGCGATGATCGCGAAGGCGCGTGCGAACATCGAGCGCATGGGCGCGAGGAACGTCCAGATTCTGGAAGGGGACGCCACGGACATCCCGCTCCCCGACGCGAGCGTTGACGTCGTCACGAGCAACGGCGTGTTGAATCTCGTCCCCGACAAGCCCGCGGCGTTCCGGGAGATCTTCCGGGTGTTGAAGCCAGGTGGCCGCCTGCAGCTCGCGGACATCATCGTCCAGGAGGACGTCGGCGCGGTGTGCGGTCTGAACCCGCAGCTTTGGGCGGACTGCATCGGTGGCGCGGCCGTCGAACGGGAGTACCTGGACACGATTGGTGGTGCTGGGTTCCAGGACGTGCGGGTCCTGAGCCGGATCGACTACTTCGCGAAGTCGCCGTCTGACAGCACGAAGCGGATTACGAAGACATTCGGCGCGGAGAGCGTTGTCGTGGCTGCGACTAAGGCCAGATGATGGTTGGAATGAAACGCAAACTCGGCTCCAAGGGCCAAGTCGTAATTCCGAAGGAGATTCGGGATCAGCTCAGCATCGCGGAGGGAGCGAACCTCACATTCGAGGTCTCGGGCGACACGATTCTGGTGAAGCCCGAGCCGTCGCCCGAGACGATTGTCGAGAGGTTTCTCTCGGTGAAAGGGCGGAAGCGTCGCAAGCTCGTGGACTGGAGATCTGCTGGAGTTCCCGAACATCGCGTGGCTCCGAGTCGATCGAGCCGTGCTGCGCCGTGCGGCAGACCTCTATCGATCTCTGCCGATGCGTCCACGCGACGCGATTCACGCCGCAGCCGCGCTGGAAGCAGGGGAGAGGGAGATCCTTTCCGAAGATCGGGTGTTCGATCGGGTTTCCGGACTCGCTCGGGTCTGGCCACCGCCCTAGCCTCCGAGACGTCTTCGCTTCACTTCTCGATCGGCGTCGCACGAGGTTCTTCCATTCCGTCCACGAGTCGTCGTAGTTCCTGACGTTCGGGTAACCGAGGAGGTGCTCGAGGACGAACCACGTGTGAGAGGAACTTCCGCCGATTCGGCAGTACATGATCACCTTCTCGACCGCGGGGCTTGATGGTGTGATTCTGCGGCTCGCCTACCTGGGCGGAGGCTATTAATACCATCAGACTGATGATATTGATAGTCATGGTCACAACGACGGTTCCTGTGAAGCCGGAGACGCTCGCACGGCTGCGCTCTTACAAGGTCGGGGGCGCCACGTACGACGACGTCCTCAACGACCTCATGGACGACCGTCCACCGGAAGGATTCATCCGCGAACACCTCCGGAGGCTGAAGGAAGAGGAGTTCTCGGACTGGCAGGACGTCCGTAAGCGGCTGAGGCTGTGACTCTGTAGTCCGCATCCTCATCAGCCGATCCGCAGAGCGAGAGCTCGCCCAGTTGCCGCGGGAGGTCCAGCGACGGTTCGTGCAGGCGCTCGAGGAGCTAGAGAAGGATCCGCGGCCGCGGCCAGGCTTAGATATCAGGCCTTTGCGCGGGATGAAGGGTGCCTGGCGGCTGCGCGTCGGATCATACCGGGGGATTTATGAGATGGAGGGAGGGCAGTTGCGCTTCACCCGGTTCGGTCACCGAAAGGACATCTACCGATTCTGAGCGATGCGTCTATTGTCACAGCCTCTCGATCGGCGTCCGCACGAGGTTCCCCCACTCCGTCCACGAGCCGTCGTAGTTCCGGACGTTCGGGTAACCGAGGAGGTACTTCAGGACGAACCACGTGTGCGACGAGCGCTCGCCGATGCGGCAATACGTGATGACCTCCTTGTCCGGCGTTACGCCCGGTAACGCAACTCTTCCTCGGGGTTCAGTTGCGTCCATGAGCAACTTCGATTCAGGGATCCTGGGGGAAGGCTTAAGCGGACGGGCTCCATGCAATTCCGCGATGCGGTTCAAGGTTCAGATTGAGAAGGACGAAGACGGATGGTGGGTCGCCACGGTGCCCGCCCTTCCGGGCTGCATCAGCCAGGGCCGGACGCCCGCACAAGCCCGGAAGAACATCAAGGAAGCCATCGCGCTGCACCTCTCCTCCCTCGCCGAAGACGGAGTGCCCATCCGGCGGCGTCGCGACGTGGTCGAGACGGTCGTGACCGTGAAAGCATGAGCCGCCTGCCCGTCCTCTCGGGGCGGGAGGTCCTGAAGGCCCTGTCGCGGATAGGCTATTATGTGCGGGATCAGAGCGGAAGCCACGTCCATCTCCGCCATCCTTCCCGGCCACCGCTCACGATTCCTATGCATTCCGAGGTCGCGCGGGGGACGTTACGCGCCATCATACGCGACGCAGGGTTGACGGTGGAGGAGTTCCTCGAGCTCCTGTGACGTGACGTCTCCCCCGTGCTGCAGGATCGGCAACTCGCTGCGGACCTTGGACCACGGTTCGCTCAGGCCACTTCACGCCTTCTCGATTGGCGTCCGCACCAGGTTGCCCCACTCCGTCCACGAGCCGTCGTAGTTCCGGACGTCCGGGTAGCCGAGGAGGTACTTCAGGACGAACCACGTGTGGGACGACCGTTCGCCGATGCGGCAGTACGTGATGACCTCCTTGTCGGGCGTCACGCCCTTCGGCGCGTACAGGTTCTTCAGCTCGTCCGCGGACTTGAACGTCCCATCCTCGTTCACGGCCTGGCCCCAGGGGATGTTCTTCGCCCCGGGGATGTGCCCGCCGCGCTGGGCGTGCTCCGTCGGGTATTCCGGCGGCGCGGTGATTTCCCCGGAGAACTCCTTCGGGCTCCGGACGTCCACGAGGACCTTGTCCTTCTTCGCATACGCCTCGCGAACGTACGGCAAGTAGACGCGGAGCTTCTCGTCGGGGTTCTTCGCATGGAACGTGGCCGCTGCGTGGGCAGGCACGTCTTTCGTGAAGGGCAGGTCCTCCTCGATCCATTTCTT
>DATBLI010000068.1:0-31911 GCA_036555455.1 Thermoplasmata archaeon
CATCCCCGTCGACATCTGCCGGTCACGGTCCTGCTCTTCCTCGTGGCGAGTGGACTCACCCTCGTCACAGGCGCGGGCTTCCCGCTCGCCTCCCTGATGGCCGCGACGTCGCTCCGCATCCTCTTCGATGGTCGCGCGGCATCGCAGCGGGTCCTCCTCGCCGGCTTCCTCCTTGGGACCGTCGTGGGCCTCCTCACCCCCGTGCACCTGGCGACCCTCGGCGTCCTCGGAGCCATCACAGGGGTCGCGAGCCTGCGGCTCCGTGGCGCCCCCCTAGAAGTCGTCGCACGGCCCCGGGCCCGGGGCGCTTGGCAGCCGGCCTTCCTCTCCATGATGGCCCTCCTCCCCCTCACTGCGTTCCTCTCGTACTCCGTCGGCCTGCGCCTGGAAGTCACGGGGACGAACCTCCGGATCCTCGGCATCGCCCTCCTGGCCGCCACGGGCGTGCTCGCCCTCGCGCTGTCGACGCTCGTTCCCCACGAGGTTCCCGCCTCATTCTCAGCGAGGGCCCTCGCCGTCGCGGCCCTGTTCTCCGCGGGCATGCTCCTCGTGAGCGCCTCGGTGACCGCGTCCCTCATGCTCCTTGGCGCGGCCACGGCCTTCGCGCTCGCGGCGTGGTCCTCTCTCAAGTTCCACGCGGAAACGGGGAGGCTGAGCGACGTCGTCGGTCCCCTCGTGGCGCTCGTCCCCCTCGGGGTCCTGCTCGTTCGCATGCCTCCCGTGGCCTACTCGCTCGCCGTCGGAGGGCTCCCGGAACCGGTCGAGGCAGTCCTCTACGCGCCTCCGGTCCTCTGGACCGCGATCGCCGTCGTGGGCGTCGCCCTCTCGGCCCGTCGCGCTCTCCGCAGGGCGCTTTCAAGAAAGGTATATGACCCGTTGCGGCCGTAGGCCGCCCCATGCGGAAGCTCCCGAAGAAGCGGTTCCTCCAGACCGCCGGGTACATCGCGAGGAACAAGCTCGCCCGGGAGGCAATCTATCCCTTCTACGCCTCGTTCAAGCTCACCCGCCGCTGCAACTTCACGTGCAGCTTCTGCAACTGCTGGCACGTGAAGAACCGCTGGAAGGACATCCCCACGGAGGACGTCAAGGCGATCCTTGACAACCTCGCCCGGTCGTCCGTGATCGTCTGCAGCTTCGAGGGCGGCGATCCCCTCGTCCGGGACGATATCGGCGAGCTCCTCCGCTATCAGTACGAAAAGCCGTGGTATCTCCTGTTCACGACGAGCGAGCGGGACATGCAGCACCGCTACCCCATGGCGGAGTACGCCAAGTACATCGACTTCCTGCACATCTCGATCGACGAGGGCCACAAGAACCTCGACATGTTCGACGAGCTCGAGGAGTACACGAAGTGGGGGAGCATCGTCACGATCCAGATCGTCGTCACGAAGAACGACATCGACGCGCTCGAGGCGAAGATCAAGCGCTGCTACGACGCCGGGGTGAAGGCGGTGGTCATGTGCGCGGTCCACCTGAAGAACACGAAGGACCACCTGCCTGACTTGATGACGATGTCCCGCAAGGGGATCGAGCTGCGGGACAAGTATCCCGGGGTAATCATCTCCCCGGAGGGCTACTTCACGCGGATCGTCCAGGACCATGGGTGCGACACGAGCTCGATCATCATCGACGCGGACGGTTTCCTATGGTATCCGTGCCGAGTCCTCGAGGAGAAGACGATCAACCTGATCGACGAGGACCTCATGGCCTACGTCGCTTCGCCGGACGGACATGAGCGAAGGATGCGCATGGCGGCCTGCGACATCCAATGCGCGTGGTACCAGTACTACGCGACATCGAGCTTCGTAAGTCCCTCTGAGGTCATCTCCGCATGGATGCCCTACTACCGCGACCTCGTGAACGGAGGACGGCAGCCGATCGCCGCGGTCTCGGCGATGCCGAGCCTGAGCCGACGGGATCTCGCCCACGCGAACATCCTCCAAGAGTCGGCGCTTCGGGGGACGATCGACGCCCCGGCGACCGGGGGACAACTCGTCCCCCTGGAGGATCTCGAGCCTCCCGCAAGGCCGTGACGCCGGGAGGCACTTTCGCGCACCCCGCCTCGGAGCTTAAGCGCTGGCCCCGGATGGTCAGGCGGCGATCTCACGAGAATCGGCATCATCGGCGCGGGCGGAATGGCGCGGACCCATGCGGCGATGTACGCGCGGATGAAGGGGGTCGAAATCGCCGGGTTCTACGGCCGCCATGAAGGGAGAGCCCGGAAGACGGCCAAGGCCTTCGGGGCGGTCGCAACGACGAACCTGAATCACATCCTCAAGGACGATACCATCGAGGCCGTTGATGTCGTTGTCCCGAGCGGCGTTCACCGGAGGTTCGTGGTCGATGCCCTGGAGTGCGGCAAGCACGTCTTCTGTGAGACGCCACTCGCCTTGACGATGAGAGACGCGGACGCGATGATCCGGACGGCCCGGCGGGCGCACCGCTTCCTGCTCGCGGCCCAACTCATGCGCTTCGTCCCCGACTACGTCTTCGCCCGAGACGTGGCTCGCTCGGGTCGGCTGGGGCGGGCGATCCTTGGGATCGCCTCGCGCCTGAGCCGGCCCTACTGGAGCAAGGCAGCTCCGCGACCCTTCAGGACGTATGGGGAACCGATCGTCGAACTCATGATCTTCGACTTCAACTATCTGAACTGGGTGTTCGGCCTCCCCTCGAAGGTGACGGCGCATGGCTTGGTCGGGGCCCGCGGGGTCGCCGACCACATCCTCGCGACCCTCCATTACCCGAGGGCCTTGGGATTGGTGGAGGGGAGCGCCCGGATGCCCGAGAGCTTCCCGTTCAACACGCGGCTCCGGATCCACTTCGAGAGGGGACTCATCGAATCGGACTTCCGATTCAAGCCCGGGGGTTTCTCCGATTCCTGCGTTGAATTCTCCCACGATGGGCAAGGCCGAAGGGCGCGTGTCACGGGAGGGGACCCCTATCGGGCCGAATGCCGCTACTTCGTGTCTTCCGTCCTCGGGAAGGCAGACCCGTCGCTCATCGACGCGGTTCACGACCGAGATGCACTACGCGTTGCCCTGGCGGTCCGCGAGGCCTTCGGGACAGGACACTCGGTGCCCCTCACGTGGTGAGCGACGTCTCGTTGTCGTGCCCGAAGGCCCCAAGATCTAGGTGGTCGGATCTCTCGGCCGAGGTCCATGAATCCGTCCCTTCGGACCTGCGTCGGGGATGGCGTGCTCTGGCCCTCTGGAAGGTTTATGGTCGGCTGCTCTCTGCCCCGTGCATGCGGTTCGAGCCGTTCGACCTTCTCCAGCGCGTTGTGGAGGGGCACGACCGCGCGTCGTACGACCTCTCGAGCAGCGACATGCCGCCGCAGCGACTCGAGGATGTGGGCCCGCTTCCGGATTTCAGCCTCGCGGAGAGTCACGTCGGTGGCGGCCCGGAGCTCCGAGAGCAACTCGCACGGATGTTCGGAGGCCATTCCGAAGAGTACGTCGTCACCGCCGGGGCGAGCGAAGCGGACTTCGCGGTCTGCGCGGCCCTCCTCGAGCCGAACGCCCCCGTCCTCGTCGAAACGCCGACGTACCAGCCGCTCCTCGCAATCCCGCGAGGTCTCTCCGCGAACGTGACGCCTCTCGTGCGCCGTGAGGCAAACGGTTTCCTCGTCGATCCGGACGATTTGCGGACGGCGCTCCCTACAGGCCTTCGCTTGCTCGTCCTCTCGAACCTGCACAATCCAAGCGGGGCCGCCCTCGACCGGAAGGCCGTGCAAGGGATCGCAGACCTGGCCACGCAGGAAGGCTTCCACGTCCTCTTGGACGAGACCTTCCGGGAACTCGCCTTCGAAGCGGAGCCGCCCACGATCGGAGGGATGAACGAGCGAGTCATCGTCACGTCGAGCGTGACCAAGTTCTACGGCGCAGGCGGGCTCCGCATCGGCTGGGTTCGCGCCGCGGACCCCGTGCGAGCGCAGATCCGTGCGGTCCTGGACTACCTGTCCGTGACCCCGGCCGGCGCGTCCGAGCGGATTGCCCTCGGCCTCCTCCGCGAGAAGCCGAGGACCGTGGATAGAAACCGACGTCTCATTCGAGAGGGGAGGAGGATCGCGGCGGAATGGGCCGCACAAACACCCCGCATCTCGTACGTGGAGCCCGTCGCGCACTTGTGCTTCCCGGGGGTGGACACGGACACCGCGGCCCTCGCGGACGTCCTGCTGGGGGACCACTCCACCTTCATCGCCCCCGGCGAGAGCTTCGGCCTCGAGCGGCACTTCCGGCTGAACCTCGGCCGGGGCGAGGACCAGCTCCGAGGCGGTCTCGACCGGGTCACGATGGCCCTGTCACGGGAGTGACCGGGGCGCGGGCCCGGAAATCGGCAGCGAGCGAGGCGACGCCTTTGCATCCCGGCGCAGCGGGTCCAGGGGCAACGAGAAGCGGACGCGGAACCGAGGCCCGTCCACGCTGATTCGGGCGCGGTCCACGGCCATCTCCTCCAGGAGCGGACGGAGCCCCTCCGCTCGAAGGAGGCTAAGGAACCGCTGGAGGCGCTCCCCCGTGCGGTCTCGACAAGCCCTGTCAAAGGAGTTCCATCCTGCCGTCGTCCGGTAACGCGTTCCCCGTCGCGAAGCAGACTCACGGATCGCGTCGCGTTCGAGGAGCGGCCCCAGCGCCCGAGAGAGCACGCCGGCGTCAGTAATCAGTTGGCGCCGGAGTGCCCGGCGCTCGATCCCCGGATGATCCCAGATCAGGGCGAGGACGCGCCGCTGGAGAGGGTCCTCCCACGTCGCGAGGAAGGGCTCGAACCGGGGCGGGTACATCCCCGGGACGTACAGGTGGAGGCGCCGCCCTGATTTCCAGGTGCGGAGGAGGCCGCGCTCCCGGAGCTTCTCCACATGAAAACGGAGGGAGGGCAAAGGCGACAACAGGAGCCTCGAGGCGGACCGCAGATGGACGCCTGGATACGCCGCGGCCGCGAGGAGGATCTCGAGGCGGCGCGGGTTCAGGAGGAGCACCGCCCCCGGCATGCGATCGGGCACTTCGAGCTGGACGGGCTCCAGGCCCAGGGCGCGCTCGAGGCCCCTCGCGAATCCGGTGGGTGCGGCCACGACAGGCGTATCCGGGCCTCGCCGAAATACCCTTTCCGTCACCAGCCGCCCGGGAACGCGGGTTCCACGCGCAGGCCGAGGGCCGCTCCGAGGCGAAGAATCTCTCGTTCGACGTCCGAGGATGACTCCGGTCGGTCCCGCGCGAGCTCATACCGCTCGCGGAGGCCCGCGGCATCTGCCGCGGGCTCCATGCGCTCCCAGATCCCCTCCCGAAACCGAAGCCGGTCGAACATCACATGTTCCGTGCCCGCATCCCGGATCGCCTCGAGCAACCGAGGCAGGGTCGTCTCCGTCACTCCCGGGAGGATCGGCCCCACGAAGGCCCAGGTGCGGATTCCGGCCGCGTTCAGCGAACGCAGGGTCTCAGTCCTCCGGTCGGAGGGGCTCGAGAAAGGCTCAAAGCGCCGGCGCATTCCGTCGTCCATCGTCGTGATCGTCATGCCGACTTCGACATCGCGCATCCGCTTCAGGAGGTCGAGGTCCTTCCGCACGAGGCTCGACTTCGTCTGGATGCTCACCGGGAAATCGAAGCGCGCGAGCTGCTCGAGGCAGTATCGGCTCAGGTGGTAGCGCACTTCGATAGGCTGGTAACCGTCCGTCACGGTCCCGAGGCCTACGACGCCGCGATCGAGGCGCTTCAGCTCCTTTGCCAGCACCCCGGGGATGTTCCGCTTCACGTCGACGAAGCGGCCCCAGGGGCGCTCCTCCCGCAGGACGGAGGGGCTGTAGCAGTACACGCAGCCGATCCCGCAACCGCGGTAGGGGTTCAGAGCGTAGTCGAGCCCCGGCAGGCGGGTCGGGGAGAGAGCCGTCTTGCAGGAGACCTCCCGGATCTTCATGGAGACCGCATCTTCGAGGCCGTCTCGAGGACCGCCAGCGCGGTCGGAGTGATGTCGTACTCCGCCAGGTCGCGGAGCGGCACGAACCGCGCGTTCTCCGCGTCCGTGGCTGGCGCCGGTTCTCCGGACACGTGGTCGCAGAGGAGATCGATCAGGACGTAGTGCCACTTCACGCGGCCGGAGTCTCCCCGCTCGATGTAGTCGAACACATCGACGACGCGAATAGGACGCACGACAACCCCCGTTTCCTCAAGGGTCTCTCGGGCCGCTGCCTGTTCCGCGGTTTCCCCAAGTTCGATCGCCCCGCCCGGCACGCTCCACCGACCGCGACCTGGCTCGGTCCCACGCTTCACGAGGAGGACCGCGCCGTCGCGGAAGACGATCGCACCGACGGCGGGCACGGGCCGCTCGGGATCCCGGTTCCGAGGCATCATCCGGACGGCCCCCGCGGAATGCCCTCGTGAAGGAGGTTGAAGTCGTCGAAGGTTCGCTGGTAAAGGACGTGCTTGAGGACCTCGCTCAGGCGGACGTACCGGGACATTGGGATGTCCAGCCTCGTCCCGAGGTGCGCGAGCGTCTCCTCCATCGAGGCGAACCGCCGGGGAGGGCGGCGGAGCGCGTCCCGCACGTGCTCGCGGACGTTCCACACGCCGACGGGCATGATGTAGCCAGGATGCGTCTCTCGCAGGATGACCGTCGCAGCCTGTCGGCGCTCCCGCACGAGGGATTCGGCGACGGCGAGGCGCGCGGCGTAGTAGCATCCGCCGATGCTCGCGTAGGTGGTGCGGCCCTCGAAACCTTCGTGGTCCCCGAACATCACGGCCTCGCGGCCGAGGGGGTTCCACAAGGTCTTCGGATACCAGGCCTCGATGAGCTCGTACCGCCATGGCCGCGGCATCTGCACGACGAGGAAGCGGTCATCGAAGCCGATCGCCTCGAAGACGCGGATCTCGTTGAGGAGGGGGAAGCCTTTCACCTGTTCCCTCAGATTCTTTCCGATCGTGTCGTCGACCGCCGTAATCGACCAGCGAGTCGGGACGAACTTGCGATTCTTCCCAACGCCAAACGCGCCCACGCTGAAGGCCCGTTGGATCTTCGACACCGGGAGGCCGCCCTCATACAGCCCGAGGACAGCGTCCCGCGCGAGGAGGTCCGTGTCCGAATACGCGCGGTCGAGACGCTCATCCACCTTGAGGCTGCCGACATCCAGCTTGCGGATCGGAGCGGACGGCCCGAAGGGTTGAATATCGTCGTCCAGGACGAGCCGCCCCCGCGGCTTCCGTTCGAAGCCCACTTCGGCCTCCGTCGAGGCGACGGACAGGGCGAGCTCCCGCGTGAGGTCCACGATCCGACCGCTCGTCTCCACATCCATCACGTGGACGCGGTGCATCCCGCGGACGAGCTGCGAGCGGAAGGAGACGATGTCCTCCATTGTCTTCCCGAGCCAATGCTCCGGCGTGTCGAGGATCTCTGTATCCCCGTGAACAGGCGGGATGAGCGGCCCGACGTACACCTTGGGATAGCCGAAGCGGCCGACGAACACACCGGGAGGGGAAGCGCCTTCGAGGTCGAACCGATCGATTGCAGGTGCGGTCTTCATCATGAAGTCCCAGCGGACGAGGATCGGACAGCGATCCTTCCCGCACAGCAGCTTCGCCCCCCGGCACTGGATGCAGAGGCCGTTCGAGATCGCGCGCTCCGTAGCCTCGTCAAAGACCGCGCGGAAGGCCGGAGGCGGTGCCTGGACAGGCAGGTCCAGCATCGCGCAACGAGCCGGGCTCCCCCTTATGAATGTGGCGGAGGGAGCCGCGAATCGGCGATGGCAAGGGTTATGGCTCCCGGGGAGGCTTCCCCGCGCGATGCCCGAGACGGCGCTGGCCCTCAACACGGAGGACCGCATCCTCCTCTACCTCTCCGACTTCCGAAACATGGAAGAGCGGTACGTAATGCCCCAAGCGGTCAGCCAGAAGGCAATCGCGTACGCAGCGGGCATCCAGAGGAAGCACCTCTCGCGATACCTCGACCAAATGGTCAGAGAGGGCTATCTCGTCGAAGCGAAGACGCACATCGAGGGCGAGAAGCAGCGCATGCTGGCGTATTACCTCGCACCTCGTGGCTGGGAACGAGCCGTCGGGATCAAGCAGCGCATCGCAACCCTCGATGTGCCCGTGCGGCTGCGGAGCGGCGAAACGAAGCGAATGACCGTGGAGGAAATCGACCATGCGACCTCGGTCCACCTGACGTTCGCGGACATCGTCCGCGAGGCGATGAAAGTCGACACCCTCGACCTGGAGTACCTCGAGGGGATTGACGAACGCCGGAAGCGCGAGATGGACGAGCGCGTGAAAGTCCTCGAGGACTACGCCCGCGCGGTGATGACGGCCTGGAAGGACGGCCGCGTGAGTGCGACGGAGCGTCTGCTCATCGAACAGCTGCGGTCCCACCTCGGCATCACGAAGGAGGAGCACGAGCGGATCGAGGGCCAGGTGATGGAGGAGGTCCTCTCGAACCGCCGCGGGATCTACCGCGCCGTGGCGGCGGAAGCCCTCGAGGACGGGCCCGTCAATCCGGATGAACGGGAGCTCCTCGAAGTCCTGAGGAAGAAGCTCGGGCTCTCCGAGGGGGACTCCCGCGAAGTCGAGGCGGAGGTCGTCAGGTAGGCCAGCGCACTCCGACATCAACCCGCCCCCGCTGACCTCTGCAATCCGCGACCCGGTTGATGACGCGGCTCCCATGTCCCCGAACTCAGTACACGCCCGTTGTCCCAACGAGCCCTCTGAGGGCCGTTGGAGTGAGCTCGAATCTTTCTTGAAAGAGCCGGAAGCAGAAGAGCTCCTCCTTCGTCCTCAGCCGAACGGGGGCTCGTGCAGCCTCCCTGGTGAACTCCGCGTCGGAAATCTGCCTCTCGGCCTCACGGAGGATGATGTCAAAGGAACCTGTGCCCTCGGCGAATTTCTGTTTGTTGCGCCAAAGGAGATCATCTGGCAGGGACTCCTCGAACGCCTTCCGAAGGATCCACTTCTCGGCCCGCTCGCCCCCCGGAATCTTGAGTCGAGTGGGGAGGCTGAGGGCGAAGACGACGTGCTCCCAGTCGAGGTACGGGACGCGACCCTCGAGGGAATGGGCCATGGTCATGCGGTCGGTGCGTTGGAGGTTGAGGAAATGCAGGTCGCGCGTGATTCGCAGGAGTTCCTGGTGCAATGCCGGTCCCCCGGAGAGGTCCCGCAGGTACGAGTAGCCCGCATAGAGTTCGTCCGCGCCCTCTCCCGTGAGGACCACGGTCACGTACTTCCGCGCCAGTTCGGAGACGAAGTACGTTGGGACGGCGCTGCGAAGCAGGGCGGCGTCGAAGGACTCGAGGTGGTACGTGACCCTCGGCAGGGCGTCGAGGACCTCGTCCTCCGTGAAGACGCGCACATGGTGATCGGTCCCGAGGAACTCCGAAGCACGCAGGGCGTTCTCCAGGTCGGGTGCACCTTCCATCCCCGTGGAGAAGGTGTGGAAACGCGGTAGCTCTCTCGCCGCGAGGGCCGTCACGACCGTGCTGTCCAATCCTCCGGAGCAGAAGGCCCCCAACGGAACGTCGGCCATGAGGCGCGCCCGAACGGCGTCAGGGAGAATCTCGCGCAGCTGCGCCTCGGCGGACACCTCGGTCCAATCCTCCCGGACCGTCATGGGCCACTGGGCGTACGGTACAAAGCCGCGATCCGAGCGATACCAGTGACCGTTCGGGAATTCGCGAATCCGTGTCGACGCGAGACGGAGCGCCTTGATCTCCGATGCGAAGTAGAGCGTGCCGTCCTCGATAGCGTAGTACAGAGGTTTGATTCCCACGGGATCCCGCGCCAGGTAGAGGGTCGTCCCGTCCCAGATTCCGAGGGCAAACATCCCGCGGAGGCGTGAGACCATGTCCGGGCCGAAGTCTTCGTACAGGTGCAGGGGCACCTCGCTGTCGGACCGGGTCCGCATCGTGTGCCCGACAAGTCCCTTCCCGAGCGCTCGGAAATTGTAAATCTCCCCGTTCGCCACGAGGGCCCTCTCGCCTCCCTCGTCGAGGAGGGGCTGGTGGCCGCCCTCGACGTCGATGATGGAGAGCCGCGTTTGGCCGATCGCCGCATGGTCGTCTACGAAGATGCCACGATCGTCGGGGCCGCGGTGTCGCATCGCATCGAGCATGCGGCGCAGGAGGCCCGTGTCAACCTCCCCCACGATTCCCGCAATCCCACACATCGCGCTCGCCTCAGCGAACGCCGAGCCACGCGAGCCGCTCCCGCTCCGTCATCGGCTTTCCTGTCGAGGGGTCGACGGCCCGGCAGGCGCCGTCGATCATCCGCGTCACGGTTCGCCCGCAGGCGACGGGATTCCCGAGGAGGTGCGGGGCGTCCAGGATCCCGAGTTTCACCGCGCGGGCAAGGACGGACGGGTGGGACCACGGGTCCTCCAGGTCCGCCGGGCCCATCGCGGCAATCTGAGCCAAGAGGTACCGAGCCTCCTCGAGGAGCTCGTCGCGGCGCGCCCGGACTGCGTCATCCGCGCGGGAATCCGGCAGGCCGAGCAGGGCGTTCCGGATGGCCCCTTGAGCGATCCGGCACGACTCGATGAGTTCGTCCGGGCCAACGTGGTGATCTGCCTCCGTGTAACCGACCACGTGGACGATGTGCGGACGAATCGACATGAGCGTGTGAATGGACGATCCGATGTGCCCTTTCGCCTGGTCCGCGTCAAGGGGCAGGCTGTTCAGGCCCGTCCGGGCCTCGCGGAAGGTGCGGAAGGAGGCGTCGTGGAGGCCCTCGATGAGCTCGATCTTCGCGAGCATCTTCGCGACATCCATGGAGGGCGATGTGCCCCGGGGATTGTTGAACATGTACTGGGCCACGTAGTCTCGCACGCCGACGGCCTTCGCGTTGTGCGCCGCCAGGAACGCGGCCGCGACCGCGACGGCGTCGGGCGCGTCGCGCAAGGACCACTGGTGGCTGTCATTCACTTCCACGGGCACGCCCTTCGAGGCATACCACGCCATAGCCTCCCGGTTCTCCTTGATGGCAGTCTCGAGGGATCGGTGCGAGCGGCCGTCGAGGTCACTGTACCAGAACAAGGGGACCGCGCCCCAGGCGATTCGGATCGTGTCGCGGAGCATCGCGGCCCACTTCAGAAGATCGTTCGTGCCGCTGTAGCATCGAAGCAGAGGGAAGTTGCCCGTCCGCGTCGCCTCATAGATCCGCAGGAGATCCTCCGGGGACCGCACGGGGACGCCGCCCGCACCGGTGAGCTCGGGCCGCATGGCCTCCGGGTGGAAGAAGAATTCCTGGGCGTTCTGGTCCGGGGCGAGGGAGAGCACGTCGAGGACGTGCGCCTCCGCGATCTGGCCCACTCCACGGACCGTGTCCTCGAGAGACGGCATCCCGAAGTGGTGGCGCACAAGGGGCCATGGCGCCCTCTGGCGAATTCGCTCGAGGAGGGTCGCGGCGTAGGCCTCCTCGCCCTGGGCGGAGACCTCCCCCCGGAGCCAGGCGACGATCTCGCCCACGGGCTGGCTCCCGTCGAAGACCGCGTCGAAGAGGCCGACCTCCCGGGCCTGGGCTGCGCAGGGAGGTGTGCCACCGAACACGAAGCGCCGGCCGCGAAGGTTTTCCCGGTCCACGCCGACCTTCAGCTCGTCTAAGACCGCGCGGGCGTTCTCTGGTGTCAACCGATAGGAAATCGCCACGAGATCCGGTTCCTCCGACCGGATCGCCTCGACGATCCGAGCCACGGGGACGGCGGGTCCGAGGAACGTCGCCGTGTAGCCCGCCTCCTCGGCGAGGTGCAGGAAGTTCACGATGCCGCCCGTGTGGACGCAGTTCCCCAGGGATGCACCGAGGACCTTCATGTCCCACCTCCGACGGCGAGCAGGCGGATGTCCTTCACGGACATCCCCTTGATTCCGAGACGATCCACGGTCCGACCCTCCTTCCAGAAATCCCGGCCATGGATGAGGGAGGCGAGATGGATCATCGTCCGGATCGTAGGGACTGGGACCCCGAGCATCTCCCCCAGGGATGCGATGGGCACCAGGCTCATGGGGACATCCTCGAGGAGGTACCTGTGGTTCAGGTGGGCGGGTGCGGTGATGCCCTTGTAGCCCGGGGTCGCTTGGACCGCTTGGTAGAGATCCCGGCCCGCGGAGTCGTACGCGAGATACAGCCACTCCCGCGCCGTGTGGGCGTGGATCCCGAGGGCCCCCGCGACGGCCACCCGTTCGCGGTCCATCGCCTCCAGAATGGCGGCGACGGAAGAGGTGATTCCTTCCAAGTAGTACTCGAAGTCCCCGTGGGTCGATTCGATCCGAGCCGCGTTCAGGATCGTAACCCCTGGGTGAAAGATCGCGCCTACGTTGTCCAGGCCAATCTTGAGGACGTTGTCCCCGGGGACGAACTGGGGCAGCGCAACACGGAGCGCCTTGAGGACCTCGGGGGTCCGGTAGGCAGGGAGGGCAGCCAGGAGGACCTCGTTCTTCACGTCGAAGATGTGGGCGCTCGTCGGCCCCGTGTGCCGCGACGTGTAGAGGAACGTCTGAGCCTCCGCGAGTACGACGTCCGCGGTCACTCCTTTCTTCATGAACACACTGCGCACCTCGAGGGTCCCTCCGGTCCGACCCGGGTTGAGGATGACGGTCTGTCCGTCATGCACGACATCGGCGAGGCGTTCCGCGACCTCTCGGTGGGCGTTGGCGGGGACGGCCACCATGATGATCTCCGCATCCGAGACCGCCTCCTTCATGTCCGTCGTGGCTAGGGCCACTTGGCCCTCCCCTGTCACGACGCCATCGAGTTCGATGGCCCCTCGGAGCTGGAGGTGCTCGACCCGGGCCGAGCTGCGGTTCCAGAGGTTCACGGGGAAGCCCATGCGGGCAAGATGGCCCGCCATGGCGAGCCCGCCATGGCCCGCCCCGAGGACCGCAAAGCGCGGCCCCTTCCTCACCCTCCGGATCCGCATCCGAAGGGGGAGCATTCGAGCCTGCGGTGGAGGGGGCTCGGGGATTGGACGAGCCGCTTCACTCGCTTCGCTGAGGACCGAGGTTGGAGGAACCGCCGGGTCTCCGTCTTCCGCGCCAGGCATCTCGCCGTCCTGGAACTCCGGCCAGCGGGAGGCTTGCAGGACCGACGCCCGGTCATCCCGGGTCGACGCGGTCGAGCGGCTCCGTGCGAGGGTCGCCCTTCACTGGGATTTTCAGAGGGCCATCCCACCGGGTGGTGGAGTTCAACCGAGTTGCAGAACACGTACGACAAGAGACGCTAAATATCTTCCGCAGCAGGCCGCACCCAGAATTGCGCGTCGGGGCGATTCCTAGGTCACGAGGAGAAGACGGTGCGTCCTAATGCTCCCAGGGAACGGCGCTTCCCATCGGGGGGGGAAATCCGATTGCGGGGGGCCGGTGATCTTGGGCTCACGGGCCTGAGGCGGTCGATTCCTTGGGCACGCCCAGACGGGATCCCGTGCTCTCATCCCCGCTTGCGGTCTTTCGTTTCCGGCCTCCGAGCCGCGGTGGACGGCGGTTTCTCCCTGATCTCAAGATCGTCTAGGTCCAAGTCCTTGAACAACTCGAGCACGCCGGCACCGTAGACGGTCGGCGGAGCGACTTCGGCCGTTCGCCCCAATGCTCGCTCCGAAGAGACAACACCTATCGTCGTTACGACGACCGTGAGTATGATCACGAAGAATGCGGCGTTGAGGAACTGAGCCTCGTACGGCGCCAAGATGGAAACGTAGTAGAGATCCCCCGAGGTCGACGGCGAGAGGAAGGGCGGAATCGTGAAGGGCAGCGAGGCGAGGACGGCGGCTGCGAGACCCCGGCCCATGACGGACCACAGCAGCCGCCGCTCCGCGGCTGGCTTGTGGTGAACGTGCGCGGTCGCCCGGGCGACGAGGACTCTTACCGCGATGATTCCGGCGAAAACGAAGAGGATGCCAAGGAAGAACAACCAGAACGTCCCGTTGAGCCCGTCCAACACGGGAATCTGCGTGGCCACTCCCCAGCTCCCTGTGAACTGGAAGGAGAACACGATCCCGAGGAAAACGAAGAAGAACGTGCGGACAACGAAGGCGATTTCCCCGTGGAACTGCCTGATGCGCTCATCTACGACGTGGCGGGACTTCAGGGTCAGCCGCCGCTCGATACTGCGGTGGTTTCCAAGGATGATCCCAAATGTGAAGGCTGCCATGGCGCCGCTTCCGCCCGCGAGTTCGGCCGTCGCATAGACAACGAACAGGATGGCGATCGTGAGCATGTAGGAGAACGGCTTGCCCTCGAGCTTCCTCAGGAGAAGCAGCCAGCCCAAACCGATCGCCGCCCCAACGGCAATGGCGACGAGAAAAGAGCGGCCCAGGCTTGCAAAGACTGGCAATACGGACGCGCCCGGTCCCCCGCGAAGGAGCTCGATGAGCGCGAGGACCGTGACGACGCATAGCACGTCCGTCAGGACCGATTCGAGGGTCAGGATGACTTTCGTTTCTTCGCTCGCGCGCAACGGGCGCACGACGCCAATCACGACGGCACTGCTCGTGCCTCCCAGGATGGCTCCCACGAGCAGGCCCACGGGCCAAGGGTAGCCGAGCACGACGGCCGTGACGAACGAAATCACGAACACCGTGGCGATGAAGGTAACGCCCGTGTGGAATCCCGCGAGGCCCAGGTACTTCGCAATCTCGGAGAGCCTGAGGTTCAGGCCGCCGTCGAAGAGGATGATCATCAGGGCGACGGCAGTGAAGTACGGAGTCACAAACTGCAGGATCGCCGCCGGAACGAGGGAGAAGCCAAAGAACGTGAGTGAGATCGGCCCGAGCAGGACGCCGAGGAAGATGAGGATCAACAGGTCCGGAACCCGCGTTCGGTCAAAGATAAGTCCAGCGAGGAACCCGATTGCGATGATTCCCCCGACCGCCAGGAACGCCGTGAGCACGTCGACGGACCCAGAGAGGGGTGTCGTGATGTTGCCATCGGCCAACTTGTGCAGGACGGAGGCGGGGGCGGGAGGCTGAGCCCCGGCTGGCAGCCCCGCCCCGCCGGTGACCAAAGACGTAGCCGCCGAGAGAAGGAGCAGCGCTGCTGCAACGGAGTGGAGGGACTTCGGTGGCACCCGATTCGGATTCATCCTTGCGTATAAGAACGCATTGACCTCGATCCAAGGGTGAGCGCACGATGGGTTTCTTGCGCTGCGAGACCAAGACGACTGTGCCTCGGTCGCTCCAAGAGGGCGCGCGGGGAGTCCTCCCGCGAACGGACCGGCGCGCGCCGCGTCCGCCTGCTCTGCATCCGAGCGCCCGGCCGCCCCCTTGAAGTGCAACGGAAGGACAAGGACTTAATACGAAGACGAAGTCGCCACGCCGGAGACCGCATGGCGAGCGAACCTCACCGATTCTACCGCGTACTCGACCACGCCCTCGGGGAGTTCTTCCCGGCGCCGTTCCGGGAGGTGGTCTCGAAGTGGATTCCCCTGTCGGTCCTGGTGGGCACCGCCGTGGGGCTCATGGTGGTGGCGTTCCAATACGCTCTGCAGCTCGTGGGGTGGGTCTTCGACCCTACGCGCGTGCCCTGGTACCTGATTTTTCTTTTCCCTGCGGCGGGCGGACTCCTCGTAGGGCTCATCATCCCCCACTTCGCGCAGGAGACCGCGGGCCAGGGGATGGACGAAGTCATCCGCGCGGTGCACTTCGAAGGCGGCCGGATTCGATCCATCGTGCCTCCCGTGAAGATTCTCGTCTCAGCTCTCACAATCGGCAGTGGGGGGAGCGCAGGCCCCGAGGGGCCCGTCGGGGAGATTGGCGCCGGGGCCGCATCCATCATGGGAGGCTGGCTGCATCTCCGCAGGGGAGACCTTCGAACGCTGGTCATTGCGGGCGCTGCGGCCGGCTTTGGTGCCATTTTCAAGGCGCCTCTGGGAGGAGCCCTCTTCGCGTTGGAGACGCCTTACAAGAACGACATGGAGCATGGGGCCGTTGTCCCAGCACTCATCTCCTCCACAACGGCGTACTTCATCTTCGTGCTGTTCTTCGGCACGGCCCCGATCTTCGGCTTCCTCGCGCCCCAACCATTTCCGGGAATCGCGGATCTTGGCCTGTATCTTCTCTTGGGGCTTCTCTCCGGCCTTGTGGCGACCTTGTTTGTGAAGGTCTTCTTCCGGGTGAGCGACGTGTTTGCACGCGCCTCGCTTCCCTTCTGGGCGAAGACGACGCTCGGAGGGCTCGGGGCAGGGGCCCTTGCCGTTTGCTTCCCCCAGGTCCTCGGCCTCGGCTACGACTGGGACAGGACGCTCGTCGCGAGCGGTGCCCAAGCAGCCATCGTCGCCGGCCAAGTCCTGTTCGGCGTCGGAGTCCTTCTGGTGGTCTTCGCAGCAATCCTTGCAGTGAAGGCGCTCGCGACCTCCCTGACGATCGGGAGCGGGGGGAGTGGCGGAGTCATGACTCCAAGCATCTTCCTCGGCGGAACCCTCGGGGCCGTGGTCGGGCTGGTCGTGGGCCTCGTGTTCAGCTACCCTTCGCCAGCGACCCTTGTTGTCGTTGGCATGGGCGCCGTCTTGGCCGCGGGGACGAAGACTCCAATCTCGAGCGCAATCATCATCACGGAGATGACGGGGGGATACACGGTCCTCATCCCTCTGATTCTAGCGACAGTGGTCGCCTACACGGTGGCGGGCGAGAACACTCTCTACCAGGCGCAAATCACGAGGAAGTCCCTGCCCCTCGACCTGGGCGCACTCTCGGGCAAGTCGGTTCGGGATGTGATGACGAAGCCGGTCGAGTTCCTGTCGCCAGAGCTCAGCGTCGAAGAAGCATACAAGCGGGTGGCCACCCGGGGACACTACTCCTACCCCGTGGTAGACCCGGACGGCCGGATCATAGGGATCGTCTACCGAAAGGGCATCCTGGACGCCCAGAAGACCTCGCCGAAGAGCAGGATTCGGAGGCTCCTGCAGACCCATTACGAGGTCATCAATGATGACGCCCCGGCGGTCGAAGCTTTCGAAGTCATGAACGGGATGCAGGTGACTCGGATGTACGCCGTCGATGGGAATCAACGACTCGTGGGTGTCCTCACCCGGTTCGACCTGCTGCGCGCGATGGACGCCCTCGAGTGACGTACAGGTATCGCGTGCCCGACCCGCGCCGCCGCACGTCCGTTTCCGTGACGGCTCGCTCGGAGTCCTGCGATAGGGCGTCGCACGGAAGGCTCCGCGCGGTCGAGGCCAGGTAGGAGACCGGGGGCAGCGGGTCCTCCCTTGCACTCTCCGCTTCGTGTTCCCCTTTGTCCGCATGAAGTGCGAACGGACGCGGCTACCCCGGAATGCAGCCATCTGGCCGTGCGAGAGGCCCCGTCCATGCGAAAGGTATAGGTGCGGGCTCGCGGATGCCACACACGCCGGAAGAACCGTCCGCATGGAGCCGGCGAGGGATGCGAATGGCTTCGATGGCCATCCACGTCGCAGGACTGAAGAAGCGTTTCGCTGGGTTCCGTCATCCTGTAGACGCCCTCGCGGGCGTGGACTTCGAGGTGACCCGCGGCGACATCTTCGGATTCCTTGGGCCCAATGGTGCCGGGAAGACCACGACGTTGCGCATCCTGGCCACGGTCCTGACTCCGTCCGCCGGGACCGCGGAGGTGGATGGCCATGACATCCTCCGGGAACCGATGTCCGTCCGGGGTGCGGTCGGCTACATGCCCGAGAAGCCCGGCGCGTATCCACTGCTCACGGGACTCCAAAACCTCGTGTACTGGGGTCACCTCCAGGACATGGATGGATCGAATCTCCGGGAACGTGCGAAGGCATTGCTCGCCGAACTCGGGCTCGAAGAAGCAGCCGATCGGAAGGTGAAGACGTACTCCCACGGCATGAGCAAGCGTCTCCTGATGGCCCAAGCCCTCATCCATGATCCGCCGATCCTCCTCTTGGACGAGCCCGCGGGAGGCCTCGACCCGCAGGGGATTCGGTTCTTCCGCGACCTCGTGAAGAAACTCCAGGGCGAGGGGAAGACGTTGTTCCTCTCCTCACATATTTTGTCCGAGGTCGAGCAGACCTGCACCACGGTGGGCATCATCCACAGGGGAAAGATGCTCGCGGTGGACAAGATGGACGCGCTCCGCCATCGGATCGGCGCGAGCGCGCTGACCCGCGTCGACGTGGAGTGCGACATCCCTTCGCAGCCCGTCGTCCAGCAGCTCATGGCAATCCCGAAGGTCCGGATGGTCTACCAACTGCCGAATGGGATCCGGGTCGAAGGTGAGTCCGGCGCGGACGTCGCGGACGAGGTCACGCGCGTCCTCGTGACGAACCGCGTGCGGATTCGCGCCGTCAAGCCGGCGGAGCCGACTCTGGAGGACGCGTTCATGTCCGTGTTGGGAGGGGGGCAGCCATGACCGGCAACCCGCTCGCGGGCACCGCGCGGATCGGATGGATGGAGTTCTGGTCCCACCTGAAGAGCCCACGGCTGGTCATCCTCGTGGTCCTCCTCGCGCTCTTGGTTTTCGGGGCCTCATACGGGCTCTCGCAATCCTCTCCCTTCGGAGGGCTGAGCCCCATGCTGAACCTCGCGGTCCACCCCGCGATCCGAAACGAGAGTGGCATCGACCACTTCCTCGTGATCGGATGGCTCGCGGATCAGCGGGGCGTGCCGCGGGCCGGCGCAACGGTGTCCGTCTACCGCCAGGATTCGTCCGGTCCCTACGACACTCCCTACGGGACGCTCACCGAGAACCTCACGACGAACGCGACCGGGTTCGTCGTGTACGACGCGGGCGCGCCCCCGCCGGAGAACGTGTCGTACGGGCTGTTGTACGCCCCGTACGGCTTCGGCACGGCGGGGTTCTACCCCGCCCTAAGCAACCGGACCTTCACGACCGGCAACATCATGACAAGCACGTACTCGGGCCCGACTGGCTCGGAGAGCTACTTTTCCCTCCATGTGATGACCCTCGACGGCTACCCCGCCACCCGCGCGAACGTTTCCGTTGATGGCAACTTCTCAGGCCATCCGGACAGCAACGGGTTCTACAGCTTGTCAATCGGAGAAGGCGAGCATCTCGTCGAGGTCTCGTACCTCGGCTTCAACGAGACCTACTTCGCAGGGGGAGCGGCCCATACCGGGCCCGTCTACGAGAACGGAGCAGACGCGGTCCTCATGACTCTTGCGGGTAGCTTCATGCAGCTCATCCTGCCCGTCATGGCCATCGCGATTTCCTTCGACGCAATTGCCCGCGAGCGGGCGCAGGGATCCCTGGAGATTCTGCTCGCGCGCCGCGTCCGGCGCGAAGGAATTCTGGTCGGCAAGTTTCTTGGCGCCTTCGCATCCGTCGCGATTCCCACGGTTGCCGTGCTCCTCGGGGGAATCGCGGTCGTGACCGTGGTCTCGGGTCGCGCGCCGACGGCAAGCTTCGCCGCTGTCGTCATCGGTGCGAGCCTCCTGCTCCTCGCCGTCTACGTGATCCTCATGCTCCTCTTCTCGACGCTCGCGAAGAGCGTGGGTACCGCGGTCGTCTTCGGGGTCGTTGTGTGGCTCTTCTTCAACATCATGTTCTCGTTCGTCGCGGTCTTCCTCCTCTTTGCCGCCGCCATGAATCCCACAACGCCGGAGTTCTATGGGACCCTGGTGAGCGTCCTCCTCTTCGACCCGAACTTGGTGTATCAGATGCTCGTGAGCGTGGCGGTCCCGATGACAGGCGGCGGCGCGAACTTCGGCCTCGTACCCACGGGGTACCTCTCTACCGCTACCCTGATTCTCGCTGCGGTCCTGTGGATCATCATCCCGCTCCTCCTCACGACGCTCATCTTCCGGCGGAAGGCCGAAAGCTAGTGGGTTTTGTAGACTCGCCACCGGGATGTCCGTGTGCCCTCCCGATTTGATCGAGTCAAGCCTAGTCGGTAATCCGCTAGACTGGGAGGTCGTCGGTGCCTCCCGTGCAGTGGATAGACCGAACTCAATCGCTGTGGCGGCAACTGGCATTGTCAGGGATGAATCCCGACTTGAATCTCAGCGCGCCACGAACAAGCGATACTTTTGTGTGGGATCCGAGATCTCCATCTCGATCCGCTTCGCGACGAGCTTCTCCGGATGATGGACGCTCGGCACACGTTGCTCGAAGTCTTGGAAGGACTTGAAGGGACCCTTCTTGCGTTCCTCAAGGACCGCCCACATCGTCTTCTTCCCCAGGCCCGGAAGGAGCTCAAGCATGTGGAAGCGCGTCGTGATTGCTTGCGCCGTGTTGTAGAAGTTGACGAACTTCGTCTCCTTGTCCTTCACGACGGCCGCAATGACGAAGGGCAACTCCTTCTGCGCGGCGGTCGTGAGCTCCTCGAAGCCCACGCGCCGCTTCACGTGGAGGATCTCCTTGCGAAGCTCGACATCCTTCCCGATGTAAACCCGCTGCCCGACCTGGAGCTCGGCGCCTTCCTTGGGCACGAGCTCGAAGAGCTTGAATTCGTCCTCGCCGAGGGCGTAGGCCAAGGGCTCCCGCCTGTACTTCGACTGATCGGGATGACCTTGCGGTAGGTGGTCGAGGATGCGTGCGTAGTCTTCCATATCGCGTCGCCTCATCTAGCGATACTTCGCCACGATTTCCAGGACCTTCTCTGCATCCTCTTTCGAAAGGCTGAAACGCTCCTTCGCGAACACCGCTCGAACGTCGTCGAGGGTGCTCGGTAGGAGGTCGATGATCTTGACTGCGTTGAAGGGGGACATCATGGGGATCTCCAGGAGCTCCTTCATCATCTCGGGGATCTTCGCCGTATCGATCTTCGCGAAGAGGCCCGCGTGGGACAAGGAGTACTGCTGTTCGGGGTTCAGCTCGCCCCGGCTCTGCTTCTCCTTCTCCAGGAGGAGCTTGAGTTCCGCAAGGGAAACATACTGCTCTTCCACGGCGACCCCTCCTACGCGCGCCTCAAGTGCTCAGGCAGGACGATGCCCTGCTTCGTCTTCCCGCCGAACCGCACGTCGACGAGGTACGCGCGTCCCCGCCGGCCGACGACCGTGCCCGTTAGTCCGTGGAAGCGGTTGTGGGGCCAGCCCCGCTGGACGGACGAATCGATGAGGATGACGACCTTGTCGCCGACCTCGAACCTCTGGAAGGAACGGGTGATCGGGGAGAGCCCGCGCTCCCGCGGGCTGCGGCGGAACTTCTGCCGCGTCTTCTCCATGATGCCCTTGGAGGCCTTGACCATCGTTCACCCGGTGTCGTGGATCTCTTCCACATCGAGCTCGAGGACCTCGCATGCCACGCCGAGGCGTTCCGCGAGGGACGGCTCCGTGCGTCCCTGGTCCCCGTGGACCAGCTCCTTGATGTAGGTGCCGGCCTCCGCCGTGACCCGGATTTCCGCGAGGTCTCCCTCGACCCGAAGGAGCTCCGCCCTCCGGACCGATCGATGCCTCAGGGTATCCGCTCGTCGGTGAACGACCCGGGATGGGGTGCGCTGTGCGATCGGCTGGGCCTCCAACAACGTCAGCTCCTTCTTAAGCTTTGCCGCCTCGACAGGAGGAGAGAGGCGAAGGAGGACGCGGTACGTCTTGTCTGCGCGGTCCGTCTTGATCGCGATGACGTCCGCGCGTTTTGCGGGCACGAAGCCATCGACCTCCACGGTCCCGGACGCATTCACGATTCCCGTCGCCGCGGCGAGGTCGACGTGCCGCTTGCGCGGCTCCGTGATCTCAAGGATGAACGGCCGACCACGGCCGAGCATGCGCGCGTCCACATCCTCCCGGCCCATGCCATGGAGGGCGTGCCCGGTGCCGCCGGATTCCGCCATCACCGCGGCTGCGAGGACCTCCTCCACGCTCGTCGGGTACATCTTCCCCGTGCCGCCGCAGCGGGCGCAGCCCTTCCCCATGCACTTCCTGCACGGCCAGCGCGTCTGGGGAATCCCTCGGATCAGCTTGCGGTACCGCCCGCGAAGGTAGAGGGGGTTCACCTGGAGGTCGACATGGTCAAACGCCGTGTCGACGATGGCGACGATATCGGGGTTCTCCAGATCCGGCTCCCTCGTCATGAGTTCGGCGACCCGCTTCCCGACCTCCCGATTCGTCTCCGACTTGACGGCCTCGGGATGGGACAGTCCGAGATCCGCCCAGAGGGACTCCTCCCGCGCTTGGACCTCGGGGTCGATGCGGGACCCGATCAGGAATGTGGCGAAGTCCCAAGGGCTGAGCTTTGCGACGACGAGCCGGGCGTAGTCGTCATACCGGAAGGTGAGTCCCTCGCACACCCAGCAGGGCCCCACTGGCAGGGCCGTCGCAGACCGAATCGCCCTCCCGCGATCTCCGTTCGTGTGGCCGTGGCCGAGCTTGCCGAAAAGGCGGCCCAGGCAGGCATCGCACAGTGTCCGCTCCGCGAGCTTGGACCAGTCTACGTGTGTCGCCGACGCGAGGACCTCATCCACGGATTCCCGAACGGGCCTCGCCCATAAAGGTTCACGCCAACGCGATCGCCATCCCAACCGCGAGGTTGAGGAGGACGATCCCTGTGATGAGGACGTAAAGACGGTCCCGCTCTCCCGCGAAGACGAACATGCTCAGGAGGACCCGGGCCACGGGAGTAAGGATGAGGACGATCACGCCGAGGCTCAGGATGGCCGCGGGCGTCAGGGCGAGGACTTCCGCCGGGACGAGGTGGAGGGGGACAGGGCTGCGGGGCCACGGGTCCGTCGTGACGCCCTTCACGGCGAGCCCGAACGCGAGGAATGCCATGGCAAGGACGATCCCGCCCCGAAGGACAAGGAAGATGACCCGGTGGAGGTCCGGACGCCTCCGCCGATCCGCCGCCGTGGTTCTGGTCAGAAGTTCACCCCCAAGAAGGGACGGAGGACCATGAACACGGCGATCCCCGCGAGCAGGATGCCGAAACAGAGACGCACGGTCTGCGCCCGGGCCTTGACCATGAGCTTCGTGCCAATCCACGTGCCCATGAAGACGCCGAAGACAATCATCGCGGCAAGGGAGGGGTCCACGTGTCCCTCCGAGTAGTAGATGAATGCGCTCGCGGCGGCGGTCACGCCAATCATGAGATTGCTCGTCGCCACGGCCGCCTTCATCGGGACGCGCATGAGGATGTTCATCGCAGGGACCTTGAGGAAACCGCCACCGACACCGAGGAGCCCCGAGACGCCCCCCGCCACGGCGCTGACGGCGAAGCCTGCGCCGGGCCGGACGACCCCGTAGTCGTGGACCTCGCCATCCCGAGCGTCGACGTATCGATCTCCGAGCCTCAGGCGTCGGGCGACGGGAGTTTCGGCCTCCGCGGGGACGGGAGGAGCGGCTTGCTCCGGGGTCCGAAGCATCCGCGTCCCGGCGATGAAGACGACGACGCCGAAGAGCACGAACAGGAAGGCCTGAGGGACGAGCAGGGCGATGAACGCGCCCGTGATTGCGCCCAGCGTCGTCGCGACCTCAAGGAACATGCCGAGCCGGAGGTTCGTCAGGTGATCCCGCACGTACACGGAGGCGGCGCCCGTAGACGTGCCGATGACCCCGATGAGGCTCGTCCCAATCGCGGCTCGGATGTCGACTCCCAGGACCAGGGTCATGAACGGGATGAGGAACACGCCGCCGCCGACTCCTAGAAAGGAACCTGCGATGCCCGCGCCAAATGAAGCGAGAAAAAGGGCGAGGAGGATGAGAAGGATGTCCACGGGTCCCCGCGAGAATCCCGTGTGCTAAATGCCTTTGGTTGTTCAACGGCTTAGGCTCTCGATCGCATCCTCGCTCGCTCCGCTCCCCTCCCTCGTGCTGCCTCCGGGGGTCGCCGCACTCAACCTCCGCGGAGCAGGTCTCTGGGCATAGTTGAACCCCCGCGGAAAACCTTCATATACGCCCCCGCCCATGGTTTGATCGCCATGGCGCGTCGGGAAGGTTCGGGCTTCCAGTCCGCGGCGGGACTCATCCGCTACTTCGACCAGGAAGACGAAAAGGCCCTCAAGGTGAGCCCCTGGCTCGTCGTCGTCCTGGCCGTCGTCCTGTCGGCGATCGTCCTGTATGCGCAGTTCGCGTGGCCCTTCTAGGCCTCCCGCAGGCTTTTTCTCCCGACCCTCGTTCCCCGCCCCGTGGCCCGTCGGCCTGTGGGGGATGAACCAGCACGGACGTTTCTTCGCCTTGCGTACACCCTGGACCGTCGGGCGCGTAGGCGGGACGGGACCCGCCTCGTCCCATGGGATCTCGACCCCGTGAGGCTTCCGCCCCTGGCCACATGGCCGGACATCGCTGAGGCCCTCGGACGCCTTCGCCGGCTCACGCGGGACATGCCCCGCGGCTTCCGCAGGGATTGGCTCGAGGATCACCTGCCCACCCTTCGCTCCCTCGTGTCGTTTGTGAAAGGCAAGTTGCCGCCTCTCCCGGAACAAGTGCGGTCCTTGTACGGCCTCACACCGAAGGTCGCGAAGGAGGGCGAGCTCGAGGATCTCCGGCGGGAGATCCGCCGGATCCTCGCGGTCTCCCGAGAGGACGGCCTCCGGCCCGCCGTGGAAGCGTGGGAGGCAGCCCACCGTGTGCCGCGGGACGCGGTCCTCGCGACGATGGGCCGATATCTCCGGGAGGCGCGGAAGGGCGCCCGGCGGATGTTCGACCTGCCCCACGAGGAGAATGCGCGCCTCATCGGCCGGAAGGAGATGCGGACCTCGGGCTACTGCTGGTACACACGCGAGTACCGGTCGGACATCCGGATCAACGTCGGGCTCCCCTGGACCTGGCCCGCGCTCCGGGACATGGCGACGCACGAAGCCTATCCCGGCCATCACGTCCACCAGGCGACCCGGGAGTGGGAGTATCTCCACGGGGATTTCCCTCGGGAGGCGGCGGTGAGCATGGCCTTCTGCCCGATGGGTCCCGTCGAGGAAGGCCTCGCGGAGAACGCGATGCTCTTCATCGGCTGGGACCGGACGCGGGAGGACCGGCTCACGCTCCTCCTGAACCGCCTCCGGTGGGGCACGGAGGTGAACCTCGCGTGGATGGTCGAGGACGGCGAGCCGCGACGCGAGCTCCATCGGTATGCGATGCACTCCGGGCTCGTGGACGCGGAGCAAGCCGTGCGGGACGTCGGGTACGCGACGAACCGGGGCTGGGGGTCCTATGCCTTTTGCTACTGGGTCGGCACCGCGATGATCCGGGACAAGTTCTTCAAAATGGACGGGGACCCCGCGTTCTTCGACGTGCTGTACTGGAAGCCCCACACGGTGAGGAGCCTCGAGAAGGCCTTCCGTCGGATCTGAGCGCGGTCGTCCGCCACAAGGCCGTTCACGCCGGACGGGTGGCCCAGCCGGATGACGGCCAAGCTTTATGCGCATTCGTCGTGATGGAACCCGCCGACTCAAGACGGATCCGGCGACACCCGCCGTGCGGCCCGGACGCTTGAGCGAGGAACCCCCCACAATGCCCGGCCTCGACCCGATCCGGCTCGTCACTTGGCAGGGAGAGAACTGTCTCACGTGCAAGTGGTTCCGCCCCGCGGATCCGATCAACGCGGACATCCTCTCGAACGGTGGGTGCGCTCATCCCAAACTCCTGCCCTTCAATCTCGTCATCTCGGGCCGCGACTGGTGCAACCTCTTCGAAGTCGTGACCCAGCGCCAGATCGATGCGATGCAGGAACGGGCCATGAAGAAGGAGTGAACTCCGGGCCTCAACCTCGTCCCCGCGTCTGCCGCTTCCGAATCGATCCTGGAGACACGAAGCTCCGATGTACTCATGAGCGATGCGCCGAAGGCAAGACTCACCCGAGACACCAAAGAACGCATCGCCATGGCCATCTGCCCGATCAAGGGGATGGACCCGGCGAGAGGCTGTATGGACGCGCTCGAAGAGTGTTACCGTGGTGCTGCACAGCCGTCGTTCGGTGGACCGAAAGCATGATAGGCTGCGGGAGACGTCCGCGGGGCCATGCCGCGAGAGAAGGCCCTCGACTGGCTGCTTGAGCCAGAGCAGCCGTCGATCCAGTACCTCGCGCTAACCCAGCTCCTTGGAAGAAAGGAGACCGATACCGACGTCCGGGACGCGAAGGCCCGGATCCCGACAGCCGGGTGGGCCGCGGAGATCCTCGCCCATCGCGAAGCGGGCGGCTGGTGGGTTCGCGACGGGCACCCCAGTTATCCGAAGTACATCTCGACGAACTGGAACCTGCTCGCGCTCTCGGACCTTGGCGCCACGCGCGCGATTCCGGCGGTGAGGCAGTCCTGCGAGTACTGGATGAAGGAGTCGCCGCTGAAGGGAGGAGGGGTCGGCGGGATGTCGAACGGGAATGGCCACCTCTGCTACACGGGCAACATGGCCCGGGCGCTGATCCGCTTTGGATACGGAGACGACCGCGGGGTGCGCAAGGCCCTCGACTGGCTGGTCCGGACCGCCCATCCGAAGGGGGGCTGGACCTGCTGGAATTACAAGGACGCGCCCGCGACGGGACGGACCCTCGACTCGTGGGAGGGCCTGAGCGCCTTCGCTGCCTATCCGCGCTCCAAGTGGACGAAATCCATGAAGGACTGCGTCGGGAAGGGGGCCGAGTTCTACCTGGAGAAGGAGCTGCACCGGCAGGGAGCGCGGTATGAGCCGTGGTACCGCTACCATTGGCCGATGCACTACTACTACGACCTCCTCGTCGGCCTCGATGTCCTTACGGCCCTCGGCTACGCGGACGACCCGAGGCTCGGCTTCGCGGTCGACCTCCTACGGAAGAAACAGCGGTCCGACGGACGCTGGAACCTCGACGCGGTCCAGCCGGATCCGAGCCCGGCGGGCGTACGATGGTATGCGGAACATCCGAACAAGCGTCCGACCCCGCTTGCATTTGAGATCCCCGGCCGGCCGAGTAAGATGATCACCCTCCGGGCGCTCACGGTCCTCTCCCGGGTCGGCTGAAGCCCCCGGTGGGTTCCCCCGAGCTGGATGTGGCAAACGAGCTGCGCAGGGTGAGGAGCCTCGGAATTCCCCTGACGCGGCACCGTGGCAGAGGCCATTCGGCACATCGAACGGAAGAACGCGCCGGCTTCCGGCTAAACGTCGTGCCACACGGCTCAATTCCTGCTGCGACGTCGACAGCGCGCGCAGGTACCTCGGATCAGAATCTGGACCTGATCGACTTCGCCCTTGACGGCCGCTCGGACGCGATCCTCGAACTCCCCGAACTGCGGACCGTCGATGTCCGTAATCTCGCGGCACGACACGCAGAGGAAATTGGCGTGGGGGTGGAGGTTCGCTTCGAAACGCTCGTCGTCGTCTGGCACATTCACCTGGACGACCATGCCCATCCGGGCCAGCGTGGCGAGGTTCTTGTAGACGGTCGCCAAGCTCAAGCTCGGCTGCCCCGTCCTCAACTTGGCGTGCAGCTCGGCCGCGGTCGGATGCAAGGGGCTCCCCAGGAGAGCGGCGAGCAAGGCGACGCGCTGGGGGGTCACCCGCTGCCGTTTCCCTTCCAGGAGCGCTTTCGCCCTTTGGAAGTCGCGTCGTGTCGCCACAGCAAGAACCGAAACGGTCGGCGCCAATAAAGGTTGGCCTGCCACTGAGGAGCCCTGGATAGCCATTATCCGATGATAATCCTTATCTCCGACATCCGCATGCACGATGGGATAGCCGCGTACCGGCCGTCCGGGCTTATGACAAGTCCGAGAGGGTCCGCGCGCCCCGGACAGGGCCAGGAAAGAGACGATGGGGAGGACTGAGATGTCACCGGTCGACGTAGACCTGCAGGGATCGAAGGAGAACGTGAACGTGAAAATTGAGAAGAACGTGGAGAGGTGCCCGGTCGTGCACGGAGCGACGAACGTCGGAATGAGATCGAACAGCGATTGGTGGCCGAATCAGCTGAACCTCAGGATTCTTCGCCAGAACTCGTCCCTGTCCAATCCGATGGGCGAGGCCTTCAACTACGCCGAAGAGTTCAAGAAGCTCGACTTCAAAGCGCTGAAGAAGGACCTCCACGCGCTGATGACGGACAGCCAGGACTGGTGGCCTGCGGACTTCGGCCACTACGGGGGGCTCTTCATCCGTATGGCGTGGCACGCGGCAGGAACCTACCGCATCGGCGACGGTCGTGGCGGTGCCGGCGCAGGTCAGCAGCGATTCGCGCCACTCAACTCTTGGCCGGACAACGTGAACCTCGACAAGGCGCGCCGACTGCTTTGGCCGATCAAGCAGAAGTACGGCAGCAGGATCTCCTGGGCCGACCTCCTGATCCTCACCGGCAACGTCGCGCTCGAGTCGATGGGCTTCAAGACTTTCGGCTTCGGCGGCGGGCGACCGGATGTCTGGGAGCCTGACGAAGCCGTCTATTGGGGCAAGGAGGACACCTGGCTTGCCGACAAGCGGTACACGGGCGACCGGGAGCTCGAGAATCCTCTCGCCGCCGTTCAGATGGGCCTCATTTATGTGAATCCGGAAGGGCCGAACGGCAAGCCCGATCCGCGCGCCGCGGCCAAGGACATTCGGGAGACCTTCAAGCGCATGGCCATGAACGACGAGGAGACCGTCGCGCTCATCGCCGGCGGTCATACCTTCGGCAAGACCCATGGCGCTGGCGATCCGAAGCTGGTCGGCCCGTCACCTGAGGCAGCGCCCATCGAGGAGATGGGGCTTGGCTGGAAGAGCAAGTTCGGCACAGGCAAGGGCAAAGACGCGATCGGGGGCGGCCCGGAGGTCACCTGGACTACGGCGCCGACGAAATGGAGCAACAACTTCTTCGAGAACCTGTTCCGATACGAATGGGAGCTGACGAAGAGTCCCGCCGGCGCGTACCAGTTCAAGGCGAAAGGCGACGCGGCGACAATTCCGGATGCCTTCGACCCGGCGGAACGTCACGCGCCAACGATGCTGGTGACGGACCTCGCTCTGCGGGTCGATCCGACCTACGAGAAGATCTCGCGGCGCTTCTACGAGCATCCGGACGAGTTCGCGAATGCCTTCGCTCGGGCGTGGTTCAAGCTCACGCACCGCGACATGGGTCCGCGCGCACGCTATCTCGGGCCCGACATCCCGGCAGAGGAGCTGATCTGGCAAGATCCGGTTCCCGCCGTCGATTACAGGCTGATTGACGCCAAGGACATCGCGGACCTGAAGGCCAAGATTCTGGCTTCGGGCCTGTCCATCCCGCAACTGGTCTCGACCGCATGGGCATCCGCAGCCACCTTCCGCGGCTCCGACAAGCGCGGCGGGGCGAACGGTGCGCGCATCCGCCTTGCGCCGCAGAAGGACTGGGAAGTCAACCAGCCCGCCCAACTGGCCAAAGTGCTGAGAACTCTAGAAAGCATCCAGAAGGCATTCAACACCGCGCAGTCCGACGGGAAAAGGGTGTCACTCGCTGACCTGATCGTTCTCGGCGGCTGTGCGGGAGTCGAGCAGGCCGCGAGGAAGGCCGGGCACGACGTGAGCGTCCCCTTCACGCCCGGCCGCACGGACGCGTCGCAGGAGCAAACCGATGTGGAGTCCTTCGGCTATCTGGAACCCGTTGCGGATGGCTTCCGCAACTACCTCAAGACCAAATTCACCGTGCCGGCAGAGGAGCTCCTAATCGACAAGGCGCAGTTGCTCACACTGACCGCGCCCGAGATGACGGTCCTGGTGGGCGGCATGCGTGTCCTGAACGCGAACTTTGCACAGTCGCAACATGGCGTTTTCACGAAGCGGCCAGAGACGCTGACGAACGACTTCTTCGTGAACCTGTTGGACATGCGCACCGAGTGGAAAGCGACATCGGATGAGAACGTGTTCGAGGGACACGACCGCAAGACCGGGGAGTTGAAGTGGACCGCCACCCGTGTCGATGTCGTCTTTGGCTCGAACTCCGAACTGCGTGCCCTCGCCGAAGTCTATGGCTCCGCCGACGCGCAAGCGAAGTTCGTGACTGACTTCGTGGCGGCGTGGAAGAACGTGATGAACGCCGATCGCTTCGACCTTCGGCGACTCGGTTCGCGGACCTGAACTGCGGGCCGGTCGTCGCGCGAGGGCCTCGGCCTCGAGAAGGAAATCCCGCGCATCGCCAAAGAGATCCGGCCGAAGAAGGGCGTGGCGACAGGTCCGCGAGGGACCCCGGCATGCCGGGACAGGAGCCGAGAGTCCGCGGAGTCTCGAAGTGCCGAGAATCTGCACTGGCCTCTCCATAAGAGCGCCCAGGGCAGGATTCGTTCGACCCATAGCTCGGACGCACTTCCGGGGTTTTCGGCACGCCCGACTACTTCGGTTCGACTCGGAGAGGCAGGCGCGCGACCGCGCGCTCGATCTCGGCGAAGGCGTGATCTGCGCGTATGCGCGCATAGTAGGCCTCGGTTGTCTTGGTCGAGCCGTGCCGCATCGCACGGCTCACGGCCTCGATTCGCGCGCCGCCGATGCCGGGCGACATGCAACCGCCAAAGCTCGTCCTCGGTTCGCTCGTCCTCGACGGGGATAGCGCGCCTGCAAAGGTTACAGTACCGTGCCACCGCGAAGCCCACGGCTTCGAGGTCGCGCCAATGGTCGCGTGTCATGCTACCCACAGAGGGTCTTCTGGGCCATCCGGTTGAGCGGGGGAGGGGTGGGCGAATGTGGACTGGGTGACCAAGAAACCCAAGAGCAATTCCTATTTTCGAGAAAGGAACCGTAGTATTCAAGTCAGGCAGACGGGTGCGCCGCGGGAGCGCGGAATGCAACCTGCCTCGCCAGCCCCAACGATCCCACCGCCTCCACCGTATCGGTCGTGGGCCAGACTCGCGATTGCCGTGGTGGCCATCGTCGTGGTCGTGGCGGTGTTCTTCGTCGCGGTCTACCCGATGACACTTCAACCGAAGATCACCCTCACAGATTCACTCTACGCGAGGTCAGGCTGCGGATTCTTCGGTCCGTACTACTTCGTGTTCGCTTGGGTCTTCAATCTCACGAACACCGGGAATGCCAATGGATTTGCGACGGTCACCTTCTACGTGAATGGAAATGCTGTCGGAGCCAACCAGTACTACGTGCCTTTGGGTTCCACCGTGAACAAAGCAGTGTCCGTGAACGGTCCCGATCACGGTGGGTGGCCATGCCCGGAAGGCGATAGCCCCAGTCTAGCAATCACGGCGGTAGCCAAGGCCTAAGGCCATGAGCTAGGCCCGACACTCCCGCAATCTACTTGGGTTCAGCGATCCCTTGCCGCGTTGCGCGATAGCGGTGCGACGGCCCGGCCTCTTGGTCACGAGCCTTGAGTTCTGAGGCCTTCCTCCGCCGCGAAACCCTCGGAGGGTGAGGTACTTGGCTTCATCGAGTCGTAGTGCCGAACGTATCATTGCTGATGCTGAGCGGATGCTGAAGGCGGCTTTTCTCGGACTCAATCAGTTGTCCTCGAGGGATCCGCCTGTCAGGCTTGCAGGACTCTGGGACATGGTCATTTACGGAAGGGCCGTCACGAACATACTGCAGAATCTGCGAGGGGTCGACCGGGTCCGATTCGACCTGTGGTACGCCCCACACAAAGCCGAGATGGAACAAGACGAGCTCATGAAGTTCTTCTACAAGCTGAGGTCGAACATCCTCAAGAAAGGGGCCAGAGGCGTCGACGTCAGAGCGCGCATCCACTACCTTGATTCATCACAGACCCAGCGGGCATTTGGTCCTCCGCCGGAGAATGCGACTGGGATTTTCATCGGGGATGAAATCGGAGGCAGCGGCTGGGTGGTTCGGTTGCCAGATGGTACAGTTGAGAAGCACTACGCCGAGCTTGATCCCAAGACCGGCGAGGTCGAGTTGTACTTCGATGACCCGCCAAAGAGTCACCTAGGCAAGCCTTTGCAAGACAAGGACCCCATAAGGTTGGGCATGCGATACCTAGCGTACCTCAGTAACCTCGTCGAGGACGCCAAGAGGGCCTTTCCCGGATAGCCAGAGACGACAAGGTGCCCGCCCCGCGAGGGGCGGGCGTGGGCGGGGAACGAGGGCTAGAAGTACCGTCCGAGCAATGTGCCTACGGCGCGACAGCGGCGGAGCGGCCCCATTCCTCGCTAGCAACTAGGTCTTGGAGTCCGCTCCCCGCCGCGAAACGGGAGGGGATGACAACGCCGGAGA
>DATBLI010000069.1:0-6282 GCA_036555455.1 Thermoplasmata archaeon
TGTCGACGCCATCCTATACGATGACCGGGAACCGCCTGAGCGATCTCGGGAACCCCGCGGCGCCTGCGGATTGGGCCTTCGACGCCGCATGCATCCTTGCGGGCCTCCTCTTCCTGCCCTTCGCCTGGGCCTTGGGCGCCACCCTGAGCCCGCGGATGCGCCTCGTGGGCCGCATCATTTTGAGTGCGGGGGCCCTCGCCCTCATCGGGGTGGGCGTCTTCCCAGAGGAGAGCCCGAACAATCTTCATTTCATCATGAGCGCCCTCTTCTTCGTCCTGCTCATGGTGGCAATCAGCCACTATGCCTTCGCGATGTTCTACAACCCGAGGTACGGGAAGGTCTCCGGGCTCCTTGGCGTCGCCACGAGCGCTCTCGCCCTCTTCTTCGTCGTCCTCGTCGCGATGGAAACTGCGGCGGACGTGTCTGTCGCCGGCGGGGCGCTGTCGAACCTCCTCGAGCACCTCACGGTCTTTGCGGCGCTCGCATGGGCCGCATGGAACGCATGGCGCCTCTTCCGGATCGCGAGGGGGGTCCGGACCGCGGGATCCTAGGTGCTCTCGAACACGGGCTTGATCCGCTCGATCGCCCAGTCGATGTCGTCCTTTGTGATCACGAGGGGCGGGGCGAACCGCACGGTCTTCTCGTGGGTGTCCTTGGCGAGAACACCCTTCGCCATGAGCCTTTCGCAAATCGGGCGGACGGTCTCGCTCTTCCCGAGGTGGAACTCCACACCAATCAAGAGGCCCCGGTTGCGGATCTCCTTGATCTTCGGGTTGCGGATCTCCTCGAGTCGCTTCACGAAGTAGGCGCCCATCTTCTGCGCATTCTCCGCGAGCTTCTCGTCGACGAGGACGTCGATCGCGGCCTCGCCGATCGCCGCAGCCAAAGGGTTGCCTCCGAACGTGCTTCCGTGGCTCCCCGGGGTGAAGACGGCCATGATGTCCCTCCGCGCGAGGGCAGCGGAGACGGGATACAGGCCACCGCCGAGGGCCTTGCCTACGGCGAGGACGTCGGGCTTGATGCCCTCGTGCTCGAAGGCGAACATCTTCCCCGTCCGACCCCACCCCGTCTGGATCTCGTCGAGGATCAGCAGGATCCCGTGCTCGTCGCAGAGGCGGCGCAGCTCCCGGAGATAGCCCGGCGCGGGAACGTTGATCCCCGCCTCCCCTTGGATCGGCTCGACGAGGATGCCGACCGTCTTCGGCGTGATCGCCTTCTCCACCGCGCGGATGTCGTTGAAGGGCACCATGACGAAACCCGGCGTGAACGGCCCGAACCCGACCTTCGAATCGGGGTCACTCGTGAAGCTGATGATCGTCGTCGTACGGCCGTGGAAGTTGTTCTCCATGACGATGATGTCGCCCTCGTCCTCCGGGATCTTCTTCGTGCGGTGCGCCCAGCGACGGGCCACCTTGATCGAGGTCTCGACAGCCTCCGCGCCCGTGTTCATCGGCAGGGCAACGTCCATCCCCGTGACCTCGCAGAGTTTCTTCAGGAAGGCGCCCATCCGGTCGTTGCAGAAGGCCCGGGACGTCAGCGTGACGCGATCCATCTGGTCCTTCGCCGCCTTCACGATTCGCGGGTGCAGGTGGCCCTGGTTGATTGCCGAGTACGAGCTCAGCATGTCGATGTACTTCTTGCCCTCGACGTCCCACACCCAGACGCCCTTCGCCTTCGAGATGACGACGGGCAGCGGATGGTAGTTGTGCGCACCGTATTTCTCGTCCAATCCGATGTAGTACTTCGCGTCCATGGTCTCCATCTCCGTCACGGAAACGAGACGCCGGGGAAGAACGACAGGGGCACGAGCCCGCTGACGACCTTCATCGGCAAGTCCGGTATCTCGCTGATCGTAAGGTCGAGTGTGACGCCGAGCAGGATCGCCGCCTCCGCGGGATTCATCCCGAGCTTCTTGCAGAAGTAGCCCAGCGCTTTCCGCGCCGCAATCTCCGCGGCCTCGTCCACGGTCCTCGCGACCCCCATGAAGCCGATGTAGCCGTGGTCGAACACGTCCTGGACCTGCGCCCGCCTCACGACGAAGACGGGAGGGTCGAGGTCCTTCAAATCCTTCCGCACATGGACGCGCACCTTGACCTTGAGGGGCGCCTCGATCGCGCTCGAGTAGACCTCACCGTCGCCCATCGCGAGGTGGGGGTCGCCGAGGAACAGCCTCGCGCCCTCCGTGTGCACGGGGAGGTAGAGCTTCGCGCCCGCGGTGAGGTGCTTGCAGTCGAGGTTTCCTCCGGATTCTCGCGGTGGCAGCGGATTGAACGCGCCGGTAAGGAACGGTGCCGTGCCCACGACGCCAAGGAAGGGGTGGATCGGCACGTGAACATTGAACTCCTTCCAGACCGCAACCCTGTCCTCCACTTCCCAGAAAGCGATGGAGGGCTCGAACCGTTCCTCGGGGTAGTCCGCGAGGTTGAACTGCTCGACCTCGGGGAAGATGGCCGTGTAACCCCATCCGTGGTGTTCGAAAGCGAGGAGTTCGACTTCCAAGAGATCGCCTTTCTCCGCTCCCTCGACCCAGATCGGGCCCGCGAGGGCATAGCCCTTGGAGAACTGTAGCGCCTTTATGTCCGCGGGCTTGGACTTCTTCGTAATCGCGCCGCCACTGAAGTCGGGGACCTCAAACTCGAGCGTCTCGCCCGATTCCACCGTCAGCACGGGTTTCTCGTCCTGGCTGATCTTCCGCAGCTTCACCAGGTTTCCATGCGATTTCATCATGTCTGTCCCTCACGTATGCCGTTGGCCCTCTAGCGCTCGATTTCGTCCACCTCGTTGAACCAAGGCTTCGACGTCCCCTTCCGAGCCCGCTTCTGCCACTCCTTCGTCTTCGGTTCACGGTCGACGAGTTGAAGGATGCGATCGATGCCGGTCATGACACGGGCCCGTTCCTCTGAGGTGGCCGGATTCTCGGTCAGGAGACCGTCGCAGAAGCCACGCAGCTTCTGCAGGTTCGCGCGGGCATCGTATTCGAAGCCCCAGTCGTCACTGAGGACTTCCGCGATGTAGCCGCCGTCCACATGGTCTGTCTCCGGACCCGATGCAATGTCATGGCTGCTGAGGAGCGCGTAGACGTCCACGAGATCCTTGCGGTTGATGTGATGGATCTGCAGCTTCTCGAGGATGACGTCCGCGAGGGAGATCGTCGGGAAGTCGAGCTCCAGGCGGTCCCCGCCGAGCGAACCCCGGAAACGGACGTCATGACTGAAGCTGAGGAGATCGTAGAACACGTCGACGTCGAAGAGACTATCCGGATGGCGAAACACGTTGCGCCGGCCGGAGAAGAGGGCGTTCACATGGAAGTCGGGCTTGAACCTCATCGTCTCCTGGAAGAACCGCGCGGTGTCCTTCTGTCGATCAGCGTACCCGGCGAGGTCCAAATCCGTGAAGATGGGGCGCCCCGGGCCGAGGCGTTCGAGGGCGCGGTATCGGGCGAGGGTCTCCGGGCGATGGTCGACGTGGATGTAGACCGCCATCGCGCCAAGGATCCGAAGGGGGATCTGTTCGTCCTGGGCGCGACTGACGAGGTCGATCGACTGCGCGCAGAACTCTGCCTCGCCAAGGTGGACGTACCGAGTGTTGGGCCCCCACATCCAGGGTTCGCGATGGAGGATGTTGCCAGATGAAACACCCGGCATTGTTGTAATGACTCGTTGACAGAGCCTACCCGCCTGAGGGCATGGCGCGCCTAGGCGCTCAGGAACATGAACGACTCAACCTTGTCCCGGGACAGGTTCAGGAGGAGGCTGCTCAGCACGCCAATCGTGTACTCGCTCCCCGGGTTGAAACACATCGTGCGACCGATCTTCTCGTAGCCGCGAGACTCATGGATGTGGCCATGCAGCCCCGCCATCGGCTGTACACGCTGGATGAGCGCGCGTACAGCCTTGCACCCGACGTGGACCATCCGTGGCTCCCCGCCAGGAAGGTACACTGGACGGAGCTGTGCGTCGAGCAGCGGCGCGATGTCCAGCTTCGTGTCCACGGGCGGACAATGAAGGTTGAAAATCGCCCGGTCCGGATGCTCGAGCTTGGACGCAAGGGTGTCGAGCAATTGCTGGAGGTCCGACTCCTCCATGTCGCCCTCGCAGTTCCATGGCGTGATATTTGTGTTGCCAAGGCTCAACAGCTCGTGATCTTCATCGAGCTGGAGGACCTTGCCGTTTGGATAGACGACGTAGCTCGAGGCTTCGATTGTCTTCCCGAGGGTCTGAAAGTCATCGTTCCCAATGTTCAGGAAGAGCTTGATGCCCAGGGGCTTCAGCTTCTCTTCGGCAAACCGAACCCAGGACGTGAGGCGTTCATCCGCGAGCTTGAGGAAGACATCGTTCATCGCCCCCGGTTTCGCGAGCAACTCCTTCCACTGCTCCTGCGTCGTGTGGTACGCATAGGAACCGATTCGCGACACCTCGGCCTCGGCGCCATTGACCTCTCCTTCGTTCCTCAGCAGGCGCTTGGCCCCCATGATCTCGGTCTGCACGATCCCGTCGGTATGGAAGAACGGCGTGATGTACTTCCCGACGATGTCCCCACCGTGGATGAGGGTCTCCGCCTTGTACGCGGCAGCGGCCCCCAGGGCCTTCGTGAACACCGGCGTCGCACCGTGCACGTCGGAGATGAAGAGGACCCGAGTGAGCCGCTTCATGCCATGCTGGGAGCCGACGCGCGATATTTAGAAGCACGGTCCTTACGCTTTTCCGCGCGGCCGGGCAGGGGGAATTGCGTCAAGAGAATCCTTCGAGCCGACCGCGGTCGGCATACGGGGAGGGCGGCCCTTCGATCAAATCGACGCGACGAACGTCTTCCCTAGCCCGAGGGCAAGAGTGAGCCTCCCCGCTTCGACGGGGGAGGCCGCCGAGGCTGCGCGAAGACTACAGTGGCGGGATCTGCTTCCCCACGAGCTCCACGGGGAGACCGTGGCCCCTCTGGTAGAAGTACGCCCCCCAGTACAGGAACGTGGCGAAGATCAGCATGATGATGATCGGCGAGAAGGCCACGAGGTCAAACTGCGACTGGTGCGTGTACGCGGGGAGCACGACCGAGACCATGGTGATCGCGGTGAAGAGCGCCCCGACGAGGCCAACGATCGTGATCACGGGAACGGGGCCGACCTTCGCCTTCACATACCGATGGGAGGATTCAAAGATCTCCTTCCGGCGGAATGGGAACAGGGCACCGGCGATCATGACGATCGTCGTCGAGAAGTAGAAGCCGAAGATCGCGTAGATGTAGAACGCGCCGATCGTCGTGAAGATCGTCAGGAAGACGAACACCACGGTGACGAGCCCGTAGAGGAGCACCGCGAAATACGGAACGCCCTTCTTCGAGGTCTTCGAGAGGCCGAGCGGGAGAATGCGGTCGAAGGACCAGGAGAAGATGTACCGCGTCGGTGCAAGGTAGAACGCCATTGACCACACGACGAGCTGGAGGCCCATGCCGAATGCGATCAACGCGGAGACCCACGGATTCGTCGTCAGGAAGTTCACAAGGAACAGGCCCGAGGGGTTTCCGACACCTCCGAGGGGGAGGAGCCCGTACCCCGGTCCGGCTGCCGCGGCGAGGAAGTCGTGCCCGTACACGGTGAATTGGCTGAAGTAGATGAGGAAGATAAACGCGCCATAGATCAGCGGCGAGCCGAAGATGGCGATCCCCTGGGACTTGAAGGGGTTCCCGCTTACCTCGCCCGCGAAGTACGAGCTGTTCACCAGGCCGATGTAGCTCAGCATGACGAAGATGAGGCCCAGGAAGAGCGTCCCTTCTAGGTTGTAGCTGTAGGCGCCGGGCACCGCGGTGTTCAAGATGTCGGTGTACGTCGTCCCCGAGGTGGCATTGAAGTTGCTGATGAACCCTGCGTTCCCAGTCGTGAACAGGAGCCCCAAGTAGAGAGCGAAGATCGCCAGCATCACGAAGAAGCCGCCGACCAAGACATTCACGACCCTCTTGATTGGCAGGAGCATGACGCCAATGACGACGGCCGAGATGGCCAGAGAGGCAGCGAGCAACCACGTCTTATCGCTCATCAACGTGGTCCCGATGTTGATGAGGCCCGTATCGTTGGCGAGGAAGCCGAAGTTGACGAACATGTAGGAGAAGCCGTATTGCACCGCGAGGACGATGTCGTAGGCGACAAACGACGAGATCATCACGAACAGGAGCATCGAACTCTCGAGGAATCCCAGGTACGGATGGAGGATCCTGGAGACCCAGACGTAGTCGCCTCCCGTACGCGGCATGCTCGTGGAGAGCATCCAATAGACGAAGCCCACCATCAGCACA
>DATBLI010000070.1:0-2449 GCA_036555455.1 Thermoplasmata archaeon
GTCTACAACGAGGCGGGCTTCCTCGCCTGGGTCGCCCTCCTTCTCACGTACGTCCTGCTAGCCCTCACGTTCGTACTTCTGACGTATCGGGAGGTGAGACGCTTCTCGGTCGGACTCTCCCGGCGTCTCCTCGGTGTGCTCGCCGGATTCCTCGTCGCGATCCTACTGGCCGGGTTCACGAACACCGCGGTGACCCTCACTGGGGCAGAATACCCACCTTTGCTCTCCTCGGCCTTGGTCCTCCCTGGGATCCTCCTGTTCCTTGCGTTGTCCCCCCTCTCGGAGCGCTCCCTCACGGAGCTCCTGCGACGACGGAAGGCTCGGGAGTACAAGATCCAGGGGGCGTTCGCGATTTTCGAGGATGGCACGCTCATCGGATCCGAAATTGCGCCCGGCCAAGACATGGTCGATCGGGATTTGTTCGGCGCGACCCTCAACGTGATCCAGAATTTCATGCAGACCTCCTTCCCTGTCCTGAAGGGGAAGTGGCTCAAGTCGATCCAGCACGGGGACTATACCCTTGTAATGGAGCACGGCCGATGGATCTCCTCGGTCGTCGTGATGCGGGGCCATGAGAACGACCAGTTGCGGCGCCACATCCGCAATCTCACCGAGGAATTCGAGGATGCGAACCGCACCATCCTCTCGAACTGGCGCGGGACTCCGAAGGATGCGACGGGCCTCAACGTCCTGCTCGCGGGAATGCTAGGAGAAGTCTGAGGCCGGGGCTCAGGCGTAGACTTCGACGAGGCCGACGGGCGAGCCGATGACGAAGAGCTTCCGCGGCTTCGCACTCAGCCGCACGACGCGCTGAAGGAGCTCCACCTCGCGCTTCTTGTAGCGATCCTTGATCTCGTCAATGGACACGTACTGCTTGCTCAGGGCCTCGCCGCGGTGGAGAACCTTGGCCGCGTAGGCGACCGCAGCCATCGCCGCGTATTCGTCGAAGCTCCAGTTGCTGTGGAGACTCCCGTTCTGCGAGTACATGTACGCGGACTTCCGCATCCGGATCGGAATCCAACCGCCGCTCACCTGAAGCTTCGTATGCCTCACGACCACGTCGATCTCCGGGAGGGCCTCGAGGCAGGCGCGGCCCTCCCGCGTGAGGAACCACTCTTCCTCGTAGTCCAGGAGGAAGTGGGCGTCGAACGTGGCATGCTTGGGCGTCGGAAACGCGTCCGCAAGTTTCGGCGCGAGTTCGTAGTCCTCACGCACACCGTGGAGATGCATGCGGACTCCGTGCCGCCGGGCGTAGCCCCGCAAGGGCTCGATACCCCGTTCCATGATCTCGAGGAATCGCTTCGTGTCCTCGGGCCCGCGCTCGCGGTTGTACGTCGTGTGGGTGAGGACCACCGCGCGGGACGCCCCGAGGGAGGCGAGGGTGTGGATGAGGGAGAGGCAGAACAGGCCGGCGTCCGTCTCGACGTCTTGCATCGGCCGGACGGATAGGGTGGACCGAGTTCCGTCGGGGATGTCGTAGACGACGAGATCCTTCACGCCTGCGAGGGCGTCCTCGGGGCGAATGCCCAGCCCGAGGGAATGGGAGAGGTCTTCCCACGCTGCGGCGAAGGCGGCACGGATCGCTTCGGGCGTGGCCAGCTGCAACGCCCCGCCACTCCGGGCCGGGAGTGTCATGCGGCCGTCCACGTAGTCCGCGGACTCAATGAGGGACCGGAGAAGGTCCTCCTTGAGGCCCAGGTCGGTGACGGCTTCGACCGAATCAGGGGGTTCCAGTCCTGGTTCTTCGGGGATGGCTGGCCTAGACCGTGCGGGTACCGCGTCCACCATGGGACACCCCTCTCCCACTCATTCCCAGAAGTGATTATCAATTACTTAATGGCTACGATTCGTACGTATTGCTACGATATGCTACGAAATGTAGAAATACGGCGGGAACCATACGAGGGAGCGAGGCGGTCCTCGATGCCTCCGAAGATCCGACGGGAGAAGGTCCAGTTCAACATCCGAGTCGAGAGGGACGTTCTCGACCAGTTCCGACGTTACTGCGTCGAGAACGGGCTTGACCCGCAGGGGCAAATCGTCCTCTTCATGAAACGGGTCCTCGACTCGGAGTTCGACTTCCAGCAGCGGTTGTGGCAGGCCCTCCAGCAGGAGAGCCCTTGAGGATGAGGGGACCGGGCGCGACGTCGAACCGGCGGGCGAGCATCGCAACCTCTCGGAGCGGCCGCGCCTTCGGGGCCAGGGTGGCGATCACGCGGCCCCCTTTCACGGACCCGAGGTCCAGGGTATCCTTCACGAACGCGAGCACGGCCGGGAAGCCGCTGAGGAGGATCAACTGCTCAAGGCCCATGAGGACAATGTCGCACCCCGGGTGGGCCCCCAGGTACTTCACGAGGGCTCGCTTCGCCTCCGTGTCCAAGGCGGACGGGCGCACGCACATCTCTCCGGGCTCCGGGTGATCCGTGATCCAGACGACATCGAAGCGATT
>DATBLI010000071.1:0-22266 GCA_036555455.1 Thermoplasmata archaeon
TCAATCTCCTCCATTCGCAACGTATCGGAAGGGGGTATGCGGCACGCCTCACGGATCGGCCGCCTCAACGACTCGCTGGACGGCGGATGTCTATGGAGGCGGCGGACGGATGTAGCCCTCTGCCATTAGCGTCGCGGTTTCCTCGTGGGAGCGCTTGATGAGGCTTTCCGCGGTGTCGTACAGGTCCTGGCGGGTGCGCCTCACCCGGGCAATCCCTTGCTCCTGGGCCTTCATGGCAACGGCGACGGCCTCGCGGACGAACACCTCGACCTCATCCATCGTGGGCACGATGTGGTCCTCGTCCAAGCCCTTCTCCTCCTGGACCTTCGCGAGCTCCGTGGCTGCGGCGATGCACATCTCGTCCGTGATCGTTTTCGCGCGCACGTCGAGGGTGCCACGGAAGATCCCGGGGAAGCCAAGGGAGTTGTTCACTTGGTTCGGGAAGTCGCTCCGACCGGTCGCGATGACTCGGGCGCCGGCTTCCGCCGCCTCCCACGGCCAGATTTCGGGAACGGGGTTGGCGATGACGAACAGGATCGCGTCGTCGGCCATCGATGCCACCCACTCTTTCTTGATCATGCCGGGACCGGGCTTCGATGCGGCGATGACGACGTCAGCATCCTTCATGCCTTCCGCGATGCCACCATGGCGGTCGCCGGCGTTCGACGTCTGGGCCAGCTCCCACTTCTCCACGTAGTCCTTCGACACGGCCTCGATGTCGCTTCGGTGCCTGCACACGACCCCCTTGGAGTCCACGAGGATCAGGTTCTTCGGCTGGGCCCCCGCGTCGATGAGGACCTTCGCGGTGCGGATGTTCGACGCGCCCGCGCCGACAAGGGTAATCGCCGCGTCCTGGATCTTCTTGCCGACGACCTTCAGGGCGTTGATCGTGCCGGCCACGTTGATTGTCGCGGTCCCCTGTTGGTCGTCATGCCAGACGGCGATTTCGCATTCCTTGCGCAGGCGCTGGAGGATGTAGAAGCACTTCGGCTGGGCGATGTCTTCGAGGTTGATCCCTCCGAAGTTTGGCGTGATGAGCTTCACCGTTTCGATGATCTTCTCGGGGTCCTTCGTGGCCAGGGGGACGGGGAAGGCATCGACTCCGCCGAGGTACTTGAACAGGAGCCCCTTTCCCTCCATCACGGGGAGGCCCGCCTCGGGACCGATGTCCCCGAGGCCCAGGACTCGTGTGCCGTCCGTGACCACGGCGACGTTGTTCCACTTGTTCGTGAGGCTCCACACCTTGAGCGGGTCCGCCTTGATCTCGAGACACGGCTGGGCCACGCCGGGCGTGTACCAGATGGCGAAGTCGTTGAAGCTGCGGACAGGGACGCGGGGGACGACCTCGATCTTGCCCTGGTAGAAGGGGTGGTACTTCGCGGACTGCTCCTTCGGAAGATTCGCCTTCTTCAGATTCTCCTCCACTTCCTGCGGGGTCGGGGCCTTGATGACCTTGCGAGTGCGCTTCTTCGCGGCGAGCATGCGACCACCTGATGTCGATGATGCGCGACAGTTTCGGAGGCTCCTTAAACCTTTGCACAGTACCGGCACAACGGCCCGTTACCGGACCTCTGTATATGGAGGGAATCGCGGTGTGACCGCGGCGGATCGCATATGGCCTCACCTTTTAATACGGCCGCGCGCGTGCCTTCGTATCCTCTGAGGTGACCCGTTGGCGGAAGAGCTTGACACGACCGCGGTCCCGCCCCACATCATGGCGGCGATGCGCGAGCGCATGAAGATGGCGCAGCGCATGTCGAAGATCAAGCACAAGATTGTCGTGATGTCGGGGAAGGGTGGCGTCGGCAAATCCACCGTTTCCGCGAACCTCGCGGTCCTCCTCGCCCAGGAGAGCCGTGTCGGCCTCGTCGATGCGGACGTCACCGGTCCGGACATCCCAATGCTCATGGGCGTTGAGGACGAGCAGGTCACGACGACGGACACGGGCATGATGCCCACGATCGGGCCGCAGGGTGTGCGGGTCATCTCGATGGCGCAACTCATCGATCGCGATACCGCGGTCGTGTGGCGCGGCCCGCTCAAGATTAAGGCCTTGAAGCAGATGCTTTCCGACGTGGAATGGGGTGAGCTCGACTACCTCGTCATCGACCTCCCACCGGGGACGAGCGACGAACCTCTGAGCATCGCTCAGGAGATTCCTGACGCGGACGGCGCCGTCGTCGTGACGACGCCCCAGGAGGTTTCCCTCCTCGACGTGCGGAAGTCAATCAGCTTCGCGAAAGCTGTGAACCTCCCCATCCTCGGGGTCATCGAGAACATGAGCGGATTCGTCTGCCCCCATTGCGGGAAAGTAACGGAGATCTTCAAGGTCGGCGGGGGCGAGGCCGCGGCGAAAGAGCTCGGCTTGCCGTTCCTCGGCCGCATCCCCTTGGACCCTCGGATTGTCATCGGGGGGGATGCGGGGAAACCCTTCGTCCTTGAGCATCCGGATTCCGAGGCCACGAAGACGTTCGTTGGCGTCGTCACAAAGCTGAAGGCGCAACTCAAGGAGCCACGGCCGCGGCCTTCCGGGCCTCTCGTGAAGTGACTACGCCCACTTGGCGATCGCGGATTCGATCTGGGCCCGCGGGACCGCGCCGACGATGCCGTCCACCAGCCTGCCGTCCTTGAACAGGAGCAACATGGGGATTGACATGACCTGAAACCGCATCGCGGTGCGCGGGTTCTCGTCCACGTTGAGCTTGCCCAGCCGCATCGTGCCCGCACGTTCCCTCGCAATCTGCTCCAACACGGGGGCGACCCGAAGGCACGGACCGCACCACGCGGCCCAGAAATCGACGAGGAGGAGGCCCGGTTTTCGGACTTCCGCGTCGAACGTGGCGTCCGTGAGGACGAGAGGCTTCCCGGCCGTTGTCACAGGAGTTGGCACGGGAGGCGAGGCGGACTTCATGAGCTCTTGGAGCTTGCGGGCGCGGATGGCTTCGAGCTCGGGATCCGTCTCATCCATGGTTCCTCCAACAAGGGCCGTGAAATAAAAGGATTTCAGACGCACGGGAGCGACATCCTCGGACGGCGGGCCTAGGCTCGGACTTCCGCCACCTCGCGGAACTCGGTCGCGAGAGGCCCAAGGAGGCACGTCTCGCGCCGGATCAACGCGAACTCCCGTTCGTTGAAGGAGCTTGGGTCCATGGGGATCAGCAGGATCGCGTCATGCAGCGCGACGATTTCGTTGAGATCATGCAGGAGGGCGAGGACGGAGGAGAAATCGTTGTGGGCGATGAGGTACTCGAACCCGTCCACGAGGACCACCGCGTTCTGCCCGACGGAGATGAAATGCTCCACGGCAAGGGCGACCTTCTCTGGCGGCGACGGACGGACTGAATTCTTCTCCGTGGCCACACGGCTCAGCCAGAGGATTGGCGTTCGCTCGAGGCCGTATGCCTCCATGACGGTCTTCGGGGAACGGCGGGTGATGCACAGCCCTTGGGCGCCGTGCGTCACGAGGTCCTTGAAGATCTCGAACCCCTGGTTCGCATCCCGCTCGAGGATCGCGTAGGTCCGGGCACGCTCGAGTTCATACGTCGGCTTCGTCTCCGCCTGCGTCTCCGCTGCGGGGACGATGAGTTCTTGCAGGAATGACTTCTCGCGGATCGCGAAGGCGATGAACCCGATGAGGGCCATCTCCAGGATGAACCCCGGGGCGCGGAGGTCGACCCCGTAGTTCGGCAGGACAATCTCGAACAGCAGCTCGGCAATCGCGAAGCCACTGATCCCCAGTATCACGAGGTACGTGTCCCTCCGCACATCGGGTCCCGCGTTCGTTCGTCTCATGTGCGTGATGAACTTGTACGGCGCGTACAGGGTGAGGGTCGCCACGGCGACGCCATTGATGAACAGGAAATACGAGGGGAACTCAATCAACGCGGGCTGGGGCGAGATGACGTTGACCGGGGAGATGTAGATCGCTACGACGGCGAGGGCCATGATGAAGACGTAGAACACGTAGGAGTTGGGGAATTCGTTCCAAAGGTACTCCCGGAAGTCCTTGCGCGTCGTGATCGCGGGCGTCGTGGCAACGACGATGAACGCGCCGATCGTGATGCTGAACGCGTAGTCGAAGGTGGCTTGGACGCGCTTCGAGAGGACGATGCCGTCCTTCAGGGCCTGCACGTCCGTCTGGCCGGGCGACGTGATGTAGATGGAGATGAGGGTGTTTGAGATCACCGCGCACATGAGGAGGAAGGTCGCAAAAAGGAGGATGTGCTTCTGGAACACCTTGTGGGTCCTCTGCCGCAGGATCGCGATGATCACCAGGAGGGACAGGAAGAGGGCGCTGATCGCACTCAGGTACGCGACGATGGTGAGGTCGCTCGCCAGAGGGTTCCCTCCGGAACTCGTTCGACGCTTGCGCCGTCTCGCGGCCTTGCTATATAAGCGGTGCCCGCCCGTTATCAGGTGCGATTAGCTCTCTTCCGTATCACGATTATCATGATTGAGAATCGGAACGGATAACCTCCCCGTGGAGATTGATACACTTCGGGCGCAACGAAGGACGCAAGGTTCCTTGTGCCCGCCCAATCTCTTCAAGCCTTGGGCATCAACCGGGAGGATCTCGAGCTCCTCTCCCATACGGTCCTGCGCCTGGGCGGCTACGCGGAGGGCCTCTTCGACTTCCATTCCTTCGGCTTCGACAAGTCCGTCTTCCGACAACACGTGTCCAACGTCTACGAGATGCTCTCGCGGATGAAGGAGCGGTCCGTGGCCTATGGCCTGCCCCTGAGACCACCAAACATCCCGCCGAGCGCGTTCTGGGAGGACCAAGGGGAGACATGGAACTACCTCCAGACCCTGCGCTTCGCAGCGGGCGCGGTCATGCTCGCCGAGAAGTACCGGCGGTTCATGACGATCGACAACCTGTACAACGCCCTCACCGCGAAAGTCCTCCACAAGTGCATGATCGGAATCTTGGATGACCTCATCGACAAGGGCGCCTACTCATACCTGGAAGCGAAGGATCTCCATCACCTCGCCCTCTCATCGATGATCGACCCCGACTTCGACGAGACCGTGTATGTGAAGCGGCTGATCGGGATGCTGAAGCAAGAGCACGTGCCCCTGTTCGACCTCATGAACAGCATCACGAAGGGGTTCAACAATCTCTGGAACCACTCTCCCCACGGCACGGACTACTTCTACCAGATGGAAGTCCTCGACGAACGCGTCGCCCTCGGCCAAGCCCTCACGATGTTCCAGAAGGAACCCTCCTTCAGCGTTTCGAAGTTGCGGAAAGTCGCGAGCGCCTTCTACGAACCGCACAGCGACATGCTCTGGTGGGAGAAGCTTGGGGCGCACGTGTCGGCGACCGTCCGGTACAATTTCATCGATATGGCCTTCGCGGATCGATCCTACGATCTGAGGAAGATGCAGAACTTCATCGAAGGGTGGTACTACTACGATGCCGCGATCATCCTCATGGATCATGTGACGAGCATCCATCAGGACTTGCGGAACGGAATCGCGAATCTCTCCCTGATGGCGATGCGGACGAAGGAACTTGAGGCGATTTCGAACCTCCGGAGCTACAATCCGGGCCTGACGATCGACGACTACGACCGGCACATCCGGCGGATCGCCCAGCTCACGGGGAAGGCCCTCGAGATCACGGACAAGGACTTCCACGACGAGAGCCTCTACTATCAGTTCATCACGATCATGATGCCCGTCGTGATGATGGCGGATTGGATCGGGAAGCGAGACGACATGATTCACACGTTCCTCGAAGCCATTGCTCCGTCAATCCGTGCATCTGCGAACAACGGGGTCGAGGCGGCCCTCGCGATCCCCGACATTCCAGACACGGCATAACCCCGCGACTTCGGAGATACCTGCCCTCCCTATGCCGACCGCAGATGCCGTCGGCACTATGTACCTGTGTGGGAGTAAACAGTCTTATATGACTCGGACTTAGACAATCGTGCAGACGCAATCTGCGGAGGCCGGGGCATGACGGATTCCTGGGACTTCGGGGTGGCGGCGGAGCTGGCCCGGGTCGAGGCGAAGATCCGGGAGAGCGTCGTCTCCGAGGAGCCTCTTCTCACGGACATTGCGACGTACGTGATTGCTGCCGGCGGCAAGCGGGTTCGACCTACGGTCACGCTCCTCGCATTCCAGGCCCTCGGCGGGACGGACGTCCAGAAGGCGGTCGACCTGGCCACAGCCCTCGAGCTCATCCACAGCGCGACCCTCATCCACGACGACATCAACGACGACGGTGAGATGCGCCGCGGCCGTCAGGCGGCCCACAAGAAGTTCGGGCTCCAGCCCGCTCTGGTGACAGGCGACTTCCTCTTCGTGAAGGCCTTCGGGATTGGGGGGAAGTTCGACGCCGACATCGTCGAGCTCACGGCGAACGCCTGCGCGGCCCTCGCGGAAGGGGAGATCCGCCAAAGAGGCCACGCCTTCGACGTCGAGGTGACCCGCGACGAGTACCTGGACATCATCCGCCGCAAGACCGCGATGCCCATCATGGCCGGCGCGAAGATCGCCGGCCTCCTCGCGGGCGCACGCCTCGAGGATGTGGACGCCGTTGGCGACTATGGGCTGTACCTCGGGATCGCGTTCCAGATCGTCGATGACATCCTCGACGTGATCGGTGATGACGGACGCCTGGGGAAGCCCGCGGGAACGGACATCAAGGAGGGCAACGTGACTCTCCCTGCGATCCACGCCCTGAACAACGGGAGCGAAATCGACAAAGGCGAGCTTGTCCGGATCATCCGCAAGAGGCGAAAGGAGGAGCAGGAGATTCGGCTGGCTCTCCGGATGCTCCGGGTCTCCGGCGCCGTGGACAAGGCTCGCGCCGACGCGCGTGTCTTCGGTCAACTCGCGAAGGAGGCGATTGCGCCCCTCAAGGACACCGAAGCGAAGCGAAACATGGTTCGCCTCGTCGACTTCGTGCTCACTCGGGACGCGTGAACGGGAGGTGGGCGGGACGCCCTACGATGTGATCGTGGTGGGGGCGGGCCCTGCAGGGAGCACGGCCGCTCGATATGCCGCGAGGCGGGGTCTTAAGGTCCTGCTCTTGGACAAGCGGAAAGAGATCGGCGTGCCGGTCCAATGTGGCGAGTATGTGGCGGGGAACGACGAGGTCGATGCGATCTTCCCTCACGTCACGGACCTCGAGGATCTGATGGTCGTGCCGCACCGCGTGAAGCAAGTGGACACCCCTGTCATCCGGATTTGGTCCCCGAGGGGTCGTCACTATGACATCCCCTTCCGTGGGTACACCGTGCGGCGAGACAAGATGGACCAGGGGATCGCCGATCAGGCCGTCGAGGAGGGCGCGGCCCTCTTGAAAGAGACGGTCGTGACGAAGGTCCGGGGTCGCGAGGTGCACACGAATCGCGGGGCCTTCGAAGGACGCGTGATCGTCGGCGCGGACGGCCCACGATCCACCGTCGCCGCAAGCGTAGGCCTCCCTTGGCCAGTGTCCGCCCCCGCGATGAGCGCGACCGCAGACGGGGAGTTCAGCGACGTCACGGACATGTTCTTCGGGAACCTCGCCCCCGGCGGATACGCGTGGATCATCCCGAAGGGACCCTGCGCGAATGTGGGCTTGGGGACATGGGAACGGTTCCACGGGAACTTGCGGCAGCTGTTCGACATGTTCCTCCGGAGGCGTGGCATCGTCGCGGGCAAAGCCACGGGCGGCTACGTTCCCGTCCTCGGGCCCGTGGCCCGCACCGTGTTCGGCAACGCCATGATCACGGGGGACGCCGCGGGAATGGTCATGGCCACGAACGGGGGCGGGATCAACGTCTCCATGATCGCGGGGCGTGTCGCCGGGATGACCGCGGCCGATCACATCCTCGGCGACGTTCCTCTCGACTCCTACGAGCAACGATGGCGCGCCGTCCTCGAAGCGCCTCTCCACGAAGGCGTGCGCATCAAGCACCTCGCAGATCGATTCTTCGGAAGCGACTGGCTCCTCGAGGCCGCCATGATGCTCCTCGGCGGGCGGAGGATGGGCCGCGCGATCCGCTGTCAGCCTCTGTTCTTCGGAGGAGTCGCCAAATCCTTATAGACGCGGGAAGGTTCCGAGGGGAATCCATGGATTTCCAGTTCCTCGGAGGAGCCTCCGAGGTGGGCCGCCTTGGGATGGTCCTGAAGAGCGGGCCCGCCTCCCTCCTCTTTGACTACGGCCTCCTGCCGAAGGACCCGCCCCAGTATCCGATGCCCGCGCCTCCCGTGGACGGGATGTTCGTGAGCCACGCCCACCTGGACCACACGGGGATGATCCCATGGATTACGCGGCGCCAGGATGTGGACGTCGTCCTGACCCCGCCGACCGCCGATGTCGCGGATCTCCTCCTCGTCGATAGCCTGAAAATCGCGGACGCGGAAGGATTCGACGCACCGTTCGACGACTCCGATCTGAGGACGGCCCGCCACCGGTTCCGCACAATCGACTTCGAAGACAACGTGGACATGGGGGATGTGGAGGTCACCGCCCACCCCGCCGGGCACATCCCCGGCGCCACGATGTATGAGATCAACGGGAACCAGACGCTCCTGTTCACCGGGGACCTGCACACCTTGACGACGGACCTCGTCTGGGGCGCGCGGCCTGTCAAGTGCGACACCCTGTTCATCGAGGCCACGTACGCGGGCCGTCAGCATCCCGAGCGGCTCAAGTCGGAGTACGCGTTCCTGAAGAAGATCGAGCAGGTCACGAACCGCGGGGGCCTGGCCCTCGTCCCCTCTTTCGCGGTGGGCCGCACCCAGGACATCCTCCTCACCCTCGCAAAGGCCCGCCACGACGTCTGGCTCGATGGGATGGGGAAGAAGGTGAACTCCATCTACGTGCAGCAGCCGGAGTACGTCCGTTCCGTGAAGCGCCTTCGACACGCGATGAACCGCGTGCGGGTCGTGAAGACGGACCGGGACCGGCGCGAGGCCCTCCGAGGCGACGTGATCGTGTGCACGAGCGGCATGCTCGATGGAGGACCCGTGCTCAACTACCTGGAGGCGGTCCGGGAGGATCCGCGGGCCGCGATCCTCCTCACGGGCTATCAGGTCGAGGGGACGAATGGCCGTCGGCTCGTGGACGAGGGCGTCATCGACCTGTGGGGCGTCGATGTGGAGATCAAGATTGAGTGGCAGAAGTTCGACTTCTCCGCCCACGCGGGCCACGATGATCTCGTGCGGTTCATCGAGGGCTGCGACCCACAGCGCGTCGTCCTCATGCACGGGGAAAATCGGGAGATCCTTGCGGACGCCCTGGAGGGTCGCGAGGTCGTCTTGCCGATGGAAGGCAAGTGGTACGGAATCTAGCGACTCCGGCGTGGAAGGGAAGTCTCGCCCTCCGTGTCTCTCGCAACCGGGCTACACGCCGACCGTCCGCGCAATCATCGCGCGGAGGGCCTTGCCCACATATTTGAGCAGGCGTGGGTCCTCCCGGATGAGCGCCCAACCCACCTTCGAGGGGAAATCGATGTCCCCTCTCGACTCGATGAGCCGGAGCATCGCCGGATTGTCGAAAATCTCGAAGAGCTCCTCGAACTGCGCATCCGTGAGCTTTCGATAGCTCTCGTGGATGGCGAGGTCCTTCCGCAGTTCCTTCCCGATCGACTTCGTCCACGCCTTGTGGTACCGGTGCATCATCCGGGCGGAGAGGTCGCCCGACTCCAAGGCCTTGACCGCCGTTTCCGCCGCCAGGCTGGCGCAGTGGAGGCTCGTGAAGATTCCACCGCCGCTCGTCGCCTTCGCCTGACAGGCCGCGTCACCGACGATCATCACGTTGTCCGCGTAGGTCCGCCGCGGGAACCCGATGGGGATGCCGCCGACGATGTACAGGATGGGCTGGGCGCCTTTCACGTACTGCCGCACCCAGGGCACCTCGAGCATCCGTTGCAGGTAGGCGTACGCGTTTCCCTCGCCGAGGCACAGGCCCACCCTCGCCGTGTCTCCGCTCGGGATGATCCAGCCGAAGAAGCCGGGGGCGATCTCGCTGCCGACGAAGAGCTTCACGAAGCCCGGATCGCCTCGGACTCCGACCATCTCGACTTCGAAGCCGGGCAGGATTCGCTTCGGCCTCAGGATGTTGAACCACTTCGCCACATTCGAGCGCACGCCGTCACAGCCGATGACGATCCTCCCGTGGACCTTCGTCGCCTCCCCGTCATAGTCGACGAGGACCTCGACACCGCCCTCGGTCCGCTGGGCTCCCTGGGCCTGGGCCCCCAGGTAGGTCTTTGCTCCCGCGCGGATCGCCTCGGTGACGATGGCCCGATCGAACATCGCGCGGTCCACGACGACCGCCTCTGTCTCGTGCCCGTCGATCCGGAGGCACCGTCCCTTCGGGGAGTAGATCTCCGCGCCATGGACGTCCCCGATGATCGTCTCCTTGCACGTCACGTAGTCGAAGACCCGGGGCGTGACAAGGCCGCCGCACTGGATGGGCTCGCCGACCTCGCGGTGCTCCTCGACGAGGGCGACGGAGAATCCCGCCCTCGCGATCCGCTCCGCGCAGAGGCCTCCCGCAGGCCCCGCGCCTACGATGACGACGTCGAAGGAGGCCGGTGGCGACGCCACGCCGGGTTCACTCCTTCAGGTTCATGATGATCTCGAGGAAGTTCTCGAGGTGCCTCGAGAGGGACGCGTTGTCCGTGTAGCCGCACGCGGAGAGGTCCGGGGAGGCGATGAGGGCGCTCGAGCCGTCCACGATCACGTCCGTGGCGATGAGACCCCTGCGGTAGACGGCCGTGGCGCCCTCGGGAGTCTTCTGGCCCGGTTCCGTGATGATCGTGAACTTGATCCCTCGGCCCACGGCATGCTCGATCTTCTTGAGCAGACTCTCTCGGATCTCGGAGAAGGTCGGCGTGGACACGATGAAGGTCTCCGTGGCTTTGTCGAGGAGTTCGCCAATCTTCTCCAGGACCCGCGGCTTCGTGCCGATCGTGTACACAAGCTGAGGCTCTCCCTTGTCTCGGAGGACCTCGTGGAGCATGTCGAGCTTGTCGAACGAGTCGTTGAGGTGGTCGATCACGCGGTCCTTCACCTTCCCCGGCGACTCCGGCTTGAAGATCGTCGGGCGGCCCCGCGTCGAAATCGCGAATCCTTTCTGGCAGAGGCTCTGGAGGACCTTGTACGCGGAGGTCCGGGGGATCCGCGCGGTCGCGGCGATCGTCTCCGCGCTCCCGTAGCCGTGGGCCACGAGGGCGATGTAGCCCCGCGCCTCGTAGCTCGACAGCCCGATGCTTTCCAAGGTCTTCGTGGCCCGCTCGAACTCCTTCTCGAGATCGACGCCGCCCTCGAGGAGCTTGGAGATTTCCTGGGGCATCACGATGCGGTGGATGACGCGATGGGCGTTTAACCCTTTTTCATCCGGACGCGGGTTCCCGCGCCCCGCCTCGGTGCCCTTTACCGGAGCCTTTATCATGGAGGGGACGGTATGCGGCGCGGATGCGCTCCCGCCACCTTTTTCTCCCGGCCTTTCTCCTCGCGACGGTGCTCTTGTGGAGTGCCGTGCCGCCGAGTCGAGGCCAAGGCGCGACAGGTGCGATCTACGTGAGCTCGGACTACGAGCTGTTCGGGCTGGACCCGCTCAACGGCGGCGGCCACGTGACGTGGACGCTTACCGGCGCGCAGGCCCAGGGCCTGAGGGCGAAGATCATCGGCATGTTCGACGAGTACGCCAGGATTCCCCGCGGCTTCACGTTCGGGGGAGCCGCCACCGGCGGGAACGGGAACGGGGCGATTGAAGCTGCGGAAGGCGTCGCGTATACGGATCGACTGGAGAATGAGCTCGAAGGCACGCAGCGCGCCGCCCTCGGTACCCAGATCGGATACTTCTACCTCGACCGGTCGGACCTCTTCGACAAGGATCCTACCGCAGGATTCCAGAGGAGCACCTCGGGGATCCTCGGGACGACCCTCACCACGGACCAAGACTTGCAGATCCGATTCCTCTTCAACGGCTATTCGAACGTGCCCGCGGTCACCATGCCCATCGCGGCTCGTGCATACGTGGACGCGCTCTTCGACGTCTTCGCCTTCGAGGCGGCGGAGTCCCCGACATTCACACCGCCGGCGGCGGGGTACTCTTCCGCGTGGCCCTTGCTCGTTGAAGGCGGTTGGCACGTCGTCCCGTACAACGCAACCGCGTCTGCCCTGTGGGCCGGGAACGTCACGTCCTGTGCGGTCGCGTGCCGGTACGATGCCGACGTAGACGCCTCCGCGCGGACCTCGATCGATCCTGTGACGAGCCTAGCCCCTTGGCTGGACCTCCGATTTGCGTCTTCCGCTGCCGTGACCTTCGAATACACAGGGCGGGTCGCATCGGGAGCGCAGCTGCTCTTGGAGGCAGCCCTCGGGCCCACGTACACATCGTGGTCGACCGTGGCGAACGGGAGCTGGTCCCCGGCGGACAACACGGTCCTCGATGAGTGGCGGACCGTCTCTGTGGACCTGGGCGCGTACCTGGCGCAGAAGGTCCAGCTCCGCCTCCGCTTCGTCTCGGGGCCCGGGCCCACGGACGAGGGCTTCTTCGTTCGCGGTTTCGCGATTCATGCCCCCTCCGCCTATTCAGGCTCGGTGGTCCAGAACGACGCCCACTACCTCGTTGGAGCCCTGAGCTTCTCGAACCCGGAAATGCCCACGGGCGGCCTGACCGTGATTCGCACGCCCGGAGGCGAGATCCTTTTCGATAGCCTCGGCTGGGACACCTCCGCGGCTCCCACGGATGGGATCCGGTTCGAGACATTCAATGCGGCGGAGAACCCGCAGATCTTGTTCGCCGTGATGATCGTCGCGTGCTACCTCATCGCCCGGTTTCAGGACATGGCGTGGGATGCGTATCGGGAGGCGCATCCTGCTCTCTACCGGCCGGCCTTGCATCCGGCCAAGTGGATTCACTGGCTCGGACGAGCGGCAATCCTTCTCCTCATCCTGTTCTACTTCGTCCCGACGGCGTTCTTCGCGATCGGCCTGAGGATCTTCCTCGGCGGACTGGCCTACTGGGTCCTCGCCGCCGCCATGACCTTCTGCCTCGCGCTCGGAACGAGGGCGTACTACCAGCACCTCCTGGCGACCGCCCCGCCGTTGGAGCCCATCGAGGCCGCTCCCGAGTTCGTCCCGCTGCCTCCACCCCCGGAGCCCAAGGAGCCCGCGGTGATCGGCCACTGCACCCACTGCCTCCGCGCGATCAAGGAGGGCGAGAGGACGTACACATGCTCCTGCGGATCCGTGTACCACGGGAGCTGCGCGGGCGGCCTCATGCGCTGCACGAATTGCCGCAAACCCCTCGCCCTCGGCGTGATTGGCAGGGAGGAGCGCGCCGTCTCCATGCGCTGCCAGTCGTGCGGGGAGGTCCAGTCCATCGCCGAAGGGGAGGATCCCCGCACGGTGCCGTGCGCCTCCTGCGGCGGCAACCTGCGTCCCCTCGATTCGGGGAAACGATATCTGCTCGTCGCGAGCAACCCTGCGATCGCTTTCAACTGGATGAAGGATCTCGCGAAGGGGAAGAAGCCCGTCCTCTGCATCACGACGGCGACCCCGGACCGCCTGCGCCTCGAGTTTGGCCTGAAGGACGTGACATTCCTCCAGGTGTCCTCCGAGGTCCCGGGGGCCGTGGACCCGAAGCGGCTCGACCCCCAAGGCCTCAAGTCGATCCTGCCCCTCGCCCGGGAAGGGAAGGGCGGCGTCCTCCTCTACGATGGCCTCGACCAGGTCATCGCCCAGTCGACCCTCGGGGACGTCGTCCGGTTCCTGCGGAAGGCGAACGACATGGCCTTCGTCCACGGCGTGACCGTCATCGCACGGGTCGGGCCCGGCCTCCTTGCGGAGGGCGAGGTCGACCGGCTCTCGGAGGAATTCGATGAGGTCCTCGACCTCTCCGCGCGTTTGTGATCGTCACTCGTCCGGCGGCCCGGACCACCGCGGACCCAGTTCGTGCTCCACCCCCAGGTGGTCCAGGATCCTCGCGACGACGAAGTCCACGAGGTCCTCGACCTCCCGCGGTCGTCCATAGAACCCCGGGGAGGCGGGGAGGACGACGGCGCCGAGGCGCGCGAGCTTGAGCAGGTTCTCAAGGGCCACGGCACTCAGGGGCGTCTCGCGGGGCACGAGGATCAGCTTCCGCTGCTCCTTGAGGGCGACGGCGGCCGCCCGGGTGATGAGGTTGTCCGCGATCCCGGAGGCGATCTTCGCGATCGTCGTTCCGCTACAGGGGACCACGACGAGGGCGGGGAACGGATGGCTCCCTGAGGCGGGCGGGGCCGCGAGGTCCTCGCCCCGATAGACGATGCGAGCGCCTTCCGTGAATTGCTCGGGGGCGAGGCCCGTCTCGAACTTGATCACGGCCTCCGCATCTTTGGAGAGGATGACGTCAAGGCGAGGGCCGAGGACTTCGATGAGCCTCCTCGCGTACCGGACCCCTGAGGCTCCTGTGACGCCGAGGAGGATCTGCATGGCCGGTCCGCGCAACACGCCCGCCCGCTACATGAACGTTCCGAGTTCGCCCTGCACGTGCGCCGGCAAAGTATTTCCGGGGGCTGCGTGTCGCCACGGAGGTGCCTCGCTTCCGCTTGCGCGCTGCAACCCTGCGGGACCTCGACCTCCTCGTGCGACACCGCCGCGGGATGTGGGCGGAGATCTCGGACCTGACGGCGGAGGAACTCGATTCCGCGGACCGCGTCTACCGCCGATGGGCTCGGACGCGCATGACGAGCGGCTCCCTCATCGGTTTCGTCGTGGAGACGGCGGGCCACGAGCCTGCCGCCAGCGGCTGTCTCTGGCTCATGCCGATGCAGCCGCGACCCCGTTCGAAGGGGGCCCTGGTCCCGTACCTCATGTCCATGTACACAGAGCCCGCGCATCGCGGGAACCGCCTCGCAACACGGATTGTCCGGGAGGCCGTCCGCTGGTCCAAGGACCACGGATATCGCGTGGTCTTCCTCCACGCATCCCCGCACGGTGCGGGGCTCTACACCCGCGCGGGTTTTCGTCGGACGCGAGAGATGATTCTCCGGCTCGTCCCTGCCTCGAGGGGAACGAAAAGAAGTCCGCGGAAGGTCCCGCGACGATGATCGCGTTTCCTCCTGGAATCGCTCCCTTCGACCAGGCAAGTCTTCAAATACGACCTCGATTTATGAAGGCCGCACTTCCTTGAGTGTGTACCATGACGAGCGCGTATGATGTGCCCCCTTCCCTCCTCATCGAGCGGCTCAAGGAGCGGTTGGAGAAAGAGGGCAAGGTGAAGCCGCCGGAGTGGGCGGCGTTCGCCCGCACGGGGCTCCACACGGAGAAAGCGCCCGTCCAGAAGGACTGGTGGTACCGCCGCGTTGCGTCCGTCCTGCGGAAGGTCTACATCCATGGCCCCGTGGGTACGATGCGCTTGTCCGCGGAGTTCGGCGGGCGTCGGGACGACGGCTCCGCGCCTTACCACCCGCGCCGCGGTTCGCGGTCCATCGCCCGGGAGGCGATGCAGCAGCTCGAGGCGATGGGCTATGTCGCCAAGGCGGAAAAGAAGGGTCGCGTGATCACGGCCGCGGGACGCAAGCTCCTCGACAATGTGTCCCATGAGCTTCTGCTCGAGCTCGCGAAGGCAAACCCCGAGCTCACGAAGTATGCGGGAGGTCGCTGAATCCCATGGGCGCGGGCGGCGACGAGGCCGAGCTCGATGCGATCCGACGCCGCAAGCTCGCCGAACTCCAGCAAATCCAAGGCCAGGCGGTGGCTCAGCAGCAGGCGCGGGAGCAGTTCGAGGCCCAGAAGCAGATGATCCTGCGGCAGATCCTCACTCCCGAGGCGAGGGAACGCCTCGGCCGGATCGAGCTCGCGTACCCGGAGCTCACGGAGAGCATCGAGAACCAGCTCATCGCCCTCGCCCAAAGCGGGCGTGTGCAGCGGGTCATCGACGATGCATCCCTCCGGCAGATCCTCGAACGGCTCATCCCCCGACGTCGGGAGATCAAGATCGAGAGGCGTTGACCATGGCCCGGAACAAGCCCTGTGCGAAGAAGAGGCGCCTCATGCGGGCCGTGAAATCGAATCGACGCGTCCCGGCGTGGGTCATGCAGAGGACCTCCCGCCGCTTCCTCCGTCATCCGAAGCGCCGCAGCTGGCGCAGGAACAAGCTGAAGGCGTGAGGCGATGGCCGAGCAGGAAGAGGAACGGATCCTCGTCGTGCCCCTCCGGGCGGCGTGGGCCGCCTCGCGGACGGACCGCGCGCCTCGGGCCATCAAGGCAATCCGGGAGCATGTGAAGCGGCATCTGAAGCCGGACCGGATCTTCATCGATGACGTCCTCAACGAGTACATCTGGTCCCGAGGTCGGGAGAACCCGCCGCGACGCGTCCGGGTGAAGGCCATCAAGTTCGAGGACGGGTCCGCCGTCGTGTCTCTCCCGGAGGACTGAGGGACCCATTTGCTCCGGCGACTCGAGGTCGAAGGCAATCCGTACGTCGGAGTCTTTTGCGCGGCGAACGAAGAAATCCTGATCACGGATCCCCACGTTCCGCGGTCCGCCGTCCGGCACATCTCGGAGGCCCTGGGGGCTCACGCCCTCGCGACGAGTGTCGCCCACTCGACGATCATCGGCAGCCTCGTCGCGATGAACTCGAACGGGATCCTGACCTCCCCCTTCATCGAGCCCGACGAGATCGAGGCGATCGGCGACGCCGTGTACCCGCTCCCCCACCGGCTCAGCGCGGTCGGCAACAACGTCTTGTGCAACGACCACGGCGCGGTCGTGCACCCGGGCTACGATGACGAGGCCGTCGGGTTCATCCGGGAAGTCCTCGGCGTCCCCGTCGTCCGAGGGACCGTCGCGGGCGTGAAGACAGTCGGTTCCGCCGCCGTGGCGACGAACAAGGGTGTCCTGTGTCATCCGCATTCGAAGCCCGCGGAGATGGACCTGCTGAAGGCCCAGCTCCGGGTGCCCGTGTCCATCACGACGGCGAATTACGGCGCGGCCCTCGTTGGCGCCTGCATGGTCGCGAACTCGAAGGGAGCCGTCGTGGGTTCGAGGACCACGCCGATCGAACTCGGTCGGATCGAGGAGGGCCTCGGCCTCTACTGAATGATTGATTTTTCCGCAATCGCCACGGAACTTTGATATATCGTGCCACGAGTAGAGGACTTGCGATGAAGACCCTGGTCCTCTGCGTGGACCGCGACGACGACATCGGCGTGAAGACGGGGATCAAGGGACCCCTCCTCGGCCGGGAGGACAACCTCGCCGCGGCGGTCAAGCTTGGCCTCGCGGATCCCGAGGACTCCGACGTGAACGCCCTCCTGTCGTCGATCAGCCTGTTCGACGGCCTCCAGAAGGAGGGAGCCGACGTCGAGATCGCGACGATCTGCGGCGATGTCCGGGTCGGCAGCGTCTCGGACCTGGTCCTAACCCAACAGCTCGACCGCGTCCTCGAGGAGGTCCGCCCCGACCGCGTCTTCCTCGTCTCCGACGGCGCGGAAGACGAAGCCTTCGCACCGATCCTGAGCAGCCGCATCCGGATCGACCATGTCCGCCGCGTCTTCGTGCGACAGACGCCCACCGCGGAGAGCTTGTACTACACCCTCGCGAGGCAGATGCGCAATCCGAAGATCCGCCGCAAGATCATCGCGCCCTTAGGCCTTGTCCTCCTCCTCTTCGGCGCGATCTACTGGTTCAACCCCTTCGCGGCCCCGGCCCTTGCCCTCATCCTCGTCGGCCTGTACCTCATCCTCATCTCGTTGCCCTTCAGCAGCCTGGGCGACGTCTTCGACAAGGTGAACGAGATCTACGACCGCATCCGGAACTCGGTGACGGCGGGGGACCTCTCCATCTTCTTCGACGTCGCCGCGATCATCCTCATCCTCGTCGGGATTTCCTTCGGCCTCGACCGCGCCGGCAAGACTCCCGGCAGCTACCTTTCCCAGGTCCTCGCCTTCCTCTCCGGGGCGCTCTGGTTCGTCGTCCTCGCGGCCCTCGCCTTCGAGGGGGGCAAGGTCCTCACCGCATATTTCCAGCACGGCCGCGTGCCGCGGCACGTCATCGCGGTCGCGGGGACCTTCGTCGCCTTGGGCCTGCTCGTCCTCGGGGGGATCCAGATTCTCCAGACGATCTTCGGGGAGCAGAACCCCGTGGTCTCCTTGCCTCTGATCTACCTGAGCCTCGGGGTGGCCCTGTTCCTCGTCGTCGCCACGGGCCTCTCGTATCGGATGCGCCCGGAAGCGCCCGTCGAGGACAGCTGGCGGCACTGAGCCGGCGGGATGGGCCATGGAGTACAGGGCTTGGGAGCCCTTCTACGCGCGGATCCGGCAAGACTTCGGTTTCTCCCAAACGGAGGACGAGGCCGTCGCCGCGGAACTCGACGAACTCCTCGGAGGCCGTCGGACCGGCCTGGAGGACCTTCGGGCCCTCCTCGCGGGGCGAATCGTCACGGTCGCGGGCAACGGTGCGAATCTTGCGATGGAGCTCCCGAGGGCTCGTGGGCTCCTGATCACCGCGGACGAGGCCACGTCCGTGGCCCTCCGGCATGGGGCCCGGCCCGCGATCCTCGTCACGGACCTGGACGGGGATGTCGAGGACCAGGTCCGGGCGAATGCGGAGGGGACGATCGCCATCGTCCACGGCCACGGGGACAACGGCCCCGCGATCCGGACGTGGGCCCCGCGGTTCACGGGCCCGACCGTGGCGACGACCCAGTCCCGGCCCTCCGGAAGGCTCCAGAATTTCGGCGGTTTCACGGATGGGGACCGAGCGGCCTGCCTCGCGGACCACTTCGGCGCCCGGGAGATCCACCTCCTTGGCTGGGACTTCGAGAACCCGAGCCCCAAGGATGCGCCCGCGGACGTGAAGCGACGCAAACTCGACTGGGCGTACATCGTCCTCGGGAACCTGGGCCGACCGGAGATGGAGCTATAAGGCCGTCGGCTTCCGCGACCGGGCGACGCGCCAGCTCAGGACGGGTTCCCGGGCCGCGAGGACTTCGTCGACACGACCGACGGCGGTGTTGTGGGGCGCCGACTTGAGGACCTCCGGATCTTCCTGCACGATGCGCGCGAGGGCGTCCGCGAAGGCGTCGAGGGTCGCCTTCGTTTCCGTCTCCGTGGGCTCGATCATCAGGGCCTCCTCGACGAGGTGCGGGAAATAGACCGTCGGCGGGTGCACACCGAAGTCCATGAGCCGCTTCGCGACGTCGACCGTACGAACGCCCTTCGCCGCGAGGCTCGCCGCGCTCGCGACGAACTCGTGCTTCCGGAGTCCGCTGAAAGGAACCTCCAGGACCTTGTCGAGGCGATGCCTCACGTAGTTCGCATTGAGGACGGCGTGCTCGGAGACCTCTGTGAGCCCGTTCCCCCCTTGCCGCAGAATGTACGCGTACGCGCGGACGAGGAGGGCGAAGTTCCCATACCACGACCGGACCTTTCCGATCGACTTGGGCCGATCGTAGTCGAGCCGGTACCTCTTCCCTTCGAGGGTCACGACGGGCACGGGGAGGAAGGGAGCGAGCGGCGCCTTCACCCCGACGGGGCCCGCGCCGGGTCCCCCTCCGCCATGCGGCGTCGTGAAGGTCTTGTGGAGGTTGAAGTGGACGATGTCGAAGTTCATCCGCCCGGGCGAGGTCTTCCCGAGGATCGCGTTGAAGTTCGCGCCATCGTAGTACAGGAGCCCGCCGGCGCCATGGACGATGTCCGCGATCTCGAGGACGTGCTCCTCGAAGATCCCGAGGGTGTTCGGGTTCGTGAGCATGAAGGCGAGGGTGCGTTCGCTCACCGCATTCCGGAGGGCCTTGAGGTCCACGCGACCATCCGCCGAGGGGATCTCGAGGATGTCGAAGCCCAGCATGCCGGCGGAGGCGAAGTTCGTGCCATGGGCCGTGTCCGGCAGGATCACCTCATGCCGGTGCTCCCCTCGGTCGTGGTTGTACGCCTGGGCGAGGAGGAGGCCCGTGAACTCGCCCTGGGCCCCCGCGGCGGGCTGGAGGGTCACCGCGTCCATCCCAGCGATCGTCGCGAGGGCTCCCTGGAGTTCGTACATCAGGCGCAAGGCCCCTTGGACGGTCGACTCGTCCTGGTCCGGATGGACCCGGGCGACCGTCGGGAGGGCCGCGAGCTCCTCCGCGTACTTCGGGTTGAATTTCATCGTGCAGGAGCCGAGGGGATAGAGGCCCGTGTCGATCGAGAAGGTCATCTGGGAGAGCTTCGTGAAGTGCCGCACGACCTCGTGCTCCGGAAGGCTCGGGATGCCGAGCGTCTCGCGATACAGTGCCTTCGGAACGAGGCCCTTAATCGCCGCGGGGGATCCTTCTTCGACGGGGGCCTTCTCGAAAAGAAGGGGTTCCTCGTAGTAGGCTTGGCGGAAGCTCATGCAAGCCCCTCCAGGGCCGCGAGGAGCCGGCGGTGATCCTCCACGCTGTGCCGTTCCGTCGTCGCGAACAGGGCGACGTCGATGAGCTCAGGGATTCGGCGGGTGAGACGCGATCCCCCGTGGATGCCCCGTTGGAGGAGCCCGCGATGGAGGGTCTCGAAGCCGCGGGTGAACCGGACGGTGAACTCGTTGAAGTGGGGGCCTCGGAAAACGGGAGCCGTGAATCCTTCGATCTTCGCGATGGCTTCCATGAGTCTCCGGGCCTTCCGGATGTTCTCCCCAGCGACCCGTCGGAGGCCGCTGCCCCCGAGGACGGCGACGTACGCGGCGGAAGCCACGGCGAGGAGGGATTCGTTCGTACAGATGTTGCTCATCGCCTTCTCGCGGCGGATGTGCTGCTCCCGCGTCTGGAGGGTCATGCAGAAGGCGCGTCGGCCTTGGACGTCTTGCGTGAGCCCGATCACGCGGCCGGGCATCTTCCGCACGTGCTCCTGGAGGCACGCGAAGATCCCCAGGAGGGGGCCGCCGAAATTCACCGCATTGCCTAGCGCCTGCCCCTCCCCGATCACGATGTCCGCGCCGAAATCCCCGGGAGGCCGGACGACGGCCTGGGCGAGCGGGTTCACGCCGACGACGAGGACCGCGGAGTTCGCCATGGATCGGATCTCCGCGATGTGTTCCTCGAACCGGCCGAAGTAGTTCGGGCTCTCGACATAGATGCCGCAGACGTCCGGCGTCACGAGGGAACGCAGGCTATCGAGATCGAGCTCTCCACTCCGTCGATCGAAGTCGATTTCCTTCACATGGAGGTTCGCGCCGTGGGCATAGTTCTCCAAGACGGAGCGTTTGTCCCACCGCAGGGCCCGCGGGACGAGGAACACGTTGCCTCCGTGAATCCGGGCCGCCATCCGCGCGGCTTCGCCGAGGGCCGTCGCCCCGTCGTACATCGACGTGTTCGCCGCGTCCATCCCCGTGAGCTCGCAGATGAGGCTCTGGTACTCCCAGAGCGCCTGGAGGATCCCTTGGCTCAGCTCGGGCTGGTAGGGCGTGTAGGACGTGTAGAACTCCGCGCGGGACGTGATCGCGCGGACGCTGGCGGGGACGAAGTGGTCATACACACCTCCCCCTAGGAACGTCGGCATGTCGGCCATCGTCCGGTTGGCGGAGAGGATCGACGTGATCTTCGCGACGACCTCAGCCTCCGCATATCCCGCGGGGAGCTGCAGTCCGTCGAAGCGGACCTTCGCCGGGATGTCCGCGAAGAGGTCCTCGACGCTCCGCACTCCGATCGTCCGGAGCATCTCCGCTTCGTCGGAAGCCATGCCGCCCCGCTGACAAGAGGCCGGCCCTTAAAGCTTTGGCCGCGAGCCGCTTCGTCCGGATACCCCGCCGGAGACCGCGGTGAGGATGCGGAGGCGCTCTCCATCCGCGAGGGGCTCGTCGAGAGGTATCGGGGTGTCGCCGCGAACGACGAGGTGCGCGTCGGGGGCGAGTCCGAGGCTTCGGAGCAAGTCCATCCCCGTCGCTCCTTGCGACAGTGGTACGGTTTCCTGTTTCCGAGAGTGAAGGAGTTCCGCGACGACGTGCACGGTTCCGAGAACGAGGGAGCTCGGATAAAGTCTGACACCACTCGGACAGGGCGGAACGCTTATGCGAAACGTTCCCTTGGGGGAATGGGACTGCCCAGGTCGCCAAGCCCGGTATGGCGGCGGTCTCGAAAACCGCTGGCTGCAAGGCCTCGCAGGTTCAAATCCTGCCCTGGGCGTTCGACCCATAGGCCAAAAATACTTTGGGGGAATCGGCACACCGCAGAATCGCGTCGGGAGAACGCGACCTCCGAGCCCTGTCCCCTCATGCCGGGCCTCGCGGCCCGGCCCCTTCCCTTACAAAGCGTTCTGTGAGTTGTCCCCAGAAGCGACCCACATCAGTTGCTACCTCAAGGAGTTCTTTGTC
>DATBLI010000072.1:0-1978 GCA_036555455.1 Thermoplasmata archaeon
AATCGGCTCGATGAGCCGCGAGGAGTAGTTGCAAGAGAGGACGAACCGCGAGGTCTTCGTGTACGTCTCCATCGTCCGCCGCAGGGCCGCCTGGGCGTCCGCGGTCAGGTTGTCCGCCTCGTCGAGGAAGATGATCTTGAAGGGCACATTTCCGAAGGGCGCGAGGCGGGCAATGTTCTTGATCTTCTGCCGCACGACGTCGATGCCCCGTTCATCGCTGTTGTGGAGAAGGACCGGCGTCGTCCCGCCCCAGAACATCTGACTGTCCGGCACGGACACGTCGTAGACATGGCCACCGTAAGGCCCACGACTCACGGAGGTGACTCGCGCTGTCGAAAGGGGAGAGAAGAGGAGCGAAAGGAGCCTGTGTGTGGTTTCGTCAATCTCTTCGGGGAGCCGGTTCTTCGCGATGTAACTGGCAACCTCGCTCTTCGAAATCCTCCGGCTCATCTTCCCATACAGAGAGTGTCGCAGGAAGTGGTTATCCCGCATCCCTAGGCGGTCTAGAAGTTCGCGGGCCAGCGAAGATGGAATCAAGTCGCCCTTGACGTAGGCGAAGGAGGGTTGGAACCAGATGATCCTCGCCTCCCGATGGAACACGGATGAGTTGAGTCCTGAGATCCGAGCGAGCCAGGCGACATCGACCAAAGCTTCCTCGGACGCCGAGGAATAGCGGACGTACTGCCCCCATGTGCCGGTAGCGTCCCCCATGTAGCCTTTGAGGAACGCGATTCGGTGGCCGCGATCCGCGTCGAAGAGGAGGGATGGCACCCGTTTGAAGGGGGCCCTCCTCGGCGACTCTCGTCCATAGAAAGCCGCCCGGAAGCATCGGGCCAGCTGAGTGTTCGTGACACGTACTTGCAGGGATGATTCCCTGGAACGGTCAAACCCAGACCGGCCTTTGACTCGATAGGTCGAGAGACCGAATTCCTCTTCGATAGCATGGCTTAGCTTGTCCGCGACGGCCTCCTCTGTCGGATATCCCACGGTCCAGACAAGGCCGCCGCTCGTACCCGATGGTCGCATGCTGGAACAGCCCTCAGCGAGGTACATGCCAAGAAGCCATGCGAGCCGATCGTTCAGCTTCCGGGAGCGGAACACTTTTTTCAGCTTCGGATTTCGACGATTCTTCCATCCTGTCGAGAGTCGCGCAGGCGAGAAGGAATCAAGATCCAAGACGGGACTCGCGCCGTCGAGGGCCTCCACGAAGCTCACGAGCATGTCGCCGACGCGAAGACCCCGCGCTGCCTTCGAGACCAATCGCCCCCCGTCTTCCAGAACGACTATGGAGTGGTCCGGGCTTACGCGTACCTTGCCCCCTTCGTAGCCAACTTCCACGATCTCGGACGAGTAGTGACGAGAAATCCAAGCGGTCGGCATGTAGCGGACGCGGAATTCGGAATCCAGAGAAAGAATCTCGAGACCATCCAGTGCTTTCCGGGTCGCATCCCCTTCGCCGAACACCTCCTTCGCGAGTTCTCCGAAGGTGGTTCGCCGAGACACGCTGTTGACACGGACTAGGCACGGCGTGTCTGGGGTCACGCTCGCGTTCGTCTCTGCGTAGTTCTGCTGCCAGTCTTCTCCAAAGAGGTCTCGTGCGAGGGCCATCGCGCATGTCGTCTTTCCGACCCCCGCGGGGCCCGCGAAGAGGAGATGTGGCATGTTCCCCGCTTTCACGTACGATTGGAGGCGCTCGACGATCTCCTCCTGCCCCACGACCTCGGACAGGGTCTTCGGACGGTACTTCTCGACCCAGATCTCCTTCATCCGCGCCCCAACGCCCGCCGAATCCTGGGGCGCGGTAATAACCTTTTGCCGGGGATGCGCGACGCCCGGCTAGAGGCTGAGCCCGAGGGTCGTGAGGACGCCATCGATGGGGTTCATCAGGGTCGTCACGGCGCTCCCGCCGAAGAGGAGCCCGACCGCGCGGTTCGCCTCGTCGACGACGAGGGACCCGCTGTCTCCGCCCCGGGAAAGC
>DATBLI010000073.1:0-19845 GCA_036555455.1 Thermoplasmata archaeon
CACGCCACGGGGTAGGAGCCACGGGTGGACTCATTCCAGAGCTCCCGCATGTGGTTCCCAACGAAGTCGAGGCTATCGCCGTCTGCGATCGCGACGACGGCGTAGATTCGGTCTTTGACGAACGTGGGTGTCGGTGCGGGAGCCTGCTGTTGGAATGTGCCGCTGCGGCCAAAGGACGTGAGGGCGGAGAGGTTTGGTACGATCGCGCTGCCCACGACGAACTTGCCCTCGGCGGAGGCGAGCTGCAGGAACGCATTCTCTTCCGTGAGAGTCGGGCTCCGAACCCATCCGAGGATTGGGATTCCCCGAGGCGTCGCCCGGAGGATCCGCTCCGTCGACGTGATTTCGCCCGGGGTCGCGAGCACGCCTTGGTTGTCGAAGAAGACGAAGGTCCGGGTGGCGACGAGGTAGTCTCGGAGAGCCAGGTACTCCGGCGGAAGGATCGCAAGCAGGTTCGGATCGCAACTCGGATACAACTCGGCGAGGGCGCGGTCGTACGCGCCGACGGCATCAAGCCGGGCCCAGTCGCTCGTCGCGTAGTCCAAGAGGATCGGCTTCGAGACGCGCGCGCTCAGGCTCGCGGCTGTCTCAGGGCCGACGATCGCCGCGGAGCGAATTCCGGCAAGCATCGTCGCAACGTTCACGCTCTCGGGTCGCTGGGGATCATACACGATGAGTCCGGATACCCTGGGCAAGTACTGCTCGAGCGCCGCGTCCACAGTGAGACTGTCCGTCGCGACGCCGTAGTGGTCCCGAAGGAAGGACAGGATCGACGTGGAATCCGCGGCTTCCCCCGCGAAGTCGAGGTAGAGCTCCACCCTCTCGCGGTTCACGAGCCCCTCGAGGGACAGGAGCGTGAGCCGCGTGGATTCGTTGACGGCGGCGTTCACCTCGACGACGTGGAGGAGGGGGCCGAGGGGAAAGGCCGGGAACGGACTCGTGGAGGGCGACATCCTTCCCTGGCTCGGGTTCGGCGGAGGCTCCGTCCACCACAGGCCATACAGAAGGGGCGTGAGGAAGAGGAGGGCGACCATGACGGCCGCCGCGGTCCTCTCGTTCCGGAGGAAGCGGCGCAGGCGGCTTTCGCGTCGATCTCTCGGAACCCGGCTCACATTCTCCCTGCGGGACGCCGTACGGAACGCGGGCGGGGTATATCCTTTGTGTTTCGGGATCAGGCTGGACCGCGCCGCATCTCCGCCCATCGGTGGAGGAAGTTCACTGCGGACTTCTCGAAGAGCCGCACGCTCTCCACGAGGAAGTACTCGTTCGGGGCATGGATGTTCCCGCCGTGGCCAAGGCCGCCGTAGAACTCATGGAGATGGAGGGGCGGGTTGTTCGTGAACAGGTAGTTCGGGCCCGTGCCGGGATCCGTCGGGACGACCATCGGCTCCCAGCCGAAATCCCGACAGGCGCGGGCTGCGGCCTGGACGACCGCGGAGTCCGTGGGGGACCGGGACCACGGTGTGTAGTCGACGGCCCGGATCTCGACGTCCCCGAAGCCGTACATGTTCAGGTGTCTCCGGATCGCCGCGAGGAGCTTGTTCCCGTCTTGCTTGGCAACCGTTCGGACGTCGACCTTCGCGACGGCTTCGCCCGGTGTAATCGTTTTGCATCCCTCCCCCTGCCACCCGGACGTCAGGCCCTGGAGGTTGATCGGGCTCGGCTTGAAGAAGAGCTCCTCGAGCATGTCGAGTTCGGCCCGCTTGCCTTGGCCTCGGAGCCGCTGGACGCCCGCCTGGACCCGTGGCCACTCCAGGTAGGAGCGCAATTTCGGCAGGTTCGCGCGTTCCTCCGGCGTCGGCCGCGGAACGTCGTCGTAGAAGCCCTCCACGGTCACGCGGTCCTCGACGTCGCGCATCGTCTCGAGGGCCCACACGAGGCGCCAGGCCGGATTGTCGACGATGGACGCCATCATCGAGTGAACGTCGTTGGGTCCCCTCGCGACGAGCTCGAAGAAGAGGCAGCCCTTGAAGCCGCACTCGATCGGCGGCGGAGCCGTCGGCGTGGGCTGGTACGGGAACCAGCCGTCGAGGGCGTCGCAGTGGGCGAACTCCTCGCGGTGGCCGTTCACGTACTCGATGAGGGCGGAGCTCCCGATCTCCTCCTCCCCCTCGATGACGAAGTCGATGGAGCATGGCAGCTGTCCCTCGACCTCGAGGATGGCCTGGAGGGCGTTGAAGTACGCGGCGAGGGGCCCTTTGTTGTTGTGCGCGCCGCGGCCCACGATCCGGTCGCCGATGATCTCCGCGGCCCACGGCGGGGACTTCCACGCGTCGAGGGGCTCCGCCGGCTGGACGTCGTACATGTCGTAGCGGAGGAGGGTGCCCCCCTCCGCGGCCCCCTTGATCCTTCCAAGGACGAGAGGATGCGTCCTCGTCGTCACGACCCGGGCCTCGCCCCCGATCTCGCGGATCCGGGCCGCGGTCATCTCCGCGCACTCCGGGATCCCTTCGCCCGTGATCGCGACGGAAGGCTGCCTCAGGTACTCCTGGATCCGCTTCACATGGTGAGCGAATTCCGCGTCGATATGGGCGTGGACCTTCGAGAACGGGCCGCCCTGTGCCACGCGGGAGGAAAGGGTCTCCTGAGGGAAAAACCATTCGCGGGACCCCTCGCACATTCCGGCCCGTGCAGTACTGACGTCTCTTTGATGTATCCCGTCGTGCTCGCTCTGACAAGATCCCGGCATCGGGAGGACGAGCATGGCCTACGGAATCGAGCGAGGCGTCCGCTTCGAGATCCTGCGCAGGGAGGACCTGGACCGCATCCACGCGGGCACCCTCCGGATCCTGGAGACCGTGGGCATCCAGGTGGCGAGCGAGGCATGCCGCAGGCTCCTCCGAGACCATGGCTCCGAAGTGGATGAGCGGAGCCGGATCGCACGGATTCCGCCGCACCTCGTGAAGGAGGCCCTCGCGAAGACGAAGGCCTCGGTTACCCTTGCCGCTCGGAACCCGAAGTTCGACGTGAACCTCGACCGGAAGCACAGCTACATGACCGCGAACGGGAACGGCGCCGTGACCGTGGACTTCGAGACCGGGGCACGGCGTGCCTCCACGAAAGAGGACGTCGCGAAGTCTTCGCGGATCATCGACTACCTCCCGAACGTCCACGTGCACTGGCCTATGGTGAGCTCCATGGACCAGCCGCCTTCGACCGTGCATCTCCACGACCTCGACGCGTCCCTGAACAACACGGAGAAGCACGTGATGTACGAGACCGGGGTGACGCTCGCCGATGCGAAGCTCCTCACGGAGATGGGCTACCTCGCCGCGGGTGGCGAGGAAGCATTTCGTCGGCGGCCGATCACCTCCTGCTTGCAGTGCACTTTCGCGCCGCTCCAACTCGATGCCGGCGTCATGGATGCGAGCCTGTACTTCGCGGACCACGGCGTACCCCTCGTCTTCTTCGGCATGCCCCAGCCCGGGGCCACCGGCCCCGCGACCCTCGTGGGCTCGCTCATCGTCGGGAATGCAGAGGTCCTCGCCGCCCTCACGATCACCCAGCTTCACGCGCCGGGCTCCGCGGTGATTTACGGCATGGGGAACGCACCCCTCGACATGCGGACGGCGACGCGTTCGGGCGGAAGCCCCGAGCATGCCCTGTCCTCCGCGATGGCGACCGAGCTCGCCCACTGGTACGGGCTGCCGTCCTGTGTGGGCGTCTCGGCCACTGCGAAAAGCCCTGGGGACCAGGCCGTCCTGGAGTACTACACGGGCTGCGTCGGGCCGCTCCTCGCGGGCGCGGATCTCATGTGCGGCATCGGTCTCCTCGAGGACTCCGCCACGCTCTACTTCGAACAGATCGTGATCGATGACGAGATCGTCGGTGCGATCGCAAGGCTGCTCCGCGGGGAATGGGCGGACGAGGAGACGATGGCTCTTGACGTGATCGAGAGAGTTGGCCCGGGGAAGAACTTCCTCGCCCAGAGCCACACCCTACGGCACTTCAAGACAGAGCATTTCATGCCGAACCTCATCGACCGACGGGCGTTCGACGCTTGGTCCGCGGATGGCTCGAAGACGCTCGTGGACAAGGCCCGCGAGAAGACGAAGTGGATCCTCGCAAACCATCTTGTGCCCCCACTCGAGAGCGACATCCAGAGGAAGATGAGTGCCGTCATCGAGCACGCCCGCAAGACCGGCTGAACCTGCCGGATCAGTCTCCTGCCGGGAACGCGAGCCGATAGCCCTGTCGAAGGTTCTCGAGGACCTTGGGGACGAGCTCAGGAGCCGTCGCGCGGAGCCCGCAATCCGGGAGCACGTACCGCACCCGGGACAGTCCGATCCGGTCCGTCACATCCTTCAGAACGCGGGCCACGCTCTCGCCGTCTGCGATGTCCTCGGCGCGCATCACTTGGACGGGGATGCATCCGACCCCGAGGAACCGATCGCGCTCCTCCCATGTGCGGCGAGCGAGAAGCGCGATATTCTCTCGTTCCGCGGCTCCCGCGAACGCGAAGTTGAAAGTGGAGATGTTCTCGAGCTTCTGCAAGGCATCGAGGACTTTGCCGCGTGCGAGGCCACCGCACACATGGAGGCTCGCCCTGTCGCGCGGCACTTCCGAAGCGATCGCATCGATCCGCGCGAGGACGGGGGCGTAGTCCCTCATCCCTTGGGACAGGATTGGATCATCGAGTTGAAGCTCCGCGCCGCGACGGCCGACCTCGTGGGCGAGGGGGCGGATCGCGGCCGCGATGTCGTCATGGAGCACAGGGTCCATCGCGCTTCGGTAGGTTGGGCCCGCTCCCGCGGAACCGCAGGAAACCGCGAACGTCGTCGGCCCGGTCAGGCTCACCTTGAATCGGGCCTCGGGGAACTTGGCGCGCAGGACGTCAAGATCGCGGATCTTCGCGAACGAGGCTGAGTCCTCGACGGGACGGACGGGCCCGATGAATCGCGGCATCCCGGCCTCCGAACGGACGCCCGGCAAGGTCGCGTACATCGAGAGCATGTCGCCGCGCTGCTCGCCGTCCGTGAGCAGCTCCAGGCCATGATCCTGCTGGAGCTGGACGGCCTTGAGGATCGCCTCGTCCGGGGAATCCGCGAGGCGCGGGAGGCTGCCCACACTCGTCAGGATGGCACGCACGCAACGGACCCCGCGTTTCATCGAAGACGGGGCGGCAAGACCGGCCCGTCCCGATGACGGTGCGGATGGATCGTGGGGCACTTCAAGTTCACGGCGATGCCCGCACGTACCCCCGGCCGACGGAGCGTTCGTCCCCACGCGTGATTCTCACGGCGGGATGCCGAGCAGGTACGGGCTGCGGACTGCAGGTGCGTACTCCCCTTAGGAATCGCTTAAATAAACCCTGCGCCGCTCGTCTTCTCGGGAGGCCGCGATGAGGAAGGATTCGGGCGCATTCCCAAAGCCTACGGGCGGGTCGGCGCCGACGAACTCCGGCCCCGCGGACCGCGCCCTTAGGGACGAATGACCGGAGGTGGATCATGGACACGACAGAACACGTGCCGGCGATTCTCGAGCCCATCGGCCGCGCGCTCCACCGCCACCCTCAAGTGAACCTCCAGCTCAACCGCGCCTTGGCCCCCTTTGAGAACTCTGCCAAGGTCCTCCTCTTCTCCTGCAACATGTGCGGCCAGTGTCTCCTCCATGAGAATGGCTTCACTTGCCTCATGAACTGCCCCAAGCAGATTCGGAACGGGCCCTGCGGCGGCGTGCGGATGAACGGCCACTGCGAAGTCAAGCCGGAGATGGAGTGCGTCTGGCTCAAGGCGGAGCGGCGCTCCCGCCGGCTTCCCTGGTACCACTTGTTCCTGCGGATTCACGCGCCGCTCGACTGGCGACGGAAGGGGAGTTCGGCGATCCTCAACGCCTTGGCGGGCTGGCCCGGAGATGCCAAGGGACAACCATGAGCGCCGTCGACCCCGTGCGGGGTCGATTCGAGCGCGCCCTGCGCTCGGGCCGCCCCGTCGTGACCTGCGAGATTAGCAGTCCCGACGGCGCGGACCCTGGCGACGTGAGGAAGCGCGCGAAGCTCGTGCGCGACTACGTCGACGCCGTGAACGTGCCCGACAACACGAGCGGTGTCGTCCATGCCGCCCCCCTCGCCTCCTGTGCAATCCTCCTCCAGGAGGGCGTCGACCCAGTCCTCCACATGGCCTGTCGCGACCGGAACCGGTTGGCCTTGCAGAGCGATCTCCTCGCGGCATCCCTCTTGGGCATTCGGAACGTCCTCTGCCTGACCGGGGACCACATGATCCACGGGGACCATCCCCAGGCCAAGCCCGTCTTCGATGTCGATTCCGTGATCCTTCTCGAAATCGCGAACTACATGGCCCGGGAGGGCAGGTACCTCAGCGGCCGAGAGATCAAGCCCCCGCCGGACCTGTTCCCCGGCTGCGCCGCGGAGCCCTTCGCCCCGCCGTACGAGTTCCGTCCCCTGCGGCTCGCCAAGAAAGTGCAGGCGGGCGCGCGATTCGTCCAGACTCAGATCGTGTTCAACGTGGAGCGATTCACCGAGTACATGGGCCGTGTGCGGGACCTGGGCGTGGACCGAAAGGTGCCCATCCTCGCGGGCGTCGCGCCGATCCGCTCCGTGAAGGCGGCTCGATTCATGCGGGATGAGGTCCCCGGCATGGAGGTCCCCGACGCGCTGATCCGCCGCATGGAGCAAGCGGGGGACGAGAAGAAGAAACGCGAGGCGGAGGGGATCGCGATCTGCGTGGAGATCATCGAGGAGATCCGGAAGATTCCGGGCATCGCGGGGTTCCATCTCATGCCGATCAACTGGGAGTCCGCCGTGTCGAGGATCTGCAAGGAAGCCCATTTGGAGCCGGCGACGGCCGTGCCCAAGCCGCCGCCCGATGAGTCGCCCGCGGGGACCGTCGCCTCAGCCGTCCCGGTCGCGTCCCTCTCGCCGCCCCCTGGAGCCTAGGAGTGGAGCCCATGAGAACCGTCCTTTCGTCCGCGAAGAAGACCGTGGTGATCGGCCCCGACGACCCGTTCGTCGTCATCGGCGAGCGCATCAATCCGACGAACCGGAAGAAGCTCGCGGAGGAACTTCGCAACCTTAACTACACGCGGGCCAAGGCGGATGCGGTCGCCCAGGTGGAGGCCGGCGCGCAGATGATCGATGTGAACTGTGGCGTGCCGGGGGCGGACGAGCCGGCAATCCTGAAAGGCGCGGTCGAGATTCTCCAGGAGACCGTCGATGTCCCACTATGCCTCGATTCCTCGAGGGCGGACGCCTTGGAGGCGGCTCTGCCGGCGTACAAGGGGAAGGCGCTCGTCAACTCGGTCACCGCCGAGGACAAGACCCTGGATCGGCTGCTGCCCGTGGTCAAGAAGCACGGTGCCGCGGTCATCGGCATCACGCATGACGAGGTAGGGATCAGCAAGGATCCGAAGGCGCGCCTCGCCGCCGCGCGGAAGATCGTCGAAAGGGCGGAGGCCTATGGGATTCCCTCGGAGGATGTGATCATCGACACGATCTGCATGCCCGTGGGTGCGGATCACACCCTGGGCCGCGTCGCCCTCGAGACGGTTCGCCTCGTGAGGCAGGAGCTTGGGGTGAACATCTCCTTGGGAGCGGGGAACGTGGGGTTCGGCATGCCGGAGCGGCCCGCCCTGACCGCGGCCCTCATGCAACTCGGCATGACCGCTGGACTCACTGCGTCCATCGCGAACCCTCTCGACCCCGAGATTGCGCGGGCGGTCTTGGCCGCGGATCTCATGCTCGGCAAGGACAAGTTTGGCGTGAAGTGGATCGCGTACTGCCGCAGGGTGGCGGCCGCGGCCCAGGTCGCGGGGGAGGGTCCGCCCAAGGCCCCTGCTGTGCCGGGAGCTCAGTGAACAGCTCTCAGGCCACGCAGGCGTTCGGACTCAAGACAACGAGGAGGCGACGGCAAATGGCGGTGTTACGAGCGAAGTTCCTTAACCGGTCGGAGGAGAGCCTGGTCCACGAGCAGAGCCTGAAGACGCTCGCCGAGATGGGCGTCCGGATCCACAGCCCATCCGTCCTGCAGACGCTCGAAGCCGCGGGGGCGGAGGTCGTCTTCAAGGCGGAGATCGCGAAGATCCCCGAGGCCTTGGTCAAGGACGCGCTGAAGAAAGCACCCAAGCGCATCCGCTACTGCGCCCGGGACAAGGCCCACGACTTCGAGATTCCGACGACGAGCTACCCGTTCACCGCCACGAACGGCCTCGCCGTGCACATCGCGGACCTGGAGACGGGCAAGGACCATCCGTCCACCCGCGAGGATCTCGCCGCGTTCTCGCGGCTTGCGGACGCGCTGGATCCGATCGACTACCTCTGGACCTCCCTCACCGCGACCGACGTGCCGGAGGCTTCCCACGGCCTCCACGAACTCTGGATCACGCTTCAGAACACGACGAAACATGTGGAGAGCATCACGGTCGCGGGAGCCGCGGACGCGAGGGCCCAAATCGCCCTCGCGGCTCTCGTTGCGGGCGGGGAGGAGGCCCTGAGAAAGCGCCCCATCCTCTCTGTGGTCTCCTGTCCTACCGCGCCATTGACCTTCAACACAGTCGCTGTGGAGGCCCAGGTCGAGTTCGCGAAAGCCGGCGTGCCCGTCCTCGGGATGTCCATGTCCCTCGGCGGCGCGTCGAGCCCGGTGACCGTCGCGGGGACGATTGCGAACATCAACACGGAGAACCTTGCGAGCCTCGTGATCGACCAGGTCGCGGCCCCCGGCTCTCCCTACGTGTACACCTCCGACTCGACGCCCGTCGACATGAGGACGGGCTACATTGACTACACCGCACCGGAGACACCGATGATCAGCGCGGGCGCGGTCCAGATGGCCCGGCGGTACGGACTGCCCTGCATGACCTCGGGCTGGGGCGCAGCGGTCGGGACGGAGATGGCCTTGCCCGCGTTCTCTGAGCTCGCGGGGGTCATGCTCTCCGTCATGGCGGGCACGGACCTCTCCGCCGGCATGGGCGGGCTCGACCACGCGAAGGGAGGTTCCTACGAGATGCTGGTCCTGGACGCTGCCATCTGGGAAGACGTGCGCGCCTTCATGCGGGACATGGCCGTGAACGAGGAGACGATCGCCCTGGACGTGGTCAGGGCCGTGGGCCATGGGAACACGTTCCTCCGACATCCCCACACGGTCCGGATGTTCAAGCAGGAACTCTTCTTCCGAGACCGCGCGAAGCTCGGGTGGCAGGCGACCCTTTCGAGCCGCATGATCCCGGAGGCGAGGGGGATCGCGAAGAAGATCCTCAAGGACCATCAGGTGCGGCGTCTCGACAAGGACGTCCTGAGGGAGGGCGACGCGCTCATCAAGGCCTACGAGAAGGAGCACGCCGCCGCGTGAGGCATCACGCCGCCGCGAGGAGTCGCCGGCTCCCCTCCGCCACGACCCGCGCGAGATCCTGGTCCACGTCTCGATCGAGGGGCGTGGGGATGTGCTCTCTCAGGATGCGCCGAGCCTTCTCCCGGGCCACGTCCTGGATGGGACGGATGCCCTCGGCTCGGGCCTTGTCCCGAGTTCGCTTGTCCCAGATCGCGGGCTGGCGCACTTCGCCCTCGCGGAGGTACTTCATCGTGTGCCGCTGGGCGAGGAAGGTCCCCATGGGACCCACTTTGTCGATGATGTCGGCGGCGAGGCGGTCCTCGTCGACGTCGATCCCGCGAACGATGCGGAACACGTCGGAGTAGATCTCGTCATCAATGATCAGCATCTCGAGGGAGGCCGCGTTCTCCCAAGCGCCACCGATCCCGGAGAGATTGTCCGCGCCGGCGAGGGCCGGCAGGAGGGCGGTCATCATCCGCTCGACGCCGTTCTGCATGTCCCATCCGGCCGCATCGCACGTCATCCCGTACACGTCCGCCGTCATATGGTAGCGATGGGCAATCTGGACCGTGGCCGCGGAGACGAGCCCCAGCTCCGGGACGCCCCAGAGGTTCCTGCCGCTGCGGAGGTCGAGGACGCTCAGGCGGCCGGAGTACTGGACGGGCAGGCTGGGGTCCACGGTCTGGATGAGGATCACGCCCGCGAGCAACTCGGCGTTCTGCTGCGCCAAGCCTCCGGCGAGGGGGAGCGGCGCGGTGCCCCCCGTGATCGGGCAGGGGACGATGTCGACGGGGATCCCGTACTCCGCGCCGCGGATCACGACGTCGCACACATGCCCGTCGTAGGTGAGGGGGCTGCTCGGGGAGCCGTACAATGCGAATGGAGGTCGTTTCCGGAGCTCCTCGAGGCCGCCGGCGACGCAGGCTCCCATCTGCGCCTGGATGTCGACCTCCTCGGCCCTCAGCGCATAGCCGGAGAGGCACTTCGTCGTGTTCTTCATCATCGCCTCCAGGGTCTTGATCGCGTGGATCGGCGCCGGGACGTCCGTCGCGACGACGAGGCTCGAGATCCCGTGGCAATTCTCGAGGGCGTCCATGAGCCTCGTGGACTGCTCGACATCCGCAAGGGTGGAACCCCTGATCTCGCCTGTCTCCATGTCGAGCATCGCGGGGTTGCCGCCGAGGGAGTGGGCGAACGTGTGTTCGCCATCGAAGGCGATGTCGTTGTGCGGGTCCCGGGCACAGTAGGTCCCGAATCGAGGGATCTTGCGGATCGCCTCCTCCATGACGCTCTGCTCAAAGGTCACGACGTTCCTCCGGGACGGATGCTGCGTGGCTCCGACCGCGAGGAGGCGCGCCCTGGCGTCCTCGCTATCGAACCGGACGCCGGTCCTCTGAAGGACCGCGAGAGAGGCCTCGTGGATTCGGTCGACCTGCTCGTCCGTGAGAACCTTCAGACGACCAAGGTTCCGAATTCCCTTCATCGGACCGCTCTCGCTCGGTTGGCCTGCCCTTCGCGGTCGCCTGCCTTCGGGTGCGGCCCCCGGGGGGGCGTGGCGAGGGAACGTACGCAGGGCACAAATACCATCCCATGCCCCTCGCCCGCCCCTGGCTACTGGATGTCGGCCGCGTCCGTGACCTGGGTCCAACTACAACTCCGACGGCGGGGGCTTCCCTTCGGACTCGACCCGTTGCACCGCGAGCGAGGCGAGTGACACGAGGCCTTCGAGGAGCCGTTCATCTGCAGGGGTGCGCGCACCTTGGCCTGGCTTCGGGACGACGCCGACGACCCCGATGACTCGGTCCCCCTGTCGCATTGGGAGATACGTCAGCTTCGCCCCCGGCAGGGTGTCCGTCCCAAGCCCGCCCGTCCTCCCGTGTTTGAACACCCAATCGGCGACGGCCACCTCATCGTCCTCGATCGATAGGTCCTGACTTGCGGATGCGACGCGAAGGCGACCGTGCTCGGGCATGAGGACGATCGCGTAGGCATCGAAACTGCTCTGGATGTGACCGATCACCGACGCCAGGACGGAACTCAGATCCGGCGCAACGGCGAGGTCTCGGCTCATGGAGTACAGCGTCGCGGTCCGGATGCTTTGTCGTCGCGCCGTCTCGGCCCGATGCCGCGTCGTCGAAATCAGCAGGCTGATGACGACCCCCGTGAGGTACAGGGCCGCGAAGGTCAGGTAGTTCTGCGGATCGCTGATGGAAAGCGTGAAACGGGGTGGGATGAAGAAGTAGTCGTAGGCGAGAACACTCAGGGTCGATGTGAAGAGCGCGGGCCCAAGACCCTTTGCCGAAGCAACGAGGACGACCGCCATGATGAAAACCATCGCGAGGGCGGTTACGTTGACATGGGGCCGCGCAAGTTCCCCGAGGACGCTTGCAAGCGCGACAGCGAGGGTTCCCCACAGATACCCCCCATAGTTCACTCCCCTGGGAAGGACCTTTTCGATCGTTCCAGGGGTCGCCGCTTCGTCCGTGACCACCATTACATCGATCGGCCCGCTCAAGCGGATGACCTCGGTCGCGAGGTGTGGTCTCAGCACTTCGCGCCAGCGCGGTCCTACGGGCCACGCGACGATGATCCTCGTGATGTTGTTGGCCCGCGCGTACTCGATGATCGCCCTTCCTTCCGCAGGCAGAGGCGTGGTGTTCACGGTCGCCCCAAGCCTATCGGCGAGGCGGATCGCCGCGGAGGCCTGGGCTCGGACTTGGGGACTTGCCCGCTCCGCCTCGGGCGCACCTACCAGGACGGTCTCCCATTCCGCGTACAGCTCGTCCGCGAGTCTCCGACCCGCGCGGACGAGGCGTTCCCCGTGCTGCTCCCTCGGATCCACGCAGATCAGGAGGCGTTCCCTCGCCGGCCACGGTCCGGGGATCGCCAGGCTTTCCATGTAGTCTCGCATCTGTTCGTCGAGCCGCTCGGCGACCCGGCGGAGCGTGATCTGCCTCAACGCAATGAGATTGCCCGACTGGAAGAAGCTCCTCATCGCCCGGGCGGCCTGCTCCGGGATGTAGACCTTCCCATCCCGTAGTCGTTGAAGGAGTTCCTGGGGCGAGATGTCGACGACCTTGATCTCATCTGCCGCGTCGAACACGCTGTCCGGGAACATCTCGGACACGAGGACTCCCGTGATCTTGGCGACGGTCTCCCGCATGCTCTCCAGGTGCTGCACGTTGACCGTCGTGTAGACGTCGATTCCTGCGGCGAGGATTTCCTCGACGTCCTGGTATCTCTTCGGGTGGCGCGATCCCGGTGCGTTCGTGTGGGCGAGCTCGTCCACGAGGACTAACTTCGGCCTTCGGGCCAAGATCGCGTCCAGGTCCATCTCCTTCAGCGTGATCCCGCGGTAGTCAATTTCGCGGACCGGGATTCGCTCGAGTCCCTCGAGGAGCAGGTCCGTTTCCTTCCGGCCGTGGGTGTCGACGTAGCCCACGACCACGTCCACGCCTTCCTTCCGTTGCCGCTGTGCGGCCTCGAGCATCGCGTAGGTCTTGCCGACCCCCGGGGCGAACCCGAGGTAGACGCGGAGCTTCCCGTGGGTCCTCCGCCGCTCCTCCTCGCGGAGGGCGGCGATCAGCGCATCGGGATCCGGTCGGCGACCCTCCCGCATGGTTTTCCGCCTCGAGGCTCTGGCAGGGGAGAATCCCGCCAGGTATTGAAACCGTGCTCGGCCACGTCCTCTCGACTACCCTCCGAGGTGGTCCGCGATGGGTCCCATTGCGAGTGCGGGGAAGACGCTCAGTGCCCCGAGGAGGAGGACCACGAAGTCCAGCCAGAGGACGAAAGACAATCGGTGGGTGGGCAGGGTGCCCGCGCTTACCGGGACGGTCCTCTTCCGGGCGAGGGAGCTCGCGAGCGCAAGGGTCAGGATGATTGAACCGTAGCGAGAGAGGAGCATTGCGATCCCGAGCGCGAAGTTGTAGAACGGCGAGTTGGCGCCAATGCCTGCGAAGGCGCTGCCATTGTTCCCCGAGGCGCTTGAGAAGGCATAGTACACCTCGCTGAATCCGTGCGGACCGGGGTTGAAGATGCCCGCACGTCCCGCCGGTACCGAGACCGCAACGGCCGTTCCCGTCAACACGATTGCCACTGGCAGCAAGAAGATCGCCGCAGCGAGCTTCATGTCGTAGGGGGAGAGCTTGTTGCCCAGATACTCGGGGATCCGTCCGATCATCAGACCCGCAATGAAGTTCGCGAGGATGACGAACGCGATCATGCCCGCGAGGCCGGACCCGACCCCGCCGAAGATCACCTCTCCCATGTTCATGTTGAGGATGGGCAGCATCCCACCGAGCGCCGTATAGGAGTCATGCATCGAGTTCACCGCGCCGTTGGATGTGGCCGTCGTGGCGATGGCCCACAGGGCGGACGCCCCGACGCCGAATCTCACCTCTTTGCCTTCCATGTTGCCGCCGATGTTCGTCGCGGTCGGGACCTGATCGGCTCCGGCCGCCGCGAGATGCGGGTTCCCGGCGGCCTCGACGGCGATCCCAGCGACAAGGAAGCCGAGGAACAGGATCGTCATCGCCGCGAGGAGGGCCCAACCCTGGCGCCGGTCCCGGACCATCTCGCCGTACGTCACGCACTGGGCCACCGGGACCAAGAGCATGGCGACCATCTCAAGGAGGTTCGTGAAGGGGGTGGGATTCTCGAACGGGTGCGCGGAGTTCGCGTTGAAGAATCCACCGCCATTCGTGCCGAGCATCTTGATGGCTTCCTGGGACGCGACGGGTCCAAGCGGAATCGTCTGCGTCGTGATGAGGGCACCTGCCGAGTCAGTGGCCGGGTCGAGGAGGTTCACCGTGACCGACGGCGCAATCGTCTGCGGGACGCCCTGGGACACGAGGAGGAGGGCCAGGATGAGGGCGATGGGGATCAGAAAGTAGACGGAACGGATGAGGTCCGCCCAGAAGTTCCCGAGTTCGCGAGTCGTCTTTCGGGCGATCCCGCGGGTCAGGGCGAGCAGGACGGTGAGCCCTGTCGCCGCAGAAAGGAAGTTCTGGACGGTCAGCCCGAGCATCTGGGTCAAGTGGGACATCGTGACCTCGCCCCCGTAGCCCTGCCAGTTCGTGTTCGTGCCGAAGCTTACCGCGGTGTTGAAGGACGAGTCCACGCTCACAGGGCCGAAGCCCTGGGGATTGAGGGGGAGGTAAGACTGGAACAGCTGGAGGGCGAAGAGGAATGCAATCCCGATCGCATTCAGCAGGAGCAGAGCCGTAGCGTAGGTTTTCCAGTCCATCTCCTCGGCCTCATTCACCCTCGCGGCCTTGAGCGTCCATGCCGTCGGGGCGTTCAGGAACCTCGTGACCGCGCCGCGATCGCCTTGGATCAGCCTGTGGTAGAACGACCCGATCGGTCGGGCGAGGAGGAAGATCACGGCAATGATCACGGCGATGCCAATCCATCCTTCAATGGGGATTCCGAGCAGGTGAGCGGTCTCGCGGGGGATCCCTCCTTGAACCGCCGGAGTCGCCGGCAAGCCATCGAGGGCCCGGTTCAGATTCAGGACGTTCACGCGGGGCTCTCCGAGCACGCCGAGGGTGCGTCCCTCGATGCGGCTCTCTACAACCGACTCGACCACGCTCACGGACAGGTTCCGGAAATGCGCGACGCGTGGCACCTGGTAGAGGGCGGCGGCCACGCTGATGTGGGGGTCCAACCCGCTCCCTGAGAAGGTCACCAGGTCCACGGGAATGGGCGCGGTGTTGTTCGGGTCGAGCGCTCGAAGGGCCGAGACTCGCTCATCCACGAGGCGCCGGAGTTCGGGGTTGTTGGGACCCAGGTTCGAGCCGGTGGAGTAACCGGGGTTGTACGCGAAGCCCGGGGTCGCCGAGAGCCGACCCCAGAAGTAGCGCGGATCCGAGAATGGTTGGCCGATGAGTTCGGAACCCACCGGCTGCCCGTTGTCCATCTCGATGCTTCCGTTTGCCTGATACGGGAAGGCGAGCTGCGAAACCGCGGTCACAAGGAGTGGATAGGCCAACCCCGTGACGAGGGTGAGGATCACGAAGACGACGAGCGCGCGCTTGAACTCCCGGAGCGTCCATCGCCCGCCTCGACGGAGCCGGGCTGCAGCGTTCCCCTTCGTTTCCTCCTCCGAGCGGCTCCGCCCGTTCGTCAGAATGCCGCCCCCAGTGCGACGAGGAGGAGGTCGATCGCCTTGATGCCGAGGAACGGAGCGACGATCCCCCCGAGTCCGTAGATCATGAGGTTCTTCCGCAGGAGCTGCTCGGCGTCCATCGGAACGTATCGGACCCCGCGGAGCGCGAGCGGGATGAGGATCAGGATGATGATTGCGTTGAACAGGACTGCGGAGAGAATCGGCGAACCGAGCGCCATGATGTTGAGGGCATGGAGCGAAGGGTACGTCGAGGCAAAGGCCGGGGGGATGATCGCGAAATACTTCGCGACATCGTTGCTGATGCTGAACGTCGTCAGCGCACCGCGGGTCATCAGGAGCTGCTTCCCGGTCTCCACGATGTCCATGAGCTTCGTCGGATTGCTCTCGAGGTCGATCATGTTCGCCGCTTCACGGGCGGGTTGGGTGCCCGTGTTCATCGCGACGGCGACGTCCGCTTGTGCGAGGGCCGGCGCATCGTTCGTCCCGTCGCCCGTCATCGCGACGAGCCGCCCCTCCCGCTGGTACTTCCGGATCAGCTCCAGCTTGCTCTCGGGAGTGGCTTCCGCCTGGAACGTGTCCACACCCGCCTCCGCTGCGATCGCGGCGGCGGTGAGTTGGTTATCGCCGGTGACCATCACCGTCGAGATCCCCATCCGCCGGATGCGCCCGAACCGTTCCTTGATTCCGCCCTTCACGACATCCTTCAGATGGATAACGCCCAGGACCGTCCGGTCGCGGGAAACGACGAGGGGCGTCCCGCCCGTGCGCGCGACGCGCTCGACGACTGCGCGCAGGTCGCTTGGAATCTCGCCCCCTGAGGCCCGGACATGTTGATAGATGGCCTCCGGCGCACCCTTGCGGATGACGTGCCCGCCGACGTCGGCCCCACTCATCTTGGTCTGGGCGCTGAATGACACGAAGGCTGCGGAGGCGGCGATCTCCTCCGCTCGATCCGCAGCACTCGAGAGTCCGAGCTCGGCCTTCGCGAGGACGACAATGCTCCTCCCCTCCGGAGTCTCGTCCGCGAGGGACGCGAGTCGCGCAGTCTCCGCTAGGTCCGCTGCGGAAATGCCGTCCGCGGGAATGAACTCCACCGCGCGGCGATTCCCCAGGGTGATTGTCCCCGTTTTGTCGAGGAGCAGTACGTCCACATCCCCGGCGGCCTCGACCGCGCGGCCCGAGAAGGCGATGACGTTCTTTCGGATGAGGCGGTCCATCCCGGCGATGCCGATGGAACTCTGGAGCGCCCCGATCGTGGTTGGCGCGAGACAGACGAGGAGCGCGACGAGGACGGTGACGGTCACCGCGCTTCCCGTTCCCTGCGAGGCGACGGCATGGACCGAGTAGGGGAACAGGGTGACGCAGACGACGAGGAACAGGAGGGTGAAGGCGGTCAGGAGGACGTTGAGCGCGGTCTCGTTCGGGGTCGGCTTGCGTTCCGCTCCTTCGATGAGCTTGATAATCTTGTCGAGGAAACCCTCCCCCGCGACGGAGGTCGCCCTCACCACGAGCCAGTCGGAGAGGACTTTCGTCCCCCCCGTGACCGCGCTGCGAACGCCGCCGGACTCCCGGATCACCGGTGCGCTCTCCCCGGTCATCGCACTCTCGTCCACCGAGGCGACCCCTTGCTGCACCTCCCCATCCGCGGGGATCAGATCGCCGGGCTCGACGAGGAACAGGTCGCCCGCCTTCAGGTCCGGGCCGGGAATTACCTCCCAGTCGGTTTTCCCCGGGTGTATCGGCGATGCGGCAAAGCGCTCGTCCCTGAGCCGCTTCGCGGGGGTCGTCTGCCTCATCCGTCGAAGGGCCTCCGCTTGCGCCTTCCCGCGACCTTCGGCGAGAGCCTCGGCAAAGTTGCCGAACAGGACGGTGAACCACAGGAGGATCGAGACCGCGCCGATGAAAATCGCCGGTTCAGCACCGTGACCGAGGAGCGCCCAGACGAACAGGATTGTGGTCAAGACACTCCCGAGCTCGACGACGAACATCACCGGGTTCCGGATCAAGTGGAGCGGGTTCAGCTTCCAGACGGAGTCGAGGAGGGCGCGCCGGTAGAGCTGGCCTCGGGGGACGGGCGGTGCGGCTCCGGGCGCGATTCGGGTCTTGGACTTCGTTGTCCCTGGTTTGGAGTCGGGGCTGGGCATCGGGGCGGGCAAGCGATGACTATTACTTAATTCTTGTGAATATCGATACGAAAGTCTCAAGACCCCTTGACGGATTATGAACATCGGTGACAACCGAAAGCGCCAACCTCGTGCCCTGGGTGCTCGCTTCCGGGCGCCGCTCGCTGGCGTTGCGCGCACTCGCCGGTGGGGGACTGATGACCGCGGCGGACGTCGCTCGGGCGACAGGCCGAACGGTGCAGAATTCGTCACAGGCGCTCCAGGAACTCGAGCATCGAGTGCTCGCCGAGGTTGTGGAACGCGGGAAGGGCTCGTGGAAGCACTACCGGCTCTCCGAAGCCGGGCGGCAGGTCGCTGGCCTTGCCGGGCTTGGACCCTCCGCCCGGGTGGAGGACTTGAGATCCCGGCTCCTCGCGGACATTTCGGATCGAACCGTGAAGGATGCGTTCCAGCTCGTCGTGACGCGACCCGTGATCGCGGGGGAGGACGAAACGATCTCTGACCTCGTCGCTCGCCTTGTGGCGGAACCGGTGACCCGGACCGTCTACGTCGTCGATGACGACGGAAAGCTCGTCGGATTCGTGCCGCTCAGGCACCTGTTGACGTCGCTGGACCGACGCGTGTCTTCCGCCCGTGAGGGAGGGAACACGTCCCGCAGGCGCTCCAAGCGGTCGGAGCTGACCGCAGGCGCCCTCGCGGAAATGCCCGTTACGGTCCGCCTGACCGACAGCATCCGGGTCGCCCTCCGGCGGATGGTGGATAGCGGTTTGGAGGATTTGCCGATCGTCGACTCACGAGGCGCGCTGCTCGGGGAACTGAACGGACAAGAGATTCTCCTGCTCGCTTCCGGGGAAGAACGGCTCCCTCGTCTGTAGGTCCTCGCGGTCCCACGGGAGGATGCGCGCGGGGCCCTCCGGCCTGTGATCGGTCGCAGGGATCCCAAGGCCGGTCCGAGCGTCCGCGCGGAGTCGGGTCGTTGGCGTCGTCGGCTCGAAGCCGAGGAGCGTGGCGAAGTTCGCGGTTCACACCTGACCGGGCCCCGACTCACTCAGGCGTAGACGGGGATGTGGTTCTCCTCGCAGGGAACAGGGACTCGGCACACGCCCCCCGAGGAACCGAATCCATCCGCAGCGCCGAGGGCCCTACTCTCTCTTCGGGACCGCGAACGGGGGCGGCTGCCGGCCGTCGGTGTCCGTGAAGCCGTACTCCCTGGCAAGATCCCCCACGTAAAGGACCTTCCCGGACCGGGCGGAGATCCGAGGATCCGAAGCCATGGCCCGGACCGCGCGGCCCATGTACATTGGGGACTCTGTGCCACCCAGGTCGAAGGGTTCGGCCGCGTGGGCCGCCATCACCCGTTCCGTCCGCATGAAACCCGGGGACAGAGCGACAACGGCGATCCCGTGGGGACGAAGCTCCCTCGACATGCCCTCGGTCATCCGGACGATCGCGGCCTTCGCCGTGTCGTAGTACAGGTTGCCAAGATAGTCCCCGTGGAGCCAGGCCACGGTGTTCACGATGAGTCCGCGGGATTGGCGGATGAAGAGCGGTGCCAGGCGCGCCGAGGTCAGGAGCGTCGGGCGGACTCCTGCAGTGAACATCCCGTCCCAATGGCGGACAGGTTGTTCCCAGAAGGGCCGGACGAACCCTCGCCCTTCATGCCGTTCATACCCTCCCCATGCGTTGTTGACGAGGAGGTCGAGGCGGCCCTGATCGGCTTCGATCCTCGAGACGAGCGCGTCAACCTCGTCCAACGAGGTGTGGTCGCAGGGCACCGCCACGCCGTGGCCGCCCGTGGCCTCGATCGCCTCCAAGGTGTCCTCGAGGGTGCCCGGGAGGTTCTCCGTCGTGCCCGACCTGCGCGTGCTGCGACCGGTGACGTACACACTCCATTCGGCCGCGCCAAGCTCGATGGCGATTGCCTTTCCTCCGCCCCGTGTCGCCCCCGTGACCAGCGCAACTCGGTCGTTGATGGTTAGCTGACGGGACCGCAGGATTTGAGCGTTGCGTCGGGGTCGGCGGATGCCTCGGCGACTGCGTCTTGGGCGAGAAGCCCGTCACGGCCGGTCGAGAAGTCGGCCGGGTGTGCGTGATCGGCGGCACGGGAGCGCGCCGAGGCCATCTGGGGTACGTCCGGGGGTGACTCGGCCCACTGCTCCGTGGGCAGTCCGGATCGACGCGCACAGCGGAGGAACGGGCCTGCGGGGATTCGAACCCCGGTCAGAGGCTCCGGAGGCCTCTGTCCTATCCAAGCTAGACTACAGGCCCGCGGCCCGACGTAAGGGGTCGTCGCATTAAGGCTTTCCGACGA
>DATBLI010000074.1:0-64216 GCA_036555455.1 Thermoplasmata archaeon
GGGCCCGCCGCAGACCGTTGTCGTCACCAGATTCCAGGATTCCGACGAAGGCCATCACGGACCGTGGATTGAGTCCGCTCCTGGGCACCCGGGCCTTTCCGCCCTCGCCATTCCTTGGAACGGCGGCCGGGCCCACAAGGAGGACATGTCGCGTCTCGCCCGTGCCACCGCCACGATTGTCCTCGCCCGCGACATCGGCGAGGGCGTCGTCCGCGTGGACGCGAGAGGCCAGCCGGTGATCGACTATCGTCTCCATCCACGGGATCGGAGGAACTTGGTACGCGGGCTCCAAGAAGCTGCGAGGATCCACCGGGCCGCAGGCGCGGTCCGCATCGCGACCTTGCACATGAGGCCCTGCTCCGTCGGGGATGGGTCCCGGCCCATCGGAGACCCTGAGTTCGAGGCCTTCCTCGAGCGGATTCGTCGCCTGGGAATTCGGGAGAACGCCATGGCCCTGTTCACCGCGCATCCCATGGGCTCGGCGCGAGCGGGCCTCGACCCGCGGACCTCCGCCGCGGATCCGAAAGGCGAGTGCCACGAGGTCCGCGACCTCTGGATCGGCGACGGAAGTCTCCTGCCCACGGCCCCTGGAGTGAACCCGATGATTTCGATCATGGGGCTCGCCGCACGGACGGCGGCGATGATCCACGAGCGGCTGACCTGTCCTACCCCTTGACGAGCCAGAGGCCCGCGGCCTTGGCCGGACCGCCCTCACGAAAGCGGTCGTAGGACAGGGATGACGCGTCAATCGTCCTCGACTCCCCGCGCACGATCATCTCCGCGAGGATCTGTCCCACGGCGGGACTGATCATGACCCCGTAGCCGGACATCCCACTCGCAAGGTAGAAGCCCCCGATCCCTCGGACCGCGCCGAGGACGGGCAGCTGATCCGGCGTGAAGGTCACGATCCCGGACCACCCGCGGGCGATCCGTGTGTCCACGAGCTTCGGCACGCGATGGACGGCGGCCTCGACAACCTTCGTCTTGAAGTCCCATTCCGTCTCGGGGTTCGCGAGGTCCTTGGCCGCGGTGTCCTCGACCAAGCCGAGGATGAAGCCGCCATCGAGTTCCTGTCGGAAGTAGAATCGGCCTTCCGTGTCGATGTACATCGGCCGGTCCACCGGGATTTCCGCCTGCGGGGTGGTAACGAAGATCTGCCTTTGCCAGACCTCCACGGGAAGTTCGAACCCAAGTCCGCGGTTCAGATCGTTGCACCAAGGCCCTGCGGCATTCACGACAACCGGAGTTGTGAGTTCTTCGCCGCCGGCGCGGACGCCGCGGACTTGTCCATGATCGACCAGCACCTTTTCCACAGGGGTCCGGGTGCGGATCCGCAATCCCATGCCCTTCGCCGCCTCGGCATATCCCATCGTCACGGAATGCGGGTCGCAGAAGCCTGCATGCTCAGAGAGCAGCCCCGCCGCAAGGTCCTCCGTCCGCAGCTCCGGGAAGGCCTCGCGAACCTCTTCGGGCGCCAGCAGCGCCGCATCGAGGCCGTAGCGAGCCGAAATCTCCCGCGCCTCTTCCAGAAAGTGAACGTGCTCCGGCGTCCGCACGGTCTCGAGGTACTTTCGCGGATGGAAGTCTGCAGAGCGGCCGGTGACGGTTTCGAAGCGACTCAGCTCCTCGAACCCAAACTTCGCGAGTGTCACGTTCACCTCTGTGGAGTAGACCGTTTCGACCATGCCGACGCTGCGGCCTGTGGACCCCGCGGCGAGGTGGGAACGTTCCAGCAGGAGAAGATCGCGCATTCCGAGCTTCGCCAGGTGAAAGGCGATGCTGGTCCCGATCACGCCTCCGCCGACGATGATGGCCTCTGCCTTGTCCGTCACCCGGGTCGCGGGTCCAAGGAGAGATTTCGGAAAAAGGTTCGCATCCGACAAGCCGCTGGCGGTTCAAGACTTGCGGACTACGTCTTTGGGCGAAATCATCTCGTGCTGGAGGCTGTCCACCTGCAGCGTCGCGTGGGCGATTCCAAACCGCGTCCGGAGCATGCCCTGGATCTCTTCGACGAGGTGAGCTGCATCGTGGACCGTGGCATCGCCTTCGGTGATAATGTGGCCCGTAAGGGCGTACAGGCCGGAGGTCACCGTCCATACGTGCAGGTCGTGGATTCCGCGAACTCCTTGCACCGCCAAGATGGCCTTCGCGATTTCCTGTGGGTTCAGGCCCTCGGGCGTTGCTTCCAAGACGATGCGGATCGCGTCGCGCAGCAGTCGAGCCGCACTCAAGAGAATCAGGAAGACGATGAAGGCAGCGATGAAGACGTCGAGACGAAGGAAGCCGGTGGCGCGGATGAATACTGCGGCCGTCACCACGCCCGCGGAACCGAGGGTGTCGCCGTACACATGGAGAAACGCGCCGCGGGCGTTGATGTTCCGTCGTGCCCAGCCCCGCAGGAGGGCGAGCATCGTCACATTCGCCGCCAGGCCCGCGAGGCCGACCACGAACATGATGTCGCTCTGGACCTGCGGCGGATTCAGGTATCTCCCATAGGCTTGGACGGCGAGATAGCCCGCGATCGCAACGAGGAGGGAACCGTTCGCGAGGGCGGCGAGGACTTCCGTCCGGTGATATCCGAAGGACAGCGCCGCGGTATGGGGCCGGCCGGAAACTCGCAACGCCCAGAGGCCCAGGCTGAGGGCGAAGGCGTCCGTCCCCACGTGGCCCGCGTCGCTCAGGAGAGCTAGGGACCCGGAGAGCCAGCTGCCGAGGATCTCGACGACGGCCGCGGTAGCCGCGATCGCAATCGCGGCGACGAACCGTCGCTGGAGGCTGACTCGGGAGTCGTGGGGGCCCGCATCCATGTCGTCGCTCCTATCCTCCGATGGAGCATCAAGCTTGAGTCCTACACGCGACCCGTAGGGACGAGCATCCAGTACACTCGATTCAGCAGTCGCTTGCCCATCCAATCCTTGAGGCTCAAGGGAGGCGGCACGGGAGGATGTTCGTAGTCGAAGGACATGCTGATGCCCTTGTGGTATCCCGCGTCACAGTAGCACATCACATGGCCGTCGTACTTCGCCGTGGCCGGCTCGCCGCGGAGGTCGGCAACGATGTTCTCGGCGATCACCTTCGCCTGGAAGTGCGCGGCGGCGCCGCTCTTCGACACCGGGATGTCCGTGCAGTCGCCCAGGGCGAAGATGTCCGGGTGGGCCTTCGTGCGCAAGGTGAACTTGTCCGTGGGCAACCAGCCGCCGCGGTCCCCGAGGCCGCTGTCCTCCACGACCTTCGCGCCCCGATGGGGCGGGACCATGATAAGGAGGTCGTAGGGGACCGACTCGCCCTCCACGGAGTTCACGAGCTTCCTCTCGGGTTCGATGGAGTCGGTGTTGAAGAAGATCGTGGACCGGATGTTGTGCTGCGCGAAGGCCTTCTCCACGACGGGGTTCACAGGCTCCAGGGGGAAGACGCGGGAGAGGGGCGAAAGGAAGTGGATGTCGACCTTGTCCCGAATCCCTTTCTTCACGAAGTAGTAGTCGAGCTGGCATGCCGCCTCGGATGGAGCGGGCGGGCACTTGTACGGCACACTCGCCACCGTGACGACGACCTTGCCACCCTTGAACTCCTCGAGGGCTTGGCGGAGCTTCACGGCGGCCTCAAGGCTGTAGAAGTGGTGGGCGGATTCGTTGAAGCCGGGGAGTTCGTCGGGAGTGAGCCGGGCGCCGAGCGCGATGACGAGTCGATCATACTCGAGGACACGTTCGTCGGCGAGGTGGACCTTCTTGCCCTCCGTGTCGATCTTCACGGCCTCGCCGACGACGAGCCTCACGCGCTTCCGGAGGAGATTTCGCTCGTCTCGGACGAGCTTCTTGGGTCGCTGCTTCTCGAAGGCCACGTAGACGAAGCCGGGCTGGTACACGTGCTTCCCCGTTTTGTCCACGAGGGTGACTTCCGCCTCGTCGGCGCGGAGCTTCTTCGCAAGCAGGTTCGCCACGATCGTTCCGCCGACCCCGCCGCCCAGGATCACGACCTTCTTCATCCCTGGCAACCTCCGCCTCGGCCGATTCACTTCAGCTTCTTCACGATGAACCGCGCGTACCCCTGTTCCTCGACCACGCCGATGAGCTGGTGGCCCGCCTTCTGAGTCCAGAAGGGGATGTCCTTCCTCGATCCTTGGTCCGAGGACCACACCTCGAGCTCCTCGCCCACCTTCGCCTGTTTGATCCCGCGGATGAGCTCCATCAACGGGCCCGGGCAGAAGGAGCCGCGGGCATCGAGGATGATCCGCTCCGTGCCCACTGCCGCCATGTCCGTCGCCTCCCTCACAGGAACAGCGTGATGCCGCCCTCGGACGCCTTGCTCAGGAATTCCGTGACGCCGATCACGTCGTCCACGATTGGGTCGAGGTCTTCCTTCTTCATGTCCATGAGGTCGTAGGTCGTGGCGCAAGCGTGGATCTTCACGTTGCCCATCTCCTTCACCTGGCGGAGCATGTCGTACCAGGAGGGCATCTTCTTCGCCATCATGACCTTCATCATCATGGGCCCGATCTCCGGGTAGTTCGCGTCCATCTTCATGTTCTTCTGCGGCTGGCCCTTGCGGAACGCTTCCAAGCCGTAGAACGTCACGAAAATGTCGACGTCCTTCCCGAGCGCGACGGCCCCGGAGGCCATGATCGCGACGGGGTACAGCTTGTCCACGGTGCCGCTAAAGACCACGAGCGACAGTCGGTCTGCCATGGGTTGCCACCGGAGACCGCTTCGACGCCCGAGCGATTAGGTAGTGCCGACAGGAGTGAACATACGTATATATGCGAATATGCGCAAGGTCGCATATAGCATCCCCTCGTGATGTTGTCGCCATGGAGTCTCTCGACGAGTCGTTCTACGAAACGAAGGCACGCCTCATCGCGGTCCTCGCGAACCCGAAGCGACTCCACATCCTCGACTCCCTCTCCGACCGCGAGCGCACGGTCTCCGAACTTGCGGAGGAACTCGGATTGGCCCAGGCGACGACCTCTCAGCACCTTGCGGTGATGCGGAAGGCCGGTGTCGTCGAAACGCGCAGGGAGGGCAACTTCGTTTTCTACCGCCTCGCGGATCCGAGGATTGCCGAGGCTTGCGCCGTGATGACCCGTGCCGTCATTGGAATCCTCACGAACCAAGAGGAGAAGCTGCGGCCCGTCCTGGCGGCCGCGCGGGGGCGGGGTTCGCGTGCGTAGAGTACAGACCGCGATTCTATCACCGTCGATGTGAATGGAAACGGGATACCATGCTTCGCAGGAGTGAATCTCTCCCGGACCCCTACGAGGAAATGGAACGGATCATCGGGAACCTCGTCGAGTGCTATGCGATCCCGCATGCGCGCATGTGCATGCGCTGGACGAAGCCGACGAAGAAGGCGTTTCGGGAGGAGATCGTTGGGTGGCTCGAGGACTACGGCAAGTCCTTCCGGCGGCTCGTCGACAAGGGAGCGCAGGGCAAGGAGGATCTTGCCGTCTTTGCTCGGAGAAAGCTCGACGCGGAGATCGCGAGAATCGTCCGCGGGGACCACCCTGCGGTCGAGCGGACGCACGCGGACATCTTCGGCTGAGCCTTCCGGCTACTCCTCCTCGTTGAGCCAGAACTCGTTCCCATCGGGATCCGCGAACATCGCGTAAGTCCCCCAGGCTTCTGCCTTCCGGGGCACCGTGAACTTCACGTCCCTCGATTCGAGGAGCTTCTCGTCCTTGGCGACGTCCTTTGACAGGAACCCGATGCCCGTGTTCCCCGGCTCGAGCGGCTCACCCTCGCAGAGATGGAGGACGACATCCGCGCCCTTCGGCGCCACGGCAATCCAGTGTCCTTCGTGGGAGCGGATTTCGAAGCCGAGCTTCTCCTTGTACCACCGGGCCGACTTCTTGGCATCCTTGACGACGACCGCCACGCTCGAGAGCTTCATGAGTCGCGCGAACCCGATGGACCGCATAAACCCAACGATGGGGTCGATGGATATGGGCAAACCTCATCTTTGGGCCGTCGGATGGCGCCTTCGTGCGCCGCCCGCCGCGGAAGGCCGCAGCCCAGGAACTCACGTCGCAACTTCGCGAACGCATGAAGCGCGACCTCTTGGCCGTCGGCGTCTGCGGGTCCGCGGCCACGGGTGAGGACCGGGCCCATTCGGATATCGACATGCTGTGCGTCGTGCGCCGACCGCGGCGAGACCTTGGAATCCGGATTTACCGAGGTTACCTCGTCACGGTCTTGCAGCTGACGGCCAAGGAGGCGGCGGAGGAGGTCCTCGGCTCTCGGGCGGAGCTCGGGGAGACTCTCGGCGGGTGGCGATCCATGCGCCCGCTGTATGATCCCACCGGCCTCCTCGCACGCCTCGCGGCCGATGCCCTTCACCCACACGCGTCTCAGTTCCGAAAAGCCGCCCGGCGGGCGCTTCTGGAGACGTTCGAGGACTACGGCAAGTTGTTGAATGCGATCGATGCTCGGGACCGGCCTGAGATGAGGGAGATGGCGATTTGGTTCACCGGCGCGGCCCACCTGGTGGTCCTCGACCTCGCCCGGGAAGTTCTGCCGACGGGGCGTCGGGCCTTCGTGGAAGTTCACCGGTTCGGGAAGCTTGGCGAGGCCATCCTCGCCCTCCGATACAAGAACCTCTCCATCCCTGAAACGGAGCACCTGGCCAAGTACGTGTGGCGCGAGCTCCTTCGGCGGGCAAAGGTCCAAGGCATCGTCCTCCAGGGGATTGGATAGGGAGGGATGGTCATCGCGTTCTCCTTCTTCGGCCTCGAATCCCTCGGAGCCTTCGGGTACCTCCTGGCCCTCTTCCTCTACGCCGTCGCCGCGGCGGTGGCCTTGCCGACGCCCGTGGAGCTCCTCCTGTTCTTCTACCCCGAGGTGAGCCTCGTCGCGAAGGCCCTCGTCCTCGGCCTTGGCAAAGGGGTGGGAGCCATCGCGGTGTTCTACGTGGGCAAAGGGGTGAACCCCTGGATTGAGCGCTGGATGACCCGTCATGCGTTCTGGCGGCGCTTCCTGAAGGTCCTCGAGACCTTCGTCCGAAGGACCCGGGAGTTCGGCCTCGCCTTCCTTCTCGCGATCCCGTTCATGAGCGACACGGCGGTGAACTACCTGTACGCCTTGCTCAACGAGGAGGGTCGCGCCGTGTCCCGACTCCATTTTGTCCTCGCCAATGTCATCGGCGGCATCGCACGAGGGCTCATCGTCGTGGCGCTCCTGCCTGGCTGAGATCCTCTTCCCGCCTCAGGTCTTCGCGATCCCTCGTTTCTCCGCGCGAGCCCAGGTTTCCAGGAATCCTTCCGTGAGATCCCGTGCCGTCAGGATCCCTTCTACCTCCCCGAGGCGCGTTACGATGAGCCGTCGGACATTGTGTTCCACCATGATCCGGGCCGCGGCGCGGAGGGTCGCGAGCGGACTCACCGTCACCACGGGGGAAGTCATGACGTCCCGCACGACCAGCTTCCGAGCGCTCCGTTCCTTGGCGGTGACCTTCCACACGACGTCCCGTTCCGTGACGAGCCCGATGGGGCGGCCGTGTTCGACGACCACCAGGCCGCCGATCTTCTTCGCCGCCATCTTCCGCGCTGCATCGAGGACCGTGCAGTCCGGGTCCGCGACGACCACGTCTTTCGTCATCACGTCCCGTACGAAGACCATGTCCTTACCCCACCGACGGAATCGGCAGGTCCCTCAAGAAAGCTTCCGAATTACCGATTCGAAGTCTGCGGGTCGGGAGCTTCAGTCCCCATGAGCTGCTCCGGGATCCTCCGGTGGCCCTCCAGGGGGCCCTCGCTCGATGGAGTCGCTTGGGTTCGGTGGACTCGGAGCCAGGGATGGGCAGCGGTCCATGCCGAGAGCGTTCAGAGCGGCGAAAGGCTAAGTCCTTCCATCTTCTCCCCGAGACGGTGCCCAACGCATTGCAGGTTGCGCTCCTCGCCGATATTCGGTGCAGCGACGCCGAGGCCTCTTTGCTCGCGGAAATCGCACGGCAGAGGGTCCAGTTCATCGGCGGGACAGAGGAGGACACTGACGAGGATCTCATTCACCGCCTGCAGGACCCTCGCACGTTCGGCGAATTCGTCGAATTCCTGCTCTCGGACCCTCGGCTCTCTTCAAAGACGCGCACCGCCCTCGTCGAAAGGGCGTTCGATCTCCTCCCCCTTCCTCGATCCGAAGCCGACGTGATCCTTGTCGAGAGGCGAGCCTCGCCACATCTCCTTGACCTTGCGTGGTTCCTCGCCGAGCAGGAGGCCATGACCGTCCTCCATGTGATGCACCTTGTCTTCGCGGTCTTCCTCGATCGACGCCTCTTCAGGAGTGTGGACGCAAAGATCCGCAGTGGCCTCCTGTCTTGCGTCACGGCCCTCGGCGAGGCGAACGAACGTCTCCGGGCTTTGTACGCGGCGCTCCATCTCGGAACCGTGCCGGAGTCGGAGGCCTACACGGACCTTCGTGCGCTCCTTGCGTCGCCGGAGGTGCCGGATTCCCTGAAGTCGAGCCTCGCGACGGCCGTCGTGGCCCCGGACGGAGGCGCGGCCGTCCTTCGGCGGCTTGCCAAAGAGGAGGGCCTCCTCCCTGCCCACCCGAATGATGTGCAGGATGCGAGTGTGATCCTGAATGTGCCACGAATGCCCCCACGCCTGAAGCCGCTCGGGAGCCGCTGGCTGCGTCGCCAACGATGATCGGGCCCCGCGCCTCTGAGTTTGCTGAGGCCCGTTCGAACGTTCGTCTGCGAACGTAAGCGACCGGGTCCGGCTCGACACCGCTTCTTCGAACCTACCGCTCTTTCCACGACATGAGGCGTGCTGCGAGGATGAAGAAGATGACCGCGAGGCCTGCGACGACGGCGAGATTCGTGAGGGCCCCGCCCGCGTTCGCGAAGACCATCGTGTCCCGAAGCCCTGTGTTCACATAGGTGAGGGGCAGGAACCTCGAGGTTGTCTGGAGGTAGGAGGGCATTTGCTCGAGGGGCCAGAAGCTCCCTGAGAGGAACATCATCGGGAACCCGATCGCGTTCGCGACCGCGACGCCGGATTCCGGGTCCTTCGCGATCGTCCCGAAGAGCATGCCGAGGCTCGTGAAGAGCAAGGCGCCCACGACGATGATGGCGAGGGCGATGGGGTCGATGATGACGTGGACGTTCCACACGAGGATTCCGACGGCCACGGTCACGAACAGGGACACGATCAGGGAGATCGAGAAGAAGAGAATCTTCGATGTAAGCCACTGGGCTTTCGACAGGGTCGTGGTCGCGAGGAGCTTGAAGTACTTGCGGGTGCGGTACTCACCGCAGATGGACGTCATGCTGTACATCGTCGTCGTCATTACGGTCATGCCGACGATCCCGGGCAGGAAGTAGTCCATGTACTGGTAGGTGGACGAGGCCACGGTCAAGCTGGACACGCCCATCACGGGACTGACCCCGGCGAGCTGGAAGTTCATCTGTTCCGCGACCGCTTGGAGGACGCCCTGCGCGACGGCGAACGTGGATTTCGAAGGGTCGCCAAACAAGGTGACGTTCACGGGCGTCGTTCCGTTGGTCTGCATGTTCCGGAAGACATCCGATTCGAACTGCCATGGGATCCTCAAGGCGACCGTGAGGGAATTGTCTCGGATGTAGCTCTCCAGACTCACATTCGACGAGACCATCGTGATCCGGACGAGGCCTGTGTGGTTGAGTGCGTCGAGGTAGACCCGGCTTAGGTTCGTGTTGTCCAGGTCCTGGGTGGGCAGGGTGAATCCGCTCGTCCCGCTCTGGGTGAAGATCGCCCCGAAGAGTAAGATCAGCAGAATCGGGAAGACGAAGGTGAAGAATGCGCCGACCCTGGACCGCATGTACTGTTTGCCGAAGGCGAGGATGTCCGCCACGATCCGATTCATTCCTGAAGCACCCCCTCCTCCATCTTCGCGCCCACAAGCGAAAGGAACACTTCCTCCAGGGTCCCGCGCCTCGTGTACATGTCCTTCATCGGGATGTCGATCGCCGCGAGCTTCGCGAGGATGATCTTCATCTCCGTGGGGTCTGCGACACTGACGAGGACGTCGCCATCCTCGAGCTGCCCCCGGATGCCGCGACGGGCAACCTCCCGGAGGCCCGTTTCGCCTGCGCCGCCGAGGACGATCGTCGTCTTGCTTGCGCCGCGGGCGACGAGGGAGTCGGGAGACCCTCGAGCCACGAGATTCCCCTTATGCATGATGGCCACATCATCCGCGAGTTTCTCCGCTTCATCGAGGTAATGAGTCGTCAAGAACACGGTCCGGCCCTCCCCCTTGATTCGCTCGATGAGTCCCCAGAGGTCCCTCCGCGCCTTCGGGTCCAGGCCCGTCGTCGGTTCATCGAGGAACAGGAGTTCCGGCTCCCCGACGAGGGACATCGCGATCCCGAGTTTCCGCTTCTCTCCGCCTGAGAGGTGGATGCCTTGGACGTTCGCACGATCCTTCAGGCTCACGTCTTCCAAAAGGTGGGTCGCATCCTCCTTCGTCAGCTCACGTTTGAACAGGCGGGACCAGTAGACGATTGCCTCTCGCGGGGTGAGGCGGTCGAAGGGCTCGAAGTCCTGGGGGAGGATCCCGACCCTCTGGCGGATATCCGCATACTCCTTCTGGACGTCATGGTCGAGGACCCGCGCGGAGCCCGATGTCGGTGTGCGCAAGCCTTCAAGGATCTCCACCGTGGTCGTCTTGCCCGCCCCGTTGGGGCCTAGGAGGGAGAAGATCGTGCCCTTCTGGACGTTGAGATTGAGGCGATTCACCGCTGTGAGGTCCTCATACACCTTCACGAGCTCGTTGGTCTCGATGACGGATTCCATTGTCACTCCTCCGACGCGCCCCCGTGCGGGCGGGAGGAGCGAGCGGGAGATTAAGTCTTTCTTCAGGGAGGTCTTGGGCCTCCGTCCCGTTCACGCCTCGCGTAGGGCGCGAAGGCGACCGCCGAGGTACCTCTGCGAGCGCTGAGTCGGTGTCAAGGGTCCGAGCAGTCGCGGGTGTACCCGCAGCGAAGGCAGAGGATCTTGCAGTGCCGCTCCACGGCAGGTCCGCCGCACACATCGCACGCTGCGACATCCGCCCCCGGGGCTGAAACCGCCGTCCCGACGTTCGGCACCTCCCTCACGGCCTCGGCCCTGGGCATCGGCTCCGCAGGCACCCGGAACCCTAAGCCATTCCCGCGGATGAAGCTATAAGACGACGCCTCCCGTTCCCTGCAGCATGGCTGCGGCAAAGAAGAAGCGTCATCGGTCCAAGGACCGCCCGGGGATCCTCGACCTTCTCTCTAAGGGCGCGGTCCTCGGCGACGGCGGCTACCTCCTTGAACTCGAGAAGCGCGGGTACGTCCAGGCGGGTCCCTTCACCCCGGAATGCGTGCTCGACCATCCCGAGGCCGTCGTCGAACTCCACCGGGAGTTCCGGGACGCGGGTGCGGAGGTCCTCCAAGCCCTCGCGTTCTACGCGAGCCGAGAGAAGTTGGCGACGACGGGCCGCGCGGGCCAGGTGAAGGAGATCAACCGCCAGGCCGTGCGGCTCGCCAAGGAAGCCGCGGGGGACGATGCGCTCGTCGCCGCGAACCTCAGCCTCACGTGGATGTACGATCCGAAGGATCCGACGTCCTCGGATCGCGTACGGAGACTCTTCGATGAGCAGTTGCGCTACCAGCTCGCGGAGGGTGCGGACTTCGTCATCGCGGAGACCTTCTCGTGGCTTGGGGAGGCCCTCCTCGCGACGGAGCGGATCAAGAAGTCAGGGAGTGTCGCCATGGTCACGATGTGCTTCGACAAGAAGCCCCTTTCCTACGAAGGGAAGACGCCTATGGAGTGCGCACGGGCCTTGAAGGACGCCGGCGCGGACATCGTCGGCGTGAACTGCCTGCGCAATCCGACGTTCATGCTCCCCATCGCGGAGGAGATGCGCCGAGCCGTCACGGGCTTCGTTGCCTGCCAGCCTACGGCCTACCGCACATCCGCGGACGAGCCGGATTTCACCACGATGCCGGCCTTCCCCTTCGAGACGGAAACCCTCAGCCTTTCGCGGCGCGAGATGGCGCGCTATGCGATTCAGGCGAAGGCCCTCGGGGTCAACTTCATCGGGTCCTGTTGCGGCTCGATTCCCGTCCACGTCCGTGAGATGGCCCGGGCCCTCGGAAAACGCTCGCCGGATCCGGCCTGGCGGATTGACTATAGCAAGCCCATGTCCGCCTACGAGTACTACGGCCACCGGGAGTCTGCATAGGCGGCGTTCAGCGGAAGGGGTTCCCGCAGAAGAAGCAGAACAGGTTGTCGGCGCCCACCAGGGTGCCGCAGTTCGGGCAGCGCTTCTTCGCGGCCGCCGGAGGAGGTGGCGGGGGAGCGACAGATGAAACCGGGGGCGCGCTGGGGCGAACGAACTCGATAGGCGGTGGCGGCCCCGCCATCGCCCGGACGGTCTGAGGCTGCGCGGGCGGCGGTGCGGGAGGCGGACCCGCGCTCGGTTGGTACGCGGCCGGGGGCATGGACCTCGAACGGGAGGCGATCCGCCGGGCCCGCGCGCGACGACGCTGGGGGACGAAGGCCACGACCGCCGCGAGGGCGATGATGAAGAGGAACAAATAGAGGAGGTTCGAAGAAAGCACGTTGATCAGGACGAAGAGGAAGTCGGGGAGGTTCGAAGCGGTCACGGTGTACGCTCGTGACTCGTATTGCGTGCCGTTCACGACCGCCACGACTCTGAAGGACATGGCATCCGCGCTCCCCGGCATGCTCAGGCCGGTCGTGCTGTAGTCCATCCGCGTCGTGCCCGTCTGCGGCGCCGTCGCGTTCCCGAGGTCGGCCGGGTCCGTGCCCCACAACACGTGGGTGTCGGAGACGGCGAGGCCCGCAGGCCCCAGGACGGACCACGTCACGGAGAACGTGGAACTCCGAGCGACCGTGGAGGGGTACGCATTCACGGAGATGAAGGGTTGGTTCAGCGCATCGATGGCGCTCCGGGCGTTCACAATCCCCCAGCCGTAGTCCGTCGTGTAGCGTGGGCCCACGGGGGTTGCAGTCGCGTTCAGGATGTTCCACAGCTCCACGTTGGTGAGACTGGGGTCCATGGAAAGGATCAGGGCCGCGACCCCGGCGACGAAGGGCGTCGCCAAGGAGGTCCCCGTGAGGGCGTGGGTCGGCAGTGTCGCGCTCGGGTCGGGATCCAACGTGCGGATGTTCACTCCCGGGGCGGAGAGGGAGAGGCCCTGCCCGTAGTTCGAGAAGGAGGCCCGAGTCCCTGTGGGGCCCACCGCGGCGACGGAGACCACGTTCGGCAAGGCGGCAGGATAATCCAGGGTGGCCGTCCCTGAGTTCCCTGCGGCCGCGAGGATGAGGGCTCCGCGGTTCCACGCGTAGTTGACCGCCAGGGAGATGTCCGTCGGCACACCGAAGGTCTGATTCGTCCCAAGGGAGAGGTTGATGATCTTCGCATTGTGGTCCGCGGCCCATCGGATCGCGACGGAGACGTTGTGGGAGGAACCTTGACCGCTCGAGTCGAGGGCCCGCAGCGCCATGATCCTTGCCTGGGCCACGCCCGCGATATCGACTCCGTTGTCCGTGACCGCCCCAATGACGCCCGCGACTCCCGTGCCGTGGTACGTCGGCGAATCCCGGTCCATGGGGTTGTTGCTGTCGCCGATGACGTCCCAGCCGTGGGATCCGTCCGTGTTCGTCCACATGTTCCCCGCGAGGTCATTGTCCGTGTACCCGACCCCCGTGTCGACCACCGCGACGATTGCGGTGTGATCCCCCAGCGTCACGTCCCAAGCCTCGGGTGCGTCGATCATCGGGAGGCCCCATTGGTCCGAATACCAGGGGTCGTTGGGTCGAAACTCCACAGAGACCGGGAAATCGGATAGGACCGTCGCGGACGCCGCAGGCCGGGCGCTGGCGGGAGCCGCGAGGGACCCGACGACGACGGCGACGAGGAGGACGGCAAGGGATCCGCGAAGGGTGCCTCGCACGGAGTCGGGATGAAGCAAGGGCTCGTGCCTCCCGCGCGCTTCGGGAAGTCTCCCGCGAATATCCTCGGCGGAGCCTCTTAAATCTCTCCTTTTGATTGTCATCCCTCGACATTCAGGCCGCGGGAGTGGGGCGAACCCTTATTCCGCACCCGGCCCTCGGCCCGTTCGTGTCCGCATCTCCGCCCTCGGTGGCCCTCGTCACGGGTGGTTCCACCGGCATCGGCCGTACGACGGCGCTCCTCCTCGCTCGCTCTGGATATCGGGTGTTCGCGGCCGTGCGGACGCCGGAGGCGGAAGCATCCTTGCGGGAAGAAGCCGCAGGCCTTCCCCTCGAAGTCCTCCGGAGCGACCTCGCCGATCCGGCCGCGGCCGGCCCTCTCGCCTCCGAGGTGCTCACCCGCGCCGGCCGAATCGATGTGCTCGTGAACAACGCCGGGTATGCGCTCCTCGGGGCCGTCGAGGATCTTCCCGCGGAGGCGTTGCGCCGGCAGTTCGAGGTGAATGTCTTCGCCCCCGTCCAGCTGTGTCGGGCCGTCCTCCCTGTGATGCGCGCCCAGCGCAGCGGACGGATTATCAACGTGAGTTCCTTGGCGGGCCGCGTGAGCGTGCCCCTGATGGGCGCCTACTGCGCGACGAAGTTCGCCCTCGAGGCCTTCAGCGATGCAGCCCGGGCGGAGGCGAAGCGCTTCGGAGTCCGCATTGCCATCCTCGAACCGGGACCCGTGAGGACGGAGTTCAACCGGACCGCGGCCCGAATTAGCCTGCCGATCCTCCGGGGGGCGAGCCCCTATCGTCCCGCGTACGACGCCTACCTCCGCGACCTCGACGTCAACGGAGGCGCGAGTCCCGAGAAGATCGCCCAGACGATCCTGAAGATTGTCCGCTCGAGACGTCCCCGTGCCCGGTATCGACCGCGGTTCCGTGAGGCCTTCATTGCGGGCATTGTCCAAGTCATCCCAAGGGGTGCTATGGATTTCGCGATGGTCCGGCTCGCGGGGCTCGAGAAGATCGGTCGGCCCTGAGCGATGCGTCGTCGGGTTCCGGCGTCATCGTGCCGCCTTGTCCGGCGAAGGATGCCTTGCGCGCGAGACGGAAGTATTAGATACGGGACTGCAATGCCCGCGAGGACCCCTCGAGGGGAGGTGGGTCGATGGTTCTCTTCATATGGAAGGCGGACTTCGACGGCGACGACAAGCAGCTCGCACGGGTGAACGAATTGATGGCGGAGACCGCGAAGGCGGTGGGCGCAAAGGTGGACGGCCCCTACTATCCGCAAGATGCCTCTCTGCTCTACCTCATGTGGGTGAAGCAGTACGAGGACATGAACCGGAGCGGCCGCGTGTTCCTCGAGAAGGCGATGAAGGAGAAGCTCCCCATCACTCCGCTTCGATACGAGGTCGCCGTAACTCCGAAGGAGTTCTGGGGGCGCTGAGGCGCTCGCCTAGAGTCGCTTCGCCAGCTCCTGGAACTGCTTCGCGGCGCCGCCCTTGATGGGGGCACCGTGCCCGAAGATTGCGTTCTCGAAAGAGAATCCCGCGAGCCTCTTGATTGAGGCTCGGTGCTGTCTCGGGTCCACGTTGTACACGTCGTCCATGGGCCCGAGGCCCCTCTCGTTGTTCGCCGCATCGCCGACGAAGAGGAGGGAGCGGGTTTCGTCCATGTACGAGACGCTCCCGCGCGTGTGCCCGGGCGTCGATATGACCCGGAGACCGTCGTACACTTGACCGTCCTCGAGGGTCACGTCTACAGGCGTGCCGGGGTGTCGCTGGGGACCTCCCGGTCCGTCGTAGGTCCGCTTGCGAGAGATGTAGTCCGCCTCGATTTTCGAGGCCGCGACCTTCGCCGGGGAATCCCTCTTGATCGTCGCAAGCCCGCCGACGTGATCCGGATGGGTGTGGGTGATGAAGATCGTCGCGAGATCCTTCGGCTTGATTCGGACTTTGGCCATGTATGCCAGGATTGTCTGCGCCCGATCCTCCACGCTCGTGTCGACAAGGAGGAGACGATCGTCGAGGACGAGGGCTGTCATCGCATACGTCTCGATGATATGAACGCCCTTGAGGAACTCCATGCCGTCCACCTTGGACGGCGAACCCAGATTCCCGGTCTTATTCCTTTCGTGTGGCCTGATGGGAGCGTTCCTGAAGCGTTCTCGGGTTCGCACGTAGCCGCACGGACCGTGCGACGGGCATGAGCACGATCAGCGCGAAGACTGCGAGCACGGCTCCGAAGAGGAACGCGTCCGTGTTGCCGAGGCGATCGAAGGCGAAGCCGCCGATGGCAAAGCCGAGAATTCCGCCCGTCCAGCCGGTCGCGCCGAAGAGGGCCATCCCACGGCCCAGGGAGGGCCGGTCCACGAGGTCCACCACGAGGGCCGAACCCACGCCTGGGGACACGTAGGCGACGAAGGCAAGGAGGGAGGAGGCGATCCAGAAACCCCACAGGGACGAGGCGCCGGCATAGACAACGAGACCCGCGATGCCGGCCCCGTAGCAGAGAGCGACGAAACGCACGCGGCCGAGGCGGTCCGAGAGGGTCCCCAGGAGTCGCGGAAAGGGGAGTGTCGCGAGTCCGCTCACGGCGACTGTGCTCGTGATATCGAGGTTCGAGAACCCGAGATCCCCCATCGCGAAGGAGCGTCCCAGGGCACCGATGAAGGAGCCCACGGCCGCCAAGACGCTGCACACGAGGAGGAGCAGGAAGGGGCGGCTCAGGCCCCAACCCGAACCCACGGCGGGCCGCGCCGCCGGCTGCCCCCGATTCGAGACTTCCCGGACGGCGAGGCCCGGGAGGATTGCGACGAGCCAGAGGAGGCCGAGGACGATCCACATCGTCGAGTATCCAAAGATATCCGCGATCGCGCCGACGGAGAAGCCTCCGAGGACGGAGCCTGCGGGCGCGGCGAGGGCGAGGGTCCCGAGGATTTTCCCCCGTTCCGCGGCTCCTGCGGAGAGGCCGGCGAGGATGCTCGTGAGGGCGAGCGCCATGCCTCCGAGCCACCAGACGACGCACGTGAGGATCGTCAGCTGGACGACGTCGGTCACTCGGCTCGTGGCCGCTACGACGGGAGGGGCGAGGATGGCAACGAGAAGCATAAGCGTCTTACGGCGACGGAATCGATCTGCGAGCCAGCCTGCCGCGAGGCTCCCGGTCGCGATGGAGAGGTACGCGAGGGCGAGGTACAGCCCCACGATCGAGCTGGCCGCGCCCAGCCCCTTCGCCACGAGGGGGAGGAGCGGAAGGATGCCGTTCCCGAGGGTCCAGATGATGAGGCTGAAGCCAAACAGCACCGCAAGCTGGCGCGGGGGCATCCGCGTCGAGTGCTCGTCGACGTCGGAACCGAGTTCGGGTCCCGGCTTCCCCGAAGGGAGATCCGGTCCTTCCATTTCTTGGTCCGGCAAGGCGAGGCCCATCGGCCCATCGGCTATTAACGGATTCCGAGTCGTCTTCTCCCCCTTGGACTGCCCGGGAGGAGCGCGGGTTCTTATCCCGTCGCGTGTTCCCCGCCGCGGTATCCCCATGGCCCTTGCGGACGTCTTGGCGAAGGTCGACTCCGACACAGACAGGTACCTCGAACTCCTCAAGGACTACTGCCGTCTCCCCACGATCTCCGCGCAGAAGCGGGCTCAGCCCGAGACCGCGGCCTTCGTGCGGCGTGTCCTCACTGAGCATGGTTTCGAGGCCCGTGAATTCCCCACGGATGGCGGCCCGAACGTGGTTTATGCGCAACTTCTCGTGAACGAGAGAAGACCCACCCTCCTCATGTACGAGCACTACGACGTCCAGCCCGTGGACCCAGTCAATGAGTGGAGGCGGGATCCCTTCGACCCGGTGATTGAGGACGGGAAGTTCTACGCGCGCGGTTGCGGAGACACGAAAGGCAACTTCCTCGCCCAGCTCCTCGCGGTCCGGGCTTGGCAGGAAGCAGCGGGCGCACCGCCGGTCAACTTGAAGTTCGTCGTGGAGGGAGAGGAAGAGATTGGCAGTCGCCACTTCCCTTCATTCGTCCACGCGAACAAGGAGATCCTCAAGGCGGACGGCGCGACGATCGAGGGCGGCGATCATCTGCCGGATGGACGGCCGAAGATCGAGCTCGGCTGCAAGGGGATCCTGTACGTGGACCTCGTCTGCCGCACGGCGGTGGTGGACCAGCACTCGATGTACGCTGCGATTTCCCCGAACCCCGCGTGGCGTCTCATACACGCTCTCAACACGCTGCGGGATGAGCGGGGCCGGATCAAGATCCCCGGCTGGGCGGAAGATGCCCGTCGCCCGACGGCCCGAGAACTCCGCTATCTGCGGGCGACGGCCTTGAAACCTGAACACCTCAAGCAGTTCTGGGGGGTGCACGAACTCCGAGGCGGGGACGATCCTTTCGAGGTCGTGAAGACGCTTGTCTATTCGCCGACCTGCACGATCTGCGGCATCTGGAGCGGCTACGTCGAGGAGGGAACGAAGACCGTGAACCCGGCCGTCGCGCACGTGAAACTCGACTTCCGTCTCGTGCCCAAGATGCGGATCGAGAAGCAGCTCGAGAAACTGCGAACCCACCTCTCCGCGAAGGGGTTCGGCGACATCGAGATTATCGAGCACAAAGAGACGCTTCAGCCCAGCGCGATTTCGATGACGGCACGCGTCGTGAAGGCCGCGATCCGAGGCGCGGTGGATGCCTACGGCGGCGAGCCCGAGGTCTGGCCGTGGTCCGCGGGCGCGTCTGCGAACGGCTTCTTCAACGACGTCGTCGGCGTGCCATCGATCTCAGGACCCGGGGTTTCGTACGATGGATCGAACTACCATGCCCCGAACGAGAACATCCGGATTGCCGACTTCGTCGGCGGCGCGAAGCACATGGCCGCAATGATGGGTCGCTTCTGAAGCCCCGGTGGCAGGTGCAATCAGGAATCGATCGAGTTTCGAAGCCGGCGCAAACCCTTAAGGCGGGGCAGGGTTTCCGACGCTCCGATGGCCACGGACGTCGTCCTGTGCCAGGCCTCGGACATTCCGGATGGCACGGTCAAGCACTTCGAAATCATGGGGTACGACATCGCCGTCGTGAACCTCGACGGGAGGTTCCACGGGCTTGATGCCGCCTGCACGTACCAGTGGGCAAACCTCGCGGAAGGTCGAGTCGATCGGGACAAGAAGCTCCTGGTGTGCAAGGCCTGTGGAGGATCCTGGGATCTGGAGACGGGTCAGCCGCGCGCTCCTCCGGCCCAGTTTCCCTTGACTGTCTACGAAGTGCAGAGAGTCGGAGACGACATCGTGCTCACGTTCACGTATTGAGAGGGCTCGAGCTTTCGCAGGAGCGAATTCGATTGGAAAGGCTTATTTGGAGCCGCTCGCTCGCGTTCACAGCCCTCACCTCCCTTTGAAGAACCGGTCCGACCGCCGAAGCCTCGTGCCGCGTTCTCACGAGTGCTGAGGCGGTGACCACCATGGTCGACAACAAGGAAGCCCAGTTCAACCGGCTCTGGAACGAGGAGAGCGACGCGAAGCGCGTCAAGTTCCGCAACTACATGAAAGCGAAGCTCGACGTGCTCCACGTAGAGTTCACGGAAGAGAACGCCCGCGCGTACTACAACGGCCGCCTGACGGTCTGGCAGCCCGAGCGAATCTATCAGGCCCCGGAGCGCGAACGGCCCCAGAGCGGCCGCCGCGGACCCCGCCCGCGTTGAGCCTCACTCGGGGCATGGATTTCGTAGGGTTGTGACCCCACTCCTCCCCGCGCAGCATGCGCGACGAGCCATTCGAAGGAAAAGGATGGGGTCCGGCCTCGTAACGGACCGGACATGAATCGAATCACGGGGCGTCGCGCTTAGAATCGACGCCGGCCGCGGTCTTTCCGCTCCCGGTTGCCATAGCTGCCCGTGCCGTACTCAAACTGGCGCGGACCGCGGTCCCGGCGCTCCCGGCCGCCGTAGCCACCGCTGCGGTAGCGCGGCTCGCGCTCGTACTCGACGGCGCTCACATCGAGGGATGAATTTACCTCCTCGATCGGCGTCTCGGACTTGGCCAGGCTCCCGTACTTCCCGACATTCAGGCGGATGTGCCCGCGGACCAAGCTCACGAACCCGTTGTCGACGAGCACCGTCTGGTCTTTCGCCACTTGGCCGATCTGGTCGTTCCACAGGGTCAAGAGGACCGTCCCGGTCTCATCGCCAACCGTCGCTTCGACGAGCTTGCGGGCTTCGCCGAACCGCGACGTAATCTCTCGCTCTTCACTCAACCCGACGACCTTCGCCAAGACATTAACCTGCTTGGACTCCGGGGTCAGGTCCTTCACTTTCGTCATTACTTTGTCCATGTTCTCACTTCTGCCGACACAACAGCCTTGAGTCGCAAGGCGTAGGGTAAAATCCTTCCGCGCGCGCCGCCGAACCGATGTGGGCTGTCGGGAACACCTGGCCGGTGGTATAAGAACGTTCGGTCCTGTTCCGCCGCGGTCGCGTCCCGGATCCTGGGGTGGACATCGCGCCGCGATCAGACCTGGCGGGTGGAACTCCCTCCTCCTCTCTCGACGCGACCGCGAACGAGCACACATGGCCACCCGACCACCACACCTATTTCTGGCCGCGTTGCATGGAGAAGGTTGCGAGGCGCATGACGGCGGGGGAACCCTCGGAGGTCATCGTCGATTGTCCGTACTGCGACCACGCATGGAAGGTCGACGGACGCTGGACGTACGGCGCCTGTCCGAATTGCGGGCGGATGGTCTACCGGTACATGGACCCGAAGCATGATTGAGGGCTTCGGGCGGCGAACCTGAAGGTTCATCATCTCCCGTGCGGATAGTATGTCCGCGAAAGGGACCTAGTTGGCTCGCACGGACGTACAAACGGCCATCCTTCGGACGATCCAGCAGGGGGCCACCTATGGGTATCAAATTCATCGCGCCCTTGGCGACCAAGGCCTGAGTGTGCGCTTGAACCATCTGTACCCGGTGCTCAAACGCATGGAGAAGGAGGGCTTCATCACCGCGACCCTGAGTCCAGGCGAGCGGGGCCCGATGCGGCATGAGTACGCGATCAGCGCGAAGGGCCGCGATTACCTCGAGGACGTCCTGTTCGATGCGATCGGGATGGTCCGCCTCGCGTACCTCGAGTACTTGGCCTCGGACCGCACGACGATGGAGCGCGCCTTGGACCTCCTCGCGAAGTTCATCCCCCATGCGCGGCTCCACGGCCGGACCGCCCTCATCGTTCCTCCGGGCTACCTCTCCGAGATTAACTTTCGGTGGTTCCTCTTTCAGCTCTTCGACGTCGTCCAAGGAGATATCTATCTCGTCCGCCCCCAGGGGACGTTCGAGATCGAAGAGCCGCGGCTCACTCTCCTCGACGGAGGCGAGTCGTACGTCCCGTTGCGGGACAGCTACGTGGACCAGGCCGTCCTTGTTTGGGTCCCGCGGCCCCGGCGCTGGTTCCGGCCCGTGGAGGAGGCCACGCGTGTGATTCGTCCGCCGGGCTTGCTCGCGATTATCCTGCCCGACGCCCTCTTGGCCCGCGACGCGACGCGGCCCTTCGAGGTCGGTGCATTCATCGAAGGCGTGCGAGTGCGTCGGACCGGGGGCAAAGTCACGGAGGTCCCCCTCGAAAAAGCGCTCACGGTCCTTCGGGACCTGTACCACCACGTCGAGGTGGAGTCGGTGCCCGAGCTGTCGTTCCACCTCCTCGTGGCCTGGGGGAAGAAGCGCGGCCAGGAAAGCCTCTGAAGGAACGGCCGTGCCAGGGGCGCGCCCCCCAATCCTCATATAGATAGGCGAATTCCAGCGTTTCGATGGCGACGGCCACCCGGACCGTGGAGGAAGTCCTCAAGGACGGGGGGTTCACCGGGTTCCACCGGCGCGTCGTCTTGCTCACCGGGTTCGCCTGGACGTTCGTGGCCTTCGAAATCATCATGATCAGCCTCGTCGTCGAGCCGGTCCTCGGGACGTTCGGGGTTACGAAGCAGAGCAATCCCGTCCTCGTCGGCTTGGTCGCCGCAGCCACGCTCATCGGCTCGTTCCTCGGCAGCCTCATCCTCGGCCGCCTATCGGACCGGACCGGACGCCGCCGGATCTTCTTCACCAGCATCCTGTGGTATTCCCTCTTCACCGCGGCGACGGCCGTGTCGTGGGATCCGTGGAGCGTCTTCGCGTTCCGATTCCTCGCTGGCCTCGGCCTGGGCGGGATGCTGGTCGTGGACCCTGCCGTGTTGTCCGAGCTGCTGCCTCCGCAGTCCCGTGGCCGATTCATGGTCCTCCTCGATTTCTTCTGGCCGCTGGGATTCCTCCTGGCGATTGCCTTCTGGTGGGTTTTCATCATCGAAGGGCTGACCGTCGGCGGCCTCGAGAGCTGGCGCGTCCTCTTCGTCGTGGCAGCCTTCCCAGCGATCGTCGCCGCCCTCGCGCGCTTGGCCATCCCGGAGAGCCCCTTCTACTTCGCTCGGCACGGGCGCCTAGCCGAGTCCGCGGCAGTCCTGTCGCGGATCACGGGGAAGAAGGTCGACGCGGCCTCCCTGTCCGCGGAGCAGGCCGTGCCGCGAGCTCCCGTCTCCGCGTTGTTCCGAGGCAAGCTCGCCCGACGGTCCCTCGTGACCCTCGTGACCTGGGTCGCGCTCAACTTCAGCTACTACGGTCTCTTCCTCTGGCTCCCGCTCGTCCTGCCGGACTTCGGGGTCCGGGAGCTGACGGACATCAACTTCGTTGGCGGGTTCCTCGTGGCGTCCGCGCTCGCCCAGTTCCCCGGATACCTTGCTTCCATGGTGCTCGTGGATCGCTGGGGGCGGAAGCGCACGCTCGCCCTGTTCCTCATCTTGGGCGGCGTGAGCGGCTACCTCTTCGCTACCGCGTCAAACTTCCTCACGGTCCTCGTGAGCCTCGTCCTCGTGAGCTTCTTCAACCTGGGGGCCTGGGGCGCCGTGTATCCGTACACGAGCGAGCTGTTCCCCACGCAGTACCGGGCGACCGGGTTTGGCATGGCCGAGGGTTTCGGGAAGATCACCTCCATCCTCGGTCCGGTGATGTTCGGGGCCCTGCTCGGCTACACCGGCGGAATCATCGCGCCCCTCACGGTCATCGCGGTCGTCATGGCCGCCGGCGGCGTGTTCCTCGCGGGCGTGGGTCCTGAGACGAAGGGCCAGACATTTGCGTGAGGCCTCGGCCGGCGGGTCCGCTTCCCCGCAAAGGTAGATATCGACATGGGGGCCTCTCCTCCCTCGTGTGGGCCCAGGAGTTCGCCAAGAGGATCCAGGAACTCTCCACACGACGGGAGCCCTACGCTCAAGCCGTGGTAACGAAGACGGAGGGTTCCACCCTTGCGAAGGTCGGCTTCAAAATCCTGATCTCCCATGACGGCCGGATCGTTGGCGGAAGCCTTGGCGGAGGCTGTCCCGAAGGGCCCATCATCGAAGTCGCGCGCCGAGCGATGAAGGACGGGGCGCCCCGCCTGATTCGCGTGCACCTTGTCGATGTCGAAGGGGAAATCCAAGGGACCCTCGGGGAACCGAAGGAAGACGAGATCTACGTGGAGACGAATTGCGGGGGGACGCTGGAAGTGTTCGTGGAACCGATCATGCCGGCGGAGCGGCTCGTGATTGTCGCCCAGGGAGGCAAGGACGACGTCGAGGAGGCCCTCGTCCACCTCGCGCGGGCGTTGGGATTCGAAGTCGTCGTCGTGGACCCCGTGCCGCAGCTTCAGGAGAAGCCCGATTACCTCATCGAGGCCGCGGACATCGATCCCGGAACGCTCCCCCTCGGGAGCCATGACTCCGTGGTCGTCCTGACGAAGGGGGAACGGGACATCCCCATCCTCGAAGCCCTCTCCCGGACGAGCGCTCGGTTCGTCGGCCTCCTTGCGAGCCGCCACCGTCTCCGGAAGGACCTCGACGAGCTCCAGTCCCGGGGCGTCGGGCAGGCCTTCCTGGAAAGCCTCCACGCGCCAATCGGTCTCGACATCGGAGCGAAGACGCCGGCCGAACTCGCCCTTGCGATTCTCGCGGACGTCATCGCGACGAAGTACGGCAAGGATCCGTCCCACAGGGCGTCGGAAGCCTGAGGCTTGCGGCAAAGCTATATCTCGCGGCGTTTCCATGGTTCCGGGAGGGGAAGCCTCCCGACAGCCGCGAGGGAGAAGCGAGTGATCGGAACCATCGTCTTGGCGGCGGGTCGGTCGGAGCGGATGGGGAGCCCCAAGCTCCTCGTGCGCGTGAAGGGTCGCCCGCTGTTGTCGCACACCTTGGATGCCGTTCGGCGTTCCGGGGTCGGCGCACCGGTCGTGGTCTTGGGCCATGAGGCGGAGCGCGTGCGGCGGGAGGTGTCCCTTGACGGCGCGACCGTCGTACTGAACCCGGACTACCCCAAGGGAATGAGCACGTCCCTCCGAGTGGCGATCCGAGCATCGGATCCCGCGGCGACCGCGTTCCTCATCCTCTTGGCGGATCAGCCGTTCGTCGCTCCCTCCACACTGAACGCCCTGGCGCGACGGTGGAAACCCGGAGGACCGAAGATCCTCATCCCCACGTATCACGGCCTTCGCGGGAACCCGGTCCTCGTCGATCGAACCCTCGCCCACGAAATCGATCGGATCTCAGGCGACGTCGGATTCCGCGAGATTTTCGAGGACCATCCTGAGGACATCTTCGAGGTTCCCGTTGAGGACCCCGGGGTCCTCTTTGACCTCGACACTCCGGAACAGCTCGATGCTCTGCAGGAGGCGCTCGCCGCGAAACACCCCTTGAAGGTCGCGGTGACGGAGCTCGTCGCTTCCTCCCTCCGGGGACACCGGGAGCGCCGGCCAAGCCATCCGCGGACGCACGTGATGGCCCTCGCCCAGGAGCTCGACGCCCGCGGAGAACCCTTCGTCCTTGCGACCGTCGTGCGAGCCACGCGGCCCACGTCGGGGAAACCGGGGAATCGAGCCCTCGTCCGGGCGAATCGCGAACTCGTGGGCTGGGTCGGCGGCAGCTGCACCGATTCCGCGGTCCTCGCCGAGTCGGCGATTGCGATGCGCGAAGGGAAGCCGAGGCTCCTCCGCCTTTCGAGGGACGCAGGCCTTCGTCCTGCGGAGGAAGGAGTCGTCGAGCACTACATGGAATGTCACAGCGGTGGATCTATGGACATCTACGTTGAACCCCACGTGCCAAAGCCAAGACTGCTCGTCGTCGGCGATTCGCCCGTCGCAGAGACGCTCGTCGCCCTGGGTCACCTGATGGACTACCATGTAATCTTGGCCGCGCCGCGGTCCACCCCCGAAGCGTTCCCCGAAGCCGACGAAGTCGTGGACGGCGTGGCCCGGATTGAGGAGTTCGCCAAGGCCGGTACCTACGCGGTCGTCGCGACGATGGGGAAGTACGACGAAGCGGCTCTGCGGGCGCTGGTTCCCTCCAACCTCCCCTACGTCGCGCTCGTGGCGAGCCGGAAACGCGCGTCCGCAGTCACGGAGGAACTTCGCCGAGAAGGAATCCCCGAGGAGGCGCTGGGCCGGATCCGGAATCCCGCGGGCCTCGATCTCAATGCCAAGACCCCGGAGGAGATCGCCTTGAGCATCATGGCGGAGGTCACGAAGGTCCGGCGGACCGAAACCTCGAAGGAGATCCCGGTCGTGTCCTCGGTGCCGGCCGCGGCCAAGAGGGCGGCACTTCTGGACGTCGTCTGCGGGATGGAGGTGGATCCGGGGACCCCTCTGAAGGCCGAGCATCATGGCGCGACGTACTACTTCTGTTCCGAGATGTGTCGGACCCGATTCCTCGAGTCCCCTCTCGCGTTCCTGCGCTAGCCCGACCTACGGGGTCTCGAGTTTCTTCCGAGCGCTCTCGAAGAACGCATTCGTCTTCTTGTCGATCGTGCCGTGCATGAGCCGCGCGCCCATGCTTGCGATCGTCCCGCTCATGGCAACCTCCGCCCGCCATTGCACGTTCGCGACGCCGCCGGCCTCCTGGATTTCAATCGTGGCATCGATGTCGAACCCGCTCCCCATGCCCATGCCGTGCACCTTGATCCGAGCCCTCTCCGGTGCCTCGCGCTCTACGATCGATGCTGACCAGTTGAACGTCCCCTTGATGAAGCCGACACCCGCCCGGATCGTCCCCTTGAAATGGTCTGCGTCCTGGGATTCGATCGTGTGCGGGTCATCGATGCACGAGGCGATGTCCTCAGGGCTCACGAAGAAGGAGAAGACGCGCTCGCGGGTCGCGCGAGCGCTGAACGTGCCCTCGAGCTGCATCGGCCCCTCTCGCTTCACCCCTGCTTCGGGCCTTCTCCATGGATGGCCTTCCAGACCTTCCAGGGGGTGATCGGGATGTCGATGTTCGTCACCCCAAGCGGGGAGAGCGCATCGACGACGGCGTTCGCGATGGCTGCGGGCGACCCCACCGTGGCGGATTCCCCGACTCCCTTCGCGCCGATGGGGTGATGGGGCGATGGCGTGACGGTCTTCGCGGTTTCCCACCGCGGAGTCTCCACGGCCGTCGGGAGGAGGTAGTCCATGAAGGACCCGCCCTGGATGTTGCCTTGCTCGTCGTACGCAATCTCCTCGAGCATGGAGGCGGCGAAGCCCATCGTCAGGGCGCCGTGGATCTGTCCCTCGACGATCATGGGGTTGATGATCGTCCCGCAGTCATCCACGGCGACGAAGCGGCGAATCTTCACCTCGCCCGTGTCCTTGTCGATGTCCACGACGCAGATGTAGCTTCCGAAGGGGAAAGTCAGGTTGGGGGGGTCGTAGTAGTCGACGGACTCGAGGCCGGCCTCCATGCCCTGGGGATGGTTCGTGTAGGCCGCGAAGGCGATTTCCTGCATCGTCTTGGCCTTCCCGGGGACGCCCTTCACCTGGAATTTGTGGTCTTTCCACTCGATGTCATCCGGACGGACCTCGAGGAGGTGTGCGGCGAGGAGCTTCGCCTTGTCCCGGATCTTCCGGGCTGCCATGGAGGCAGCCGCACCCGCGGTCGGGGTGCTGCGGCTCGCATAGGTCCCGAGTCCGTAGGGCGCCGTGTCCGTGTCGCCCTCCTCGATCTCGATGTCTTCCGCGGGGAGACCGAGCTCCTCGGCGAGGATCTGGGCGTACGTGGTCTCGTGGCCTTGGCCCTGGGACTTCGTCCCGAACCGCGCGATCGCCTTGCCCGTGGGGTGGATGCGGACTTCGCAAGAGTCGAACATCTTCAGCCCGAGGATGTCGAAGGTGTGGGACGGTCCCGCGCCGACGATCTCCGTGAAGCTGGAGATTCCGATCCCCATGTACTCCCCCCGCTTCCACTTCTCCTTCTGCTCCTTCCGGAGCTCCTCGTAGCCGATGAGGTCCATCGCCTTGCGCAGGGCTGCCCCGTAGTTGCCGCTGTCGTAGGTCCAGCCGAGCGCGGACTTGTATGGGAACGCGTCCGGCGGAATGAAGTTCCTCATCCGCAACTCCGCCGGGTCCATGCCGAGTTTGTGCGCCAGCTTGTCGACGATCCGCTCGATCGTGAAGGCGGCCTCCGTGACGCGGAAGGAGCAGCGGTAGGCGATGCCGCCCGGCGGCTTGTTCGTGTAGACTCCGTCCACCTCGACGAACGCCTTCTCGAAGGGATACGACCCCGTGACGATGTGGAAGAGCCCCGCGGGGAACTTCGACGGATTCGCGGCCGCGTCCGTGTAGCCGTGGTCCGCGAGGGTCTTCACGCGGAGGGCTTTCAGCTTGCCGTCTTTCGACGCACCGAGCTCCACGACGATGTGGTAGTCCCGGGCGAAGGAGTCGGACTGGATGTTCTCGGACCGATCCTCGACCCACTTCACCGGGTGGCCCGTCTTGAGGGATGCGACGACCGCAAGGACGTACCCGGGGTACACGGGCACCTTGCCGCCGAAGCCTCCGCCGATGTCCGGGGAGATGATGCGGATCTTCTGTTCGGGCAGGCCGGAGACGAGCGCGAAGACCGTGCGGATCGCATGGGGCGCCTGGGTCGTCATCCAGACTGTGAGTCGGCCCATGACCCGGTCAAACTGGGCCACGCAGCCGCAGGTCTCGATCGAGGACACGTGGATTCTCGGGATGTAGAGCTTCTCCTGGACCACGACGTCGCTGCCTTTGAGGGCCGCGTCGGTCTCTTGCCTGTCCCCCGCCTCCCAGTGCCAGATGTGGTTCGATTTCTCCTTCCGGTCTGGCCGGAGGATGGGCGCACCCGGTTCGAGGGCCTTGAACGGGTCGACGACGACGGGCAGGGGCTCATAGTCGACCTCGAGCGCCGCGGCCCCGTCGGCGGCCGCGTATCGGCTCGTCGCCACGACGGCCGCGACTTCTTGGGCCTGGAACATCACGCGGTCCGTCGGCAGGACCATTTGCTGATCCGACATGAGGGTCGGCATCCAGGCGAGCTTCGCGGCCTCGAGGTCCTTCCCCGTGATCACCGCGAGAACTCCGGGCACGGCCAGCGTCTTCTCCGTGTGGATGGCCTTGATCGTCGCATGGGCGTAGGGGCTCCGGGCGATGTCCAGGTAGAGCATGTCCGAGAACTTCACATCGTCCACGTAGTTGCCTTCGCCGCGGATGAAGCGGGCGTCCTCCTTCCTCTTCATCGGTTGTCCGATGCCGCCGTGGACGGTCATGCCTTGGCACCTCCCTGGGTCTCCCGCATCTGCTTTGCCGCGTACTGGATCGACTTCACGATGTTCACGTAGCCGGTGCAGCGGCACAGGTTCCCAGAAATCGCGTGGCGAATCTCATCCTCCGAAGGATTTGGATTCTTGCGGAGGAAGAAGAGGGCCGCCATCATCATCCCGGGCGTGCAGAAACCGCATTGGAGGCCGTGCTCTTCGTGGAATCCCTCCTGGAGGGGGTGGAGCTTGCCGTCCTTCTCGAGCCCCTCCACCGTCGCGATGTCGCGGCCGTTCGCCTGGACGGCGAGGACCGTGCACGACTTCACGGCCTTTCCGTCCATGAGGACGGTGCAGGCTCCGCAGTTCGTCGTGTCGCAGCCGATGTGGGTGCCTGTGAGGCCGAGGTCCTCACGGAGGAAGTGCACGAGGAGGGTCCGAGCCTCGAGCTCGGCGGCGTGCACGCGCCCGTTCACCGTCACCTGGACCTTGTACAGGGGTCCTCCCGTCGCGGAGGTCTGGGTCGGGGCCATCGAGTGTGCAGGTGCCACGTCATCGACCCCCCTGGGCACGCTCATGGGCGCGCTGAAGCGCGCGCCTCGCGAGGACGGCCACCATGGCCTTCTTGTACTCCGCGGGACCCCGGAGGTCGGAGGATGGCTGGGACGCATCCCGGGCGAGATCCGCGGCGCGACGGAAGGTGGCCTCGTCGGGCGCCCGACCCACGAGAGCGATTTCCGCCTCCCGGGCTTTCAGAACCGTCGGGCCGACGGCGGTGAGCCCGAGGCCGGCGCTTACGACCTTCCCCTGGCTTTCCACGAGGTGGGCCGCGACCCCGGCAATCGGAAAGTCTCCCGCGCGCTTCTCGAGCAAGGCGTAGGCCGCCCCGTGACCCGGTCGAACCTTCGGCACCTGGACCTCGACGAGGATCTCGTTGGGCTCGAGGGCCGTGCTGAAGGTGTCGAGGTAGAATTCCTCCGCGGACACGGTGCGCGTCCCGTTGGGTCCACGGACGAGGTACCTCGCCCCCAGGGCGATCATGCACGCGGGGAGGTCGTTTGCGGGGTCGCCGTGAGACACGTTCCCGCCCACGGTCCCCATGTTGCGCACGAGGGGGTCGGCGATGTCAGCCGCCGCGTCCGCGAAGATCGGGTAGTGGCTCCGAATCACATCGGAGTCATTGAGATCGTTCGTCCGAGTGAGGGCTCCGATCCGCAGGAAGTCTCCATCCTCCCGGATGTACGAGAGGCTCGGGATCCGGTTGATGTCGATGAGGGCCCTCGGCTGCGCGAGGCGGAGCTTCATCGCGGGCAGGAGGCTCTGCCCTCCGGCGAGGACCTTCGCCTCCCCCCCAAAGCGGTCCAACAGGCCGACGGCTTCCTCCACAGATGCTGGCACGTAGTACTCGAACTTCGGCGGAATCATTCCATCCTTCCCCCACGCGCGGAAACAATGTCCCCTCCGGCGAACAGAAGGGCGTCCGAGGTACTGACGCCTCCGCATAAATGCCTTTGCGAAAAAGGCGCACGGGGTCTGTCTACCCGTGGCTCCGCAAGGCGCCCCGCGAGGTGAAGTGCTCCGGGGCGAGGAGGAGGTCGACATGCGGGAGCGCTTCCTTCAGGCCCGAGGTCAGCGGTTCGAACCCGGGACGGGCCGCATAGGGACTGATCCAGGCGACGAGGTGGGCGCGGCGACGGAGTCGTTCGAGTTCCTCCCCGAGGAGAGGTCCTTCCCCGAGATCCCATCCATCGCTTAGGATCACGACGGTCGTCTCCGGCCGGACGAGGGGGCCGAACCGCCGGCGGAAATCCGAGAGGCACGTTCCGATGCGGGTCCCCCCTTCCGCCGCATCGAGGACGGGAAGGACCGCCAGGGCTGTCCGAGGATAGGCGCGGCCCCGGAAGCGCTCCGTGATTTCGTGGAGTCCCGTGCTGAACGCGAAGACCCGCGAGCGTGGGGAGGTCCGATGAAGGGCGTAGACGAGGGCGAAGAGGCCGCTGTCGTGCTCCTTCATGGATCCGCTCACGTCCCACAGGAGGAGGAGGTCCGTGCGAAGGAGCCTCTTGCGGCGTCGGCGGAAGACGACCCACTCTCCCCCGTGGCGCAGGCTTCCTCGTGCCGTCGCGGGGAAATCGATCCTCCCCCGGCCGGACCGCTCAAAGCGGCGACCCGGCAGGGTCGCGATCCGCCTCCGGAAGCGGCGGGCCCCCATGCGAATGCCGAGGAGTTCCCTCGCGGGAAGGAGGGCGAGGGGATGCCCGGGGGGCGGTGCCTCCGGGCTGAACAGCCCCACGGGGACGGGCCGGGAGGAATCGTATCCCCGTCCGAGCGCAACGGACGTCGCGCGACCGGAGGGGAGGCCGTCGGCCGGCGGCGGGTTCTTCGGGGCCGGGGCGTCCGGCGGACCGTCCTCAGCCTCCTCCGTCCCGCGAGCCCCCCGCCAATATGCGTCGAACGCCGCATCGAGGAGGACGAGGTCCGTCCGGGACTTGGCGAGGGTCGAACGGCACGCCTCCCGGAAGGCCTCCTTGTCGAGGAGCCCGAGTTCGGCGAGGGCCCGGCCCAGGTCGACCTCGCCTCCGAGGCCGATCGGGAGGCCGCGGCGGCGCAGGAAGGCGATGAAACCGGAGAGGCGCGCGAGGAGGCGAACGCCGAGCCCATCCGTCGTCGCAGGGGGCGCGCTCATCCCTTTCCCATCAGGTCGTCCAGGCGTGTGCCTTGGAGGGACCGGAGGTCCTCCGACTCCTTGACGAGGACTCCCAGGGTCTGCTCGACGACCTCTCGGGAGACGCTTTGTTGGTTCAGGGCGAGGAGGGCGGAGGCCCAGTCGAGGGTTTCCGAGACCCCCGGATGCTTCACGAGATCCTCCTCGGCTCGAACGCGCTGAACGAACGAGACGATCTCCCGGGAAAAGGCGTCGCTCAATCCCGGGACCTTCCTCCGGAGGATCGCGACCTCCTTCTCGAGGCTCGGATAGCCGACGTACGTGTACAGGCACCGGCGCTTGAGTGCGTCGCTGAGCTCCCGCGTCCGGTTCGACGTGATCACGACAAGGGGTGGCGTCTTTGCCCGGATCGTCCCGAGCTCGGGGATCGTGACCTGGAACTCGGACAGGACCTCAAGGAGCAAGCCCTCGAATTCCTCATCTGCGCGGTCGATTTCGTCGATGAGGAGGACCGGGGGAACCGCGCCATCCCCCTGGAGTGCGCGGAGGAGAGGCCTCGGCATGAGGAAGCGCTCGCTGAAGATCTCAGGCTCCAGCTCCTCCGGGGTCTTCGTCGCCTCGTTGAGGCGGATCGTCATGAGCTGCTTGGAGTAGTTCCACTCATAGAGGGAGGCGTTCGCGTCGAGGCCCTCGTAGCACTGGAGGCGAATGAAATCGGCGCCGGTGGCCGTTGCGAGGACCTTCGCGAGCTCCGTCTTGCCGCAACCCGGCTCGCCTTCGACGAGGAGGGGTCGCTTCAGTTTGACCGCGAGGAAGACCGCGGTGGCGAGGCCCCGGTCGGCCACGTAGTCTCGCCCGCTGAGGGCCGTGAGAATTGACTCCACCGAGTCCAACGGAGGAAGTTCGGGCACTGGTCCCCTTGAACGCTTCCGCGCCGTGCGTCCATCTCGTGGAGTTCATATCAAGCTTTTCCGTTCGACCCCCCGAGCCGGGGCCTGCGGCGATGCCGGCCGCCCGTCGTAAGCGATGTCCTGAATGGTTCGATACAAAGCCTATAATCCCCCTCGCCTTTCTCCATGAAGGACCGGGCCGCGGCTGGCCCGTGCCCGAGCTACGATACCATGGGCGAGCGTGCTTCAAGGAAGACCGGGAGACGGGTTGCGAGGAAGGGGTTGACCGGACCGAAGGTCCTCGTCGTGCCCCCCGGGCCGAGGTCGAAGGCGGCCCTGGAGCGGAAGGAGAAGTTCGTCACGAAAGGCCTGCGGGTAGGCCTTCCCCTGGAGCTCGTGCGCGCGGAGGGCCCCTTTGTCCAGGACGCCGACGGGAACGTGTACGTGGACTTGGGCGTCGGCATCGGCGTGCACAACGCGGGCCACCGGCCGCCGGAGGTCACGCGGGCCGCGAAGGCCCAGCTCGACAAGCTCACCCACATCTGCTACATGGTGTCCACCTACGGCCCGTACACGGATCTCGCGGAGGTGATGGCCGGGATCTGCCCACCGGGACTGACGCAGTCCATCTTCCTCAACTCGGGGTCGGAAGCCATCGAGAATGCGGTGAAGATCGCCCGCGCGTCCACGAAGAAACCGTGGATCGTCTCGTTCCGGACGGCCTTTCACGGCCGCACGCTCCTCGACATCTCCCTCACCGGGAAGGAAAAGCCGTACCGCGAGGGCTTCGGGCCGCTCCTCCGGGAGGTCATCCTCACGGACTACGCGTACCCGTACCGAGACCCCGAGGGCCGCAGCCCGGCGGAGTGCGCGAAGGCCCGGGTCGAGGAGATCGAGGCCGCGATCACGAAGCCCGAAGTGGAGGGCCATGTGGGCATGGTCGTTGCGGAGCCCGTCCAGGGCGAGGGCGGGGTCATCGTGCCGCCGAAGGAATTCTTCCCGCTCCTCCGCAAGCTGTGTGACGAACACGGCATGCTCCTCATCGACGACGAGGTCCAGGCGGGGATGGGCCGTACGGGCAAGCTCTGGGCCATCGACCACTGGAGCACGGTGCCCGATCTCCTCGTCAGCGGCAAGGCCCTCGGCGGGGGCCTTCCCCTCGGCGGCGTCACCGGCAGGCCTGAGATCATGCAGGCGCCCGGCCCCGCGAGCCTCGGCGGGACCTTCGGCGGGAACCCGGTCGTTTGCGCGGCCGCCCTCGAGGCGGTCAAAGTCATCCAGAGAGCTTTGCCAAGAGTACCCCGGCTCGAGTCCCTCATCGGCAAGCGTCTCCGCGAGATCTTCGACACCTGCGATCGCGTCGGCGAGGTCCGCGGTATCGGTGCGATGTGGGCCCTCGAGTTCGTGAAGGACCGGCGGACGAAGGAGCCAGACAGCGACCTCGCTCGGGCCGTTCAGCTCGCGGGCCTGAAGAACGGCCTCATGCTCCTGACCGCGGGCTACCACAGCAACTGCGTTCGCCTGCTGCCCCCACTGAACATTCCGCTTCCCTTGATGGACAAGGCCCTCGGCCTCCTCGAGGACAGCGTCGAGATGGCCCTCGCGGGCAAGACCTGAGGAGGGGCGCGGGATGGTCCAGCCCACGCCGACGATGCTCCCCGAGGTGAAGCTTCACTACGGAGACCTGAAGAACTACATCGATGGAAAGTGGGTGGACTCCTCTGCCGGGGAATGGCTGGAGGACACGAACCCTGCCACGGGCCAGGCCATCGCTCGCGTGCCCCTCTCCCCCAAGGAGGACATCGACGCGGCCGTGCGGGCCGGCCTGGCCGCTTGGGAGGAGTGGCGGGAGACGCCCCCGATCACGCGCGCCCGGTACTTCTTCAACTTGAGGAACCTCATGGAGGAGAACTTCGAGGAGCTCGCGCGAATCGTCACCCAAGACCACGGGAAGATCATCGATGAGGCCCGCGGCGAGGTCCGGCGGGCGATCGAGAACGTCGAGGTGGCCGGGGGGATCCCGAGCCTGATGATGGGCTACAACCTTGAGGATGGCGCCGCCGCGGGCATCGACGAGGAGGTCCTGTACCAACCCCTCGGGGTATTCGCCGGCATCTCCCCCTTCAACTTCCCCGCGATGGTCCAGGCCTGGTTTTGGCCCTACGCCGTGGCCACGGGGAACTGCTGGATCGCGAAGCCCTCGGAGCAGGACCCTCTTGTTCAGGCGCGGATCTTCGAGCTCATCGAGAAGGCGGGCTTCCCGCCCGGGGTCGTGAATCTCGTGCACGGCGCAAAGGAGACGGTCGAGGCCATCTGCGACCATCCGGACATCCGGGGTGTTTCCTTCGTCGGTTCGACCGCGGTCGCGAAGCTCGTCTATTCGCGAGCGGCATCCCATGGAAAACGCGCGCAGTGCGGCGGCGGCGCGAAGAATCTCCTCGTTGTCCTGCCAGACGCGAAACTCGACAGGATCGTGCCCAACATGATTTCATCGGTGTACGGGACCGCAGGAGAAAGGTGCCTCGCGGGTTCCATGGTCGTCGGCATCGGCGAAGCCCACGGAGCGGTCCGAAGCAAGTTCACGCAAGCAGCTTCGCGGCTCAAGCTCGGCTACGGTCTCGACGAGACGGTGCAGATGGGCCCAGTGATATCGAAGAAGCACCAGGCGCGAGTCGTGGGTTACATCGACAAGGGGGCGGAGGAGGGCGCGGAGGTCGCTCTCGACGGACGTAAGGTCAACGTTCCCGGATATGAGCACGGCTACTTCGTCGGCCCGACGGTCCTGGACCACGTGGCCGAGGACATGGTCGTCGCCAAGGAGGAAATCTTCGGGCCTGTCGCCGGCTTCTTGGACATGGAGGATCTCGACAGCGCGATCGAATGGATCAACAAGAGCCCGTACGGGAACGCGGCGTCTATCTACACCTCCAGCGGGAAGGCGGCGAGGGACTTCCGGTACAAGGTCAGGGCGGGGAGCATCGGAGTCAATCTGGGGATCGCGGCCGCGATGGCCTACTTCCCATTCGGCGGGATGAAGAACTCCTTCTTCGGGGACTTGCACCCCCAGGGCCGGGATGCGATCCGCTTCTTCACGGAAAGCAAAGTCGTCATCACGCGCTGGATCTGACCCAATGGATGTCCCTGAGCTGACGAACTTCGGCTCCATCGTTCGGCATGCGCTCCGGATCGAGGAAGCCACCGCGGCGTTCTACGAAGGCCTCGGGCAGTCCTCGGGCCCTGCGCGGGACGCCGCCGTCCGCGAGCTCGCGGCTCAGCATCGGGACCGCCGGCGACAGGTGGAACAGGTTCGCCAGCGATTCCTCAACGAAGTCTTCCTAGAGCCGATCTCGGGCTTGGATGGAACGCGCTACATCTTCGATGCATCGCCGCCGGGACCGGGGACGTTCGCGGAGCGGGCTGGCGCCCTCGAGGAGGCCGCGCGAAGGTTTTACGAGGACGTTGCCGACGTTGCCAGAGGCATGCTTGCGGAGGCCTCGAGAAGCTTCCGGAAGCTCGCCGAGGGGAATGCCCGGAATGCAGCGCGGCTGCGCAGGATCGAGATGAGTTAAGCCATCATCTGGCGTTGAGTGTACAATTTCGGCCGTCCTAACTGACGTTCGATAATTGAACCAAGTACGGACCCAAAACCTAGTATCCAAAGGAAACTATATATAAGCCTGGCATACTCATGGGTACGCGGGAGCAGAAACGATGGCCAACTCGAAGTCGCCTTGTGACGGGCCCGAGTGCCCGGCGCTCATTGCGATCAGCCTGATCGGCTCCGAACTGAAGCTGGGCGTCCTCCACAGCCTCATGTCCGGCTCGAAGCGCTTCAACGAGCTGCGCCTATCCACCGGAATTTGCCAGTCCTCCCTTGCGAAGACCCTCAAGGAGCTCGAGGAGGCGGGTCTCGCGGAACGCCGAATCATCGTGGACCGACCCCTTGCCGTCGAGTACAACCTCTCCGAGATGGGGCAGGATCTCTTTGACGCAATCCGCGGCTTGGAGCGCTGGGCGACGAAGTGGGTCGTCGAGGAACGTTCCCGAAAGGTGATCGCATGAGCCACCTGAATGATGTGAACAGAGACCGAATCATCAACCAGGACCTGGATCGATTCGAGGGACGCCAGGTCCGGGAAACGTCCCGCTGCCCGAACTGCGGGAGTGCGGCAATTTACCTCGATTCCATTCGCGGCGAGCGCGTCTGTGACAACTGCGGATTCGTCGTCGACGATGGCCTCGTGGACATGGGCCCCGATTGGACGACCTTCGAAGGGGACGACCGGATCCGGGCTGGCCCGCCGCCGTCCGTGATGGCGCCGGACAAGGGCCTTGGCTCCATGGTCGGAAACGGTCTGCGGGATGCCAAGGGGAACCCGATCGACGCCCGATCCGTGGCCGCACTGAACCGCTTGCGCCGCGTGAGCCAATGGACTCGGTACGACCGAACGGAGCGCGCCTTGGCACCCGGCCTTGCGCAGCTCTCGAGCCTCTCCTCCCGTCTCGGCCTTGCGCCCGTGTTCCGGGAGCGGGCGGCGATCCTCCTGCGCCAGACGATTGAGGCCGGCCTGTCTCGGGGTCGATCCATGGACGCGATCGTCGCATCCGTCGTCTACCTCGCGAGCAAGCAGCTCGGCGCGCCTCGGGGGCTCCATGAGCTCGCCCAGGCCACTGGGGTGACGGTCCATCGGATCAGCCTGACTGCGAAGGTGGTCAGCCGGGAGCTTGGAGTTTTCGCCCGAGCCAGCCGCGCCCAGGACTTCGTGCCTCGCTTCGCCAGCCAGCTCGAGCTCGACCCACGCGTGGGCGAGCGCGCCCTGACCCTCGTGGGCCAAGCGAAGGACTTGAAGAACCTTGAGGCGAACAGCCCGGTCGGCATCGCGGCGGGCGCCTTGTACCTCGCTTCCGAGGAGTTCGACATGCCTGTGACTCAGGCTCAGATCGCCCGGTTGACGGGAGTTTCCGAAGTCACTATTCGAAAACACTACCGACTCCTTAAAGAGGCGATTGACGGTACACCCCCCGCAACGGAGGCAGCTTGATAGCCGGGATCTGCGCAACCTGCGGGCTCCCTAAGGAACTCTGCGTCTGCGAGGACCTGGGCCGTGAGACGACCCAGCTGTCCGTCGATCTCGATACTCGCCGCTACGGCAAAGCCGTGACCGTCGTCCATGGACTGGAAACGAATCCTGATGAAGCGGAGCGGCTCGCGCGGGACCTGAAGAAGGGACTCGCCACGGGCGGATCGGGGAAGGGCGGGATCATCGTGCTCCAAGGGGATCACCGCAAGGACGTCGTACGCATCCTGACGGAGAAAGGCTACCGGGTCCGCTGAGCCCCGACGGCGCTCCTTATAACGGCCTCGGCCTTACGCCAGATCGCGGAGCGGAATCGATGAAAGCCGTCGTCCTGCCCCGGCATGGCGGCCCCGAAGTGCTGGAGTACGTCACGGACTACCCCAAGCCGGTCCTGGGTCCCGAGCAGGTCCTCCTCCATGTCCAGGCCGCCTCGATCAACCATCTCGACCTGACTGTCCGCGAGGGAATCCCGGCCCTGAAGCTCACCCTCCCGACGATCCTCGGGGCGGACGCCGCGGGAGACATCGCGGAGACGGGGAGCGACGTCACGGGATTCGAGCGCGGCGATCGGGTCGTCGTGAATCCTGGAATTTCCTGCGGGCGCTGCGAGTTCTGCGTCGCGGGAGATGAGGCCCTCTGCCAAGACTTCAAGATTCTTGGGGAGCACATTCCTGGGACCTACGCGGAATACGTCGCGGTGCCTGCGCGGAATGTCCTGCCCGTGCCTGTGGACATGGCCTGGGCGCCTGCCGCCGCAGCGCCCCTCGTCTTCCTGACCGCCTGGCGGCTCCTCGTCAACCGGGCCCGCATCCGGCCCGGAGAGGACGTGCTCGTCATCGGGGCGGGCAGCGGCTTGTCCACGGCGGCGATCCAGATCGCGAAGCTCGCGGGCTGCACCGTGTACACGACGAGTTCGAGCGATGAGAAACTCCGGCGCGCCAAGGAGCTCGGCGCCGACGTCGTGATCAACTACAGGGAGATGCCGTGGTCGAAGGCGATCTGGGAGCTCACAGGCAAGCGGGGCGTCGACGTGGTCGTGGACCACGTGGGACAGGCGACCTTCAAGGACAGTGTCCGCGCGCTTCGGCGGGGAGGCCGTCTCGTGTGCCCCGGAGCCACGACGGGACCGATGGTCGAAGTCGACCTGCGCTACGTCTACTGGCGGCAACTCTCCGTGATTGGCTCGACGATGGCGAGCCAGCGGGAGTTCGAGGAGGTCATGAAGCTCGTGTTCATGGGTCGGCTCAGACCCGTCGTCGACAAAACGTTCCCCTTGGAGCAGGCCCGCGAAGCCCACGAATACGTCGGGAGAGGGGAGCAGTTCGGAAAGGTCGTACTCACGATGGATTAGCCGCCCCGCTTACGAACGGGCGGATTCGATCGATGAGTTCCTGGGTCTGGGGGAACCGCATCTCCTGGTCGATGGAAAAGACGACGCGTCCGTCGACGACCACATCGTAGACGCCATGGTCCCCGGGCACGAGGTCCAGGCTCTCGAGCCGCAGGCCATACGCCGCGAGGATCGCCTCCGCATCCTCCACGGCCTTGCGAAGGTACCTGCAAGGGACGCAGTACCGAATCGTGACCCTGGCCATCGGCAGAGGTCCGACGAGACCGTGCGATAAAAACCTGAGCGTGTCCCATCCTGGAGGGTGCCGCGCAGGACCCACTGATCCTACGCGGAGGCGGCCGACGCAAACTCCTTCGGTGGAAGGAGACACGCGACTGCCTGTGCCCTCTTCGTGGCTTTCTTCCGCACGCGGAGGATTCGCGAGAACACCCACTCGGTGTCCTCAGCGCCGTATTCCGTCCGCACATACTCCCGCAGCTCGCGGTTGTCCGTCTTCAAGCTCGGTCCCCATGCCGTCGTGATGAAGTACATCTTGCGCACCTCGGGAGGAGAAGAGACGCCCTATACGAGGGATGTTGACCCGCGCTAGGCGGCCGTCATATGACGGCACCAGGAATATGCCCTACCACCGCCATGTCCGAATCATGGCCCTGTGGGAGATTTCCTTCCGGACTCGCTATGAGTACCCGTTCATCCAGATCTCCGGTCGCCATCCCGGGGTCCCGATCTCGATGTGGTGCATCTGGGGTCGCGAACTCCTCCAGGTCCCCACGTTGGACGAACGGGAGCTCATGGAAATCGAGAAAGACATCAAGAAAGCCGGCCGGGTCGTAGACAGATGGATCGAGGCCCAACAGGCACGGATCTTCATGCTCCGCTGCACCTGCGGCACGTACGAAAACAGCCCTTGGAATGTCTGGGAACCCCACGAGTTCTTTGACGCGCCCCCTGCAATCTACCAGGACGGCTGGGGTTATTTCCGGGTGATCGGCTTCGACGAGGAGGCGACCCGCCACCTCTTCCGGGACTTCAACCGCCTCGGGCCGACGGAGCTGATTCGGAAGCGGGAGCTTTCCCTGAGCATGCTGCCCACGAGCGTCTGGGTGAACAGCCTCTTCGCGGACCTGACGGGAAAGCAGATCGACGCGGTCTTGAAGGCCCATCGCTACGGCTACTACACGTCGCCTCGGCAGATCACCACAGAGAACATCGCGAGGGGTATCGGCGTGAGCCGTTCCACCTACGAAGAGCATCTCCGCAAGGCGGAGAACCAGATCGTCAACGCCCTCGTCCCGTACCTGCAGCTCTTCGCGTCCGCGGAGAAGCGGCCCGGCGTGGAGCCGACTCCTAAGAAGGTGCCCGAGGTCCCGGCGGCCGAGGCCTAGGAGCCCGCGGGCGGTTTCGCGGGCGCAGGCGCGGTCGACGAGGGCGTGGGGGGCGGCAGGGGCGCCGCAGAGATCTCTCCGAGTACTCTCCCTCTCACCACGGCCCCCTTGTCCACGAAGACGCGGCCGCCCTCGTTCATCACATCGCCCTGGACCATCCCATAGATTTCCACGTCCCCACCCGTAGCCTTGCACGACTTCGTCACGAGGCCGCGGAGGACCGCGCGTCCCGTGCGCTCCGCAAGCAGGTTCCCGGAGACCATGCCGGTGACCTCGCACACGCTGTTGTCGCGGACGAAGAGATCCCCGCGGACGAGACCGGTCATCGTCGTGGGCCGGGGGCCGATGACGACGACAGAGCCCTCGAACCGCTCGTCGAGGACGCCGCCCCGAAAGATGCGGACCATGGATCCGGCCTCCGATCCGCCGCGAAGGGTACGAGCTTACTTCAAGATTTGGGCATCCCGCCGCCGATCTCTCGGGCTGAGGACGGCCTGGCCAATCAATCACTCGGGAGTCTGGAGCCACTTCGCGACGTCGAGGGCCGCCATGCATCCGAATCCCGCGGCCGTCACGGCCTGGCGGTACCGGAAGTCATGGACATCCCCGGCGGCGAAGACGCCGTCGACGGATGTCGCGGTTGCGTAGCCGTCGCGTGGATGGAGGACGATGCAGTCCTTTTCCAGTTCGAGCTGGCCGCGGAAGACCTCCGTCGCCGGTGCGTGGCCGATCGCGAGGAAAAGGCCTTGAGCCTTCAGGTCTGTCGTCTCTCCTGTCTTCACGTTCTTCGCTCGGACGCCCTCGACCTTCGCATCCCCGAGGACCTCGACGATCTCAGAGTCCCACACGACGCGAACGTTCGGCGTCCTCGTCACGCGGTCTTGCATGATCTTGCTCGCACGGAACTCGTGGCGTCGGTGGATGATCGTGACGGACTTGCAGAGCTTCGAGAGGTAGAGGGAGTCTTCCATGGCCGTATCGCCACCGCCCACGACGACGACGTCTAGGCCTTTGAAGAAAAATCCGTCGCAGGTGCTGCAGGCACTCACACCCTTCCCCCTCAGGCGCTGCTCGTTCGGAAGGCCAAGGTACTTCGCGTTCGCCCCCGTCGCGATGATCACAGAGCCGCCCTCATGCATCTGGTCCGTCGTCCAGATCTTGAAGGGTCTCGCTCGAAAGTCGACCTTTGTCACGTCGTCATCGACGAAATCCGCATGGAATCGCTCTGCCTGCTTCCGCCAGAGCGCCATGAGCTCCGGGCCGAGGACCCCCTTCGGGAAGCCCGGGTAGTTCTCGACCTCCGTCGTGAGCATGAGCTGCCCTCCGGCGACCTGTCCCGCGATGACCAGCGTCTTCAGATTCGCTCGCGTGGCGTATATTGCTGCGGTGAGTCCGGCAGGGCCGGAACCGATGATGATCGTGTCGTAGAGAGGCATGGAGCGAAACGAACGGCTCGGTCGCGTATAAGCGTTTCTCGGAGGGCCCTCGGGGCTTTCGTGACGGCGTCTCCGCCCTTCCCGCGACAGCCGCCGCAATTTCATATCTTGCTCACGTTTCCCTCTCCGACGATGTCGTCCAGGGACCTCGAACGGTTCATCTCCCTCCTCCCCACCCTCGAGCATCGGAGAGCCGTGCCGCTCTACGACTCCCTGATCAAGGATCCCCTGAATGCAGGCCCGATTCTCGACGCGTTGCTCTACACGGCCTCGAGCCACGACGACCCGCAGCTCCACACGCCCCACGGGCTCCTCACGGCATGGTCGGCGCGGGAGCTTCTGGGGCTCACGCGTCCCCCTGGGGGCCTCCCTCTCCTCCGTTTCCTCGTCCTCTATAACTTCTCCTTGAAGAAGAGTCCTCTCAAACCATCCCAGGCCGAGGCCGCGGCGCAGGCGGTCCCCCGCGCGGATCTCGAGGAACTCTCCCTCGCCTACCGCAGGGCGCTCGAGAAGAACCTCGCATCCCAGGCGGGAGCCCTGCTCTCCCGTGTCGCGCTGGATCACGGTCTGCAGGCCGCGGGCCATCTGGCCGTCCGGGCCTCCCTAGACGACCTCGGGCGCTTAGGGCACAACCTCGTGATGGCCATCGCCTACGTGCAGACCGCGGAGGCCGTCGGCCTCCCTCGGGCCTTCCTCCCCTTGATGAGCCTGGCGCGGGTCCAGGCCTCGGCCCTCTCGCGCGTGCCACCCGCGGCAATCCCTGAGCGCTTCGATCAGGGGAGCGGAGAGCCGGATGTCGCGCGGCTGAACGACCTCGTCGTCGAAGGAGCCTTCGACCATGTGGAAGCGGTCCTCCAAGCCCTCGTGTTCCGGGGCATGGCGGAAGAGGCGTATCGTCCGCTGCTCATCGCCACGGGTGCAGATCCGGGCTTCCTCGGCCACACCCTGCAACTCGTTCACTGCGCTCGGCTCGGCACGCGATACCTCACGCCCTCGGAGAACGTCTGGCTTGCGTGGAAGTTGTACCGGACCTTGACGGGCCGGTTCGGCTATCCGGAGTTCTTCAGGATGGGCCGTCCCGTCGTGGCGGAGAGCGACTCCGTCCTCGCCGCACTGGAGTCGAGCCTGCGGTACAAGTCGCCTCCCGCGGAGGCGACCGTCCGACAGGCGTTGGAGGCCGGCGTCCCCCTGGAACGGATCCTCGCGAAGGTCGTGGATGCCTACGGCCTTTGGACTGTCGGCGAGAAGGAGCACACGATTAGCTACCTCAACGCCGCGCTGCAGACCGCGAAGTTTCTCGGGACGGAGCAGGCCCTGCTCCCGCTGGCCATCGCTCTGGGCAAGCTACCCTTCTGAGGGGGCCTAGTGGCTCTTCTCCTCGATGGGTCCGGCCGGCTTCCGCGGTCCCCCTTGGAACTGCTCCTTCTCCGTGGAGCCTTCCATGGCCAGGGTGGATGCCGCGCCTCCGGAGAGAACCGCGGTGACGTCGTCGAAGTAGCTCGTGCCCACGAAGGTCTGGTGCTCCACCGCTGTGTAGCCCTCCTCGCGGGCCGCGAACTCGTCCTCCTGAGTCTCCACGTAGGCGCTCATGCCCGTGTCGCGATACGCCTTCGCGAGACGGTAGATCGCCAGGTTCATCGCGTGGAAGCCTGCGAGGGTCACGAACTGGAACCTGTAGCCCAAATCCGCGAGCCCGTCCTGGAAGCGGGCGATCTGGTTCGGGGGGAGTTTCTTCCTCCAGTTGAACGAGGAGGAGCAGTTGTAGGCAAGCATCTTCCCGGGGAACTTCGCATGGATCCCTTCGGCAAAGGTCCGCGCCTCGTCGAGGTCGGGGCCCGAGGTCTCGCACCACAAGAGGTCGGCATAGGGCGCATAGGATCGCCCACGAGCGATCGACGCTTCGATGCCCCCACGGAAGGCGTAGTAGCCCTCCGCGGTCCTGCCGTCTCGGACGAAGTCTTGGTCCGCAGGGTCCACGTCCGTCGTGAGGAGCCTCGCGGAGTTCGCGTCCGTGCGGGCGATGAGGATCGTCGGCACGCCGCTCACGTCCGCCGCAAGGCGCGCCGCGAGGAGTTTCTGGAGGTACACGCCCGTGGAAACGAGGACCTTGCCCCCGAGGTGGCCGCATTTCTTCGCGCTCGCGAGCTGGTCCTCGAGATGGATGCCTGCAGCGCCGGCCTCGATGAACGCCTTCGTCAGCTCGAACGCGTTGAGGGGACCGCCGAATCCCGCCTCCGCATCCGCCACGATGGGCGCGAACCAGTAGACGTCGTGTTTCCGTGCGGCGGTTTGCTTCTCGTCCTCTCGCCGCAGGGCGTTGTTGATCCGTCGGACCATGTTTGGACCGCTGTCGGCCGGGTACAGGCTCTGGTCCGGGTACGTCTGCCCGGCGTCGTTCGCGTCCGCGGCGACCTGCCAACCGCTGAGGTAGATCGCTTGCAGGCCCGCGAGCACGTGCTGGACGGCCTGGCCTCCTGTGAGGGCCCCGAGGGCGGTGACCCGATCCTCCGTTCGCAGGAGATGCCAGAAGCGCCTTGCCCCCATCGTCGCGAGGGTGTGCTCAATCCGGATTGATCCTCGAAGGCGGACAACGTCCTCGCCGCGGTATGGGCGGGCAATGCCGGCCCAGCGATCCCCGGTCTTCCAGCTCTCATCCAGGTCGCGCGGTTCCATCACGTCTTTCCCCTCCCTGCGATGAAGGCCTGCCTTGCCTGTCGCCTTCGCGGAGGCGCTCCGCTCCCCCGATCCGTGAGCGGAACTTGGTCCGGCAAGCAACGCGCCTTCATGATAGCACCTCGCGACCGGCCTCCCGGAAATGGGACAGGCCGATCACGCAAGAAACACCACCGAGGCTCCGTGATTCACGCGGGGTATGCACCCCGCAGATGCGGATTGGATGGACCTCGGCATGTCGTCAATGGAAAGCAGGATTTAGGGTTACTTAAACCTTCTTGCAGAATCTTGCACATTCGGACTTCTGGGGGAAACCCACGGGTCAACGGAATCCCACGAGCTTCATGGCCAAATGGTCGTTGACCTTCGCGGAGCGCGAAACATGGCCGCGGAGTACGTTCTCCTGTACGACGGGGAATGCCGGGTCTGCACCGCGCTCGCCCGCGGCGTGAAGTCCCTGGACATGCGCCGCCGGATACAGACTCGATCCCTGCAAGAGGCGCAGGGTCTCCTGCCAACCGGTCTGGGCCCGCGATTCCTCGAGTCGATGCATGTCGTGACGCCCGAGGGCCGGCTGGCCACCGGGCCTGCCGCGATTCCGGCGATGCTCGCAGGCCTTGCGGGTGCGCCGTATCTGGAGTTCCTCTTGAATCGGTCCCGGGGTGTGCGGCGAGTCACACAGCGCCTGTACGATGCCCTCGGAGAGGTGCGTGGGCACCTCACATGCCGACCCGTCGTGCCTTCTTCGGAGGCACATAGCCTTCGATGAGGGACCGCAAGGTCTTCAGGTTCCTCCGGTACCCGGCGTCCGTCCCCGGATACTCGAGGCAGCCGGGCAGCTCCTTGAAGCGCTCGTCGTTTACGAGGAACCGGAACGGAAGCGTTCCAAGCTTCCCCTTCCCGATGTTCTCGTGACGATCAAGACGCGAACCGAGGTCGCCCTTCGAGTCGTTCAGATGGAATGCCCGCACGCGGGCGATCCCCACAGTCGCCTCCGCATCCCTCCAGAAGGCATCGTAGGCTTCTTTGGTGCGGAGGTCGAAGCCCGCTGCGAAGGCGTGGCAAGTGTCGATGCACACGGCGAGCCGGTCTTCAAACGAACTGTGCTCGATGATTTCCGCGAGCTGCCCGAGACTGTAGCCGAGGACGGTCCCCTGTCCCGCGGTGTTTTCGAGGCATGCGAAGACATCCGCGGCGGACGCATGGAGAAAGCACCAATCGAGGCTCTCGGCGACCACCTTCAGTCCGGCGGCTTCTCCCTTCCCCATGTGAGCACCCGGGTGGAAGATGACCTCACGGAGCCCGAGTTGTTGGGCGCGTTCCAGCTCATCCTTGAACGCCTCTCGGGCCACCTTGAGGTACGATTTCTTCGGCGCACTCAGGTTGATGAGGTAATTCGCATGGACGATCGCTCGCTTGATCCCATGGGCGACAAGATTCGCGGGGAAGCCGATGGCATCCTTCAGCGGCAACGGCTTCGTGTCCTTCAGCTTCCGCGGGCTTCGTGAGAAGATCTGGATGGCCTCTGCCCCGATCTTCTCCCCCCGCTCCGGCGCCAAAGCAATGCTTTTCGCGATGGAGACGTGCGCCCCGAGGTACATCCGTGCAACCTCGGGTGCAATCGGTGCGCCCCAGATGAACATTGCCGATTCGGGTGGGAGTGGGGCCAAGCCTCTTGAACCGCCGCGGTCGTCTTCTCGCCGACAGTAAGGATGTCGCTCGTCCGCGAGTTCGAATCCAAGTTCACTGGGATGTTCTTCCTCCTTCAGAATGCCATGCCTTGGCTCGTGGAGGGACGCTCGCGTTGGTCGGAAGCGCCTGACATGGGCTACGCGCGACGCCGGTCGAGGCGGACCTGAACGTCGGCTCTCGGCTCACTGGCCCGCCGCGTAGCCGTGCGCGAGACGCCTTGCCTTCACGATGAGGTACGACTGCGTTAGGGTCGTTTCTCCGCGGTCGAATGAGTCCGCGAGCTCCTCCCAGCGGCCATCGGCGACCCACTTGCGTACGATTGCGTTCCTGAGGAACAACTCGACCTGGCGCAGCTCGTCGAATTCCGCGACGATCGTGTCCACCCCGATGAACTCGATGTCGAATTCATTCTCCCGCAGGAGCTCCTCCATCTGGTCCTCGTAGAAGGCGTGTCGCGAGCCGCGCTTCGTCTCCTTCCACTGGTCCCCGTGGTGGCAGCAGAAGATGAACCGCCCTCCCGGGCGGAGGGCGCGGGAGGAGCGCCACACGATGGCATCGGACATGCAGAGATTGCTGAGGACATAGTCGAAGGGTTCCGCGGAAAACTCGCGGTACGGGGTCTTCTCCACATCGCCATAGGCGAAGTCCACATGTCGGATCCCCCGCACGCTCGCGTACGCCCGCGCCGTCTGCAGCTTCGCGCGGTCGATGTCCACTCCGAGGACATGCCCGCCCAGGGTCGCCGCGACGAAGGCGAGGCGCCCCTCCCCCGTGCCGACGTCGAGGATCCGCTTCCCCCGGAAGTCCTCATGGCGGAACTGGTCGAGGAGCATCCGGCGCAACTCGAAGGAGTGGCGAGCTGCGTCTCGCCAGAGTAGCCGCCTCGTCTGTCGCACAACCTCGACCAAGAGTGATGGACCCCGGCCGGCATCCGGGGGGCTGAATAAGAGGCCATCGGTAGGGCGATGCGAATACGCCACACTTATACGACGCGGGAACGTTCGCTGTTCGGGAAGCTGCATGGAGCTCCAGGAGTACGGTGCCTACATCGCCGGCCAGTCGCTGCCTGCCTCCTCGTTCGTCGAGGTCTTGGACCCTGCGACGAATCGCCCGATTGCAAAGGTTGCCTCGGGGACACGCGAGCATGCGGAGGCGGCCGTGGAAGCCGCGCGGAAGGCGGTCGACGCGCCGGAGTGGCGGGATCTCGATCCGAGCAAACGGGGGCGGCTCCTCTGGCTCCTCGGCGCGCGCATCCGGGAGCAGTTCGATGATCTCGCCCGGCTTGAGTCCCTCAACGTGGGCAAGCCCCTCCGCGAAGCGAGGGGCGACATCGCCTACGTCTACAAGCTCTTTGAATATTATGCGGGGATTAGCGATAAAATTCAGGGACTCACGATTCCCGTGCCCGGAGCAAGACTCGACTACACGCTCCGGGAACCCCTCGGCGTGACCGTGCACATCGCACCCTGGAACTATCCCCTCCTCCTCGCCTGTCGAGGAATCGCCCCTGCCCTCGCCGCGGGCAACGCCGTCGTCCTGAAGCCGGCGACCCTCACGCCCCTCACGGCCCTGAAGCTCGCGGAACTCGCGGCCGCGGCAGGCTTCCCGCCCGGCGTCATCAATGTCGTGACGGGCCCCGGCCGGGAAGTCGGGGAGGCCCTCGCCCGCCACCCGGATGTGGACAGCGTGACCTTCACGGGATCCACGGATACGGGCAAGCAGCTCCTTCGAACCGTTGCGGACCGCATCGTGCCCGCGACCCTCGAACTCGGAGGGAAGAACCCGCAGATCGTGCTCCCGGACGCGAAGGTCGACAGGGCTCTCGCCGGAGTCCTCTTCGGTGCGTTCCAGAACGCGGGCCAGATGTGCTGGGCGGGTTCGAGACTCCTCGTCCACGAAGAGATCGCACGGGACTTCCTCGACCGGCTCCGAGGACAGGCCGCTAGGATCCGCCTCGGGCCTGGGCTCGAAGAGGGCACCCAGATGGGGCCGCTCGTTTCCCGGGAGCAGCTGCAGAACGTCTGGTCGGCCGTCGAGGAAGGGATCGCGGACGGCTCCAAGGTCCTCGTGGGCGGAAGGCGCGCGGAGGAACCTGCGCTCCGGGAGGGCAACTTCCTCCATCCCACGATCTTCGAGGAGCCCGCCGAGGACAGCCGCGTCGCGCGAGAGGAGGTCTTCGGCCCCGTCCTCGCGGCATGGTCCTTCTCCGATGTCGGCGAGGCCGTTGCCCGCGCAAACGACACGCCCTACGGTCTCTCCGCCGGCATCTGGACTCAGGACATCACGAAGGCGCACACGATGGCTCGCCGCCTGAGCGCCGGGATGGTATCCGTGAACGAGTATCCTGTGACCTTTCCCCAGACCCCGTTCCTCGGCTGGAAGCAGTCGGGCCTGGGGCTGGAGCAGGGCGTGGACGCGGTCCTGTTCTACACCCACGCGAAGAACGTGCTCGTGAACCTCGAGTGACACTCATCTGGAGGGAGGCCGTCAGAGCCCTTCATATCTTGGGCGTGCCTTCTCCCGCCGAGGCGGGAGGATGGGCGATTTCGCAGATCGCTTCCGAACACGGAAGCGCTTCGACTGGCTGGGACGAGAAGAGCGGCAACGGATCCACGGGGCCGCGCTCGCGGTCCTCGAGAAGACGGGGATGCGGGTCCTGAGTCCAGGAGCACGGCAGGCCCTCGGGAAGGCCGGGGCGAACGTCGACGAATCGGCCCACGTCGTCCGCTTTCCCCCGGATCTGGTCGAGTCCCTGCTCGCCGAGGCTCCGCGCAGGATCACGCTTGCGGGTCGCAGTCCGCGGTTCGACCTGCCCATGGATGGGACCCACTGTTACTTCACGACGGACGGATGCGGGATCGCCGTCTGGGATTCGGCCACGGGCACGAAACGCGCATCCCTCCTAGAGGATGTCCGCCGGACCGCGATCCTCGGCGACTTCCTCCCGTACGTGAGCATCTACGAGCCCATGGTCGTGGCGCACGATGTTCCGGAGAAGGCCCACGTGGTCGCGGGCATGCGGGCCGCAATGGAGAACACGGAAAAGCATCTCCTCACGGAGTCCACGACGAATCCCGACGAGGCCCGCGCCCAAGTGAAGATGGCGGCGGAGGTCCTCGGCTCCAAGGAGGAGCTCCTGCGGCGGCCCTACCTCTCCGCGATGCTCTGCACGACGTCTCCGCTCTCCGTGGACGGGAACGCGATGGACGCCGCCCTCGTGTGGGCCGAGCACGGCGTCCCGATCCACATCACTTCGATGGCCCAGGCGGGGGTGAGCGGCCCCGTAACCCTCGCGGGGGACCTCGTTGTGTGCCATGCAGAGACCCTCGCCGTGGCCTGCGCGGCGGAAGCCCACGCGCCTGGCGCGCCTGTGATCTACGGATCCGTCCTGAGCGGGATGGATCCGAGGACGGGCGCGTACATGGGGGGATCCGCGGAGAGCACCTTGCTCGCCGTCGGCTCGATTGAGATGGCGAAGCACGTCGGCCTCCCGTGCTCCGTGGGCGGCTTCGGGTCGAGCGCGAAGGTCCCGGGGACCCAGGCATCCTTGGAAAACGCCCTGATCACGGCCCTCTGCGCGGACGTGGGAGGCGAGGTCGTGAATGGCCTCGGGACGCCGGCGGGCTCCACGCTCCTCTCCTACGAGCAACTCCTCCTGGACCACGAGATCGCGGGAATGGTCCTCACGGTGTACCGTGGCTTCAACGTGGACGCCGACACCGTGGCCCTTGATCTCATCCAGCGCGTGGGGATCGGAGGCACGTACCTCGGGCAGCGTCACACCCTCGAGCACATCCGCGAGATCTACCGCCCTATGCTGTGGGACACAGACCCCTTCGACGCATGGGTCCAGAAGGGGCGGAAGGAGCCCATGCAGGTCGCGCGGGAGCAAGTCGACCGAATCCTTCGGGAGCACCGACCCACGGACTTGGACCCGGGCGTCCGCGCCCGCCTCGACGGGATCGTGAAGGAGTTCCTTCGGGCGTGAGTCGGTATCGGAGGATCGACCTAGGTCGGCGCGGCAACCTTGACCTCGCCGGGGGGTGATTCGATAACGATGGACTTGAGGAGCCTTCGGTGCTGCTTCAGCAGTCGGATGAACTCGTCACAATCCTCGTCCGTCATGGAGACCATCGCGGCAATGTGCTGGAGTTCCTGGCCGACCGTGAAGTCGATATCCTTGATTTCCGCAATGCGGTCGGCCCATCTTCCTTTCCCTTCGACTTCCTCGAGCCGGCGGACGACGTCCACGATTTTCGCCACGGTCGCGGAATTCGCCTCGACCTTGAACCCAAGTTTCGAGAGGCTCCGGAGGGCCTCCGCCGTCGTTGCCTCCGCGGCTCCCGCGCGTCCCGCTTTGCCCATCGTGAAGTTGAACAGCTCCGCGGAAGCCTGATAGTACGTTTCGATGAAATGCTCCACCCGCACCTCCTTGCCGACCTCGACAAGGCCCGAGTCCTTGAGCTTGCGGATGTGGTGATAGATGGCCTGCGGAGTCAGGTCGAGTTCCTCCGCGATCTGCGCAACTGTCATCGGCTTGGCCCTTAGCAGATAAATGATCCGCCGCCGGGTCTCGTCTGCCATCAGTTGGAATGCTTCTGGGTCGTCAATAATCTTGAAAGCCCGCATGGACCCACCTCAACAATGGCATGTTGGCCGGACCTTATAATCATTTCTATAATGAAAACATAGGTTTTATTAACCCGTATGTGCATTAGCCAAACATGCATTGGAACAAGACAAACAGCTTCGTGTCCAAGGAAACTGAACATCTCAACGGCCGCTCGGAGGCGTCCCTCGACCGGCTCCTCTCAAGGAGCTGGCAGGTCAAGGGGTTGGCCGCAGTGCACGGAACGCTCGAGCCTGGCGTGGGGAGGTGGGGGTCGTGATTCCGCTCCCGAATACGCTGCCGGTCCCGAGGGTCCCCCTCCGGCGACCCCTCGGTCTGTCCACGTTCGCCCGGCTAGAGCTCGGCGGCGTTGACCCGGCCTGGGTGCGGAAGGCGCCTTCGAGCATCCAAGGCCACGTGGACGACGCGTGCGAGCCCCGCGCTCGCCGCTGGACGGACCGCCTGGCCGACGCGGTCCGTACCGTCGGCTCCTTCTTCCTTTAGCCTTTCTCCCTCTTCTCCGACGTCGAAAGCCTTGAAAGCGCCCGCGTCATCCAAGGCCCGATGATCTACGTGGCTCCGACCGCCGTCTTCGTGGGCGACGTCTCCGTCGCCGACGGGGGAAGCGTCTGGCACGGAGCCGTCCTTCGCGGCGACTTCGACGCCGTGGAGGTGGGCCGGGACTCGAACGTGCAAGACAACGCCGTCCTCCATGTGGACCAAGGCTTGCCCTGCCGAATCGGCGATCGGGTGACGATCGGCCACTCCGCCGTGGTCCACGGGTGTACGATCGAGACGGACTGCCTCATCGGGATGAACGCCACGATCAGCAGCGGTGCGAAGATTGGGCGGGGTTCCCTCGTCGCGGCGGGGGCCGTCGTACGCGAGTCCGCGGATTTCCCCGAAGCCAGCGTGATCGGGGGCGTTCCCGCCAAGGTCCTCCGCAAGGTCGACGACGTCCTCGCGAAGCGGATCGAGCTCTCCTGGTCGATTTACCGCAACCTCGCGAAGACATCGCTCCCCGCCCGGCCCTCCATGAAAGGCGATCCGTCGAAGCAGGTCAAGTTCGCGATGTCGCAGGAATTCACTCGCCTCCTCCAGGGGACCTGAAGGCCGCAATGTTTTACCCACGGGCCGTCTTCGCCCGACTGATGGCGCGCTTCGTGACGGACATCCAGATGCGCTTTCGGGACATCGACGGGATGGGCCACGTGAACAACGCAGTCTTCCTCTCTTACTTCGAACTCGCGCGGACTCAGTTCTACCTGGCGCACAACTTCAAGCGGTCCCTCCACGAGATTGACTTTATCCTCGCCCACGTCGACATCGACTACGTCTCCCCGGCGGAATGGGGAGACCAGATTCGAGTGGCCGTGTGGCCCTCGAAGCTCGGCAGCTCGTCCTTCACCCTGAGCTACGAGATCACGGAGAGGCGGTCGGGCCGCCTGATCGCAAAGTCGACGAGCGTCCTCGTGTCCTACGATTACGAGAAGAAGCAGACGAAGCCGATTCCCGAAGAGTTCCGCAAGCTCCTCGAGGAGAACCTTGAGCCGTAGACGGAGGGCTCGGTCCTCACGCATCGCTGCCCACGCGCAGCACGCGGTCGAGGGATCGGATTCCATGGCCTACGCGGGGAGAGTCCCGTACATCTGATCCGGAACGAGGATCTCGGGGAAGCGCTCCCGCAAGGCTCGGCGGACGCTGTCGCAGAGGTGGCACGCGTCCGCGTAGGCGTCGGAGTGCGGTACGCCGTACACGCGGACGAGCTCCGCAGGCCCTCCCCTGAGGATCGGTCCAACGATCGGGTCGTCGTCCGGCCGGTACGAGGAGAGGAGATCTCGGAGGGGCGTGCGGAAGACGTTGCCCAGGGAGATTCCTTGGCACAGGTGCACGTTTCCCAGGGGGTCCACGTGGACCCGTTCAGGGTCCTCCAGCTTCTCGTGGGAACAGGTCGTGAACTCGGACCAGGGACGGAGGCGCGCGCGGGAGGCAAGCGTTTGGGCGGCCCTTCCGCGGTACATGAGGGCCGACTCGCCGAGGCCGAGTTGGCCGAAGGACGCGGTCGCGTCGACGGCCTCAGGCAAGGCGATTCGGATGACGCCGCCCGGGATTCCGAGGCGTCCGGCTGCGGCCATCGCATGGTCTGCCAAGCGCTCGAGGTCCCCGGTCCCGTGATAGGGGTCGCAGCTGATCGAAAGGTCCTGGACGCGCCCGCGGAGGGGGCGGAGCCACTCGAGTGCGTCCTCCGTAGTCGTGGCCCAGTAGCCGTTCGAAACGATGCCCACGCGGAAGCCCATGCGAGCGGCCCTCCGGACGGACGCGAGGAGGAGGCCGTAGTAGAGGAAGGGCTCTCCCCCCTCGAAATAGATCCACGCGACCGTCCCGACCCGGCGGGTCTGATCCAGGATGCCCCTCACGTTCGCGAGGGTCATCGTCCCGGTCTGCCTCGGTCCGCCCCACACGAAGCAATGGTCGCACTCCAGGTTGCATTGATATGTGAGGAGCAGGTGAAGCCCGGTGAGCACGTCGGCAGCCTCCCTGGCCAAGGGAGGAACGCGGGTCCCATCCCCATGAAACCTCGGTCCCTACATCGAGGTCGCGCCGTGGCTCTCCTTGCTGGGGGTCGTCCTTGGTCCCGAAGGCGTCAAGAAGGGGGTCTGCCTTCCCGGCCGAGGACTGTGGGATGACCGCGAAGAAGGGGAAGCCGTCCGTGGGCGCGAAGGGCTCGTCCGCGGACTACTGGAAGCGGTACGAGGCCTATTTCCCGAAGTACTTCTGGTCCGAGGAGACGCGCCTCGCGGACATCGTCCTTGCGAGCGCCCGGGGCTCGACCCTCGTCGACGTGGACGGCAACGAGTACATCGACCTCACGAGCCAATGGGCGACGAACAACCTGGGGAACGTCCATCCCGAGGTCCTCGAGGCGACCGTGGACGCCCTCGGGCGATACGGATTCCTCATCTACTTCATCCAGCCCCATGTGCCGATGATCGAGCTTGCGGAGAAACTGCTCGAGGTCCGCCCGTCGGGGAACCTCACTCGCGTCTTCCTCGAGCTCTCCGGCACCGGGGCCGCGGAGGCGGCGGTGAAGCATGCGATCCAGAGCAGCGGCCGGCCCCTCATCTTGGGCTTCACGGGCCAGTACCATGGGCTCAGCATTGGGACGCTCGCAGTCGGCAGCCTCGGCGCCCGGTGGCGACGGTTCCTCGAGTCCTTCCAGGGCGGCGCGGTCCATGCGCCCTACCCCTACGTGTATCGCCGCCCGCGCGGGATGACGGAGGAGGAGTACGGGGACTGGTGCCTCGAATACCTGGAGGACCGCATCCTCCGCCACGTCGCCTTCCCGGACCGCATCGCGGGCGCGATCTTCGAGCCCGTGGCCCTCGAGGCCGGCGTGTGGATCCCGCCCGCAAACTTCGTCCGCGGGCTGAGGAAGCTCGCGGATGAGCATGGATGGTTCTTCATCGCAGACGAGGTCGAGTCGGGTCTGGGCCGGACGGGGAAGATGTGGAGCATCGAACACTTCGGCGTGACGGCGGACATGGTCTCCATCGGGAAGGCCCTCGGCGGTGGGCTCATGCCCGTCTCCGCGGTCCTCGGGGATGATCGGGCGATGGGGGCCGAGGAGGTCGTCGCCGGGACGACCTTCGGCGGGCATCCCGCGGCGTGCGTTGCGGCGAAAGTGACCTTGGAGATCATGGCCCGGGACCGAATCCCGGAGAGGGCGGCGAGACTCGGCGCCAAGGCCCTGAAGCGCGTGAAGGAGTGGGAGGCCCTCCCGATCGTCGGGGACACCCGGGGGCTCGGCCTCGCGCTCGGCGTTGAGATCGTGAGCGACAAGGGTCGCAAGGCCCGCGACATCGATACGGCGCGGTCCGTGTTCAACGACTGCGTCGAGCATGGAGTCGTGCCCCTGTACGACACGGACGAGAATGTGCTTCGAATCGAGCCGCCCCTGACGATCGAGGAAGAGGTCCTCGGGCGGGCCCTCGACACGATGGAGGATTGCCTTCAGCGGGCCTCCCGCCGATCCGCCCGTTAGGTTCGCCATCGGCCCCGTGCTCGCTCCCTCGAGAGGGGGAGAGTTACGGACCGCGGCAACGCTGCGCGATCGAAGGCGGGACCGCGCTCACCTGACCGGCCTTGCAGCTAGGTCACCGGGCCGACTTCCTCGTGAACCCTGATCCCTCGGTCCTCGGTCATCCGGAAGAACGGCCCCGGGTCGAGATGCTCTGGCGAGAGGATTCCGCGCTCGCGAATGCGGCCCGAGGCGAGGAGGATCGCCCCGACCGCCGCAGGCGTGCCCGTGAGGTAGGCCGTCCCCGTGGCTCCGTACTTCTGCGAAGCCTCGCGGTGTCCCATGACGGTCCACAATGCATGGCGCAGCCGCCGGCCATCCTTCGTCCCTGTCACGGACACAACAAGGGCCGCGTAGCCGTCGACCTTCCCGGTGAGATCCGCGGGCTTCGGCAGGGAGGCGAAGAACGTCTTCCGCGCTTCCGCAAGCCTCCCCGTCGACTTCTCTCTCTCAAGAATGGCCTGGAAGCGCCGCAATGCGTCCATCGTCGCTGCATCGAGGGCGAGTTTGAAGTCCACGTACTCGACGCCCTTGCCGATGAATCGCGGGAGGCTGTCCACCTCCTCGTGGTCCACAGAGTACACGGGCAGGGATCCGACGGGTGGAGGGAAGTCGTACATCTCGAAGGCGCCGAAGGGCTCGACCATCTCGTACCGCCCGTTCCTCCAGATCCGCGAACGGCTCAGGGTTTCCTCGACGAACGTTTCTGGGCTGAAGAGAGGGATGAACGGATACTCAGGGCTGGACGCCGTGTCGCCGTCGCGCACCTTGATGGACTCGACGGTGTCGAGCTGGTCCGCCGCGCGTCGTGCCATCACGTTGCTCATGCCGGGATCCTCGCCCATCCCGAGGAGCGCTGTGAGGCCCGCATCCTTCCACTCCTGGGAAGGCGTGTAGGGGTCCGCGGACTCCGTGGCGAGGTCCATGTAGTGGAGGCCGGAGTCCAAGGCCGCGCGCTTGATCACCTCGTTGAAGCGCGGGAGGGCGGCGTTCACGACAAGTTGGCAGCCTTCCATCCCCCGGCGGAGTTCTTCCGGCTTCGAGGCGTCCAAGCGCATCGCGCGGATCTTCCGGCTGCCGAGGCGTGTGGCGATCCTCTTCACCAAGTCCTCGTCGATGTCCGCGAGGACGGTTTCGTCGATCTCTTCACAGGCACCCAGGTGCTTCGCGATTACAGATCCAACCGCGCCGCACCCGATTTGGAGAACACGAGTGGTTGGGCGGCTAATGGTGTCGAACCTTGTGGGGGAGGCAGGAATCGGAGGGCCATAAGGCCTCGGTCCAGGCCTGCTTAAGGGTGTCGGCGGGATTCAAGAGACTCTGACACTGCGTAGCACGGGCTAGCGCGAGGGACCTCCGAGGAGGACCCGGAGCCGCTCTGGATCCTTCGTCGGCGGGGAACAGACCGTCCCTGTGCACACGAAGGCCACGGGCCCCTCCCGGGCCTCCGGGGCATTCCTCATGGGGCCCACGGCATCGGGCAGGTACCCGTCCTCACCGTCGACGAGGAGCAGCGTCCGGCCGGCTGAGTATGTGGAGGAGGCTGCCTCCCGGAGTTGCATTACCTTCGGATCGTCCTGCGGGCCAAGGATGACGACCTCCGCCGGAGGATGCAGCCAGAGTTCCGCGGCAAGGTGGTACGTCCCCGCGAAGATCGCTCCATCTCGGGAGGCTTCTCCCGAGAACGCGACCACGAGTTCGTCGTGGTGGAGGCGGTAATCGTCGTTCCCCGTGAGGGCGTGGAGCTTCTGGAGGCAGAGGGCCGCGACTGCGTTCGCCCCCGCGTAGGGCGCGTCCTCGAGGGGCCTCCGCCGGATCTCCCGGAGCGGGAGGCCGTCCCCCGCGTGGAGATCGGGCGCGAGGTCTGCGAAACCCTTGCGCTCCGCGTCCCAGAAGTGCTTCAATGTGAAGACCATGATCTCCTCGGCCTTCCTCCGGTAGGCAGGGTCGCCCGTGACCGTCTGCGCCGTGAGGAGCGCGTCGACGACGAAGACGTGATCCTCGAGGAGCCCGGTGACCTTCCTCCCGCCGAGCGCGAGGCCGTGCCACATCCCGCGGTCGCTCGTCCAGAGCTCCCGCAGGATTCGGTCGAGAGTCTTCAGGGCGAAATCCCGGACCTCTGGGCGGCCGAAGGCCGCAGCGGCCTCGAGGGCCGCGGAGGCCATCATGCCGTTCCAAGAGGCGTAGATCGTCTTGTCCACCGCGGGCGCGGTGCGACGGTCTCTCGCGGTCTTCAGGAGCTTCCGGCCGGAGAGGATCAAGGCCTTCGCGCGAGCCTCGTCGAGGCGAAGTTCCTCCGCCACCTCGCTCGGGGCCTTGTCCACATAGAGGACGTTCCTCCTTGGATCGTGGTGCATCTCCCCGCGCTCGCCGACATCGTAGTAGGAGGCGAGGACGCGCGCCTCGTCGGCAGGGACGGCGGCCTTGAGCTCTTCCGAGGTCCAGGTGAAGTAGTCGCCGTCGTCGTCCAAGCCGACGTCCGCATCTTGGCTCGCATAGTACCCGCCATGCTGCCGATCGGAGAGGACCTCCTCGAGCCATCCGAGGATATCTTCCGCGGTCTCCTTGAAGAGAGGGTCACCGAAGAGTTGCCACGCGTGCACGTAGTTCGCAAGGAGGCCGGCATTGTCGTAGAGCATCTTCTCGAAATGCGGCACGATCCACCGGCTATCCGTCGAGTATCGGTGGAAGCCGCCCCCGATCTGGTCGCAGACACCGCCTTGGGCCATCTCCGCCAGGGTGCGCACGACGATGTTCCTCGCGCTCTCCTCTCGCGTGCGATGGTGTCGGGCCATGAGGAACTCCATCGTGCCCGGATGGGGGAACTTCTGGGGGCCGCCGAAGCCCCCGTTCACTGGGTCGAATTGTCCGCGCAGGACGTCCAGGGCCTCCCGGAGGAATGCCTCAGTAACCGCCGCCTCGTCCGTCACAGATGCGGGCGCCTCGGAGAGATGCTGATGCAAGACCTGCGCGTCTCGCCTCGCTTCGCCAGTATTGTTCCGGTAATGGTTTGCAACCGCGACGAGGACTGTGCGGAACCCCGGGCGGCCGAACAAGTCCCTCGGCGGGAAGTACGTGCCACCGTAGAAGGCCATCCCGTCCGGCGTGAGGAATGCCGTGAGTGGCCACCCGCCTTGGCCTGAGAGATTCTGGACGGCGGCCTGGTAGCGCGCATCGATGTCGGGCCGCTCGTCTCGGTCGACCTTGATCGCCACGAAGTGCTCGTTGATGACCTTCGCTGTCTCCGGGTCCTCGTAGGACTCGCGGTCGATTACGTGACACCAGTGGCACCAGGAAGCACCGATGTCCAGGAGGATCGGTCGGTCCAGCTCCTTCGCCTTTCGGAACGCTTCATCGCCCCATGGGTACCATTCGACGGGTTGCTGAGCGGCGGACTTCAGATACGCCGACGACTCTTGGGCGAGGCGATTCGTCGTTTCCGGCATGAGCCGGAGACCCAACGAACCTCTTGGCTAAGCCCTTTCGCCGAATCCCGTCGGCGGGCGAGCGTGCGTCCGGATCAAGGAAAAATCCTGTGTGCGTTGCCGACGAACAGCTTCTCCATGAAGCCGTCGGAGAGCGGCAAGGCCCTCACAGCGTCGATTTCCTCCTTGACGCCGGGAATTCCCGGCCCGGGCCAATCCGACCCAAAAAGGACCTTGTCCGCGACTTTCTCGATGCTCGGGAACCACTCCAAGAGCCGCGGGGCCGGGATGCTCGAGATGTCGAGGTACACGTTCGACCGGTTGCGGGCGAGGTAGAAGGCGGTCTCGCACCACAACGGGCGGCCGCCGTGGGCCATGAGGATCGTGAGGTCCGGGAAGTCCTGGGCGACGTCGTCGAGGGCCAGGGGATCCCCGAACTTCGATCTCGCGCCGGGGAACACGGACGTCCCCGTGTGGAACATGACGGGCAAGCCGGCCTTCTCTGCGGCGCGGTAGATGCGCCACAGATTCGGCATCCGCCCGTCCGCGTACGCGTTGGGAGCGAAGAGCTGGTGGGGCGGGTGGATCTTGATGCCCCGCATCTCGAACTTGGACGCCAGCCGTTCGACATCGCTTTCCGGGTCCTTCGTGAGACGCGGGTGGATGCCGCCGAAGGCGAGGAGCCGCTTCCGGTCCTCCGAGGCGTACTTCGCGACGAAGGCGTTCACGTCGAGGCCCAGGCCCATGACCTCCGGAGCCGCGTAGTTGATCAGGCAGGCGCGCTCCACGCCCACGTCGTCCAGATGGTCCAAGAGGTTCCTCGGGTCCTCCATGCGGCGGGCCATGACGTCGAAGTCCGGCATCGTCCTGCGCATCGTTTCGAGGACTGCGGGCCGGAGGTTCGCGTAGGGCTCGAGGTGCACATGGACGTCCGTGATCCCGGGCAACGATCGGGCGAAGAGGGCCGAGGAGAAAGGCTTTTCCACTCCTCCCCAAGGCCTAGCCCGGGCTCGGAAGGTGGCGGATGACCTCGCCGTAGTCGCGGAATGGATTCGAGCAGGGCGCGCCATCCGCGTAAAGGAGTATGTTCTCCGACGGATCCGCGTTGTTCAAGGCCAAGATCGTCGAGGAGACCGTGCCCCCGCCCATGCCGTGCAGGCAGAGGGACGCCGTCCCACCTTCGCCGTGATGTCGCAGGGCGATCTGAAGGGCCCGCAGCGCATCGCCGATGGAGCGATAGGGAGCTTTCGCCAAGAGCTCGTGAACGGATCGGACCTTCGGGTCCGCGTCGACGTTCGCTCCCTCGTTCGTGAGGACGTTGAGGCCTTCCTGGCCACGGCCCATGGACACTTGGCCATCGTAGCGGAAGAACCTCATCTCCTGACGGCTCGCGACGAGGAGGTTCCAGAAGTTGTACTCCCGGGCCGCGACCTCGCGCCGGAGGTAGAGGTCCACGGCCGGGAGGGTGGGCTGCTGAAGAGCTTCGAGGACGAGGAGGCCGCGGGACCGCGCGCTCTCCGAGTCCCTCCCGCGTCGATTCGAGAGGGCCGCCACGAGGCCGTTTCCACTCGCCCCGATCCATGTGCCTCCAGCTTTGCGATCCCTCGGGGCCACGATGGGGGGTGGGCCCTCGGCGAACAGAGGTGCATCCGCGGGGCGCATCGACGACTCGTCCCGGTTCATCCCGACGACGATGTCGTGGCCGCCCACGACCCTCCAGAGGGCGATGAGGGTGCACACGGGCTGCGTCACCTCGCGTGCTCGAGATCATAGGCGCGCATCTCCGCCACGCGGGCCACATCGGGCCGTCCCGCTTTCGTGGCGGACTCCATGGCGCGCCGATAGGCGAGGATCGTCGCTTCCCGCAGGCGAGTGTCGTTCCCCGCGGCGGCCTGTTCGCTCATCGCTTCCGCGGTGTCGAAGTAGTACTTCGCGGCCGCGAGGGGGTCGCCGAGGCTCTGGAAGAACGCGGCGGCGAAGAGCCCTTCGTGGGTGAGACCCTCGGCGCCCGCGGAGAAGTTCTCCTTGAGGACCGCGCCGTATTCCTTAGCGACCTCCCCCAGGATCGGGTCTCCAAGGAGATCTTGGACCGCGTTGCGGTACTCGACGAGGGCGAGGTACTGCCGCTCGTCCCTCGGCATCGACTCGTCCTTCAGGGAAAGGTAGCCTTGGCCGGCTCGCCGGCGCCACGCGCCCGCCTCCCGGAGTCGGCCGAGCTTCTCCGAGCAACGGGCGAGGGCCTGGCAGATGCCAATGCGATCGAGGGACGACCCGGAGTCGGCGAGTCGCGCGTAGTGCTCGAGGGCCTGGGCGAAATCCCCGCGCGCTTCCGCGTCGATCGCCTTCACGAGATCCGACATCGCTGGGCCAAGAACGCGAGAGGATATGAGCCTGCGCTCCCCCCCGGCTCAGAGCTCCGCGTACTTCCCGTGCCCCTCCCAGACGCGGACGTGGACGGGGAATTTGAGGGCGTTTCGGAGGCGGGTGGCGATGAGCTCGCAGATGTTCTCCACGGTCGGGTACTCGAGGAAGTCGTTCCAGTCCTTGTGGTCGTATTCTGCAAGGACCGTGCGCGTCGCTTTCTTGAGTTCCGCGAAGTCGAGGACCATCCCGCCCTTGTGCTCCCCCTCGATGGAGACATCGACCTGGTAGGTGTGCCCGTGGAAGTTCCCACACTTCTCGTGGCCGGGGAGATGGTGGGCGCAGTCCACGTATTCCGTGATCCCGAGTTTCATCCCGCGGCTGCGAAGGGCCCCCCGGCCATAAAACTTGGCCTGGGATCGTGCCCACCCTGCGGTCTTCGGAGGATCAGATGGGTGTCACCGTGAGGAACACGAGGGGTCGCTTCCCGCGTTGGAAGAACTGGTGTTCTTCCTTCGACTGCACGAGGAGGACCACGCCGGGAGCCAGACGGATTCCCTTGCCGTTCACGACCGCGAGGCCATGGCCGGACGTGACAACGAGCTGGTGGTCCCACTCGTGAGCATGCTTCGCGGAGTACCCGTCCATCCCCACGATGAGCTCGTGCATCGACGTCTTCCGAGCGCCGTCCTCTCGACCGATGAGCTGGCGCATCCGCACATTGTGGCTTCCCTCCTCGAGAAACTTGATCGCGCGGACGGCGCGCGTCTTCGCCGTGTACATGCCTGGAACGGGGGAATTCCGACGGCCGATAAACCTTTTTGCCGAGAGCGCCCGATGGCGTCCGGTGGATCGAGCTCCCCGCGGGAGGAGCTAGACGGCCCGCTACACCTCGTAGGTGACGGGGTCGTCCGTTCCGATCGCGGCGAAGGCTTCCCTCCGCTCGCGACATGAGGCGCAGGTACCGCAGTGCACCTCTCGGTCCCAGTAGCAGGACCATGTCAGCTCGAAGGGCACGCGCATCTCGAGCCCCATGCGGACGACATCCGGCTTCGTCTTGCCGCTGAGGGGGACCAGGACCTGGAGGGGAGCCTCCCCGTAGGACCAGAGGCTCAACCGGAAGGCGTGGTTCAGGGAGTCGAAGAATCTCGGGCTCGCATCGGGGAAGGATTCGGGATCGAGGCCATTGTGGCCGCCAACAAGGTACCGTGCCCCGTCCAATTCCGCGAAGTAGGCTGCGACGCTGTAGAAGATCATGTTCCGGCCCGGGATGTAGCCCTCCGGAGAGTCCGCGAGGGCGCGGTTGCGGAAGCCGTCGGGCCGAAGGTCGTCGACCTCCTTGAGGAAGGGTAACGCGACGGTCCGGGCGGCTCGGACCTCAGCCCTCGAGACGAGGGCATCCACCGACGCGTGCTCGCGCTTCGGGCGGCCGAAGTAGTCGAAGGTCAGCGGTTGCACGTCCCAGCCCTGCTTCTTCGCCCACCACAACGTGACGGCGGAGTCGACGCCGCCGGAAAGGAGAACGAGGGCTTCGTCCATCAGGTTCGGGGAGCCAGGGACGCCGCCGTATATGGTGTTGTCCCCCGTGCTCGACGAAGGTCTTCAATCCGCCGGCGGCGGAGGCACGAAAAAGGGCTCCCAGAGAACGCCGATTTCGTCCTCGATCCCCGGGAGGGACTCGCCCTGCCAGTTCGCAAGCCGGCTGCCGTAGCGATCGTGGAGGCAGGCGAGGAGGTGGCGGAGGCGATGCGTGACGTCTTCCTTGTCCCCGCGGGTCGCGAGGGCAGCCGCGACGACGCCACGGTCGTTCGCGATGATGAAGCGATGGTCCCCGAGGGTCACCTCCTGGATCTCCCCGGCGTCCCGCTCCGTGAACGCTTCGCGGACGAAGTTGGACACGACGGAAATCATCCCGCCGACGACGTCGCGGTCCTTGTCGAACATGATGCTCCGGGACATGTGCTTGATGAGGAGGCCGTTGGAGGCGATCACGAAGACCTCCTCGATCACGGGCTCGTCGGGCACGGGGACGACGTCCACGGGCGGCGGGGGCAACGGATTCGCGGCAGCCGCGGCGCCAACGCGCTGACGAGCCTGCCCCCTTGCCCCCGGGACCGGGACGGACCACATCTCCGACGCGCCGAAACCGAGGACGAGGCCGACGCCGAGGGCCAGGTACCACCCGAGGCCCGGCCCAAACGCGACAACAGGGTTGGGGCCGTTCCCCGAGAGGATCTGCCCTTCGAACTGGAGGATCGGCTGGCCGCTGATCACCGGGAGGTCCGCCGCCGCGGGCGGGAGCACAAGCACGAGGTTCAGGGCCCCGTACAGGATCGCCGCGCAGGCCCCGAGGTATCCGACAGCCGCGAAGCTCCCCCGTAGCTTGCGGAAAAGGTTCGCCACGGAAAGGCCAACGGCGGCCACGGCGCCGAGGATGGCGAGGAGATACCAGAGCTGGAATTCCTGGAAGACGGTGGCCATGTTGGGCTGGTTCGGAAGGGCCGAGTAAGCGTACGGGACGATCGTCGCGTTCGATGTGCCGTTCTGCGTCCGGTTCGTCGCGCCGAAGACGCCGTAGGCCCAGCCGTCCGCCTGGCCTGGCGCGTTGTGTTGCCAGGTCCAGACCGGTTGGGCGGCCATCGCGAAGGCCAGGACGAGCGCTACGCCTCCTACGACGATCCCCGACCACGCCGACATCGCAGGATGCGACGCGGGTGGCCGGTTAAGAGGCCATCCCTCCGGTTATCGGCGACGGTAACAGGTCTCGTTATCAGTAACGCCGCGGCCCTCAGCGGTCCTTCCAGTGCGGCTCCCGCTTCTCGAGGAATGCTCGCACACCCTCCTCCTTGTCCTCGGAGGACAGGACCGCCGTGAAGAGCGCTTGCTCGAAATGCAGTCCCTCGGCGAGGGGCAGCCGAGCGGAGGCCTTCAGCGCCGCTTTTCCATGGCGAACGACGGCCGCGCTCTTCGAGGCGATCTTCCCCGCGATCCCCATCGTCCGTTCCTCGAGGCTGGCGTGTGGCACGACTTCGTCCACGAGGCCCATGCGGTGGGCGTCCCGGGCATCGACGCTCTCGCCGGTGAGAGTGAGCTTCATCGCGTCCCCAAGGCCGACGAGACGAGGGAGGCGCTGGCTTCCGCCACCGCCGGGGATGAGGCCGATGTTCACCTCCGCCTGGCCGAAGGTCGCCCGCTCCGAGGCGATCCGAATGTCGCACGCCATCGCGAGTTCAAGGCCGCCGCCGAGGCAGTAGCCGTTCACCATCGCGAGGGTGGGTTTCTCGACGCGATCCACTGCGTCATAGACCGTGCCCATCTCGTACATCCGCAGCTGTTCGACCACGGTCCGCCCTGCGAACTCAGAGATGTCCGCGCCAGCCGCGAAGGCCTTGTCTCCCGTCCCCGTGAGGACGATCACTCGAACGGAGGGGTCCGCGTCGAGGGACCGCAGGGCGTCGATGATCTCCGCCTTCATTAGCATCGTCATCGCGTTGAGCTTGTCCGGCCGGTTCAGGGTGATGCGGCCAATCGGGCCGCGCCGCTCGACGAGGATCTGGTGGTAGACCATGGGGACCACCGTGGGCAGCGCCATCGGACCACTTGAGTCCTCCCCCGCCTCGCGTTAACCTTGTTCAAGGTTGGACGCGTCGCTTGCGGCCCGCCGCCGGACGGACCCTCACAAGAGTCTGTCCATTGTCACGACGGTCGGAGCGAAGCCGTGGTGCTTCCAGAACTCAACACCGAGGGCGTTCTTCGCGTCGGTGGACACACGGACTCGGCTCGCGCGCTTCTCCGTGAACCAATCGAACGCGGCCTCGACCAGGGCGCTGCCCACGCCTTTCCCCCGGAGACTCTCTTCGACATAGGCCGCGGAGATGAGGCCGTACTCGCGTTCCATGAAGATCCCCGCGGGCCGTTCCAGGGAGGCCAGGAGGAAGCCCACGGCCCGCCCTGCGGATTCCGCGAGGAACGCTGTGCGCCGCGGCCCGCGCACATGGGCCCGCAGATGCCGCTCCCACTCGTCTTTCGCTCCTGCGGCGAGGCGGAAGTCCTGGCCTCCGAGGGCTTCATCGAAGCCGATGAGCTCCCTCCAGAGATGGATGAGCCGCGGCAGGTCCGC
>DATBLI010000075.1:0-8792 GCA_036555455.1 Thermoplasmata archaeon
TAGAGGCTGAGCCCGAGGGTCGTGAGGACGCCATCGATGGGGTTCATCAGGGTCGTCACGGCGCTCCCGCCGAAGAGGAGCCCGACCGCGCGGTTCGCCTCGTCGACGACGAGGGACCCGCTGTCTCCGCCCCGGGAAAGCAGATCGCTGACGACTTGCCGTCGGAAGACCGCGGTCTTGCCGCCGTAGTCCACCTGGACAACCGCGTCGAGGGCGTTGATCCGTCCGCGGGTGAGCCCGGTCGTCCTTCCGCTCTTCTTCACCTTGAGGCCAAGTTCCGCGTCCGTGGTCCCGGAGACGCGGCCGACGTCCAGGATCTCAGGGCTGACGAGTCCCTCCTCGATGGGCCAAGCGACCGCGGCGTCGATGGTGTTCGTCTCCTCGGACGGCAACCGCTTCAGCCCAAGGCCGACGAAGCGGAGGAGGGGCCGGAGGCCCCGCTCCACGGCACGGCCGATGGGACCGAGCTCCCGGTCCAGGAATCGAAGGGGGACGAAGGTGCCGAGCTTGGCGATGGTGTCCTCGGTCCGTCCGCCGTCCGCGGGGCCCGGCTGCAGGATCGGGTCTCCCAGGATCGCATCGTTGCTGTTCGCGAGGACGTGGTTGTTCGAGAGGATCGCAGCCCGCCCGTCTTCCGTTTGCGCGAGCACGCCGAGGGTGCCTGCGGTGACCTTGTAGTGCGCAATGCTCACACCTCCGGGTGCGGGGCGCAGCCGGGTTGTCCGCGAGGCCGACTCCGCGGCGATGAGGCCCAAGGCCCGGAACCGCCCCGTTTCCACGACATCGGTTCGGACACCATCGACCACCGCAGGCACGAGATCCCGCCGCCGCAACGCCTCCGCCGGATACTTCCGGTCCACGAAGACGACGACGCACCGCTCGTCCGTCTCCGCGCCGCGGGTCACCTTGTGGCCGACGGCAACGCCCACGACGTTGGCTCGGGCGAAAAGATCCGCTTCGTGGAGCGCCTTCGCCGCGCGGATGCCGTCCCAGGCCACGGGCTCACTTCCCGCGGACGCGGAAGGCGCTGATCTCGAGGAGTCCTTCCCCGAGCTTCCCGCCGACGGCGATGCCCGCGACCCGGACGACCATGTTCGCGACGAATCCCACGAAGATCCCGATCCCGTAGTAGGCGAGGAGGTCCCTCGCGTAGAGGAACGAGAGGAGGCCCGCGCCGAAGCCGATCACGAAGAAGGCCGCGAAGGCTCCCCACTGCACCTTGTAGCGGCGCACCGCGAAGAGGAGGAACCATCCCAGGACGATTCCCATGAGGAGGATGCCTACTTGGTTCACGTCCATCGCATTCCCTCCGGAGTGAAGGGGGTCCATCCAAGGTACCGCGGATAAAGGGAGCGCTGCGGTTCTCATCGCCGATATTGTCCGACGCACCCGAGGTCCCCGAAAGGTCCATGACGGGGTGGCCCCATTCGGCCGCGGGGGGCTCGTCCTGTCCGTCGCCTCGTTTTGCACCCGGTGCGGCTATGCGAACGTCCAAGGGAACATGTTCTGCCCGAACTGCGGGAACAGCTTGGCGATCGCTCCTCCGGGCGCGGGCGCACCCGCGCCGTCAGGGATGATTCCGCCCCCGGCTGCCCCCGCGGGCCCGCCGACCGCGTACCCTTACGGCGCTCCGCCCCCGGGCTATCCACCGCCGTACTACGCTCCGCCCGTCAAGCGGGCGACGGTGAGCGCGATGATCGGGGACACGTTCAGCGTCTTCGGCAAGGACCCGCTCATCTACGTCGGCCTTTTCCTGCTCTACGCCGCGGTGATCACGGGCCTCACCTTCCTCCTGACCTTCCTCGCGTTCGGGAGCCCCTCGCCGACCGTGGAACTCCAGGTCACTGCCACGATGCAAGTCCTCATGGACTTGTTGCTCCGGTACATCCTCCTCGCGCTCATCGTGTCCCTCCTCGGAGCGGTCATCCAGAGCATCGTTGTCGCGACCGTCACGTACTTCGCAGTCCAGCGGCAGCGAGGCACACCGGTCCCCGTCCGACAAGCCTTCAACGAGAGCCTCCCTCGTGTAATCAGCGTCCTCATCGCGGCCCTCCTGATGGGTCTCTTATTCGCGGCCTTCGTCACGGTCCCCTTCGGCCTGTTCATCGCGGGGGCGCTCACCGGGAACCTTGGGTTGGTCGGCATCGGGGTCCTCCTCCTCCTCGTGGCCGTCGTCGTCCTCATCTACGTCTACGTGGCCCTGAGCCTCTACGCCCCCGCGATCGTGATGGAGGGGAGAGGAGCCGTGGACGGCCTGCGGCGCAGCTGGGGGCTCACCCGCGGCCGGAGGCTCACCCTGTTCGGAGCGATCCTTGTCTTGGCGATCCTCGCCGCGCTGATCACCCTCGTGATCTCCACTCCGTTCGGCCTCGCCGGGAACACGTATGTCGCGGGAGTGGGCACGATCCTCGCGACCGCCGTCACCGGTTCGTGGTCAATCATCTGGGCGGCCGTAGCCTACCACCTCATCCTGTCCGAGCCGAGGCCCTCCCCATGGCCTCCCACGTACACGCCCGCGTCTCCGATGCCCCCGACGCCGCCTCAGACCTGAGTTCCCCGTGCCTGAAGGATAAATACGCGAGCCCCCATCGGTGGACGCGTGGAGTGTGACCGCTGCGGCGAGCCCGCCGTCACACACATCCGCTACAGCGGCGCCCATCTCTGCGCACGCCACTTTTCGGAGTATGTCGAGCGCCGCGTGAAACGGGAGATCCGGGCGCAGCTCGAGCTGAAGGGCCGCCCGACGAAGATCGCGGTGGGCTTGAGCGGCGGGAAGGACAGTTCAACGGCTCTGGTCCTCCTCCATCGCTTCCTCGGACAACGACCTGACGTGACGATCGAGGCGATCACGGTCGACGAAGGCATCGAGGGTTACCGGCCTCCGAGCCTGGAGACCGCGAGGGTCCTGTGCGGGGCGCTCGGCGTGAGACATCATGTGACTTCGTATCGCGAGGTCGTCGGGTTCGAGATGGACCGCGTCGTCCGCCTGGACTCCGCGGCGATCCCGTGCAGCTACTGCGGCGTCTTCCGTCGGCATGGCCTGAACCGAAAGGCCCGGGAGATTGGCGCGGACTACCTCGCCACCGGCCTGAATCTCGATGACACCGCGGAATCGATCCTGATGAACGTGGCCCGGGGGGACGTCGAAAAGCTCGCGCGTCTCGGGCCCCACGACGAGGTCCAGCCCGGCCTTGTCCCGCGGCTGCAGCCCTTGCGAATGATTCCCGAGCTCGAGGTCTACCTGTACGCGTTCCTGAAGGGAATCCGCTTTCACGACGCGAACTGCCCGTACGCGGAGCGGGCCCAGCGCGGGCGGTTCAAGGAGATCGTCCATCGCCTTGAGGCGGAGAGCCCCGGGACCCGCCATGCGACCGTCCGCGGCTACGATCAGATGCGGGAAGTCTTGAAGACGGCGTGGCCGGCGGCACCGTTGCGGTCATGCACCCGTTGCGGGGAGCCGACGATCAACAACGAGTGCAAGGCCTGCACGCTTCGGGAGCATCTCGAGGCCATCGCAGGGCGTTCCCTCGCCCTGATCGACCAGAACGGATGACGCGTGCCGGTTCGCGACCCCGAGGGCCTGAGTCCATGGCTGCGACAAGTCCATAGCCGTCCATTCCATCCCGTACCCGAGGGATGCTGATGATCAGCCCAGGGACAGGGCCTGTCGTTGCAGAGGCGGATCGAGCGCGGCGGACATCTGGCGTCTCGGATTCGAAGGCGCCGCTGCGGCGAGCACCCTATGGTCGGTCCGCGTCGGCCTCTGTGATTCTCTCGTCCGCGCTTCACACGTATCGGCGGGACGTGCGAGGGTTCTTTCTTCCTTGCCTGCTGCTGATGGCGGGACTCTTCGGAACGATGGAGTGGGCCTCCGTGGGTGTCACCGGAATGCATCTCCCCGACCTCCTCTCCGCAGGCCTTCTTCCCTCCCGGGGGATCCCGATCGCCTTCGGTCTCGTTCTCCTCGCGGTCCCTCTCTTCCTTGGCCTCCTGCTCCTATCCGCCATCATCGAGGGAGGCCTCGTGTGCCACGCGACGTGGCTCCACAGGGGCCGCAGGTCCACGGTGGGATGGGCCCTGGGCGTCGGTCTACGCAGGACGCTCGAGACCATCGCAGCGAGCCTCCTCATGGCCCTCGGACTCGGGCTCCTGTCGATCCTCTTCATAGCCCCCTTGATCCTCGCAACCGCCCTCGCGAACACTGCCTTCCTGGGCTTCTACTATGTTGGCCTCCTGGCCTGGGTCCTTGTGACCGTGTACCTGCTGACGGCCACTGTTCTCTATGTTCCTGCGATCGTGGTGGGGACGTGCAGGTCCATGGAGAGCCTGAGCCGAAGCATCGCCCTGACCCGCGGGCACCGTCTGTCTCTGCTCGCCGTGTTCTTGGCCGTCGGCCTTGTTGGCGTGCCTTTCCTTCTCCCCCTCCTTTGGCCGGGCGGGTCCCCCGATGTCGTCGCCCTGCAACTTGGCCTGGCGATTTTCGGAGCGTCGTTGTCTGGGAGTCTCGGAATCGTGGCCAGGGGAGTGAGCTTCGATCTCCTGCTCACCCCATGGAAAGGGGCCTAGCAACCGCAAGGTCGTGACGCAGGGTGGCTACTTCGCCAGGGCGAGCGTGGCGGCTCGGGAGCGACCCACGGATGCGATCTTCACTCGGACGGCGAGCTGGGATTCCAGGAAGGCGAGATACCTCTTCAACGCCTCCGGCAATGCCCGTCTCCCTCTCCTTGCGATCCCGATCCACTCCGCCTCGGAAAGTTCCGGCCACCCGCGGAACTCCCGGTACACGGGCTCCGCATGGGACAGGAGTTTCATCGAGGCGGGGAATTCCTTGATCGTTGCGCCATTGTGACGATAGGCCACGCACACCTTCACGCGGTCGAGGCCTCCGAGCACGTCGAGCTTCGTCACCGCGAGGCCCGTCAGCCCGTTCACCCGGGCGGACATCCGCAACATGACGAGGTCGATCCAGCCCACCCGTCGCGGACGGCGTGTCGTCGTGCCGTACTCGCCTCCGCCGGTCTCCCGGAGGTGCGTGGCCACGTCGCCCGTCTGCTCCGTGGGGAAGGGGCCCGTCCCCACGCGGGATGTGAAGGCCTTGGCAACTCCGAGGATCTCCTTCAGGTACGCGGGGGAGATGCCCGCCCCCGTCGCCGCGGCTCCGGCCGTGCAGTTGCTCGACGTGCCGTAGGGGTAGATTCCGTGGTCGATGCACAGGTGCGTCCCCTGGGCGCCCTCGAAGAGGACTCGTTTCCCGCGCTTCAGCAAGGCGTCGAGGACGGCCGATGTGTCCGTGACGAAGGGCGCGAGACGCGCGCCATAGTCCGCGTACTCCTTGAAGAGCGCCTCGGGATCGAGGACCTCCGTCCCGCCGTACGCTTGGACGACCCGCTGCTTGATTGGCACGATCGTCGCGAGTTTTTCACGCAGGACGTCGGGGTCGACGAGGTCGCACATCCGGATTCCCCACTTGCCCACCTTGTCCTGGAACACGGGGCCGATCCCGCGGCGTGTCGTCCCCGAGGCGAGGTTCCCTTTGAGCTGCTCCTCGAGGCCGTCGAGGGTCTTGTGGTATGGCAGGACGACGTGGGCTCGGTCGCTGATCCGCAGATTCGTCACGGGATGCCCGCGGCTCTCGACCTCCGCGATCTCCTTGAGGAGCTGGCCTGGCTCCACGACGACCCCGTTGGCGATCACGTTCAGGGTGCGCCGCCGCAGGACCCCGGAAGGGAGGAGATGGAAGGCGTACAGGTCCTCTCCGACCTGAACCGTGTGCCCCGCGTTCGCGCCGCCCTGGAAGCGCACGACCACGTCCGCGTGGTCCGCGAGGAAGTCGATGATCTTCCCCTTCCCTTCGTCCCCGAATTGGCAGCCGACAACGACGGTCGCGGGCATGGTGACCCCAAACGGAAGAGAGCCGCCGGCTTATAGGTTCCTCTCGCCGGCCCCATGGGATGCAGTGTCGTCCGCTCCGAGACGACATGGCGATGAACGCCTCGACGTGGGACCCGAGGCAAGTTTTATCGCAGGATTACCGCGTCACGGCTCCCATGGAAACGGACAAGGTGCGGATCGGGTCCGTCGTCGTCGACTGCGACGACTTCCCCCGCATGATGGCCTTCTGGCAGGAAGCCCTGGGCTACGCCCCACGCCGTCCTCCGACGCCTGGGGACGACTTCGTCATCCTGGGGGATCCGGCGGGACGGGGGCCCAACGTGTCAATCGACGGGATGAAGCCCTACCGCGGGCGACTCCATCTCGATCTCTACACGAACGACCCGGAAGGCGAGGTCGAACGGTTGCTCCGTCTCGGAGCACGGATCTTCCGACCCCGCGAGCCGGAGGACGACTTCGTCGTCCTCGAGGATCCCGAGGGAAACCTCTTCTGCGTCGTCGACACGAGGGGCTGATCCGGCCAGCCGACGATGAGTCGCCGGATCGATGGACCCTCGAATCGGAAGAGGTTGCAGACCTGTAGACCGCAATAACGTTTTTATGAACTCGGGCCGATGGCCGTGCCACCTCTCGGCAGGGTCGGAGGAGAGGGGGTTCCAACGTCGCAGGTCGTCCCACTGGAAGGTCGCATCCCCACCCACGTCGCGGGACTCGATGTGCGGCTCGGAGGCGGCATCCCCCGGGGGCACATCGTCCTCGTGGCCGGCCCTCCGGGGTCCCTCAAGTCCACGTTCGCGTATCGAATCCTCTTTCGAGAGGCGCGGGACAACGGGGCATCGTGCCTCTACCTCTCCATGGAGCAGAGCCACGCCTCCCTCGAGGCCCAGATGCGGTCCCTCGGGATGGACCCCCTTCAGGCGAAGGGCGTCCACGTGATCGACGTCCGCGCTCTCCGTCGGGAAATCGAGGAGCTCCGGGAGCAGCCGCGGTGGCTCCTCGGACTCCGCAGGCAGCTCGCCCGCTACAAGGGCGAGGTCGGCTGCGACCTCCTTTGCCTTGATTCGCTGGACGCCCTGTACGCCCTCACTCCCTTCGAGAACCCGCGGAACGAGATCTTCCAGTTCTTCGAGGAGCTCCGGGACCTCGGGGCGACGACGTTCCTCGTGTCGGAGATGCCCCGCGACAGCGTCCGCTTCGCGCACTACGGCGTCGAGGAATTCCTCGCGGACACGATCGTCCACCTGAGGATGAAGGAGGTGGACGTCGGGGTGAGCACGTCCGTTCGCCGCTACATCGGTGTCGTGAAGATGCGCGGCGTGGACCACGACCTCGATTACTTCCCGCTCCTGGTGGAAGATGGCGAATTCGAGATCGTGTCCGAGTGACCCCTGCCGGGTGATTCGCTGATCCCCCTCGGGGTTCTCCTCTCCTTCGCGGCCCTTGGGGTTAGCGGGTTCCTCGCGGTCTACGTCCTCGGCCTGAATCCCCGCGGGGCGGCGAACCGCGCCTTCTTCGTCCTCATGCTCAGCTTCGTCCTGTGGGATGCCTGCGAAGCCGTCTCCCGGGCCATGCCGTCGACGGCTCCCGCGGACGAGGTGTACCCGTGGATCCAGGGCATCTGGCTTGGGATCTCCCTGATCCCCGCGGGCCTTCTCCACATGGCCGTCACGTATCCCGAGGCGCGGCCCCGGTTCCGGAGGCGCCTCGCGATCATCGCCCTCTACACTCCCTTCATCGGTTGGGCCTACCTTATCTTGAGGACGGACGTCGTCATCGCGGGCGTCTCCTCGAACTACTTCGGCCCGAGCGCCCTCGTCGGCCCGACGTACTTCTACTCCGCCTTGGTCTATTCCGCGTGGTTCTACGCGGGCGTTGGCTCCTTCGTCCGCCAGTGGTGGCGCGTCCGAAAGCGCGTGTTCCGTCGCATGCAGGGGATCGTGGTCATCGGCCTCCTCGTCGGGACGATCCCCGGCGGCATCACGGAAATCTTCTGGCCCTTCCTCTCCGGCGGGAACACGCAGCTCGGGCTCGGGTCCCTCTACACGTTAACGTGGTCCGTCTTCTTCGCCGTCGCGATTGGCCGCTATCGCTACCTCGTGATCGAGCCCGTCATGGAGGCCCCGGCGCCTCGCCGGGCGCGGCATCCTCTCGAAGGCGGGCAGAACTACCTCGTGCTCGAGGCGGGCCGCTCCGCGGGAATGGGCGCGTTCCGGCAGCTCGTCGCGACGACCCCGGGCCTCTGCGTCACGGGCCTCTCGCCCGCGAGGGTCTCCGAGCGTGTAGGACTCGCGCGCACTCCGATCGTCTGGATCACGAATGTGACGTCAGGCGATCGGTCCGTGAGGCCCCAGGGTCTCGACTTCGAACTCGTCCACACGATCCTGAAGTTCCTCCGCGAGAACCCGGGCACCGTGGTCCTCCTCGACGACCTGGACTATCTCTCGAGCGTGAACGGCTTCGAGGCCGTTGCCCGCTTCCTGAAGCGCGTCGCCAACCAAGCGAGCGTCGCGAAGGGGACTCTCATCGTGACCGCGGGCCACGGGACCTTTGGGAGCGAGGAGCTGGCGATCCTCGGCGGATGCGTGGACCGAGTCATCGAGATCCAGGAGGCGATCGATGTCGAGGCGAACCACGGCCGTCGTCACGACCTTCGTTTCGTCGCTGTCCAGACGGCGCCCCTCGCCGTGGCCGTCGCCGGCGGTCGCCGCGGCCTTCTCTTCACCACGGACCACGCCGCGAAGGTCCGGAAGCGTTTCGGAAATCGCTTCGATGTCGTCTGGATCACGGATCACCCGGAGCCCGGAGAGATGTGCGTGCGCCCGTCCGCCTTGGACACGGAGGCGAAGCGAGCCCTCGTGAAGTACCTGGGGGCCCACCCGGGGTGCGACATTGTCCTCATG
>DATBLI010000076.1:0-98609 GCA_036555455.1 Thermoplasmata archaeon
GCGCGTGAGGCCGCGGACCTTCTTCTTGTTGAAGATCTTGCCGAGCTCCGCCATGGAGTACAGGAGCCATTCCGCCTGGTCCGTGAGCCGGCGGACGTCGCCTGGGCCGACGCCGAACTTCTTCGTGACCTCCTCCTCGGATCGCTCGGCCATCCAGTCGTCGAGGAGCGTCGCGGTCTTGACCTCGGCAAGGAAGAAGTCGTAGTCCTCCACGGGGAACGTGAGGTCCTCCTCCTCGATCTTCTGCTCGACCCAGGCGTAGTCGCCGCGGCGGAGGTACAGCTTTGGCATGTCCGGCGTGGAGCAGATCGTCCAGAGGTGGTAGAAGTCCGCGGCGCGATCGCTGAGCAGAGAATCGCGTATCTTCACCGCGCTCAGCGGGTCGATGTAGAGGTCCGATGTCCGCCGGCCGAAGAACGTCGGCTTGAGGAATCCGTCCTGGCGCGTGATGAATTCCTCTTTCTGGAGGAAGTCGAGGACCTCGCGGATCTTTCCATGAATCGTGTAGACGTCGCCCGTGAAGGCGAAGAACGTGCGGTTGAAAAACGCGAAGAGGTCCTCCTCCGTGTGCACGTGGCCCGTGGCGACGCTCGCGAGGACATGCATGCGAAGCGCGGGCTCGGAGCCCAGCTTGGACTCGATGGCCTCGGGCTCGCTGAGGAAGTACTCCTCCATGAGTTCGTCGATCTCGTCGAGATCCTTTGCGAACAGGATCGCCTCGCCGTACGTGTCGTACTTCGGGCGGCCGGCCCGGCCGCACATCTGCTTGATTTCGAGGACAGGGATTGGCGAGAGGCCCAGGTTCAGGTCGAAGCGGTTCAGGTCGCGGATCACGACGCGACGGGCCGGGAGGTTGATTCCCGCGGAGTTGTGGACCACGAACGCGAAGGAGCAAGTGTAGCTCTCATCTCCTTCGACGTGCAGATTGTAGACGGGTCCCGAGTACTCGACACGTCGAATCCTGCGAACCGGGGAGTGGAAGGCATCTCCCGTGAAGGTCTTCGTGTTGTACGTGCGGTTTCCCCTGGACAAGAGGCGTGGATTCACGCCCATCACGTGGACGAGAAAATGAACCCCCTGGGAGCCACTTAGGCTGAGATGATATAGGCGGCGCTTCCCCATGCCCCTCGGAGAGGCGACCCGCACTGAAGGCATGTAGCCGAGTCTTCTCAGTAGACGACCCATCTGCTCCGCGAGTCGTGGCGAGACCGTTGCATATCGAGCAACGTTGAAGCGATACGGTTCGATGGACCCGTCGCCTTCCCACGCTCCGCGGACCAGCCCTTTCGCGATTTCCCATGGAGCACTGAGAAGCTCTTCGGGGAAGTGCTTGTTCGATGCCCCTCTCCCATAGTGGCTGTCAAGGTAGTCCGCGAGGGCTCGGGAGCAGCAGGAGACTCTTCGCCGGTGACGACTCGAATCCCGAACCGAGGGAACGGTACGGAAGCGTTCGGCCATGCATTGAGTGATGAACTCGGTGAAATTGTCTTCGTACGTCGCGATCGCGAACCCGACGACGCCGTTCCTTCCTGTGAACCCCTCGGCCGCGTACAGCCCCAGAAAACGTGCGAGCTCGGGGTCCAAGTCCAGCTTTGCAGGGACAGGCTTCGCGCTGGGATGGGGGAACGTCGACCCGAATTGATTCCGTCCCCAAAACCTGCCCGAGTGGATGCGGAGTGTGGCTGCCCCTCCGTCGGGTTCCGTCCAAGGGCATTCCACGGGGGAAAGCACCTCCTCGCCGACTTGGAGGTCTCGAGCCAGAACCCACTCCGGCTCCCAGCGTCGAATTTCGTGCCAGGAGGTTCCACGGGCGTGATAGCCATAGCGATACCGCACGTTCCTCAGGACCCGGTGGCCCGGTGTCATGCGGACGGCGACCATGCCATCCGCTTTGACCTCCACGAGCTTCCCATCGAACCAACGGCGGGAGGTGCCAATGACCTTCCTGAACTTGCCTTCGTGGGTTAGGACCTCGTCGCCCCTGCGAACGGACGATATCCTCTGGGGCCCACGCTGCGTCGTAATCAGCGTGTCTGGATGAAGGCAGAGGGTAGGTGTGGCCACAATGGCTTTGATCTTGCCCTTCTTGAACTCCTTCTCCACGACCGTTCGCTGCCCGTTCGTCAGTCCCGCGTTGTGGAACGCTACTCCGCCTTCGATGCACTTGGCGAGTCGTGCGGCCATGGAGGTGGGCTCCTCCTGTTCCTTGTGGATTGTCTCTGCAATCTTGTGCAGATGCTCGCGGTGCTTCTCCTCGAGTTTCACCTTCAGGTTCGCGGAAAGGGATTTTGCAAGGGCCTCCGTGGACCGGCGCGTGTTCACGAATACCAGCGCCTGACCGCCCGACCCGATGATGTCCTCGACGAGGCCCGAGAGGTCGTCCTCCCCCGCCTTGACCTCTTGGAGTGATCGATCCACGAAGTGGATGAGCCCATCGTGGTACACGCCTTCCTTCAAGGGCACGGGGCGCCAGTCGCTCTTTACATGCTCCGCCTCGAGCCACCGCGCGAGCTCGTCCGAGTTCTTGATTGTCGCGCTCAGGGCAAGGACCTGGGCCCTCGGGTTGACCTGCCGGAGCTTCGCCAAGGTCACTTCGAGTGTGGGCCCGCGGTCTCCATCATTGATCAGGTGCACCTCATCGGCCACGACCACGGTGAGCTGCTGCAGCCAGTTCAGGCGATGTCGCAGGAGGCTGTCCGCCCTCTCCGATGTTGCCACGATGACGTCGAACTTCTCCAGGGACGGGTCCGGCGAATCGTAGTCGCCGATGCTCACGCCGACCTTGAGCCCGAGGGGCTCGAATGCCTTCAGGTCATCGTACTTCTCTGCGGCGAGGGCCCGCAAGGGGACGATGTAGAGGGCCTTTCCACCCCTGAGCACGGACGCAAGGATCGCGAGATAGGCCACGAGGGACTTCCCACTCGCTGTGGGGATCGCAAGGACCACATTCTCCCCCAGGAGCGCCGGGCCGATCGCTTGGGCCTGGGGCGGATACAGCTCCTCGATTCCCTGTTCCCGGAGGACGCCCACAATCCGCGGGTCGAGGCCCAGGTCCGCGATGCGCATTTGCCTTCCGATGAAGGCGCGTCTGCATAAAGATATCTGGGAGTCGGGCGGATGTGAGGCCGTTCGAGCGGTCAGATGAATGATAAATATATTTCCATTTGGATATATATCACCAACTCCTGTCCTCGCCAAATGCTCGGTACCCACGCACGAGGAGCGTTTCTCCCTTCGAAGTATGCTCTCGGCGGGTCCCGGCGCGCATGTAGTTCATTTTGGTAACCCAATGCCTTTTGTAGGCGGCACTCATCCTACGTCCCTGGATGGTCGACCTCCGGACGGAGATCGCGGGCGTCCACCTGCGGAACCCCACGTTGCTCGCCTCGGGATTCCTCGACGAGACGGGGGGGTCGATGCTCCGGGTCTACAACGCCGGCGCAGGTGCCGTCGTGACGAAGAGCATCGGCCCGGAGCCGCGGGAGGGCTACGCGAACCCGACGATCGTCGAGCTCGACGGGGCCCTGCTCAACGCCGTGGGCCTTCCGAATCCTGGGATCGATGAATTCGACCGCGAGGTGCGGCTCGCGGTGAAGGGCCGCGCGGTTGTGATTGGCTCCGTGTTCGGGAAGGACGCGACGGAGTACGCGAAGGTCGCGGCGAAGATGGCGGAGACCGGGGTCCAGGCGATTGAATTGAACCTCTCGTGTCCCCACGCGAAGGGCCTCGGCACGGAAATCGCGCAGAGCGTGGAGGCGGTCCGAGAATTCACCCGCGCCGTGAAGGATGCCGTCGCCCTGCCCGTGTTCCCGAAGCTTTCGCCGAACGTCGCGGACATCGCCTCCTTCGCGGTCGCGGCGGAGGAGGGAGGCGCGAACGGGATTGTCGCGATCAACACGGTGAAGGGGATGGTGATTGCGCCCGAGCTGAGGATGCCCGTCCTGGCGAACCGCTACGGCGGCCTCAGCGGTCCCGCGATCCGGCCCATCGGCGTGCGCGCCGTGTACGACATCTATGAGAAGGTGAGCGTCCCCGTCATCGGCGTCGGCGGCGTGGACTCCGGACGAGCGGCTCTCGAGTACATCATGGCGGGAGCGAGGGGGGTCCAGATTGGCACGGCCCTCGTGGGCCAGGGCCTCGGCGTGTTCGAGCGGGTCACGAAGGAGTTGGGCTCCCTCCTGGAGGAAGCCGGGTACCGCAGCGTCGCGGACGCGGTGGGGGCGGCCCATGGGTAGGCTGGAGATCGTCCCCCTCCTGGAGGTCGTCCCGGAGAGCCATCACACGACGACGTACCGGTTCCGGGCGGACTTCGGCGGGGCCCCCGGCCAATTCATCATGGTCTGGATCCCGCGGTACGATGAGCTGCCCATGGCCCTCTCCTACCTCGGCCCCGTGAAGGGGATCACCGTCCACGCGTACGGGGAAGCCACCAAAGCCTTCGCGGCGTTCAAGCCCGGGGAGCGCATCGGAGTGCGAGGGCCCTACGGGAACACGTTCAAGCTCGAAGGGGAGAAGGTCCTCTGCGTGGCCGGCGGCACGGGGATGGCCTCCTTGATCGCCGGGATCGAGGCCTTCGCCCAGCAGGGCGCCCAGGTGACGACGGCGACGGGCGCGAGGACCGCCGAGGAGCTCCTCTTCCTGGATCGGGCGTCCGCATCCGGCGAGGTCCATGTGGCCACGGACGATGGCTCCCGCGGCTTCAACGGGTTCGTTCCTGCCCTCGCGGAGAAGCTCCTCGAGAAACATCGATTCGACCAGATCGTCACGTGCGGACCCGAGGTCATGATGAAGGCCGTCGTCGCCGCGGCGATGAAGCGGGGAATCGCGGTCCAGGCTTCCCTGGAGCGGTACATGAAATGCGGGATCGGAATCTGCGACGCCTGCGCCTTCGACGACCGCCTCATTTGCGTCGACGGTCCCGTGTTCACCGGGGAGCAACTCGCCGCATCCGAGGATTTCGGGAAGTGGCGTCGGGACAAGAGCGGACGACGCATCAAGACGTGACAGCAATCCTTTATCCGGGGATGTTCTTCGCCACCGCATGACCGACGCCGCCCTCGACGCGCTGTCCAAGGACGTCTTCGATTGGCTGTGCGAATGGAACCCTGTCTTCGCGACGGGGATGGGCATCCACACGTACGACGACCGCATGCCCAAAGGTTCGGCCGCCGCGGTTGCCGAGGAGACGCGGGTCATGAAGAAATACCTGGCCCGCCTCGCGAAGATCGATCCCAAATCCCTTTCCCCGGGGAAGCGGATTGACCTGCGCGTCCTGCGGGCCGCTGCGCGGCTTCATGTCTTCGAGAACGAGGAGGTGCGCCTCTGGGAAGCCCGCCCGAGCGCGGCGGAGGATGTGGCCGACGCACTCTTCCTCCTGTTCATTCGGGATTTCGCGCCCCTTCCGAAGCGGCTCGAAAGCATCACCGGGCGCTTGGAGAAATGCCCCTCGTTCCTCCAGGACTCCAGGGACCGCATCCGCGCGCCCACGAAGCTCCTCGTCGAGGTCGGCTTGGAGGGCACCCAATTCGTGCCCGCCTTCATGGACGTGATCTCGGCCGCGGCGAAAGGGGCCCTTCCGGCCGCCGATGAGGCGCGCCTCGGGGAAGCCGTGACCAAGGCGAAGGAAGCGATCTCCGGGTACGAGTCGTGGATCAAAGGCGACGTCATGCCGCGGGCGCAGGACCGACTCGGCATCGGCGCGGCGAAGTTTGCGAAGCTCGTGCGGCTTCGGGAGCTTGGGCTCACCGTGGATGAGATCTACGCGATCGGGAAGCGCTACCTGAGGGGGAGCAAGAAGGAATTGGCGCGGCTCGCGGGGCAGATCAAGCCCGGGGCGAGCGTCGCGGAGGCGAAGGCGATCGTGAAGGGAGACCATCCGAAGACCTGGGACGAGGCTCGCGAGTACACGGCGCAGGTCATGGCGGCGTCGAAACGCTTCGTCGTGGAGCACGACATCGCGACCCTCCCTCCCAAGGAGGAGCTCCACGTCATCCCGACGCCCGCGTACCTCCGCCACGTGATTCCCTTCGCGGCGTACAGCTCGCCGGGCCGCTTCGATGCGAAGCAGCAGGGCTTCTACATGGTGACGGCTCACGAAGACAAGCCCGAGATGCTCAAGGAACAATCCTACGCGGGCGTGAGGAACACCGCGGTCCACGAGGGCTACCCCGGGCACCATCTCCAGCTCTCCTGCGCGAACATGAACCCCTCCTACGCTCGGATCGTCTCCGGGGCCGTGGAGAGCATCGAGGGCTGGGCCCACTACTGCGAGGACATGATGAAAGAGAAGGGCTACTCCGCGGACCCCGCGACGAAGGTCGTGCAGATGCTCGACCAGATCTGGCGGGCCTGCCGGATCCTCATCGACGTGGACCTCCATTGCGGCCGGATGACGTTCGACGAAGCCGTGAGCCTCCTCATGACGGAGGCCGGGATGGAGCGACCCGGTGCCGTCGCGGAGGTGAAGCGCTACGCCTACAACCCCGCGTACCAGCTCTCCTATCTCGTAGGGAAGCACCTCATCGTCCAGTTGCGCAAGGACGTGAAGAGGGGCCTCGGGAGGCAGTACACGGACAAGTTCTTCCACGACACGTTCCTGTACACGGGCTCGCTTCCGATGAAGTACATGCGGGCGACGTTCGAGTACAAGGTGCGGGAGCTCAGACGGCTGAGGAGGAAAGGCCTGTAGCGGGAAGGGGGGCGGGATGTGATCCCGCCCACAGGGCCTACGGCATCATCCCATGGCCGCCGTCGTGCTCCCATGCGTTGTTGTGGTCGTACATATGCTCGTGGCAGGACGCGTGGTCTTGGCAAGCGCAGTTGCCATCGCCCATGATCCCGCCTCCGCGCATGCCCGGCGCGTTTCCCATGCCGCAGGGCAGCAGACTGCCTCCGGCGGGCTGCGAGGGGAATGTCACGGCCATCGCCCCGAGTGTCCCCATGCCGACGAGGGACAGGGCGGCAAGGGCCGCGAGGATGCCTGTCGTCATGTCGCACCTCCTGAGCCCCCCATGGGATGAAACGACCCTTGAGTCCATTCTGAAACGCGGTGAAATGGATTCCGGGAAACTGAAACCAATGCACTCCAGGTCGGATTCCACTTCACAGGGGCGACTTCGCCTTCGGGTCGACGAGAGGAAGGAGAAAGCCGCCTATATCCGCGAGGGTCCGGCCCGGTTGCCAGGATGAGAGGACCGATGCATAGGTCTCTTCGACATGGTCGACCGCGGCTTCCATCTGCTGGCGAAGCCCGCGGGGAATGCGGCCCACGACGAGGACGACGAGGACAAGGAAGCGTCCGCCGACGAACGCAAGGTGGCCGTTCCCAAAGGTGAGTTCCGAAGTCGGCGTGGTGCCCGCCCGGGACAGGGAGTCCCGTACGAACTGGTGAGTGGCGATCAACCGTTGGGCGAGGTACTCCGCGTCCGGGTTCGGGGTCTCGGGGTAGCGGTACAGGAGGTCGCCCTCCTGCCGGATGAGCCAGACCTCCTGGACGCCTCGGGTCACGAGACCCTATCCTCCCGCCAGCTCATCAACGCCGCGGCTCACCTCGCCGCCTCGAGGATGCGGACGCGGTTCGTCATCCCATGCGCCTCTCGGACGACGATGCCCTTCGCCTCGAGCTTGTCAAGGACCCGCGTGACCTTCGCCTTTGACCAGAGGCCCAAGGCCACGAGATCCCGCTGGAGGACGGTCCCTCCGCGGTTCCGAATCTCGAGGTACATCTGGCGCTCGTCTCGGTTGAGGAGCTTCATGAGGACGGGCTCGGGCACTGGCTCGCGGGCCGTCGTCTGCGAAGGGCTCTCGTCGCGGGCTGGAGAGTCCGGGCGAGGCGGCGGATGTCCGACCGATTCGCTTGTCACGGGCGATGGCACCCGGGTGGCTTGGGACCCCCTTCCCCTCCAGGCCAGGGCAATCGCCGCGACAAGGACGAGGAGGGACAGCGCGAGGACGCTATATTCGACGCCACCTGGTCCCGCGTCCGGCGTGGCCTGGCCCATCATGTCATGTTCCGGCCCCATCATGTGGCCAAAGGATCGGTTCACCGTGAAGCTCAATGCCGCGAGTGCGATCCCGACGATGGAGACAGCGGCGATTACGACGAGAATGAGGGCGGACGACTGTTCGGCCATCGCGGCAGTTCACGAGAATTGTGGGACCTTAAGACTTTGGCTCCTACGCGTTAGGAGGAACCGTTGACGCGGGAACGGGTCCTGGAATTGGCGAAGGAGGGCCCATTCTTCTCCGAAGGACGATATCTTCAAGTCGGGGACGTACACGGCAAATGGGACAACGCGGTCAAAGTCGATGTCGGCAGGCCGTCCGGTTCGAACGCTCAAGCTTGCGAAGCACCATGCTAGATGGCAGCCGTCCACGCCGACATAGGTCTCCGTTGCCATCCCCGACAGGGTCCACGGTACCGCTCGAAGCAACCGGGAACCGGCGAGGGTGGTCACCAGCTAGCCCGACAAGTACGTGTACCACCAACCTTGCGTGTCTATGAGTCCTGGGCATAGCGTCTGCGTGATGCCATTCACAGTCTGAGGCGCCCTCCACTGCATCACCGGACTGGCGGGTGGAAAGTTGAACACGTTGCTTCTGGACGCCATTCGGAACGCACTGAACGTCGGGAGTACATTGCCAGGCGGGGTGCCACCACGACCGGGGGTTTCTGCAACGAATTCCTCGGTCGACTGGTCTGGTCGATACGGCAGGGTGCCTGGGGAGACGGACCAGCAAGGGACTCCCGGGTCGCTCTGATCGCAGACGGAATCAGATCCCGTGTTGCTGGCCCGGTCGTAGTGCAGAAGGACGCTAATCCAATCCCCAAGGTGCACATAGGTGTCCCCCCAACCGGTGTCGAGTGTCGCGGATGAGAACTGAGGTCCTGTGTTTTCGTAGAATGCATGGAAGTGTATGCCGGAAGGGCAGCCGGGGTAACCCGGGTACGCTGTGATGTCTAGACCTGCCTGCCAGAGGTTCAGGCTCCCCTGATCTCCGCCAATGCCGGCCCAGACCAAGAGATCCTCTCCCCAGCACCAGTCCGTATGGAGGCCTCCCGAATGGTAGGTCACGGAGGAGGGCACGTAGAAGTCCAGACAAACGTCCGTGAAGCGGAAGCCCGCGGGGTTCACACCAACACAACCAGCCCAGCGCTGGTTGTTGCTTCCCAGGATCATGGCAATCGCCTCCGCGCCGGTGGTGGGGGTGAAGGTCGTCGGGTTCGCCGTCAGGCTGCTCAGGGTGCCGCCGTTTGGCATCCACTGGACGAAGGTCTGAGGGGGCGAGATCGATCCGTGACTGACTTGGTAGGTCCTACAGATCGAAGGGAAGGTTGCAGTGGTGCCGTTCGCCTCCTGATTGCCATCGAAGGATATCGGGGCAAGGTTGTTGAAGATCCAGAACGTTTCTACGATATTCCCGTACGGGATGGGTCTTTCGGAGTCTCCTTCGGAAAACGGAGTGCTCGCGATGACAAGTCCCGCGCCGAGAAGCAGGACGAACGTCGTCGTCTTGGCCAACGACAATCTCACGCGACTCCCTCCACAGAGCGTAGAGATGCATTTCCCGTGGAACTACTAAGTGCTCCGGTTCAAGGCGTGCAAGGTAGTCTCTTGGGATGCCCTTCTCTCCAGTGGCCATAAGCTCGTTCCGCGTGCCGGAAGACCGTGTTGCGTTGGCGAAGGGACCACCAAAGGAGAGGCGGAAGTTTGTGACTGAGCCTGTTCCGATCTCGGGATTGTCCATCCAGGCCGCACTCCGCCGGGACGTACCAGAAGCTTTGTCCCCACATGTTTGTGCGGCTGTGAGGTAGAGAGATGCAGTCCGCAGAACCTTTCCATCCCCTTCGCTCGTACAGAAGGACAGGGAGTCGACTCGCGTCTGCGGGAGCCGTCATCGTCTTCACGGGCCTCATACTGAGCGCCTCGTTCTGGTTCGTGTTCGCACTTGCAGCAGGGGCGGTAAGCGGCGTACTTGCTCTGTACGGAGCAGTGTATGCAATGGCGGGCGTCGCGTACGTCGTTCAGGCCGTCGGCTTCCTTCTCGCCTTCTGCGGAATCGTACTGCTCCTCCGTGGAGAGGTGCCGTCCGCACAGCCTTCGGGTTCCATGCGTTCGTTTGGAAGGCCCGGTTACCGGCTCGCAATTGTAGGAGCTGCCGAGATTTTCGTAGGCCTCGTACTAAGCTCTTCGTTCTGGTTTGTGAACCCAACAGGTTGTGGGCAAGCTCTACAGTTTCCGTGCACAGGATGGTGGGTCCTGACAGGAGTCGGGTACGTCGCCTAGGCCCTCGGTTTTCTACTAGTCTTCTGGGGGATCATGTTGCTTCTTCGTCCATCCCGCTGAGCAGAGAAGTGAGAGCAGCTGCTGATCAAGTCCACGATTGAGCCCGATGCACCTCAGGAAGCGGCATGGGCTCTCCAGCGAAGGACACTTCGAAGGCGGTCCACGTGATTGTGTCCTGGTGTTTCAGCAGATCGACCATTAGCACGAGTTGCTGAGACGTCCTCTCCATCGCAAACCCTTCCTCGGTCCCCGACACGGGACCTAGACGATGGCCTAAATGCCCTACGGAGAAACGGACCCGTTCGCTGATGGGCAGTGACCCGCAAACGGGCGAGCGCCGCCGGAAAGAGGTAAGGTGCCCGCCCCAAAGGGCGGGCGTGGGGGGACACAGGACGGCGGACGCTCGTTTCCGAGACTCTTTCGTATCGTCCTCGTGTGCGCCTACGATATCTTCATATCGGTCCCGCCGCATCGCGCGCGGCGGAGAGAGTCGCATGAAGGACGTCAATGAGCTCGTCAAGAAAGCCCTCGCGTTCAAGGACAAGGGCCTGACGGAGAAGGAGATCTCTGACGAGCTCCACTTGAGCATGGACACGGTCACCTGGCTGCTGACCCGTGGCGTGAAAGGCGGCGAGCCGCCGAAGGACGTGAAGATCGGCTGGCGCTCCATCGGCGTGTACGGAAACCGAATCGGGCAAGTCGCCGCGGCGATGACGGACATTGTCCTCGAGGAACTCGAGAACCGCAAGTCCGAGGCGGACACGATCGTCGGGATCGCGATCAACGGAATCCCACTCGCCACGATTGTCAGCGAGGAGCTCGGCGAGGAGATGGCCATTTATCGTCCGAGCGCGGAGCGCCACGGCAAGGGCGGCGCGTTCTCGTCGAACTACGCGAGCCCGCGCGGGAAGAGGTGCGTCGTCGTCGACGACGTCGTGTCCACGGGCGACACTCTTCGCGCGGCGATTGCGGACATCCACGAGGCCGGAGGCACCGCGGTGCTCGCGGTCGTGTTGGTCAACAAGACGGGCCAGGACGACTTGGACGGAATCCCGCTCCGAGCCCTGATCCGCGCACGGGCCATCGCCTAAGCCGTTCGCCGCAAACCTTTATTCCCCGTCCCTCATCCATGCCCGTTCGGCGATGACGCACTGGTTCGACGAACTCCTCCTCGACGCAGAGGCGTGGGTCGGAGACGGACGGGAGGTGGTTGTGAACGCGGGCCTCAGCGTGAGTGGCCTGCAGCACGTCGGCCGGCTCCGCGGGGAGATCACCCTTTCCCACCTTCTCACCCGAGCCCTCCGCAAGGAAGGCCGCGCAGTGATGCAGAGCCTGGTCCTGTACACACAGGACGAGTGGAAGGCGAAGGAGGGCCAGCTCGCCCAGTTTCGCGGGGACGAAGGGAGGACGTACATCGGTCGGAGGCTAATCGACGTCCCAGACCCGAAGGGCTGCCACGCGAACTGGGTCGACCACTACTGGGTCGACTTCGGGGGCGTCCTTGACCGGTTCGCGCCCGACATCCGCATCGTCACGACGACCGAGGCGTACGAGAACCCGGAGATGCAGAGCCTCGTGCGGGACCTCGTGGGCCGCTCGGAGGCCGTGCGTGCCATCGTGAACAAGTACCGTGGGCGGAAGCCGTACCCGCCAGGCTGGCTCCCCTTCGAGGCCTTCTGCGAGGCCTGCGGCACGATCGGCGCAAGGACCTCCGCAATCCGCGGCCTGACGGTCGAGTATGAGTGTGGCCGGTGCGGTGCGAAGGGCACGTCCCGGATGGAGAAGGGCAAGTTGAACTGGCGGCTCGAATGGCCCGCCCTCTGGAAGGTCTACCGCGTGGACATCGAGCCCTTCGGCAAGGATCACGCGACTCCCGGCGGCTCAAGGGATTCCTGCAAGGAGATCATCGAGACGATCATGCGCACGCGGGCGCCGATGGGGATCCCTTACGAATGGGTGGGGATCTCCGACCGAGGGAAGGACCTCGGGGACATGGGCTCCTCGGACTTCCTCGGATTCACGCCGGCCCAGTGGGTGGAGATCGGCGATCCAGAAGTCCTGCGGTACATCTACTCCTTCAATCCGATCTCCCGGCGCGTCGTCCTCGACCTCTCACGAGTGGACGCCTACCACGACACGTACGACATGGCGGAGAGCGCGTTCTACTCGGAGGAACACGAAGGGGATGAGGAGGAGCAAGCGCGGGCGTATGAGCTTGCGCAGATGGCCTCCCCTCCCGAGGAAGCTCCGTACCAGCTCTCCTACCGCCATTCCGCGTTCCTTGCCCAGATCAGCCCCGAGGAGGGACGCCTCGAGTGGTGCCTGCGGCGGATGCGGGACACGGGGATGCTGACGCGGCGCCTCTCCGAGTGGGAGGAAGCTCGCGTCGCTCGGCGAATCGATGAGGCGCGGGCATGGGTCGAGAAGTACGCCCCGGAGAACCGCGTCGTCCTCCTCGAGAGCCTCACCGACGAGATTGCCGTGAAGCTCGACGACAGAGACCGGGGAGCCCTCCGGATTTACGCGGAGCGCGCCGCGAAGACGGAGTGGACGGAGGAAGCGATCAAGGAATCCATGGTCTCCCTGACGAAGACGGGCAAGCTGCCCGTCGAGACGGCCCGCTTCTTCCGCGATCTGTACCTCGTCCTCCTCGGGCAGGAGCGGGGTCCGCGGGCCGCGCCGTTCCTCGCGGTCCTCGAGAAGGAGTGGGTCCTGAGGCGCCTGTCCGAGGCTTCTCACTGAGAAAAGTCGAAATACGACCTCCCCTTTGAATCGGCCTCGCAGCCCCGTGGTCTAGCGGCCAATGATTCGAGGCTCTGGATCGGTCCTTGAGGGGCCGAGGGGAGACCTCGCGACGGCAGTTCGAATCTGCCCGGGGCTATTCCTCTCTTCGATCAGGCGAGGATCCGGATCGCCTTGGGCAGGACTTCGAATCGCCGCGGACGGCGGCCCACGAACTCCCCGTCGAGGTCGATCATCTCTTCGTGGGCCTCGATCCGGACTTCCTTGCCTCGCAGGTACGTGATGTAGGGCAGCCCAACGTGCTTCCCCTCACGCAGGGCCGGCAAGTTCTTCCTTACCGTCCGGAAATCGATGTCTCCGATGATGACGATGTCCAAGAGGCCGTCCTCGAGGTCCGCGCGGGGGGCCGGCATGAGGCCCCCGCCGAAGAATCGTCCGTTCGCGACGATGAGATTGTTCACGACCGCATCCGTGCGAGGACCTCCGTCGACCTCCCAGGCGACCCTCGTATTCCGATACTTCGGGAGGGTGCGAAGGATCGCGATCAGGAATGTCATCTTGCCACCGAGGACTTTCGTCGTACGATTCACGCGGTCCACGACGGCACCGCCGGAGCCGAACTCGGCGACGTTGATGAAGTACCGCGCCCGGGGGGCGCCCGCTGCGGAGTATTCGCAGAGGCCCGCATCGATGAGCCGTGTGCGACCCTCCTCAAGGCGCCGAGCGATGTCTTCGACCTCCCGCGTCGACCCGAGGGTCTTCACGAAGTCGGAGCCTGTTCCCAGGGAGAAGACCCCGAGACGTGCGTCGGCGTTCCACGGCCGTCCGGTTCCATCGAGGAGGCCATTCACGACTTCATTCAGAGTGCCATCTCCGCCGACGGACACAACCGTGGTCGCCCCGGACTGAACCGCGGCCCGGGCGAGCTCCGCGGCCTGCCACGGCCTACCGGTCGTGCGCACGTCGAAGGGCGCCTTGAGATGCCGTCGTAGGAACGCCTCGTGGCTCTTCCAGCGACGGCCCGTGCGTCCGTTCCCCGAAACCGGATTCACGATGAAGACGGTGTCAGCGACCATGCCCCTCCTTGAACTTGCGATGATCCGCGACGAGCTCCTCGTAGGCGTTGACCTCCGCCTCGACCTGCGTCGCTGTCCAACCGAGGTGCTCCGCGATGCGCTGAGCGACGATGCGGGCGACGGATCGTCCTTGATCGGGATCCTCGTAGAACACACCGAGGCGCCGCACAAGGACATCGGACAGGGAGACGGCCATTTCAGCCTCCACGGCCTCGCAGGCCTCAGCCCAGAGATACGGGAGGGCGGGGACGATGGGGTCCCGGGCTCCGGGCTCCTCGAGCCAACGCCGGAACGAGTCCGGATCGTACCGTGAGCCCAGCCGAGCCGCAGTGCCCGGATCGAAGCCCATCGATTCGAACCTTCGTGGTGCATCCGACGGCGGGCCCAGCGGCGCGGCCGCGGACGGGCTCGGAACCGCGCGGCCGAGCCTCCGGCAGGCTCGGTCCACGACGGCCTCCGCCATGGCTCGCTGCGTCGTGAGTTTCCCTCCGGCGATGGAAATCAGACCGTCCGGATCCTGGAAGATCTCATACTCGCGCGAAATATCCGACTCTTTCATCTCGCCTCGGCCTCGGAGGAGCGGCCTCAGGCCCGCATACGCGCTCACGACGTCCCCCGCGCTGACTTGTGCCGCCGGGAACGCCGCATTCACGCTATCGAGGAGGTAGGCCACGTCGTCCGCATCGGGGAGGACATGCTCGAGCTCGCCACGGTAATCCGTGTCCGTTGTGCCGACCAGGGCGAGGGGGCCCCACGGCAACACGAACACGACGCGGCCGTCGCGGGGCGCATTCAGGACGACGGCCTCGCGGTTGCCCACCTTTTCCCGCGGGAGGAAGACATGGATGCCCTTCGTGGGCCGGATCGTCGGAGGGCCCTTCCGCGCCGTGCGAAGCCAGTCGATCCATGCACCCGTCGCATTGACCACGACGGAGGCCTGCACGCCGAAGAGGCTCCCATCCGTGCGGTCTCGAACCCTCACCCCCGCCACACGGCCTGCCGCATGGACGCTCTCGATGGCCTCCGCGTAGTTGGCGACGACGGCGCCCGCCTCCGCGGCGGCCTTCAGGACTGCGAGGACGAGGCGCGCATCGTTCGTCAGGGCATCGAAGTACAGCCCTCCCCCCCGGAGGGAGCGCTCGCTGATCCGGGGCTCCCGCTCGCGGACCCGGGCCGGCGCGAGCCACTGTCGTCTCGGCAGGACCTTGTCCTTCGAAAGGAAGTCGTAGACGAAGAGGCCGAACCGCAAGGACAGCCTGCCCGTCCCCCTCCTTCGATACGCGGGAATCGTGAAGGCGAGCGGCGTCACGAGGGCGGGCGCCCGCCGCAGGAGGACGTCCCGCTCCCGCACGGCTTGCCGGACGAGGCCGAACTTCAGATTCCTCAGGTACCGCAAACCTCCGTGGACGAGGCGCGATGTCTTCCCGCTCGTGCCGCTCGCGAAGTCCCCGCGCTCCACGAGGGCGACCTTGATGCCGCGGAGGGCCGCCTCCCGGGCGATTCCCGCGCCGACGATGCCGCCGCCCACGACGACGAGGTCCCAGGGCTCGGAGCCCATGCGGGCGAGGTTCGCCTTCCGGGTCCGGAAGGAGAAATCCCTCATACTCCCCCCACGAGGACTTTCCCGGGATTCATGATGCCCTCGGGATCGAGCTCCCGTTTCAGGGCCCGGAGCACGACGAGGCCGTCCTCGCCGATGACCCGCGACAGGTAGGGCGCGTGGTCCGCCCCGATCCCGTGGTGGTGGCTCAGGGCTCCCCCGGAACCGAGGAAGGCTCCCGTCACGGCGCCCTTCACCTTCTCCCACTGTTCGATCTCCGCCCCGGGGCGCTGCTTCCCGAGGAACGTGAAGTAGAGGGACGCCCCGTCCGCGTACGCGTGGGACACGTGGCAGAGGACGAGTCCCTCCGTGCCTGCCTCCCAGAGGGATTCCTGGAGGGCCTTCTGTCCCGCGAGATACACGTTCCGCAGGTTCGACCAGGACGCGGCGGTCTCGACGGTGTCGGTGAGTATGCCGTGGTCGAGGAGGGAGTCTCGGAGGTACGGCGTCTCGAACCGCTCCTCGAACCAGCGCCGCGCGGGGGACGCGCCGAGGTTCGCGGCGGGCTGCGCGAAATCGAGGGCCCGCTTCTCCCGATGGGCCACGCGCCCCGGGGAGCCTTCGAATCCCATGAGCAGGAGGCTTCCCTGCCGGAGGGAGAACCCTCGCAGCCCAACCGCCTTGAGTCCGATTCCGGTGAAGCCCGTCCCGCCGTTAGGGCCGATCCCCGCGTTCGCCGCCGCAAAGCGGGTCTCCTCCTCGTCGCTCAGGTACGCCATGTCCGGCAGGGATCCGTCCCGGGCCATCCCGCGGAGGGCCACGAGGCCCTCCTCGAAGGAATGGAAGAGCCGCGAGGCGAAGCTCCGAGTCTGGGGGAGGGGATGGGCGCGGAGGGTCGCCTGCGTGACGATGCCGAGGATGCCTTCGGAGCCGAGGATGAGTTCCTTCAGGTCCGGTCCGTGGGCTTCGCCCGGCAGAGGCCGCAGATCGATCGTCCGCGTCGGCGCGGCGAGGCGCACACCGACAACGAGGTCATCGATCTTTCCGTAGCGGTTCGACATCCCGCCCGCGGCCCGCGTGGCGATCCATCCGCCGAGGGTCGAGAACTCCCAGGACTGAGGGAAATGGCCGAGGGTGAGGCCCTTGGCGTTGAGGGCCTCCTCGAGCTGAGGACCACGGATCCCCGCGGCTGCGGCGACGAGGCCCGACTCCTCGTCGATCCCATGGATCGCCTGCATGCGCCGCAGGTCCACCGTGATCGTCGCGTTCGCCCCGGCGGGCGGTTCCACACCGCCGACGACGCCCGTCCCCCCGCCGAACGGGATGACGGCATAGCGCTTGCGCCTCGCGAACTCGAGGACCCGGCGCACCGCGTCCTCATCGATGGGGAAGACGACGGCATCCGGGGCGCGGTCCACTCGGCCGGCGCGGATGCGGACGAGGTCCTTGTATCCCTTGCCGAAGGCGTGGGTGATCCGCATCGCGTTCTCGATGGAGACGTTCTCTTCGCCGAGGAGAGCCTCGAGCTCCGTGAGGTCCGTCGGAGAGAGGAGGGAGGGTGGGACGCCGATTGCCTCGATTGGCACGACGGGACAGGACGTCCGCGGGTCTGCCTTGATCCGATCCTGGAGGTACTTCCACAAGACAGGTCGGGACTCGAGGGGGAGGGCGTGGTCTTCCCAACCCCAGCCCCACCACTTCGTCGCGCGGCTGTGCATCCAGAGCCGCGAAGCAGGTACCGCGATAAAGACGTTGCCGCGAGGGGGGCCCGCAAAGGATTAAGGACGAACGTTCCATGAGGCCCAAGCGGGGTGGAGCATGCTCGACCGCGGGGCCGTCGTGGAGATTCTCGAGACGTACGATCCGTCGGCGATCACGATCGCCACAATCGGGTCGCATTCCGCGCTCGATGTGTGCGACGGCGCGGCCGAGGAAGCCTTCCGGACGATTGCGGTGTGCGAGAAGGGCCGCGAGGCGCCCTACACACGCTACTTCCGCGCGGTGCGAGAGAAGGGTGGACGCCTGTCCCGCGGCATGGTCGACGAAGCGATTGTCCTCCCGAAGTTCGCCGACGTCCTCTCCGAGAAGACCCAAGAGCGTCTCCGAAAGTCGAACGCGATCTTCGTGCCGAACCGCTCCTTCACCTCGTACTGCGACCTTGCCGCCATCGAGGGCAAATTCCGGGTGCCCCTCTTCGGGAGCCGGAACCTCCTCCGGACGGAGGAGCGGGAAGAGGCGCGGAGCTACTACTGGCTCCTGGAGAAGGCGAAGCTTCCTGCCCCCGAGAAGATCGAGGACCCGGAGGACATCGACGGCCTCGTCATCGTGAAGCTCCATCACAAAGTGAAGAAGCTCGAGCGAGGGTTCTTCACCGCGGCGAGCGCGAAGGAGTACCGCGAGAAGTCCGAGGCGTTCATCCGGCAAGGGGTGATTTCGCGGGGAGATCTCCGGACGGCCCGCATCGAGCGGTACATCGTCGGCCCCATCTTCAACTTCGATTTCTTCTACTCGCCCTTGACGGAAGACGCGGAGAAGCTCGAACTTCTCGGAATTGATTGGCGGTTCGAGACATCCCTCGACGGCCACGTTCGCTTGCCCGCACCGCAGCAGATGAGCCTCGTCGAGGAACAGAAGTGGCCCGAGTACATCGTCGTCGGCCACAATTCTGCGACCCTGCGGGAGTCGAGCCTGCGCGACATCTTCGACATCGCCGAGAGGTACGTGAAGGCGACCCAGGAGGATTACCCGCCCGGGATCCTCGGCCCGTTCACGCTGCAGACGGCCGTGGACAAGGACCTCCGGTTCTGGATCTACGACGTCGCGCCCCGGATCGGTGGAGGGACGAACGTCCACGTCTCCGTGGGCCATCCGTACGGAAACAGCCTGTGGCGGCGGCCCATGAGCACCGGACGGAGGATTGCCGTGGAGATCCGCCGTGGGATCGACTCCGGGAAGCTCGCGGATCTCGTGACGTGAGCCGGGCATGAACGGGCTCCCCGCCGACGATCCGGTGATGGCGTGGCTCCTCGAACCCAAGGAGCCCTCCATGCGTTATCTGGCCTCCCGCGATCTCCTCGCTCCCCGTCCGAGGCCCCGGGACCTCGCCCGTCTCCAGGCGGCGATTCCCAGGGGCGGGTGGGCGGCGCGGATCCTTGCGAAGCAGCGCGAGAGGACATGGTGGGCCACGAACCGGACGTGCTACGTGCCGAAGTTTCGCTCGACAATCTGGCAGCTCCAGGTCCTCGCCGACCTCGGGCTGACGAACCGCGACGAACGAATCGCGAACGCGGTCGAGTTCTGGTTCGCCCTCCACTACACGCCCGGGGATGGCGGGTACTCGCCCCGCGCGCGAACAGAACGGGGGCTCCGGAGTCACCTCTGCACGACGGGGAACATGGTCCGCTCCCTGATCCGGCTCGGCTACTTGGACGACGGACGGGTGCGGTCGGCGATCGATTGGCTCGTCGACGAGCAGAAGGCGGACGGCGGTTGGGACTGCTTCGGTCGGAAGGAGGGAACCCTCGATGCATGGGAGGCGATGAGTGCGTTCGCGGAGATTCCGCCGCGTCGAAGATCCGCGGGGGTCCGGGATGCGATCGGACGTGGAGCCGAGTTCTTTCTCAGCCGCCGTCTCCACGAGGAGGGACCGCCATATCCTCCGCGGTACCGGTTGCGGTATCCTCCCCACTACCACTACAATATCCTCGTGGGGCTCGATTTCATCACCGCCTTGGGCTACGGCAGCGACCCGCGCACGGGGGAGGCCCTCGAAATGCTCCGGGGGAAACGGAAGGCCGACGGCCGCTGGGTCCTCGACCGGCCGCCGGGAGACATGGTCCTCGAGACCCCTCAGGAGCCCTCGAAGATGATTACGTTCCTCGCCCTCCGAATCCTCCGACGGAGCGACGGACGTCCTCGCAACTGATAACAACACCTTCGACCATCCGGTACCGGATGGAGGCATGAGCGATATGCCGGGCGGGGACGACCGTCGGGCTTTGCTGCAATCCCTCCGGGACGAGACGGCGAGGGTCCGAGATCTCGTCGACCATTGTCGCGAGAGTCAGGTCGTCATCGAATCGTTGCCCGAGAGGTTGCGGACGGCGCGGGAGTTCGTCGCCCAAGGACAGCTCGACAGCGCGTTCGGGCTGCTCAGGGAGCTGGAGCTCGAGATGCTGGCTCAGGTCCTCCTTCATGAGCCTCCCCCTTCCGTGCCGCCCGGCCTAGTGGAGAACCCGCCCGTGCCCGCGGCCCCTTCGGAAGAGGTCCTGTCCGCGATCAACCGGGCACCCGCCTGGAAGGTCCGGATTCCCAAGCCGGAGCGCGCTTCGGGCGAGAGGTTGCGGTCGCAGTAGCGAAGCGCACGACCCGTCCCCGGCAAGTTCGCACCGATGGCATCCGGGATGAGGAGGCCGGACATCCTGCCACTCGCCGGGAATCGGCGTGATTGTCAACGCGGGAAACGTCGTCGCGAACGTTCATATCCCGCAAACCCCTGGCGGCACCCGTCAGAAGGGATTCGGAAGCGGATGCTCGCACTCTCCGTGCTCCTCTGGCTCGGAGCCATCGCCATCGGCTTCGTCGTCCTGAATCAGGGAGCGAAGTTCCTCACGGACAACGCGGCGCGCCTCGCCGGACGCATCGGCACGAGCCGCTTCGTCGTTGGCGCCCTCCTCGTGTCGACCCTCTCGGCCACGCCGGAGTTCGTCGTGAGCGCGGTCGCCGTGAAGGAGGGAAGCCCGGACATCGCCCTTGGGAACGCCCTCGCCTCCACGGTCGTCACGATCGCCTTCGTGATTGGGATGAGCGCCCTCCTGCGGCCCATCAAGGCGAGCCGGGAAATCGTCCTCCGAGACGCCGTCTTCCTCGCGACCGTGAGCCTCGTGGCCGCGATCCTCCTCCTCGACGGCGATTTCACGGCTTACAAGGGCGTCGCCCTCATCGCCCTCTTCGTTCCCTACACGCTGAACCTCATCATCTCCCAGAAGACGACGCCCTCCCAAGAGCTCGCGAACCGCATCGAGAACATGCGGATCGAGATGGAGTTCACGGGATGGGTCTTCGGCCGGAAAGTCGAGGTCCGCGCGGGCCTCCCCTGGCTCGTTTTTGGAATCCTTTGGTCGATCCTCGGGGCGGAGTTCCTCGTGCAAGGAGCGATCGGCCTCTCGACTGCGGCAGGCCTAAGCCCGTGGATCCTCGGGATCACGCTGGTCGCCCTGGCCACATCCCTCCCGGACATTGCTGCTGCGTACCATGCGACCCGCAAGGGCTATACGGATCTCGTCCTGGGCGAAGGGATTGGCGCTGCCGTCGTGACGACACTCCTCACCCTCGGCATGATCGGGATCGCGAATCCCGGCCCCCACAGCGTGAGCCTGCTCATGCCCGTCCTCGCCGCAATGGTCCTCTCGTCGTTCCTGCTCCTCGCCCTCATGCTCAGCGAGTGGAGAATCACGTCCCGATCTGGGGCGGTCCTGATGGCGAGCTACTTCGCAATGGTGGCGCTCAACGTGCTCTGGTTGCCGGCCGTGGTTCCGTGATTAGTAGACGGCTCCGCAACGCACGCACGTGAGCTTGCCGTCGCCGCGCGCCACGAGCTGACCGCCGCATTGCGTACAGAACCGCATCTGGGGCTTGAGCCGGCCCTCCTCGTCCCAGTCGTGCTTGGGCCATTCGCTCTTCGGGGGTTCCTGCCCCGGCCACCCGCCCGTCTGCTGGGGCCACCCGGCCGGGGCCGGCCCCGGCTGGCCCTGTGACGGCGGCGCGGGGGCTTGCGGCTGCGCGGGTTGCCCCGGCGCAGGTCCGTACGCCCCGGGGGGCGGTGCCATGGGGTGCGGAGGAACGACCTGCATCATGCGGAACTGCTCTTCCATGTACGCCTGCTGGTCCACCCGCGTGACCGTGGTGCGCGCAATCCGGTCCAGATAGCGCTGCCGCGGGTCCCCCTGGGTTGCGGCCCCGAGCAGCGTGTCAAGGAGCAGGAAGAGCCAGAAGATCTTCGAGATGTTCCGGATGAGGGCCCGAACCAGGTCCATGCGACCGTCGATGGCCACCACATGAAGGGCGACGAGCTTCTTCCCGAGGGTCCCGCCGATCGTGCCCTCGAGGACCGTGGAGTAGATCCACCAGAGGACACCGATGACGAAGGAGAAGATCCACCACTGCTGGAAAACGAAGAGCCAAGCGAAGCTCAGGAAGAACGCGAGCGCCGTGAGGAGGACCCCGTCGATGATTAGCGCGATCACCCGGCGGATCCAGTGCTCCTGCAGGGCGGCGTTGTGGCCAATGAGGTCGAAAGCGGTCGGCATGTCCTCTCACTCCGTCCGGTTGCGGCGATATCGCCGGCCGCTTCATAAAGATATTGAAATTAATATTCGCCTATCCCTTTGAAAATCACGGGGCCGCCTTGCCGGAGTCATCCGAAGGAGGGAGCTCCTCCTCGACGCGCTGGGTTCGCTTCACGAATTCCCCCGCGATTTCCTTCGTCGTGTACACGGTCTTTCCGGCCTTCATGACGACGGTGCCCCCCGCGCGCGCGGCCTTCACGTCGACCTCGAGGATCACGGGGTTCTGCGTCCGCACGCGGCCTGCCTCCATCGCGGCCTCGTACGTCGCGCTGAGGTGGACCATCTTGCGATCGGACGGGCGAAGGCCCGCCTCCAGGAGGAGATGGCATTCCTCCTCCGTGGTCGGGTAGTAGAGGACGTCGGGGATGCCCTCCGTAGGGAGGTCGAGATCGATCTCCTTGGAGTGGCCGTACGTCGCGCGAACCTTGCCATCCTCGAACTGGTACCTGCCCTTCGGGTCCGTCTCGACGAGCCCAATCACGTGGTGCGCGCGGAGGAACTTGAACCGCTTGTTGCGGATCTGCACGGCCGTAATGAAGTCCCGCAGATCGACCCAACCGTGAACGTCCATCTCCAGGCCGTAGCGCTCGGGAAAATGCCGCAGCACCCCGGCCATCGTCCGGCCGAGGGTCTCCACCTCCTCATCGTTCAGGAGGAACTTGCCTTCGTCCCCACAGTGGGGGCAGTACTCGTCCCGGAAGTACCCGTGAGAACGACACTCCTTCAGCATGGGGCCCTCCCCGAGGCCTTTGGTATTCGTATGCGCGTTATGAATCTTTGTCCCCGGCATCCGGGGTGAGGTCGGCTTCCCGAACGATGCGGAGGCCGCGGGCCTCGAGGCGCGTCTCGAGTTCCCGCGTCTCCGCCTTCCCGAGGCTCTTGCGGTGAAGGTACGCGAGGCTCACGCCGGGCGTGCGGTCCACGGCCTGATCGACGATCTCCGGGCGCGTGTCCTCGAGGGCGTAGCCCGCAAGGAGGTGCCCGAAGGCGATGCGGTATCCTTTCGCGAGATCCGAGTGCCGCGGCACGTAGTGGCCGCCCCCGAGGCCGACGGCGACGGGCGCGTCCACGGGCACAAGGCCGAGCAGGGTCCGGGCGATCGCCTGCGACGCCTCCAGGTCCGACCACTCTCGCTCCGTGCTGCCCTGCTCGATGTAGAAGGCCGGGGTTTCCAGATAGGGCCCATGGTGGGTCGCCTCGAAGGTGACGGCGTACGGGAGGTCCTGGGCCTCCCGCCGAAGCCGTCGCAGGGCCGCGGTCATCCAGAGCGGCGCCGCGGGCACGAGGGTTCCCGGGCGCCCGCCGAACTCCGCGGCCTTCGGGTTCCCGACGGGATGGACGGTCAGGCTCGGCGTGCGACTCTCGGACCGATGCTTCGACAGGTAGACGACGAGTTCGACGGGATCGCCGAACTCCCGAGCGAGATCCCGATCCAAATCATCGCGGTCCAAGTGCATCTCGGGAATCGTGACGAGCCGCAATTCTCCGAGCGTCCAGGCCGGCCTCCCTTCGAAGGACGCCGTTTCGTCCCATTGCGCCAGGGCACGGAGGGCGTTCCGCTGGTTCATGCTCGCCTCATCCGCCTCGGAGGCCACGAGGGCGCGCATCATCGTCGGCAAGCCTCAGGTCCGGCAAGTCCTTTCCCATCGACCGTCGCACAACCTTTATGCTCCGGCCTTGGGTACGGCCGGCGAGCGACGCATGACCGAGGTCCTCTTCGTATCCTCTGTCCAGGGATATCAGCAGGATCGCGTCGAGGAGCTCGCCGCGCGCCTTCGTAGGGACCCTGCGGATTTCGCCGTGAAGGTCGCCTCCCCCGAGGAGAGCGGCCCCCTCCTCTCGCAGCACAAGCTCAAGTTCGGGCCTGCCGTCGTGGTCGATGGACGACTCGAGTTCGTGGGGATCCCCCGCTATCGACTTCTCGTCGGGCGAATCCAGGCCGCGGTGGAGCGAGCGAAGTCGCCGCCGAGCGTCCCCGCGGCGCCTGCCCCTGCGCCACCGTCGTCGAAACCGGCCCCTCCCTCCGGATAGGCGTGGCTTCTTCCAACAAGGTTGAAATCCCCCCCGGGCGTGTTCCTGGAGGGTGGAGTCCTTCGAGGGCCGAGAGGGGAATCCGGGACGCCGAGGCGTGCTCTCTCCCGCGGGGGCTCGGGTTTTCCTCCTCTCCTCGAAAACTATAAGATTGTCTCAAGTCATCAATTCCTGCGGGTTGTCTGAAAACGGGTCCGCCCCGCGGAAGGGCGGAGCGGGCTGTGAGGAGCGGGACCTGCGCTATGGCTGCTGACGACGAGTTCGAAGACACGCGCCGCGCGATTCACCGGATCCTGAAGGAGGCCTTCGAGGGCAAGCTCGGCGTCTTCCGTGAGCCGTTCATCTTCGGGTTCACGGCCCGCGCAAGGGAGTTCCGAGGGGAGGCGCCGCGGCCCGCGATTGAGAACCCGGAGGTCATGAGCCGGGATCCTCTCGTGGACGTCATCCTCACGGAGTCGGCGATCTACCTCACGGCGGAGATGCCCGGCGTCTCCGCGGACGAGGTCCGCGTCATGGTCGACGCGGGCAAGCTCACGATGCGGGGCGAGGGAGACCGGCGGTACTTCTCTTCCGTGGAGTTGCCTGCGGACGTGGACTCCGACACCCTGAAGCACACGTTCAAGAATGGGGTCCTCGATATCGTCGTCGCGCGGAGACGGATCCTGCCTTCATGAAGCGGCCGCCCCCGCGTTCGGGTGGGCCTGGGATGTCGGAAGCCGTGGCGAAGATCGACCAGCAGCTGCAGCACGTGCGGCGCGTGGAGGCGGGCTATCGCAAGGTGATTCGCCGAGCCCACGAGGCCATGCGAATGGACACGGTGAACCCCGAGAAAGCCCGAAGGAAGTACGAGAAGACGAAGGCGAAGTACGAACACAAGATCGAGAAGCTTCAGCCGAAGGTGAGGCAACTCACGGCCCGCCGCGAGGAGCTCAAGGGGGAGCATCCCGCGAAGGGCTAAGGGCTCCCCTGCCATCGGGGGGACCGTGGACGACGCTGGCCCGGATGCGGCCGTCACTCTCCGAGCCACCGCCAACCGGATCCTCGCTTGCACCCGATGTCGGCTCCACCGAGGACGGACGAACGCGGTCCCTGGCGAGGGCTCGCCGGGCGCGGCCGTCCTGTTCCTGGGCGAGGCCCCGGGACGGGACGAGGACGCTGCGGGCCGGCCGTTCGTGGGCTCCGCGGGCAAGATCCTTCGCAAAGCCATCGAGGCCGCACGCCTCCCCCCCGGCCAGGTCTTCATCACGAACACCGTCAAGTGCCGCCCTCCGTGCAACCGAGCCCCGAGGACGGACGAGCTTGCGGCCTGCCGGCCGTACCTCGCCGTCCAGATCGCCGCCGTGCGTCCGAAGGTCATCGTGACGCTGGGCTCCACAGCCCTCCGTGGGTTGACCGGTTCCCGCCAGAAGGTCTCGGAGGCGCGGAAGGCGGACCTCTCGTTCCAGGGCATCTCGGTCCGCGCGACGTACCATCCCGCCGCCATCCTGTACAATCGAAAGCTCGAACCGGAATTGCGGAACGACCTGAGGAAGGTCGCCCGCCGAATCCGCAGCCATCGGCGCGGGGACGTCTAGCGGAAGAAGTCGCGAACGCGCTCGAGGGGCCATGCGTTCACAACGTCCTCTGCGGTCAGCCACGCACGTCGCGCGCTTCCGACCCCGAATCGCATCGCCGCGAGTTCCTCGCTCGCATGGCTGTCCGTGTCGACGGTGAGCTTGCAGCCCGCATTCCTTGCGGCGCGGGCCTGGGTCCCCGTGAGGTCCATCCGGTTCGGGTAGGCGTTGATCTCGATGGCGGTGCCGGCCTTCGCCGCGGCGGCGAACACGGCTTCGAGGTCGATTTGGATGGGATCCCGCGATCCGATGAGCCGGGTCGTGGGGTGGGCAAGGACGTTCACGTTCGGGTTCTCGATGGCCGCCACGACTCGAGCCGTCTGCTCCTTCTCGGGAAGGCCGAACTTCGAGTGCACGGATCCGATGACGTAGTCGAATTCCTTGAGGACCTCGTCCGGATAGTCCATCTCCCCCCCTTCGAGGATGTCGCATTCCGTCCCGAAGAGAATCGTGAAGTCCTCCCTTTCGCGGTTGAGGGCCTTGAATCGATCGCGCCGCGCGAGGGCCTGTTCCGCCGTGAGTCCGAAGGCGATTGTGGCGGAGACCGAGTGGTCCGAAATCCCGACGTACGAGTAGCCTCGGCGTCGCGCCGCGTCCACCATCGCCTCGATGGATTCCGTGCCATCCGTGGCGTTCGTGTGGACGTGAAACTCTCCCCGGACGTCCTCGGCCGTGACCAACCTCGGGAGTTCGCCTTTTTTCGCCGCCTCGATCTCTCCTGCGTCTTCCCGAAGCTCCGGAGCGATCCAGGGGAGCCCCAGGGCCGCGTAGACCTCCTCCTCGGTGGCTCCCGCGATCTTCTCCTCTCCGCGGAAGACCCCGTACTCGTTCAGCTTGAGCCCCTTCTCCTGGGCCATCCCCCGCAGGTGGATGTTGTGATCTTTCGATCCCGTGAAGTACTGCAACCCTGCACCCCAGCTTCCTGGATCGAGGATCCGGAGATCCGCCTGGAGGGTCCGCGTCTCCTCCGTGACGTAGTCCGTGTACTCCAGGAGGACCGTCGATTTCGTTTCGCCGGACACGACGACCTCCTTGACCCAGGGCATGGAGGTGAACGCCCTCGCGACCGCGGCATGGGCTTCGGCGACCGCGAGGAAGTCCACATCGCCGACGGTCTCCCGCATTCGCCGGAAGGAGCCCGCGGCCTCGATCCGTGCGACGGGGCTGTGGGCCTTCAGATGGGCCGTCACCCGATCCACGATCGCCGCCGCGTTCCAGAGGAGGGCCCGGCTCTCCCCCTCTCGAGCGAGCTGGATTGCGCGCAGGATGTTCTCCTCCGTCTTCTCCCCGAATCCCTTGAGCCGGCGGAGGCGGCGGCCTTTCGCCGCGGCCTCGAGCGTGTCGATGTCCGTGATGCCGAGCTCCTGCCACAGGATCTTGACTTTCTTCGGTCCAAGCCCCCGAATCCGAAGGAGGTTGAGAACGCCGGGAGGGAACTTCCCGCGGAGCTCATCGTGGTAGGCCACTCGACCCGTCGTCAGGTACTCCGAGATCTTCCCCACGATGGCGTCCCCGACGCCGGGGATGTCCGCAAGGCGGCCTTCCCTCGCCAGGTCCTCAATGTCGCCCGTGAGCCCTTCGATGGCTCGCCCGGCGCGGTGATAGGAGATGACCCGGAACGCGTCCTCCCCGAGGATGTCGAGCATGTCCGCGATGTCATGGAGGAGCGCCGCGACCTCGTCGTTCTTCACGGCCGACCTCGAACCCCGCCGACGGCCTTTATAGTTTCGCGACTCCATGAACGGCCGCGTGATCTGGGTCGGCACCTGCGGCTTCGCGGGAAAGCAGTCGGATGCCTATCGCAGGTTCCATGCGGTGGAGATCCAGGAGACCTTCTACCACCCCGTCGACCCCAAGCGTGCGGCGAAGTGGCGGGCCGCGGCCCCCGAGGAGTTCCACTTCGTCGTGAAGGCCTCCCAGTTCATCACCCATGAGGCCTCCTCCCCGACATACCGGCGGGCCCGGAGGACGATCCCGGATCCGGAGAAGCCGGCCTACGGCTCGTTCCAAGACACGACGGTTGTCCGGGAGGGCTGGGACGCCACCCGGGCGTCCGCGGAAGCCGTGCAGGCGAAAGCGGTCCTCTTCCAGTGCCCGCCGGCGTTCGTTCCGACCCCCGTCCACCTGAGGAATCTCTACCGCTTCTTCGAGTCCATCTCCTTCCACGGGATCCGGGCCTGGGAACCGCGAGGTCCGTGGCCGTCCCACGTCGTGGAGAAGGTGTGCGAGGACTTGGACCTCGTCCACGCCGTCGACCCGTTCGCCGCCGAGCCGGCGACCTCGGGCCTCGCATACTTCCGCCTCCATGGCCGTCCTCCCGGTGCCAGGCTCTACCACTACACCTACAACGACGCGGACCTCGCACGGCTCCGGGCCGTTTGCGAGGAGTACGACGACGCCTACGCGATGTTCAACAATCTCTCCATGGCCGACGACGCAGTTCGCTTCCGACGGCTCATCGAAGGGAGGGACGCCGCCCTCGGGGCCCGAGACTGATAACGCCGCCGAAAAGCTTTCTATGAGCCCGACCTTGCATCGTCCCAGGTGAACGTTCTGGCGCACCCGGGTCACATCCCGCGAGAGGTCATCAGCTTCTTGGACGGCCCCGGAGGCCATTCCCTCATCGTGAAGGGCCAGGCCGGAACGGGGAAGACCACATTCGCTCTCCAGCTCACGGAGGAGCTCGGCGAGGTCGCCGTCTCCCACTATCTCAGCTCGCGCGTCTCCGACGAATCCCTGTACAACCAGTTCCCCTGGCTGCGAGACCGCCTCAAGCCCGCGACGATCCAGACGGCCCCGAAGTCGCCGCATTCGACCTCGAAGGTCACACGGACGGCGCTGGATCAGCTCGAGGGCCACATCGAGGCGGGGGAGGAGAGCGGCGAGGAGGAGGCCTCCAAGGCCCTCGGCGGTGCCGACGTGAAAGGCGACTACTTCGAGGTCGCCTTGGGCTTCGACCTCCCGGAGCTCGAGCACGCCTACGAGTTCGTGGACGCGCGGCTGCCGAAGCGGTCCCTGATCCTCATCGACTCCATCGACGCCCTCGCGGAGCACTACGGGATTGCCGCGTCGAAGCTGATCAACGTCCTCCAGCGGGACCTCGTCGAGGGGAGCAAGCAGAACGTCCTCTACGTCCTCGAGGGGAGCGGGGAGACGCGCCTCGACTACCTCGGCGACGGCGTGCTGAGCCTCGAGGCCTTGGAACACCGGGGCCGCCGGCTCCGGGCGATGACGATCGAGAAGCTCCGCGGACAGCAGACGCGGCAGCACAAGTATCTCTATACCTTGGACGGCGGGCGCCTCACGGCCTTCGAGACCGCGCAGCCGGAGCGGCCGGATCAGCTGAAACCCTGGAAGGCCATCCCCGATGTCGACCTCGGGGAGGCGAGCACAGGCCTGAGGGCCCTCGACGAGCTCGTCGGCGGCATGCGGCCGGGTCGGGTCGTCGCGTTCGAGATTTCGAATCTCGTTCCCGTGGACACGGTGGACTGGCTCCGGACGGCGATGATCTGCAACTTCGTGGCCCATGGCCGGGGCGTCGCCCATGTTCCGCCGCGCAAAGGGAACGCGGAGTACCTCCACGAACTCGTGAGCCCGCATCTCCCGCCAGGCGCCTTCGAGAACCATGTGCGGGTCTTCGAGACCGCGACCCTGGGAGGTGCTGAGACATCTCCGGGGGCGCTCCAGATGGAGGGAAACAAGGTCGACGCGGACCTCAAGTGGTCCAACGTGGAGTACCGCCTCCCGAAGGCGAAGCACCCCTTCCTGGCCCTCATGGCCTTCGACACCCTCGAGTCGGTGTACGGGGACAAAGTCCTCGAACAGATGTCGACGGTCCTCGGCGCGATCCGGAGGTCCCACGACATGTTCGTGGGATTTGTCACCCCGGAGAGCCCCTCCGCCGCCGAGCTCGTGACCCTCGCCGGCGTCGTCGTTCATGTGGAGAGCATCAGCGGGTCCGTGGTCCTCTACGGGGAGAAGCCCTACACGGAGTTGTTCAGCCTCTCCTGGGACTGGTCCGTGGGCGTTCCTGAGGCGCAGCTGCGTCCAATCGTGTAGGCCGCGGATGGGTTCCGCCCCGCATCCGGGGGAGATCCGCGCGTGGTCTTGCATGTTGAATTCTCTTCTCCGCGTCGTGCTCCTCTATTATCATTTTCGGCAACCGGATAGAAACGAGAATGAACATCCATCGTGAATCGAGGCCCAATGCGCGAAAAGGACGTTTCGCGTTTGCTCACGGACGAGTACGCGGAACGGATTCTCGTCGCAACCCAGACCGATCCGAAGTCCGTCCAAGAAATCAGCGACAAGTACGACATCCCGATCGCCGCGTGTTACCGCAAGATCCACGAGCTCGAGTCCGCGGGGTTCCTCAAGGTCGCCGAGATTGTCACGACCCCGAAGGGCAAGACGATGAAGCTCTACCGTTCCCTCCTGAAGTCCGCCCATCTCGTCTACGAGGAGGGCGTCTTCAAGGTGAAGTTCGAGTTCGATATCGAGAAGGAAATCAACGGGAAATGGATCGAGCTGAATTCGGCGCTCGATGCCTGACGCGCGCGCCCGCGCGTTTTCCGCGCGCGGTGATAATCAAAGGGCCGAACGGCTTCGGTCCGTGATAATCAAGGCCGATAGCTTAAATATCTCCCGGGAACATCGAACCTGCCACAAGGTTGCGGGGTCGAACCGTGGAGGACCACACTCCCAACGACGAACCGAACATGACCCAGGGCTCGACGAGACTTCTCACGCCGTTGGAGGCATCCCAGCTCCTGACGGACGAGTACAGCGCGAAGATCCTCCTCGCCACGTACAAGCGGAAGATCAGCGCCCAGGAGATCAGCCAGCGGTACGGAATTCCCATCGCAGCGTGCTACCGCAAGATCCGGATCCTCGAGGAAGTCGGCCTGATTGAGTGCGTCGAGCGAATCCTCACCCAGAAGGGGAAGAGGAAGAACCTCTACACATCCTGTCTGCGCAATGCCTACATCTTCTTCGAGAACGGAAAGCTCCGCGCACGGTTCCAGCTGGCGACCGGCCAGGTGCGGGACTTCGGCGGGGACTGGAACGGGCTCGAGTTCGGCCAGTGACCGTTGCCCATCCCACTCATCCCATCCCTTTTCTTTTTCTGCCGATCGTTCCTCGCGGAGCGCTGCTCGTCCCTCGAGCCCACGTTATCAGGTATCGTATCCGAGAACCTTGGCTCCGAGTTTGATATTCCGAAAGCGGCATCCGTCGGGTCCGGGGAACATGCGGATCCAGTACCACAAGATCCTCTCCGAGGGCCGGAGCCTGCGGTACGACGACTCCAACGATGAGGTTCTTCACCTCAACGTGATCGTGACGGAGGAGGATCTCCGTCGCAACCGGGCCCGCCGGTCGACCTGACCGAACGCCCGGCGACTCCTCTCCCCGCCGGACACCTCCAGCCGATAGCCATCTCGTCAGCCGTTTAATACACGTCACGAGTTTCGGGTTCGATGGCCGTCACGGAGCTGTACCAGCAGCTGACCGTCCTGCTGGCCTTGGCGACCCTGACCCACTTCTTCAGTCGCCGGTTTCGCCAGCCCACGATTATCGGGGAGATTGCGATCGGAATCATCATCGGGCCGAGCGTCCTTGGCTTCCTGGGGATCTTCCAGTTCGACCCGACGTTCATCACGACCGCCGGCGGCCTCGGTGCAATCTTCCTCCTGTTCCTGATCGGGCTTGAGAGCGATTTCCGGGCGATCTACTCGAGGATGAACTTCCTCGTGGCCCTTGGCGGCGTCCTCTTCCCCCTCGTCCTCGGGTTCTTCACGGCCCTGTTCCTCGTTCCCCAGGATTCGATCGGGGCCAGCGGGACGCAGATCCTCATGGCGACCTTCGTCGGGGCAACTCTTACTGCGACGAGCACGGCGATCGCCGCCGCGGTCCTGCGCGACTTGGGCCTCATGAAGGAGCGCGTGGCCCAGACGATTATGGGCGCCGCGGTCGTCGACGACATCCTTGGCCTCCTCGTTCTCTCCCTCGTCGTGGGCGCGAGCCAGGGGAGTGTGGATCCATGGAGCGTCGCGCTCCTCCTGGGCACTGCGGTTGCTTTCATCGCTGTCGGCACCCTCGTCGGAATCCGGTTCTTCTATCCCCTCGTCGTCCGCCTCCAGATCCAGGGGGCGGGGCTCGGGCTCAAGCACGGTGGATTCCTCATTGCGACAGCGATTGCGTTTCTCTACTCCTTCGTGGCCGAGGTCGTCGGGCTCTCCGCAATCGTCGGCGCCTTCCTCGCGGGGACGATGTTCGCGTCCGCGCCGTTGAAGGAGGATTTCTCCGAGGGCGCGGGATACCTCGGCGCCGTCTTCACGCCGATCTTCTTCATCTCCCTGGGCCTCCAGGTGAACCTCGGGGCCATCGCGGCCTCTCCGGACCTGATCCTCTTCGCGGTCGTCCTCGCGATCGTCGCCGTTGCCTCGAAGGTCCTGGGGTGCGCCCTCCCCGCGCGCCTCCAGAAGATGACGGTCCACGAATCCGTCGCGGTGGGCTGGGGGATGACCCCCCGGGGTGAAGTCGGCTTGATCGTGGCTCTCACTGCACTGACCGCCCAGGTGATCCAGGACAACCTGTTCAGCATGATTGTCCTCGTCATCATCCTCGTGAGCGTCGTGCCCGCGCCCTTCTTCAGCCGAGCCCTCCGGGCCGTCGACGAAGATCGGAGGAAGGCTCAGCCGAAGGCCTCGAAGGACGAGCCCTAGCGCCGCTCGACGAGTCGGCCGCCCACGACATCGACGGCGATGAGGGTCTTGATCTTCGTGCCGAGCTCCCGCTCCATCCTCGCCTTCTCGCGGGTCTTCTCGAATACGATGAGGACGTCGACGACTTCTGCGCCGATGTGCCGCAACGCCTGGACGATCGCATACAGTGTGCCGCCGGTCGAGATCACGTCGTCCACGAAGACGACGCGATCCCCCCGATGGATGTTGTTGATGAACATGTCCGTCTTCGAGTACCCGGTGGTCTGCCTCAGGCTGACCTCGCCCGGGAGGCCGTACTGCCGCTTTCGGACGAACACGTAGGGTCGGTGCACGTGCATGGACAGGCCCGCGGCGAGCGGGAATCCCATGGACTCCGCGGTAACGATCTTGTCGCACCGCGACCAGTCGCCGATCTTCGCGAGCTCTGCGAGGACCTCGGCCAGGACCTCCGGGCGGCCGAGGGGAATCCCATCCGTGATCGGATGCACGAAGTAGTTGTAGTCGCCAAACTTGACAACGGGGGCCTCGGAGAGGCTCGCCCGCAAGCGTTCGAGGGCCATCACTTCTCCCTCGCGATGAGATCCCGCGCGGCCAAAGCGGCCCTCTCGAGGATCTCCGACTCTCCCCTCACCTTGCGCCCCTTCATGAGGACCTGCCCGTCGCAAATGACCGTGTCCACGACGTCGCCGTGGGCCGAGTAGACCCAGTTGCTTACGTCGTCGTGGCGGGGCGTCAGCTCCGCGCGGCGGGGATCCACGAGGATGAGGTCGGCCAGACGGTCGGCTTGGACGAGCCCCCCGTCGATGCCTAGGGCCCTCGCCCCTCCGAGGGTCGCGAGCTGGAACGCCTCGCGGGCGGGCATGACCGTCGGGTCACGATGGGCGAACTTCTGGAGCAGGGCGGCGACCTTCATCGTCTCCCACATGTCCAGGTTGTTGTTGCTCGCGGCGCCGTCCGTCCCGAGGCCGAGGACGACGCCGGCTTCCCTCATCGCCCCGTAGGGCATCGCCTGGCCCACGGCGAGCTTCATGTTCGAGGTTGGGCAATGGGCGACCTTCGCGCCGGTGCGGGCGAAGACCTCGATTTCCGAGGGTTCGAACCAGCAGCCATGGGCCGCGATCACGTCCTTCGCGAGGAAGCCAAGCTTGTCGAGGTATTGGGCGGGCCGCATCCCATGCTGGGTGACGCAGTCGTCGACCTCCCGCATCGTCTCGGAGAGGTGGGTGTGGATGAGATAGCCCTTCTTGTCCGCGATCTCACGGAACTTGAGGAGGGAGTCCTCGGAAACCGTGTAGATCGCGTGAGGGCCGAGCGCGGGCACGATCCGAGGATTCCTCATCGCCTCAATCTTGCGGTTCGACTCCTCGACGGCCTTGAACTGCTCCTTCGCGCGGGAGGGGATGCCCAGGTCGATGAAGCCCTCGGAGAGGACGGCGCGGAGGCCCGTCTCCTTCACGGCCTTGGCGACCTGGTCCATGTGGAAGTACATGTCGTTGAACGTCGTCGTGCCCGTCTTGATCATCTCGAGGCAGGCGAGCTTCGCGCCCCAGTAGATGTCCTCGGGGGTGATCTTCGCCTCCTGGGGCCAGATCCGCGTCTCGAGCCAGGACTGGAGGGGCAGGTCGTCCCCGAATCCGCGGAAGAGGGCCATGGGGCTGTGGGTGTGGAGGTTCACGAAGCCGGGCAGGGCGATCTTCCCCTTGCCTTCGATGACCGTGTCCGCTTCGCGCTTCTTGCCGAGCTCCGCGATCCGGTTCCCGTCGATGTAGACCTGCGTCGTCTGGCCCTCGAGCTCGACGTCCCGGATGAGGACGCTCAAGCCAGCGCCTCCAGGGCCCGTTGGAGGATCTCGCGGACCATGCCGACGTTGCGCTTCTGGGTCGTCGCGATTTCCTTGTACGTGAGGGGACGATCGACGATGCCATTGCAGTAGTTGTCCACGGAGCAAAGGCACGCGTAGGGGATCCCGAGCTCCGAGGCGAGGGTCGCCTCGGAGGCCATCGTCATCCCCACGACGTCGCCGAGGGTGGCGAAGTGCGCGATCTCCGCTCGCGTCTCGAGCCGCGGCCCGGACGTTTCCACGTACACGCCCTTCGCCTTCGCCGTGGCCTTCGCGGCCTTGGCTGCCTGACGGAGGACTTCCCGCAAGCGCGCATCGATGCCCGGCGTGGCGTGGTGGACGTCCTCGTCGTGGAACGTGGGGATGTGCCAGAAGGCCACGAAGTCGTCGGGGATCACGAAGGTCCCCGGACGGATCGCCTTCTTCAGAGAGCCCGTCGACGCGGTCGCGAGGATGTGGGTCGCCCCGAGTTCCTTCAAGGCCCAAAGGTTCGCGCGGTGGTTGAGCCGATGCGGGGGGATCGTGTGGTTCGGCCCGTGCCGCGGGAGAAAGACGGCACGGAGTCCGCCATGGAGGCCCGCGAGAGGCGTGCCGCTCGGCTTGCCGTACGGCGTGTCGAGGGCCCGTTCCTCGCCGTCCTGGAGGAGCGTGGGCCGTCGAAGGCTGGAGCCTCCGATGAGGCCGAGGACCCGGCGTGCCATCCGGCCGCGCAAGAGGGGGATGCGCGAATAAAGCTTCCGTCCCGACGTCGGTGAGTTTCAGGCCCGATACCTGCAGGAATACGTATAAGTCGAGACCTATCGGATGGCCCGATGACCTCCATGCCCTGGTTGGCGTGGCCGCTCCTCTTGGCCTACGAGGAGGACGACCTTCTCAACTCCATCCTCTTCGGGAAGAAGAAGGACCTCGAGGACGGTCGCACCTATCTCGTAAAGGAGAAGAAGCCCGACAAGGCGTTGTCCTCCTTCCACCGGGCGATCGAGCAGGGCTATCGGGCGATCCATGTGACCCGCCAGCATCCGAACCACGTCGAGAAGGTCCACCAGGGACGCGAGATTCGCATCGTGTGGCTCTCAACGACCCTGGGCAAGGATTACGTGGACCCCCACAACCTGAACAGCCTGAGCAACCTGATCTCGAACTTCGTCGCCGATGGGGACCGCGCCGCGGTCCTGCTCGACGGGCTCGAGTACCTCATGGTGAACAACGACTTCTCGAGAATCCTCCACTTCCTCGAGTACGTGAACGAACAGGTCGCCCTCCGCAAGTCCATCTTCCTGCTCAGCGTGGACGACCGCGCCTTCGATCCCAAGGAACTCGCCCTCCTGGAGCGGAACACCGTCGCCGTCGAGTGAGTGAGCCTTTATAGCCCCGCGGCCCATGGCTCGGCCCTCCATGTTCGAGATCCTCGATCGCGGGGGCCTCGGACGCTCGGGACTGTGGACCCGGAGCGGGCGCCAAGTCCGGACGCCGACCGTGCTGTTCATCGCCCTTGCGTCGCGGCCCGCGCCGCCCTTCGCGGAGGCCCTCTTGGTCGCGGACCGGACCGAGGACCCGAGGCTCCAGATTCGAATCGGCGGGAGTTACTTCGCTCCCCGGGTGCCCGAGCACTCCGATGACCTGCCGCCGTGGAAGGGCGTCCCGCGTTCCCTCGCGGATCTCGAGATTCCCGAGCCCGGGGTGCGCGGGGACACCGCCGTCGTTGGAGCGGAAGCCGACCTCGAATCCGCGAAGGCCGCCGAGATCGTCGTCGTCGCGAACGGCCCCGAGTTCGTACGGTCCCCCCGCGACTTCGCAGCGTTCGTCACCCGGATCCGGGACGCCCTCGGGCCCTCGACGATTTCGTGGGTCCCCGGCCTCGCCTGCCCATCGAACCTGGCCGTCCTCGTCTACGCGGGCGTCGACTTGCTTGACTCCAGCCGCGTCGCCCTTGACAGCGCGCGGGGTCTCTTCCACACTTCAGACGGTGTCGTGCCGCTTGCGGAAGCAGATCGAGCCGCCTGCGGCTGTCCGTCTTGCGCGGAAGAGAGCGACCTCCTCGGGCACAACCTTCGGGCGTTGTACCGGGAGACGCTCCTCGTTCGGAATCATCTCGCCCACGGGCGCCTGCGGGAGCTCGTCGAGAGGCGGCTGGCGAACGATCCGTGGAACACGGCCGTGGTGCGTCACCTGGACCTGCGGCACTACGACATCGTGGAGCCGTACACGCCCGTCACCGGAGGCGAGGTCCTCGCCTACTCACGGGAGTCCCTCACGCGGCCGGAGGTCCTCCGCTTCCGGCGCAGGGTGAGTGAGCGGTACGCCAAGCCGCCGTCCGCGCGGATCTTGCTCCTCCTGCCGTGTTCCGCGCGCAAGCCGTATTCCTCAAGCCGGAGCCATCGCCGGTTCCGCGATGCGATCCTCGCCTCCCGCAACCCTTCCGTGGTCCACGAGGTCGTCGTCACCTCCCCGTTGGGCCTCGTCCCGCGGGAGCTCGAGCGATTCCACCCCGCGCGCGCGTACGACATCCCCGTTACCGGGGATTGGAGCCGCGACGAGGCCGCGATGGTCGCCGAAGACCTTCGGGCGTATCTCGCGGCGAACCCGTACGATGCCGTCATCGCCCACCTCGGTGCCGAGATGCCGATCGTGCGAGACGCCCTTCCGGATGCCCTCGCCACGTCCGAGGGCCGGCCGACGTCCGACGAAGCCCTCGCCCGCTTGGCGAAGGCTCTCTCCGACGTGAGCGCGTCGCTGTCTCCGGTTCCCCGCGGCCGACGCTTCGCCGAGGAGATGGCGAACATCTCGAGGTTTCAGTTCGGGGATCCCGGGAGAGACCTCGTGGCGGGCGCGACGTTCCGCGGTCGGTTCCCCGATGTGCATGTGGTCCGCGACCGCACGCAGGTCGCGATGCATACAGAGCGTGGTCTCCTCTCGATGACCCTCGATGGCGGCCGGATTCTTTCGGCGAAGGACGCGTACTGCGTGGATATCGAGGACTTCGTCCCGAAGGGGAACGTCTTCGCCGTCGGCGTCACGGCCGCGTCCCGAGAGATTCGCGTCGGCGACGATGTCGTCGTGCGCTTCGGCCGGGAGGTCCGTGCGGTCGGCACGGCGCGGATGAACGGGCGCGAGATGGTCGACGGAGAGCGCGGTGAGGCCGTCCGCGTGCGGCACGTGCTCGAGGTACCTCCGAAGGCTTAAGCGAGGGGCGTCTCATGGCTCCCGCGGATGGCTGTCCTTCCCGACGCTGCGACCGCGGGTGCCTTGGCCACCGCCGTCTTCCTCCTCGTCCTCGGCCTCCTCGTCGTCTTCGTCGAATCCCTCCGGTCTGAGGTGGTCGGGGGAATCCTGATCATCGTCCTCGTCCTTTCCGCGGTCCTCGTCTACTTGGGTGAATTCGGCGTTGCCCTCGTCCTCCTCGCGTTCGGGGGCGCTGTGATCGCGAACCAGGTTTTCGATTGGCTGACGACTCGGTGACCTCCGATCGGCGGTTCGAGCGCGGAAGGGCCGCAATACTTTCACACCCCCAGCCCATTACTTTCGCCCACCTCTCCCGTGTCCGCCGCTTAATACCTCAAGGCCCTTCGCACCTCCGTGGCAAGCGCCGTGGAAACGGTCCCAATGAACGAGATGAGCCCGGGTTACGAGGACGCGAGCTGGCAGGACGTGTACGCGTCGTACGGATGCTCCCTCGATTTCGACGAATCCGACGACGGCGGCTAAGGATTAGCCCATCCATCCCACCTCGATCGGCGGGTCCCGGGTCGCCTCGGTGGCCTCGCCGATCCCGGCCTATTTTTCCTCGGCCCAGTAGGTCGTTGCCGAACAGAGATCCGAAGCGGTGCCTGGTTTTGTCCAGCGCTCCGGCATGGCCCCGAGCCCAAGTCGAGTTGGCTTGGCTATGGATGCAGTGCGCGGGGCGGGAGTCGAACCCGCGTCGCAAGCTTGGAAGGCTTGGGTCTTACCGTTGGACCACCCGCGCGCGGTCGTTCGTGAACCCTGTGCTGCGTTTAAGTTTGCCGTTGCCATCAACGGGAAGTGCCGTCTCACGTGGATCTTCCACAATGTGTGGGCGCGCACGGGGGAGAAGCGGTGCCGGACAGGAGGCCCTTTCTCTCGGAGGCATGCGAAAGCGAAGAGCCCATGGCACTGGACAGGGTCTGCGGAGGGGACGTGGGACTATGCTTCGGCTTTCGCGGTCCTGCGGTGCGCGGTCCTCGTCGGGTCCGTGTTCACGATTGCGTCGAGTTCGTTGATCGCATCGATGAGATCGCCCACGTCCTCGCCCTGGTTCTCTAGGTCGTGGGCAATCGAGCGGACGTCGGCGAGGGTGTGCGCGTTGAGCCACTCGCGGGTTTCCTGGCGAAGTTCCATCGGAGTCGAGGGTGCCTTCTTCGGCATGGCGTTCCCATCCCTGTCGGACAACTGTCCGTCGGATAGGGGAAAGCGTCTATTTAGCACCACCGTCAGCGGAGCCGGACGGTTGACAAAACCACCGCCCTGGGATTCCTGCGTCCAGGCTCTTTCCCTTTGACAATGCCATCGTCCCTTGACGAGCGACATCTATAAAGCATCCCTGCCGCATGTCGGCCATCCGTCTGACGCGTCCCCGCTACGTGGACGTTCACGGGATGGGATGATTGGGATGGCACCTCTGCCCACCCTCTTCGACCGAGAGGGACGACTCCTCGAGAAAGTCAGCCGTCTGACCCAAGATGGGAACGAGCACCTCGCGCGCGGGACGACCCATCGCGCCCTCGCCGAGTTCGAGCGGGCCCTCGGCCTCCTCGAGGCCCGCGCCGACGGGCCGAAGCAGCGCTTGGACGATTGGTGCGCGGCCTACGCCGCGGTGGGCGGCGGGTTCCTCCGTCTTGGCCAGATCGACGCGGCCCAGGTCGCGGCATCTCGTGCCCTCACCCTCAATGGCTCCTCCGTGAGGGCGCTTGGCCATCAGGGCGATGTCCTCGTCGCCCAAGGTCACGCGCAGGACGCCCTTCCCTACTATGAGGCGGCCTTGCGCTTTGATCCGAAGGCGAAGGAGGTTTGGGAGAGGAAGGGGGATGCCCATACGACCCTCGGCCAGCGGCAGGATGCGATCCGTGCCTACGTGCAGGCCGTGAACCTCGATCCCAACGACGTGGACGGTTACGCGAGGCTCGTGTCCCTCCTTCCCGAGGACGGGGACATGTGGCTGCGGAAGGGGGACGCCCACCGCCGCCGGGGAGAGTTCGAGGACGCGAACACAGCCTATGATCACGTGCTTCGGATCACCGCGGACCGCAAGGAAGCCCTCGAGGGGAAGGCCCTCAACTACGTGGCCTGGGGCGAGACGGAGCGGGCCCTGCGGTGTCTCGACCGATTGCTCCAAGTCGACGCCGGCGACCCGGACGCCTGGAAGGTCCGGGCAGACGTGCTCGCCGCCGCGGGACGCGGGGAGGATGCCCTTCGCTCCTTCGACGAGGCCCTCCGGATTCGCGACGGCGACTCGACCGCGTGGGTTGCGAAGGCAGAGCTCCTCCGGCAGATGAACCGGCCCGTGGACGCCGTGGCCGCCTACGACCGCGCGATTGCCCTCGGCCCGAAAGTCCTTGGCCCGCATGCCGGCCGCCTCGAGGCCGTCCGCGCCCTGACGAACTGGCCCGAGGTCGCGAAGGAGGCGGGGCGAGTCCTCGCCTTGGACCCGCGTCACGCGACCGCCCTGTACGCGAGGACGCAGGCCCTCCAAGCCCTCGGCCGCAAGGAGGAGGCCCTCGACGCCGTCGACGCGTTCCTCGCCGTCGAGCCGCGGTCCTACGACGGCCTCGACCTGCGACGCCAGCTCGCCCTGGCGACGGAGCGTTGGGGGGAGGTCGTGAAGACCTGCGATGCGATCCTGTCCATGCAGCCGCAGAACGTTCCGGCCCTCAAGGACCGGGGACGCGGGCTTCTCGCGTTGGGCAAGGCCCAGGAGGCCTACAACGCCTACAACCAGGTCCTCGTCCTCCAGCCCGAGGACGTGGACGCGATGCGCGGCCAGCGGGATGCGTTGAAAACCGCGAAGAACCCGAAGATCCTCCTGCGCTGCTGCGACGCAATCCTCGCCCGCGACCCGAAGGACGTGCCCACCTGGCTCGTGAAAGGCGAAGCCCTCCTCTCCCTAGACAACCGCGCGGAGGCCCTCGCGGCGTACGAGAGCGCCCTGCGGTTGGAGCCGAAGAACCCCGTGGCGTGGTCCCACAAGGCCTCCCTCCTCCTAGCCCTTGAGAAGCACGAGGACGCCGTCAAGGCGTGTGAGGCGGCCCTGGAGGCCAGCCCTGCCGACCCCGAGCTCTGGTATGGGAAGGCCCGAGCCCAGTTCCGCCTTCAGGCGTACGCGGACGCGGCGGATTCCCTCGATCGAGCGACGCGGTACGCGCCGGAGGACGCGAAGGCCTGGTACCTGTACGGCCTCTCCCTCGACGGCGCGAAGCGACACGAACAGGCGGTGACCGCGTTCGAGCGCACGGTCACGCTGGACCCGAAAGCTGGGAAGGCCTGGTTCGGAAAAGGGACGTGCCTGCAGTCCCTCAAGCGCTATGAGGAAGCCGCCCTCGCGTTCGGGGAAGCGGCGAAGCTTGAGCCGAACCCGACGTCCGCGTTCGAGAGGCAGGGCGCCTGCTTCATGGAGCTCCACCGGTACGAGGAGGCCCTCGTGGCCTTCGCTCGGGTCCTCGTCGCGGACCCGAAGAACCGGGCCGCGGCCCTCGCGACGTGCGATGCCTACGAGGCCCTTGGGAAGTCCAGGGAAGCCCTCGAGGCCTCCACGAGGCTTACGACGATCGACGCGAAGGACGTCGATGCCTGGATCCGACGTGCCCGCCTCGCCCGGGCTGTGGGATCGGAGAAGGACGCGCTCGCCGCGGTGAACCGCGCCGCAGGCCTCGCTCCCACCCGTCCGGAGGTCTTGCGCCTGAAGCGCGACCTCCTTGCGGCCTCCGGCTCCGACAAAGCCGTCCTCGATGTGTGCGATAGCCTCCTCGCGATCGACCCGCGGGATACGGACGCGATGCAAGAGAAGGCGTCCGCATACGTCCGGCTGGGGAAAGCGGATCTCGCCCTCGAGATCCTCGAGCTCGCGGCCCGGACGGATCCGATGGACCGCCGCACTTGGAACGCCCGAGGTTCCGTCCTCCTGGTCCTCGATCGGAAGGCGGAGGCCCTCGAAGCCTACGACCACACCCTGTCCTTGAGCCCAGGCGACCGCACGGCGCTCGCGGCGAAGGGCCGCATCCTCTTCGATCTTGGGCGGCTCAGTGAGTCCCTGCGAGTCTTCGAGGACGGCCTCGTCCTCGAGCGCGACAACCTCGAATTCCTGAATGGCAAGGCGCGCTGTGCCGCGGAGGACGGCCACTTCGACGACGCCCTCTCCCTTCTCTCCGTGGTCTTCGCGAAGGACCCGAACAACTACGACGCCTATCGGACGAAGGGCCTGTGTCTCCTGCGATCGGGGAAGCCCGCGGAAGCCCTCGCCTGTTTCGACATGGTCCTGCGCGCGAGCCCCTCGGACGTTGCCGTCCTCGCATGGCGGGGCGAGGCGTACGAGGCCCAGGATGACCATACCAACGCCTTGAAGGCGTTCGAGGCCGCGATCGACGCCTCTGCGGGCTTCGCCAACGCATGGCGTGGCAAGGGCCTCGTGCACATCAAGCTCGAGCAGTTCGCCGACGCCGCGGAGGCATTGGAGCACGCGACGCAGCTGAGTCCCGCGGACCGGGCCCTTTGGTACATGAGGGGCTTCGCCGAGGAGCGGGCGAGCCGCTACGAGGAGGCCGTGGTTTCGTACGATGAGGCACTGAAGCTCGACGCGAGGGACAAGGCCTACTGGAATGCGAAGGCACTGGCCCTCGTCCACCTGAAGAAGTTCGACGACGCGATCAAGGCGTTCGATGCCGCTCTGGCCCTCGACCCGGGATACGAAGCGGCGGGGGAAGGCCGGAAGATCGCCGAGGAGAAGAAACACGCGTCGGAGATCGAGGCCCACGCGGCGCGTGTCGTCCAGTTCGAACGGCACATGAGGCGACCCGCGACCCGTGAGGAGATTTTCAAGTACTGCTCCGTGCCCCTCGAGGTCCTCGACGAAGTGATCGCCTACGTGAACACCCCGTCGTTCCCTGCCCTCGACAAGCTGTCTCCCGAGGAGCTGCGGCGATACGAGGCCGTCGGCGCGGCGATCCTGACACGCCATGGGGACCTAGACCATCTCCGGCTCACGGACGTCAGCGACGTCGTTCCGAACATCGAGCTCGACGAGGTCCGATCCATCTGGGGCTACGTGGATTGGGTCAAGGACGCCTCCCTGGAGCCCACCCCGGAGTGGCACAACGACGACCTCATCCGCCAGGCGTTGGACCTGCCCAAGGACGAGTGGAACCTCGTCGACCTCGCCCGGGAGCTCCGCCTGGGGCCCTATGAAGCGAAGAAGCTCGAGGTCTCCCTGAAGATCTTCGAGGGTGGCGGCTACCGCATCTCCACGAAGGCCGTGCCGGAGGCCCCGAAGCCGAAGCGCAAGCCGGAAGCCAGACCTGCGCCGACGCTGAAGCCGAGGGAGTCGGAGAAGGAGGCCGACGAGGAGACGGCGCCCTCGGACGAGGGGGAGCCCGCGGCAGATCCCACGCCGCGGAAGCCTGCGAAGGCGAAAGCCTCCGAGGACGAAGGCTCCAAGCTCTGTGCGGTTCACCGCCTGCACGGCACACAAAGGCACGTATGCGGCACGTGGCTCTGCAAGGCCTGCCTGGAAGGCGGGCTCGAATGCCCAGGCTGCCACGTGCCCCTCGGCCATGCCCTCTCGCCGGAGAAGAAGCGAGAGGCCGAAGCTGCGAGGGACTTCTCTCGACTCTGAAGTATGTAATCTCTCCGGGAGGCCCGGGCCTCTCCGCCGACGTTCCCGCGCCCGTGCCCCTTCCTGTTTTCACGCGAACGTCCAGTGATCGCGCTCGCGCAAGAGGGCTCGGAGGAGCCTCGTTGCGTGGGTTCGATCGACCCGAAGGAGGAAGGCGCCGAGGTGCTTGCAGAAGAGGCGGGCCTTCGCACGGTTCGTCCTGAAGTCGACGCAGTCGTGCTCGACCCGTCGCTCCTGCTCGTCGATGAACACGGAATAGGCCTTGACGGTCCCAGCTAGGATCGTCGCCGTCTCCTTGTCGACGGAGATGAGGGATGGATCGAGGCCCTTCGCGGACGCGAGGCGGTTCGTCCCCAGGAGGACGAGGAGGAGCTCTTCGAGGTCCAACCGGTCGATGTCCTTGTTCATCGGCACGTCCGCCTGGATGATTCCCGCCTCTTCTTCGATCTCTCCGCCCTTCGTTTTCACCGCGACGCCGAAGCGCTCCAGGGCAGCGTTGATCTTCTTGTCGATGTAGCCCTGCTCCTCCGGCGTGTACTTCGTGCGGTTCCCCGGTTTGTTGAAATAGCGGCGCGCGGCACGGGCGTGGAAGGGCGTGTGGACAGGATACTTCCAGTTCGCCGGGTCCGCGTACTTCTCCGGATCCTTCGGGTAGCCTTCGGGGGGACCCGCGCGGCCGTCCCGCTTCCGCGTCGGCTTCACGGCACGGACCATCCCGGTTGCGAAGGACGTGATGGGGGATAAACCGTTCCCAGACCGAGCGGGCGGTTCAACCGGACGCGTGGTTCCCGAGAACAAGGACGCACCGGTTAAGTAGCGGGACCCCGCTCGCTGTCCGAGGATGTCTACGGAGGGACCTCAGGTCCAAGACCGGCTCAAGGCGAAGGTCTGCCTCGTCGGGGACCAAGGCGTCGGGAAGACGTCCCTCATCCGGCGATTCGTCCTCAACGAATACGACGACCGCTACATCTCGACCGTGGGGACGAAGGTCTCGAAGAAGCAGATGTGGATTACCTTTCCCGGAAGGACGGATGCCATCGAAGTCGACCTGCAGGTCTGGGACATCATGGGGGAGCCCTTCTTCCGCGGGGCCCTGCGGGACGCGTACTTCGCCGGGGCCCAGGGAGTCCTCGCGGTGTGTGACCTCACCCGGCCCGAAACGCTCGACGGCGTGCTCGCGTGGGTCGACCTCGCGGATCCCGTCGCGAAGGATGCCGCCTGGTACGTCGTCGCGAACAAGGCCGACCTGAAAGGAGATGCCCGAATCGGGGATGCGGAGTTCCGGCGCATCACGGACGTCCTGCATTGCGACTATCTCCCGACCTCCGCGAAGACCGGGGAGAACGTGCCGGAAGCCTTCGCCGCCCTGACGAAGGGAATCGTCGCGAACCTTCTGCGATCCGGTTCCCCCTCCTTCGCCTAGGATCCCGCGTCTCAGGGTCGCTGAAACGCCGTCGGATCGGCCGTGGCGGCTATGCCTTTCGGACGGGCACGGTGGGTTCCACTTTTTTCCACATGTCCTGGCGCGTATCGCGCAAGGTCGGCCGGAAGGTCCGCGCGGTCTTCACATCACGGAGGTCGAGATCCGTTGCGACCACTCCTTCTTCGAAGTCCTCCGCCTTTCCGAGCTCTTCTCCCCGCGGGCCGATCGCCTGCGTGCCTCCCTGGAACACGATGTTCAGCTCCGCGCCAACGAGGTTCGCGTAGAGCACGAAGCATGCGTTCTCGATCGCACGGGCGGGCAACACTTTGTCGAAGAAGGACTTCGATGTCGCGGGAGCCGCGGAGATGATCGCCAGCACATCCGCTCCCTGCATCGCGTAGGCCTTCGCGAGCTCTGGAAAGAAGGAGTCATAGCAGATGAGAAGGCCGATCTTCCCGACCTTCGTGCTCACGAGCGTGAGCTCGGAGCCTCGGGCGAAGTAGAGGCCTTCTTCGAAAGGCCCGAAGTTCGCGGGGTAGATCTTCCGGTATGCCGCGACCTTCCCCTCGGGCGTGACCATCACGGAGGTGTTATAGAGTCGTCGCGTGCCGGGCTCCCGCTCCGGCATGCCGAAGACGATGTGAACTGCGTGCTCCTCCGCGATCTTCAATGCCGCCTTCACACTCGGCCCATCGACGGGTTCCGCGAGTCGCGCGAACGTATCGCGGGCCATGTAGCCCGTCAGGAAGAGTTCCCCCGCGAGGACGAGCTCCGCCTCGGATTTGGCGACGGTCTTCTCGAGCTTCTCGAGGTTCTTCTTCTTGGCTCCCAAGGACGGGGCGAGTTGTGCGAGGGCCGCCTTCACGCCGCATGCCAGCGTTGGGTGGACGCAAAAAGGTTCGCCCGTGGCCTCGCGTTGGCTTGGGCCGCGCAATCTTTATGTCGAGCGTGCCCTTAGCGCGCCCTCGCGCTCCGGTAGTCTAGTGGCCAAGGATAGAAGCCTCTCGAGCTTCTGACACGGGTTCAAATCCCGTCCGGAGCATCGTCTCTGCGGGCTTGGTACAGACTGGGCACACTTCGCAAGACGCGGCCCCGTCATCCCGCGGGCCATTGCTGCGTTTGCGGCCAAAAATCCAGGCTGCCCGGCGACGATTGCTCGCCGACAAGCCCGGGCAGCCGTTGTGGAGGGATGCTTGTGAAGTACCGAATGTCATCGTAGGTCTTAGCGTTTTTGTCCCCACCCTTGCGTATGCGAACCGTGGATAGTGAGCCGCGTCGCACCCGAGGGGCCCGGCCAGTTCCGTCTTGTCTGCGAAACCCGCCAGGCCTCCATCCCGACGAAATGGCGGAGCGTCAGGACTCGAGGAGGTCCGAGTACGAGGAGGCCATCACGTCCTCTTCGGGAATCTGGAAGTAGCCCCTTAGCTCCTCGAGCCGCTTGCGGCCTTCCTCCAGGTCCGTGTCGTCCGTCACCGTTTTCTCGAATTCGAGGTAACGGCCGAGGCCCTGGACCACGTCCAGGTGGACCTGCACGCCCTGGAGACGGTAGACCTCCCGGGTCTTGCGGATTTCCGCCTTCACGGGGAACGCGCGGCGGAGGATCTCGAGCACGGCGCGGCCATCCGGCAGAGCAGCGAGGAGGACGCGGCTCTCCTTCACGCCGCCCTGATCGGGTCGCTCATAGTACACGAGCTGGCCGTCCGCTTGTCCCTCGAAGGTTCGGAGCTTCAGGCGCCGTTCTCCCAGGGAGAAGTACGTATCGACCTGGCGGAAGGTGCCGACATGCTCCGCACCCTGGAGGAGGGCGCGGGCCTTCCCCAAGTCCTCGTACCGTGCCTTGAGCTCGAGGAGCCTCTTCGCGCCGTCGCCCATGTCCCGGGAGAGGACTCCGGGCCCGGAAAGGCTTTCGGTCCATCGGCTGCCGAGTCCCAGGGCAACGCCGTCAGAGGTACACGAGGGCCACGACGCCGAGGAGGAACGCGGCCCCGAAGGCGCCGCCCCCGAGGAGGAGTATCCGGGACAGGCGTTCGATTTGGCTCCGCGCGGCTTCGAGGGCCCCAACGGTCTCGATGGGACGCGCTCGGATTGCCGCGATACGCAGGAGGACCATCCCGTCGAGAAGGCCGAAGGCGACGAGGACGCCGAGGAGGAGTTCGAGCGTCGGGGTGAGGATGAACCCGACGGAATACGCGCCTGCCGAGAGGAAGACAAGGTACAAGGGCGTGGTCCACCACACGAAGGACTTCAGGCTATCGAGCCGTGAATGGAGCTCTGCAACGGCCTGATTGAGCGACGCGCGGCTCCCCTCCGCCGAGCGGGTGCCTCATCGGCGGGTGCCTACATCTCTTTTGTGGGCGAGCGACGCGCCTTCCGCGGCAGGTTCAGCTTGTAGGATCTCTTGGCGTCCTCGAAGGCGGTCTGCTTGCGCACCTTGTCGAACTCCTTCTTCTGGGCATCCTTGGATGCCTCGAGGGCCTTCATCGTGACCTCGATGTCCCGGCGGCGACCTTCGATCGCCTCATTCAGGGGCCCCTTGTACGTCCGGAGCGTGTCGCGGGCAGTCCCCAGGTTCAACCTCAGGGTGCCCTTTGCCGCCTCGAGGGAGTCCCGGTGTTTCTCGAGGCTCCCCTTCGCTTCCTCGAGAGCCCGCAGGTCCGCGAGGCTCGGATTCCTTGCCGCCGCCTTGAGCCGTCTCGCCAGGAACATCACCCGTCCAACGAACACGCCGATCGCGATGAGCACGACAACGAGGGGCTGCGTAAGGAACTGGAGGATCGGGTCCATCGCGAAATCACCCCCGGGGGACGGTTCTTCTCTTGGCACGGCCCTATCTGAACGTTCCCCATAGTCAGCATATACGGGCTGTAATGCTCCTCGAGCTCATAGAGGAACGGGGAGGGCACGCCTTCGTGGATGTCCGTGCACAAGTCGGGTCGCTGGCGGCGAGGGACACGAGTCCGGTTTCGATCCTTTGACCATCGCTCCAGATGCGTCCCGCCGGAAGCGGTCGTCGTAGTTAAGTCATCCGATTCGAGTCCGCCGCAAAGACGGAATAGGGAAACGCCGTTCCGAGGTGGAGTCCTGTGCCACCGATTCTCATCTACGACGAAGACTACAGCCCGTACTGTGGCAAGGTCCGGAAGCTCATGGACTACAAGGGCCTGGGTTACCGGAGGATCCCCGTGCCCTACCATGACAAACGTCGCCTCCTCCGGGAGACGGGCCAAGACTACGTGCCATTCCTGCGGCATGGTCGACGCGGGATCCCATGGACGGAGGCCGTGGACTACCTCGAATCGATTCGGCCCGAGCCGACAGCGTATCCCGACGGCCTCCGGGGAGTCTGCAAGATCCTCGAAGCCTGGGAGTACGACTGGTTCGAGGACCGGTTCTGGGGGCTCGTCGCGCCGTTCCTGGCCCCGCGCCTCACGGACGAAGTCGAGCGCTGGAACTTCGAGGAGACCTGGGAGCGGGTGTACGGAGCCTTCCCCGAGCTTCGCAGGAACCCCCGACCTTCGTGGGAGGCGTTGCGTCCCTCGCTGCAGTCCCTCGAGGCCTGCCTTCGAACTCGCCCCTTCCTCCTGGCGGATACGTTGAGCGCTTTCGATTGCGCAATCTACGGGGACTTCCACGCCCTAAAGGCCGCCGGGGTGAGGATTCTTCCGGAATTCCCGCGGCTGCGGCAGTGGTTCCGGCGTGTCGACGGGATCGGAGGGACCGGAGGCGATCCGAAGGGCCGATGGGCTGGAGCACGTGCCTCGCGGTAGGCCCGTTGCTTACGCTCCAGGGGCTTCCCTCAGTCCAAGCGCCTTTTCATGAAGAGGGCGATCTCGCCCGTCTCGACATCCCGGTTCGTGTAGTACGACAGGTCGATCCCTTCGAGCCGGAAGCCCGTCCTCCGATAGAAGTCGATGGCCGGCACGTTCGTGGTCTGTGTCTCGCAGACGAGGATCCGCACTCCAGCCTCTTTCGCGCGGCGGGACAGCTCCTCGACGAGGCGGCGTCCGACCCCTCTTCGACGATGGCTGTCCGCGACCCCGATCTCCCAGACCCAAAGGCTGTTGTTCCACTCCCGTCGCTCCGCGAGGATGAGGCCGACGAGCGTCTCGCCGTCGTAGGCTCCGAGGGACCATCCGGTCCGCACGATTTCGGGGTAGTGCCGAAGATCGTCCTCCGGGATCGGGAACTCCTTCACGAACGGATGCTCCAGGGCGACCCGCGTGAGGGTGAAGACGACCCGGTCCCGTGTTTCGCGCGTCTCGACGGCGTACCGTGCCGGAGAAATGTAGCCGGTCACGACTCGCCGGATGTCCTCGACTCGGAGATCCGCGAGCGGCTGGACTCGTACGGTAGGCATCGCCTCCGCGGATGGAAGAGGGCGGTGATACATTTGGCGCCCGGATCCCAGCCCCGCGGCGGAATCCGAGGCATCAGCGACTTCCGGCGGAGAAGTCCGTGAGCTTTCGTTGGCGTCTCAGGAACGCCCGAATCCGGCTCGCCCGCCACCAATTCCTTAGGGGCAGCCGGAGCCGCCTTCCCAGTTCTGCCTCCGCCTCATCGAGGCTCGCGTGCTTCGCGGCGGGTTTCCCGAGGGCCGCGCGCGCAAGCTCGCGGTATCGCCACACGCCGAGGGGCACCCAGCCCTCGTAGACCTCCATGAAGACGATCGCCCCTGCCTGCCGTTTTCGCGCGTCGAGGTGCTCGAGGACCGGAAGCTTCGTCGCGTGGTAGGCGCCCGCGATTTGGTCGGGATACTTCGTGCGGCCGAAGGCGTATTCGTGGTCGTGGGCCGGCGTCGGGCTCGACTCGAGGTTCCACGCCTCGAGTCCCTCGAACATGAACGCCTGGGGAAACAGGAGGACGGCGACGTGATTCGAGAACCCGCTCGCGCTGTACACTTCATATTCGGAGATCCACGGATGATCTCGGACGCGCTCCACGAGTTGCTTCCCGAGGATGTCGTCCACCGCGGTGATCGACCACTCTGTCGGCACGAGCTTCCGACGTTCCTTTGTCCCGAGGAGTCCCACGGAGAAGACGCGGGTGATGTGGCTCTGCAGGACGCCGTGGGAGAAGAGATCCGGGATCGCCTCCGCGGCCCGCAGATCCGTATCGGCGACGAGGTCATCGACCCGCCGCGGGACGCTCGGGTTCGAAGCGAGGGTGAGCTTCCGGATGTCCGCGCTCGGTCCCGTCGGCGGCGCGCGGGCGGAGAATGGGCTCGTGAGGCTCGGCGCCTTCTCGAACCACATCTCGGTGTCCACAGGGCGTGAAGCCATCGCCCCTTCCTGGACCGTGGCGAGGAGGGAATCTGGCTCGCGTGCGGTCGCGACCCGCCGAGGCGCTTTGCCGCGGACAAGGGAGAGGCGGAACCGCAAGATCTCCGGCAATTCGTATTGGAGCCAGGACTCCGAGTGGTCGAGAATCGACGTGTCTTCGTCCCGGACAGGAGGCACGAGGGGGCCGACGAGGACCTTCGGGTAGCCCCAGGAGCCAACGAAGGCGCTCGGCGGACTTGCACCGAAGAGATCCGTGGACGCGAGGTCCGTGCGGCTCGTGAACCAAGCGCGCACGCGATCCAGGTAGGGACAGACCGCGAGTTTGCAGCGTTTGATCTCCCCGCGGCAGACCGAGCAGGAGAGTTCCCTCCGCACTTCGGCAAGGGTTGCGCGGATGCCGTCTTCGGGAGAGACCATGGATTCGATGCTGCTCTCGGACCTACGTGGGCGACTTCACCGCTGCGGGCGAGGCGGGGGTGGCCGGCTTCGGCGCGGCCGCCACGGCTGCGGGCGGGCCTTCGGAGAGCATCTCTTCCCAGACCGCCGCGCAGACGCCGCAGGTGTGGATCTTGCTCGTCGAGGCATTGCACGGCTGGGGCCCGCAGTTCGGGCAGTGGTGCTCCTTGGCCATCCGGCCTTCTGGAACCCGGCGCGCCACTTATCCCTTTCGGGGATTCACCGATCCCGCGGCGTTCCGCCTGCACCTTTAAGTTCACAACCGTCGGTATCGAGGACCTGGAGGAGCTTGGAGAGTCCGTGACGCGCACACTCCTCTTGTTCCCGTGGCGAGGCCCGACGGCCGGCAGCCTCGCGCTCGTCCTCGCCCTCGGGCTTCCTCTCCTCCTGTCATCGCTCGCCGCGTCGAGCACTCCCCGGGCCGGCGATTTCTTCGAGTACGATTACAACACCTACGTGGACGAAGGAAGGGACTACTACACTGGCTACTCCGATCGCATGCGCTCCCACTATCGGTACACCGTCGACTCCGTGGCCGGGGACGCCGTCGAGGTGACGGGGACGGGCAGCTGGCACTACGAGGACTCGAACGGGCTCATCCTGTCCGGCACGCCGACCTATCATCCGATCTTCTCGATCTCGACCCGCCGGTACATTTCGGGGATCGACGCGAACCTAACGGGTCCCGCCTCCGTCTGGTTCTGGATCCCAACGAACGTGACCATCGGACAGGTTGTGTACGTCCTGGACGAGCCGCTCACGGTGGCCTCCCTGAGCGCCACGGTCTGGCTCGGCATCGTGCCCCGTTCCGCGGTGCTCCTGGAGGGTTCGGGTGCCTACACCCGCGATGACGAATACGGGAACTTCTCGGCGACGTACTCGGACCGGTACTACTTCGACCGCGAAACGGGTTTCATCATTGCGGAAGCGTATACCGAGGAGGACGTCAACTCGATCGCATCCTTCCGCTTCCGTGCGGAGCTCTCCGTGACCGCGAGCAGCTACCCCATCCCGCTCGACCTGCTCACCTTCTCCCTCGTGTACCTTGGCGTTCCTGCCGTGGCTGTTCTCACGATCGCGGTCATGTTCCGCGTGCGTCGCGGGCCCAGCCGTCTTCGTCTCGGCTCAAAGGACTTTCCCACGGAGGTCCGTATCCGAAAGGCGAGTTCCCCCACGGACGTGGCGAACCTGGTCCCGGACGGATCCCCCTTCTTCGGCCCGTTCCTCCCCGTGTTTGCCGAGCGTTCCGTCGCAGAGGGCGATCCGGTCGTGCTCGCGCTCGCGGACCGCCGGATCGTTGGCATGGCCCTCTACGACCGTGAGTCGGGAGTGGGCAGCCTCTTCGCGTCCGATGACGTTGTTGCCCGAGTGCTCTCCAAGCGCCTTCGGATGGACGACTTCTTCGCAGACGAAACGATTCCCGGCCGGATGCTGCGAGCCAGGGAAGTCGACCGGTTCTCCATCCTCCAGCTGCGGAATCCAACGGCGGTCCCCTACGACCCGGCGGCGGTTCGCCCGATGACCGCGAACGACCTGCCCGATGTCGTCAGGATCGCGGAGGGCGTCTACCAGGGTCGCGCGGGCCACTTCATCCGATCCTCCTTCGAGGGCGGCGACTTGGGGTTCGTCGCGGTCTCCGGACCGCGAGTCGTCGGGTTCGGGTTCGCGACGATCGTCGGCACGATCGCCCGGCTGCACACCCTGACCGTGAGCGCGGACCAGCGGGCCCGGGGCCTGGGCACGGAGATCATGAAGGCGCGGCTGTCGGCCCTCGCAGCGCTCGGCGTGGAACGGGTCCTCGTGGAGATCTCCAAGAACAACACCGCCTCGATGCGCATCGCGACTCGTGTGGGATTCGCGGCTGTCGGGGAGAGCGTATACTATTCCCGGAAACCCGAGGCAGCTCCAATCGCACTCCAGAGGCAGACCTGATGGTCCGCGAAGCCGTCTGGGTACCGAACGAAACAGTCCCCCTCGTACGCCTGAGGGACAGGACGGAGCTTGTGGGCGATCCGCGGTTCGAGTCCTTCTGGTTCCGCGAACTCGACGGTTGCTTTCTGCCCGAGCTCCTCTGGCGGCTCGGAGGTAGGCCCGACGGGATCCATCTGTCGGGCATCCGCGATGACAATCGCTCGGCGCTTCTGACGGGCTCCCGTTTCGTGATCCGGGACCGAGAGTTCGTCGCCGCGGTGAAGGGGTGCGGCGCGGCCGTCGATGCGTACGAGAACGCGCCGTTGAGCTTGGAGCGGGCGCGTTCGATCTGCCACGATCCCTTTCTTGCGGAGGTCCTCGCCGGCGAGGCCGGCTCCTGCGACGGGTTCATCACGGGCGAGCGCTGGTTCGGAAACACTCCCTACGGGGGGCAGGCTCCGGACAACGCCCTCATCGGGCTCCTCGCTAGCCTTCGCGCGGAGAGTGCGGAGATCGCGGGGTTCCATGTCTGTCCCGTCGTGGGCCTCGTCCAGATCCCCGATGCGTTCGCCCGAATTGCGTCGCACTTCTTCTGGTATCGTAGGTACGAGGGCGCCTACTGGCAGGAGATACGGCTCATGCCCTCGAACGTGCGGCTGTACTTCCACAGCCCGGCGACGTTCGGCGTGGACACCTCGAAGATCTTCCAGCTCTTCGGCCTCGCGTCCTTCGAACAGGCCGAGAGGTTCCTCGAGAACCTTGCGCGGTCCTCGTGTGCGGCGTTGACTCTGTACGCCAGGAGCCTGCGGCACGACGGACGCCGGGGAATGTACGCCGGGCTCGGTTACCACGACGTGTGGCTCGACAAGGACGCCGTCGTCGCGCCGGACGGAACGATGCACTTCGCGGACCTGGAAGGAATCGAGGAGACTCCGGTCTCGCGCCCGGAGGCTGTGCGGGACGAGATCCGACGGCAGTTCCACCGCAACATCTACGAGGCCACGTACGCCCTGGAAGCTCTCGCCATCGAGGTGGACCGGCGTTGGCGTTCTTTCCGGGACGCCTCGGAGCGGCGTGCGTGGATCCTGGAGACCCTCGAGCGGGCCTGCGGGAGGGATCCTTTTCTCTCAATCGAGCGGAGGGGACGCGGCCTCGGGATCGTGATCGAGCCGGCCGTGGATCCGGACGAGTGCCAGGTTGACATCGAGTTCGCGACCGAGGTGGGAAGCCGATGGACAGTGCCCGTGTCCGGATGATCCTTCAATCCCTCCAGGACCGCCAGCAGCCCTCCGTGACTCCGGACGAACGCGACGTCATCGTCTCTCACGGACTCGTCGCGGTTGTCGATTCTGCGACCCGGGACCGCTGGACTGCTTCCGTCAGCGGGCTCGCATCCCTGCGCGACCGCGTGCGCGAGCTCTCCCGCCAGGCGCTCGCCACGCCGGGACCAACCGCACCCCCTGAGCTGCGCACGATGATCGCCGACTTGGAGGAAATCACCCGGCAGAAATCGAGTCTCGACGCGATGGTCTGGAACGGGCCTACCCAGCAGTACTTCCTGCCGACCCTCGCGGGGCGCAACCTACTCGCCGACCTCACGACGTGGCAGCGGCGGCTCGAGGGCCGCACCTTCGAGGATTTCCAGACTCAGATGAGTGCGTACCGCGGGAATCTCGTGAAGACCATCGGGCGCGCAGGCCAAGTCTACCATGGTCTCTTCCTCGACGAAGCAATGCGAGAACAATGGGAGACGTCGTCCGATCTGCTCTTCACGAATGTGGACTTCCGGTTCGCCGCCATGGTCCTCGCGAAGCAGGCGATCGACCCGTCCCTGCTCGTGGCGGCATTCCAGTCTTTCCATCACGACACGAACTGGGGCACCCCGTACAAGAACGACCGCCTCGTCGGATCTGCGGTCCTCGCCTCCCTTCCCGGCGGGGTGGACGTCGTCCGCAGGAGCTTCGAGCACCTTCGAATCCAGCTTGAATACCGCGGGATCCTCCCCGAGGACCGGATCTTCGTCGCCGCGTCCCTGGCCGACCTTGACCCAGGCTGGTGGGACACCGTCCTCTCGAGGATCGTGGAGCTCCGCCAGCGACGCCAGGCCATGAACCCCCTCCTGGTCTCTGCCCTCGCGCGATCCCCTTATGCACTGGATGAGGCCCTCGCGCGCTTCGACGCCGCGCTCACGGGCATGGCGACCCACGGGTACAAAGACGGCGTCCACATCGAGGCCGCGGCCGCGATTCTGGCCGCGGCCCAGATTCCGCGGGAGACAATTGTCGAGCGCTTCGCGTTCACGATGCCCCAGGTCGCTGGATTGTTCGATCCTCCCTACGCCCCCGCGGCGATGCTGGCCGCGAGTCCGCTGGAGCCCGCGGAAGCCATCGACGTCTTCCGGGATTGCATCGGTACCGTGACCCGCGCCGGCTTCTTCGACCTCACCTTGGAGATTGAGGAGCTCGCCCTCATCCTGAGCTATGGGGTCGCACCCCTGGGGCTCGAGTACCTCGGTGTCAACCTGCCGCCGGGCGTGCCAGTGACCGCCGCGCGTCCCGCGGCGCCGGCGGCTCCGGCCGTCGGGACGTCGTGGTACGTCTGGCACAACTACTGGGTCTACCGCCCGATCGGGCGATACATCGCGACGCACCCCGTCCATATGCACACAGTGGCCGCCTTTGGCTAGTCCCTCGGCTCGAATCCGTAGAGCACATCCCGGTTCGCCTCGAGCAGCTCCACCGGCTTTCCGAGGAACTCGGCCGCCGTCACCACCGCGACGTCGTGCTCCCCCGCGATGTCCAGGAGGGGCGCGATGCGCTCCCTCCATCGCCGGTCCCTCGCAAGGTGGTGGTCCATGAGGATGGTCCTCACTTTCGTGCTCCGGACGATCCGCGCGAGGTTCGAGAGGGAGTGCTTCGTGTGCTCTTCCGGATAGTTCTCGGGCATGTGGGTCATCGGGCCGTCCACGTAGAGGATCGTGGGATTCGAGTCCAGGATGAAGGACAGTTGGGCCTTCAGCGGCGGGCCGAGGACGTCCCCCGTGTGGACGAACACGTCGTCGCCCTCGGCGATGCGGGCCATGACGACGTAGCCGAGTTCGTCGTTGTATCCGTGGGGAACCGCCGGGGAGAAGGTGAGCTCCGTGTTTCCGAACTCTATGTCGTTCCCGTCCGCGACCTGGATCTCCTTCGGGTACGACTTCAGCGCGCGGACGAACGCGCTCGCACGCTCCCGCTGACTGCGGTTGATATGGAACTTCCCGTCTTTCAGGAACACCGCTTTGCTTCGGTACACCGAAGGCGCGTCCGGATTGTGGTGGTCGTAGTGATAGTGGGAGACCGTGAGGACGTCCGCTCGCTTCGCCGCGTCCTTGATCCTCCGCCAGCCCTCCCTCTGCCGATCCTCCTCCTTTTCGTGGGGAGGGAGATCATACCGCCAGGGTGCGAGGCGCACGCCCGGGTCGAGGAGGATCGTCACGTCGCGGGTCTCCACGAGGGTGGCCATGGAACGCGCCCCGAGGCTGTCCGCTGCGAGGGGCGTGACCTTCATCGGAGCCGCGCCTCCCCCCAGATCTGCCGCGTCACCCGGTGAAAGCCCAACGCTGCGGTGAGCTGCAGGGAGGGCCCGTTGTCCACGTACACGTGGAGGGCCGGGGTCTTGCCGCGGGCGAGGATGTCCTTCACCAAGGCCGAGCTGACGGACTTCGCGTATCCCTTCCCCCGGTATTCCTCGAGGACATGGAGGAACCCCATCATCGACACGCGATCCGTCTCGAAGTGGGTAAGGGCCCAGGCCACGGGCCTGCCGTCCGCGTAGATCGCGAAGGACGGGCCGTCGCGGATGCGCCGGCGGACGTACCCCTCCGCAGGCCACTCTGGCTCCCACAACCTCGCGACCATCAGCGCGGCATCCTCGGAAAGCGGCTGGGTCTCGTGTCGCTGAAGATCCACGAAATCCTTTGCGTCCAGAGCGAACAGCCACGCCGGTCTTGCATGGATTCGATCCGCTCGGGCCTCCAGGAGAGGGAGCGTCCATTCCTCCGCGAGGTGGAAGAAGATGAACCCGGACGGGAGGGCCTGGGCGACGTCGGTCGCGGCTATCGGGTTTGCCGCATGGAGGACGACTCCTGTGGGTTCTCCCTCTCGCTCCGGCTTCTCGAGGCCGAGCACCGCGGATGGAGGCAGTCGATCAACGAACACGTCCCACGAGCCCGCGTCGTCGATCACTCGATTCCAAATGACCGCATTCGCAACGGCGTCCATCTCGAGATACGCTCGAACGCCGTCACGGTCCAAAGGCGGAATGGCTTGCGTGGGCGGACGCATGGTCGATGCACCCAAAAGCCTTCGTGGTGAGTCGCCGACGTACTCGGGGCCTGTTGCTCAGGCCCATACGCGGATTCGTCGGAGTGACGTGAGCGCCAGTCCCACCGTTGTTACAGAACCCGCAAGGACCAGTACCACCGACGGCAAGGCGAGGGGTTTCTTGAGCCACCACAAGTCATCGGTTGAATAGAGGATCGCCAGGCGATCCCCCTCCGGTCTCTGACTCAAGAACCGGAGCTCCCTCTCCGAGCGGTTGGTCCTTCCCTCGAACCACGCCTTCGTGTGCATCCAAAGGTAGTATGTGTTGCCGTTGCCATCCGCGATCGCGCTTGCAGAACCGTCATACGGACTGGCTCCCCTCGGCGACGCTTGACGCGGGGGAAAGAAAGAGGCTTCATCGATGGCCGAAACCGCCTCGGGGCCGGAGACTATGTCCCCTTGGGTGTTCAGGGTCACCACCTCGTAGTGACTGCCATTGGCCCAAGCGACCTGTTCCAACTCTGGGATGACACGCAAGCCGATATCCAACGGCTCGTAGATTTCGCGGACGGCTGTGGCTCCTAACGGCTCGGACTCCACGAGCAGCGATCCCGAAGGATCGATTCGCAGATAGTAGTAGGTCAAGAGATCGCGGTCCGGTTCCCAGAGCGCCCAGGCAGTGTGCACGCGTCCGCGATCGTCGAGTCGAGACACGGCGCCGCACGGACACCTGTCGTAGCTGAAGATCGGAGTGACCGGAGCCGGGTTGGACAGCCAGTTGCCCCTCAAGTCGACCACACCGAGGAACACCGCGCTGTTATCCTCTCCAGAGTTCGTGAACTCCACGCCGAGGCGTCCGTCTCCGAGCCACAGGAGCCACGGCGACGCACCAAGGCTGTAGCTGGCGTTCGCCGGCTCGGACAGAACGAGCAGGGAGCCCATGCCACCGACGATGACTGCGATTGCAAGAGAAAGTCCAACGTTCAGGGCGCGCGGGCGTCGCGGCTGCGCTCGGGGGGACCTGTCAGACGCCCGCAAGAGAAGGGCCACGCGACTGCAATCGTGTGACGAATACATGCATCTTCCGCGTCTGGGTACGCTCTCATGATTCGCCTCACCCTCTCGGCCCTCTAGATCGAGGCTCTACATGCGGATTCAGAGGAAGATGGCCTCCGCCCAGATCTGGCGCTTCACCTCGCGGAATCCGAGACCCCGTGTGAGCGCGAGGGACGGCGCGTTGTCCACGTCCACGTGGGCGATGGGGATTTTCCCACGCCGCAGGATGTCCTTCGCGAATGCGCACGCCACGGAGCGTGCGTAGCCCTTGCCCCTATGGCCTTCGAGGACATGCAAGAAGCCCATCGCGGATACGCGGTCCGTCTCGAAGTGAGTCATCGCCCACGCCACGGGCTCCCCCGCTTGGTACGCCGCAAAGGAAGGGCCACCGAGGATCCGACTCCGGATGAGGTCCTCCGCGGGCCAGTCCGGGGACCAGGCTTGCGCGATCCTCGGCGCCCAATCGGGTGTCAAGGGCTGAGTGTCGTGTGCCTGGGCGTCGACGAAATCCGCGGGATCGAGTTGGAACAGCCATGCGGGCCAGGCGTCGATTTTTCTCGCCTTTTCGCGGACGAACGGCAGGGTCCATTCCTCGGCCAAGTGGCAGAAGGCAGGGCCCGACGGAAGTCCGTCGACGACGGACCGAGCGGCTTGGGGGTCGGTTGCACGGAGTCCCACTCCATGGTCCCCATGGGCCCAGGGAGGTCGGGCCACGGAGAGGACAGCCCGCGGGGGGACCCCGTCGACGAAAACGCGCGCATCGGGGGCCATCTGGAAGGCCCGGTCCCACACGAACGCGTTGCCCACAGGGTCCTCATCGAGGAACCCACGCACGGCGTCGCGGTCTTCGGCTCGGACCAGCATCGTGACCCGGAGTGGTCCAGAGGAATCTTCAGGGTTTCCGAAGCCCCGCGGATTCCGCTTCCGCCGCAAAGGCCGCGGCCGCCGCTCCCGGATCCGCCGCATCGTAGATGGCTCGCCCCACGATGATTGCATCCGCGCCCGCCGCGATCGCGTCCGCGACCTTGCCCCCTTGGAGGCCCACTCCCGGGGAGAGGATGAGCCTGGCTCCCACGATCTTTCGCAGGACCTTCACGCGTTCCGGCCGAGTCGCGGGGGCGATGATCCCGGTCGCGCCTGCGCGAACCGCGAGGCGAGCGAAGTCCTCCGCGTGTCTTGCAGTGAATTCCTGCCCGCCGGGGTGGCTCATCTCCGCGACGACGAAAACGTCCGCGGATTTCGCGGCGTCGACGCAGGCTCGGACTGAATCCTCCCCTGCGAATGCGTGGCAGATGATTCCTGACCCGCCGGCTCGGATGGCCTGCTCGACGATCAGGCGATTCGTGTTCGGGATGTCCGCGATCTTGAAGTCGCACAGGACGTAGGTGGCCGCTGCGAGTTCCTCCACGAGTTCGAGGCCCCCCGCGAGGACGAGGGGCCAGTTCACCTTCACCGCGTCGACGTGTCCGCGGACTGCCTCCGCGACGACTCGCGCGCGATGCGCGTCTGGGACATCGAGGGCGAGGATCAGTCGATGCCGCAGCTGCATCCGTCCCGCGAGGGACGGTGATTCCTTAAACATTCCCCCGTGCCGCGGGCCCTCTCGCGCATGTTTAAGTAACGACACGGGCATCCAAGCGGAGCCCACCATGGCGGACGTCCAGCGAATCAAGACGAAGGTGTGCCTCGTCGGAGAAGCCGCCGTGGGCAAGACCTCCTTGATCCGCCGCTACGTCCAAGACGAGTTCGACGACCGCTACATCACGACCCTCGGCGCGAAGGTCTCGAAGAAGGAACTCCTGTTCGACCTCCCGGAGGCGGAACGTGTCCACATGGACATGACGATCTGGGACATCATGGGGGAGAAGGGTTTCCGGGACCTCCTCAAAGAGGCGTTCTTCCACGGCGCGAAGGGCACCCTCGCCGTCGCCGATCTCACGCGGTACTCGACCCTCAAGGAGCTCGACGACTGGGTCCAGGGGGTCTTCAAGATCGTCGGCGAGATCCCCGTCGTCATCGCGATCAACAAGGTGGACCTCAAGGACGAGGTCATGGTCCTCTATGGCGACAAGGAGATCGCCCAGGCCGCGCGGGCCTTCGACGCCCCCTACTACTACGCCTCCGCGAAGACCGGGGAGAATGTCCAAGAGGTCTTCACGCGCCTTGGCCGGATGATCCTCGAGAAGGAAGGCCTTGGTCCCAGCCGCTGAGCCTCCCGCGGACAGAGCAACCGCAAAGGGATTAAGGTCCGCACGATGTCCCGCCAACGAGGTGCGGCGCGAGGACCCGCGATGACGGAGACGAAGCAGCTCAAGTCGAAAGTCTGCCTCGTGGGCGAGAAGGCCGTCGGGAAGACCTCCCTCATCCGCCGCTACGTGCTCAACATGTTCGACGACCAGTACATCACGACGATCGGCACGAAGGTCTCGAAGAAGGAGGTGCGGGTCTTCAGCCCCGAACGCGACCTCCTCATCGACATCGACATGCAGATCTGGGATATCATGGGGGAGAAGGGATTTCGGGAGCTCCTCAAGGATGCCTATTTCTACGGGGCCACGGGGATCCTTGCCGTGGCGGACCTCACGCGCCGCAAGAGCCTCGACGACCTCGACGATTGGATCGACGGCGTCGAGCAGGTTGTCGGCCGAGTGCCGGTCCTCATTGCCGTGAACAAGGCGGACCTTGCGTCCGGCGCGGAATACACGGAGCGCGATGTCGCTCAGTTCGCGAAAGCGTTCGACTGCGAGTATCTCATGACATCGGCGAAGACGGGCCGGAACGTCGAGGAGACGTTCCACCGCCTGGGGACCCTCGTCGCAGAGCACCAGCTCTCCCTGCCGCCGGCGTGAGCCTCGCGAGAGTCGGGCTGCCTGGATCCGAAAGTCTACTCCCGGTAGACCGCGCGGTATGTGTTCGATCCGCGTGAGCAGGAACCGATGTTCTCGAAAACGTTAAGTACGCTGGTCCAGATGGGTTCGCCCCCTGAACCGGAGCCTGCCGTTGCAGGTGACGTGGAGAGGGGTACTCGGGCCGGGAGCCGGGGGAGAGCGGGACGAAAGGCCCATGCTCGCGGGAGGACGACCCAGGATGCCGAGGACCCCGACGACGCTTCTGCTCCTTCTCCTCCTCGTCTCCTCCGTTGTCGGGCTCGCCATCACACCGCTCGCCGCCGCGGACTATCCGATGGTCACGGAAAGCCCGGGGGCGACACGGACGGTCACCTGGAACTTGAGCTCCGCCCAGGGCCTTTCCCTCACGAACGCCAGCCTGGTGAGCGGGCACGCCGAGTTGCGCTGGATTCCGCGGAACGTCTCCTGGGACACGTCCGATGACTTTCTGTCGAACGGCACCCTGGGCCCGACCCTGGCGGAGGATTCCTCCGGGATCGCGATGCGAGCAGACGACCGTAATCACGTCTCGAATCCGGGGTTCGCGAATCCCGACGTTGGCGGGGACGGCTGGACCTATGTGAACGGGTCCGCGGGGGAGCTCGAGGCAGGCCGGGATGGTCAGGCCGAGCTTGGATGGTTCCGCTACGCGTCTCCTTCGACCCAGCAGCCGTGGGACGGCATGGACTCGATTTCCGGCTGGCAATGTGCCGCGGTCGGGAGCGTCGGATGTGGCTACGGCGTGAACACGACGGAGAAGAAGGAAGGGACCGGGTCCATCGAGGTCAACCTCGCGCTCGACGGGGCGGGCCACAGCGGCCTGCAACAGATGCTCGGCAGTCCCATCGTGAACTGGTCCGAGGTGGACCAGCTCGTTCTATGGGTCTACCTTAACACGTCCGCGGCCCTGGCGTTCAACATGTCCGCGTTGGACGCGGATCTTGTGACGCACTTCACGGCTCCTCAGCCGCTCCTCCAGGATTGGCAGGAGCTCACGGTCGACCTGACACAATTCGGGAACGCCTCCACTCGTGCCAGGCTGGTCCAAGTGAGCCTCTGGGTATGGGGCAGCGGGACCCTGGAGCGATCGATCCTGTTCGACGACATTCGCGTCGGCGCGGCGAAGAGCTTCACGGACGCCGCGGTCATTTCCCAGACGATCCACAAGGCGAATGCGACGACGGACCTCCCGGGGAGCGCGGCCCTAGCGTTCTCGTGGTCCGTCCAAGACGCCACGGGCGTCTCGTACTCCACGCGCGTGTCCGTCTCAGGCCCTGGAGGCGCGTACGAGCAGTCCCTGAGCGCCGGATCCTTCGGCTCCTGGAACACGTTCGCCGAGGACCTCTCCCGGTTCACGTCCGCGATCGGCGACTATGCACTGAATGTGACCGTGACCGCCTCCGTCAACACGACCGCCGCATGCAATCTGACCGTGGACCTGGACGACGTCTCCCTTCGATTCCCGAACCACCGGAACGGGACGTACCTGTCCCGTTCGGTCGATCTCGCCACAGAGGCCGAGTTCCTCGAGGTCGCCTGGGATGCGGAGCTGCCAAGTGAGACCTCCGCTCTGCTCTCCCTTCGTAGCGGGAGCAACGTGAATCCCGGATCCCCCGGATGGAGCCCCTGGCAGGCTTGGTCCGCGCCAGGGCTGTCGCCGATCAGCCTTCCCGGGGCTCGTTTCTTCCAAGTGCGTGTGGACCTGAACACGACGAATTCGAGTCGCTCCCCCGCCTTCTCATCGGTGACGGTCTCCACGAGGCATCGCAGTCCCGGAGGGATCCTTGTCTCCGACCTCTTCACGGCTCCTCCCGAGTTCCTCCGTTGGAAGACGATCGCCGTAGAAGGGACCTCGACCTCGGCCTCCTCGATTTCCATGTCCATCGGAGACGGGACGTACTACACGCCCGTCGCCAGTGGAGCGAACCTCTCCCTCTTTGCGGGCCGGACGATTCGATGGCAGGCCAACCTGACCACTGCGAACGGACTCGAGACGCCAACCCTCGTGCGCATCCAGCTCATCTATGAGTACCTCGGCCCCATCGTCCGCCTTACCGTGAGCGCGTCCCAGCCGCTCGACAGCCTGAAGGTCGGCGAGTGGGTCCACCTCCAGGCTGCGACGTACGACCCCGGGGGCCACGTGAACACGTCGGGATACGTGACGTGGTGGACCAACGATCCCGCCCAGGACATCTTCAACAATGACACGCGGCGCGGCGCGTACTTGCCGTCCAAGGCGGGCGACTGGATTCTCACCGCGATTCTCCAAGGGTCAGGAGTGTTTGCGACCCTGCCCGTGCACGTCGAGAACATCACGGACCAAGGCGTGACGCCAGGGGTTCCCGCCTCCTGGGTCCTCTCTCCTGGGTTCCTCATTCCCTTGGCTGCGCTCGCGGTCGCAGGCTTCGGGGCCTATGAGTTCGCCATTCGTCGCATGTTCGCCGTCGACGATGTGTTCGTGATTTCCCGGGATGGGCGGCTCATGCTCCACAACACGCGGCGGATGCGTGCGGATCGAGACGAGGATGTCCTGAGTGGCATGCTCACGGCGATGATCGCCTTCCTGCGCGACTGGGATCCGGAGGAGAATGGGACGGCGAAGCGTTTCGACTACGGGAACAAGACGGCGCTCTTGGCCCACGGCGACCATGTGTTCGTGGCCGCGGTGTACTCGGGCCGCGTGCCCCATTGGGCCTCGAAGGATCTGGGCCGGTTCGTCCGGAACCTCGAGACAAGGTTCGGTCCGACGTTCGCCCACTGGAACGGCTCCCCGCAGGACCTTCACGGACTCCGGGAGTTCACGGAAGGATTCGTTTCCCGTGTGCGATATCGGGAGAATGGCCTCCGGAGCCCTCGGGGGGCGTAGCCCTTCATCGCTTCAGGAACAGGAGGTAGAGAATCACCGCGAAGCCGAAGACGGTGAAGCCCGTGGAGATCAGCCATGCCCACTTCAGGAGGCGGGCTCGCTGCGCAGGATCCTCCCACGCTGCCTCCAACCGGTGCATCACGTCGCCTTGAACCGCTTCAGGCGCATGAAGTTGTCCCGCTCCATCTCTTCGAGCCGTTGGCGGATGAAGGCTTCCGTCGCTTTGAGCTCCGGGATGACACGGTACTCGAGGGCATTCACGCGCCGCTTGACCTTCTCGATCTCCTCGATGAGCCGCCGCATCGTCGTCTCGATCTCCGCGGCGACGACGATGTCCTCGACGAGGGCCTCGTAGGCCTCCGCGGCCTCGTCGATCCGAGCGGACGTCGTGATCACGCCATAGCCGCGCTCCTCGAGTTTCTTGCGGACCGATCTCGCGTCGATCTTCGGGACGATGATTCCCATCACGTTCTTCGTCCGGAGGCCCAGCGTGGGCGTCTCCCGGGAGGCGAACGCCGCCGACCGGACCCCAAGGGAACCCTCGATGGCCCTGGCCACGACGAGCCTCTGCTCCGCGACGCGGTACTTCTCCGCGAGATTCGACCGCAGCGTTTTCGCGCGTTCCAAGACCCGGAAGAATTCGACGATCAGCGCGTCCCGTTTCAGCTTGAGGAGCCGATGGCCGCGCTCCGCCATGCGCCGCGTGCGGCGGAGCTGGAGGAGTTGTGATCGGGTGGGCTTGAACTGCTGGAGGACCATGCTACGCCGCCGCTTTCGCCGTTGGCCCGCGGTACTTTGGGTGGTACTTCTCCATGATCTTGCGATCGATCTTCGTCAGCCACGCTTCATCGATCGTCGCGAGGAGCTTCCATCCGATCTCCAAGGTCTCCTCGACCGGGCGATCCTCCTCCGCTCCTTGCCGGATGAACTCCCCCTCGAACCGGTCCGCGAACTCGAGCATCTTCCGGTCCCGCTCGGAGAGGGCCTCTTTCCCGACGATGGCGACGAGGCCGCGGACGTCCTTGCCCTCCGCGTACGCGGCGTAGAGCTGGTCGGAGACCTGCTTGTGGTCCTCTCGCGTGCGACCTTTGCCGATCCCTGCGTCCATGAGCCTTGACAAGGACGGCAGGGGATCGACCGGCGGATAGATGCCCTTGCGGTGAAGGTCCCTCGCGATCGCAATCTGTCCCTCCGTGATGTAGCCGGTCAGGTCCGCGATAGGGTGGGTCCAGTCGTCGTCGGGGATGGACATGATCGGGATCTGCGTGATACTCCCTGGACGTCCGCGGATGCGCCCCGCGCGCTCGTACATCGTGGCCAGATCCGTGTACATGTATCCCGGATAGCCCCGACGGCCTGGGACCTCCTCTCGCGCCGCGCCGATCTGCCGCAGCGCCTCCGCGTAGTTCGTCATGTCCGTGAGGATGACCAAGATGTGCATGCCGACCTCGTACGCGAGGTACTCCGCGGCAGTCAGGGCCATTCGCGGGGTGATGAGCCGCTCGACGGCGGGGTCGTCCGCGAGGTTCAGGAAGAGGACGGCCCTCTTCAGGGCGCCCGTCCGCTCGAAGTCGTCCATGAAGACGCGGGCCTCCTCGTGGGTGATGCCCATCGCCGCGAAGACGACCCCGAAGGGTTCCTTCGACCCGAGGACCTTCGCCTGCCGCGCGATCTGGAGCGCGACCTCGTTGTGGGGCAGACCCGCGCCGGAGAAGAGGGGCAATTTCTGTCCGCGGACGAGGGTGTTTAGCCCATCGAGCGTGGAGACGCCCGTTTGGATGAACTCCGCGGGATGCTCACGGGAATAGGGATTGATCGCCGCCCCGGAGACCTCGACCCGCTTCTCAGGGAGGATCGGGGGCCCTCCGTCCGCGGGCTCGCCCGATCCTGTGAGGACGCGGCCGAGCATCTCGCGGGACACGGCGAGCTTGATCGTCTCCCCGAGGAACTTCACGCTCGCCTGGCGGTCGATCCCGGCGGTTCCCTCGAAGACCTGCACGACGACGATGTCCTTCGAGGAATCGAGCACCTGGCCGCGCTTCCTCGAGCCGTCGGAGAGGGTGACCTCGACGAGCTCGTTGTACCCGACGGGCTCCGTCTTCTCCACGAAGATGAGAGGCCCGGCGATCTCGGTGATCGTCCGGTATTCCTTCGGCATGTCAGCGCGCCTCCAGCTTCTTGAAGTCCTCATCCATGAGCGCGAGGCTCTTCTCGAGTTCCTCGTCGAACTTTTCCTCGTACTTCACACGGGTGAGAAGTTCCCGGGATTTTGTAGCCGCAACGTCCTTCACGGGCACGTCGAGGGACACAGCCTTCCGGCCGAGGTCCGCGTACTTCTTGATCGCAGAGATGAGCTTGAACTGCCGGTCCGGCGGGCAGAACGAGTCGACGGGATGATATGCGTTTTGCTGGAGGAAGATCTCTCGGATCATCCGCGCGACCTCGAGGGTGAGCTGCTGGTCCGGGGGGAGCGCGTCGGCGCCAACGAGGCGAACGATCTCCTCGAGTTCCGACTCCTCCTGGAGGGTCCGCTGGGCCCAGGACCGTAGCTTCGGCCACTCCTCGTTCACCTTCGTGCGGAACCAGTCCTCGAGCTGGGGCCCGTACAGGCTGTAGGACGTCAGCCAGTTGATTGCAGGGAAGTGTCGGCGCGCGCGAAGCGCGGTGTCGAGGGCCCAGAACACCTTCGTGATCCGCAGGGTGCCCTGCGTCACGGGCTCGGAGAAGTCCCCGCCGCTCGGGCTTACCGCACCGACGACGCTCACGCTCCCCTCGCGGCCGTTCAGGGTCGTCACGCGGCCCGACCGCTCGTAGAACTCGCTGAGCCGCGCGGACAGGTAGGCGGGGAAGCCCTCTTCGCCGGGCATCTCCTCGAGGCGGCTCGAGATTTCTCGCATCGCCTCCGCCCACCGCGAGGTGGAGTCGGCCATGAGGGCCACGTTGTAGCCCATGTCCCGGTAGTACTCGGCGAGGGTCATGCCCGTGTACACGGAGGCCTCGCGGGCGGCGACGGGCATGTTGCTCGTGTTCGCGATGAGGGCCATCCGCTCCATGAGCGGCGCGCCCGTGTACGGGTCCTCAAGCTTCGGGAACGTCGTGAGGACTTCCGTCATCTCGTTCCCACGTTCGCCACACCCGATGTAGACAACGACCTGTGCGTCGCACCACTTCGACAGCTGTTGCTCGGAAACCGTCTTTCCCGTTCCGAAGCCCCCGGGAATCGCGGCGGTTCCGCCCTTCGCGATCGGGAACAGGAAGTCCATGACCCGCTGTCCCGTGATGAGGGGGATCGAAGGCATGAGCCGGGCCTTGACCGGTCTCGGGCGCCGCACGGGCCACTCCTGCATCATCGTGAGCTTGCGCCCGCCGGCGAGTTCGACGATGACCTCGTCGACCTTCATCTTGCCCGAACGGACCGTGATGACCTTGCCGCTCGTGTCCGGAGGCACCATGACCCGGTGCTCCACGTTCTTTGCCTCCTGGACGGTGCCCAGAACCTGTCCGCCCAAGACCGAGTCCCCTTCCTTCACAGTGGCCTTGAAGTCCCAGGTCTTCTCGCGGCTCAGGCCCGGCGCGCGCACGCCTCGCAGGACGAAATCCCCCATCACCTTCTGGAGGACGGGCAGGGGCCGCTGCACGCCGTCGTAGATGTTCCCGAGGAGCCCCGGGCCGAGTTCCGCGGTGAGCGGATGTCCCGTGTCCGTGACCGGTTCCCCCGGTCGCACACCGGAGGTCTCCTCGTACACCTGGATAACCGTCTTGTCCCCGAGAATCTGGATGACTTCTCCCATGAGCTTCTCGTTCCCGACGAGGCTCACGTCGTACATCCGCGGCCTCAGGCCTGTCGCCGTGACGACCGGCCCGGCCACGCGGAGGATCTCCCCCGTCCCCTTCACTCGCTCAACCGCCTGCGTGCTCAGCACGTCGCCCACCTCACTTGAACAGATCGACGCCAATGGCCCGTTTCACCTTCGTGCGGAGGTCCTCATCCTCCGCCGCGCCCACCGCGATGACGACGGGCCTTGCGGCGGTCTCCAACCGCCGCCGCATCGCGTGGCTGAGGCCCCGCATGTCCCCCGTGTCGAGGACCAAGATGCCCACGTCGGGGTCGTCGAGGACCTGCCCGATCTTCCGCTCGAGCTCCTCCTTCGCCGCGGCGATGGCCTTCCGCACGCCGACGAGCTTGAATCCCTGGACGAAGTCGTCCCGACCGATCGCTGCGATCTCCAACGTCACACCACCAGGAGGTCCCGGAGCATCTCCGTGGGAAGCCCGCTTTCCTTGCCGCGGGCGATGAGTCGGATGTTGATTGCCTCTCGGTCCTTCCGGACGATGTAGTCCAGGATCGGGAGGATGGACAGGGGATGGAGATGGGCGTACCGCGCGGCTTCGAGGAGGTGCACTTTCTCCACCCGGCGGACAAGGACACCGATCCCCGTGTCCTCGACCCTCTCGAGGGCGTCCGCGATGTCCTCGTAGAAGGAGTAATCCTGGAGACGTCGCACGAGGCCCGCTTTGTCCAAGGTCGCGAGTTCGTGAAGGTCGTCCATCGTCAGCTCGTAGCCGCCATCGAGGAAGATCTCCCGCTCGAACTTCGCCTTCGCGCTCCATGCACGAAGAAGCGTCTTGAGGTTGATGATGTCGATCTCCCGCTCGATGAACCGCCGCATGAGCCGGTTCGGATCCGTGGAGGGTGGGATGGAAGCGAGCAGGTCCGCGTAGTACAGACGTGACACGAGGTCCTCCCACTCGGACCAGTTCGTGACCTCGGATGCCCTCTTTCCCAGGATGGAAAGGGCCGTCGCATAGATCGTGCCTTCGAGTTCTTTGAAGACGTCGGAGAGTGCCTGCATTTGCACGAGTCTGTCCAGAAACTCCTCGTCGAAACTCCCGGCGGGGACGAGGTCCTCTTCAACCTCTCCCGCAGAGGCGCCATACGTCTTCGCTCGAACGATCGTCTTAATGTTCTCCAGGTCGAAGCGGTCCAAGTAGCGCCCGACCATGGACCGAAGGTCCCCCTCGGAATACGCGTAAATCGAGTTGTACGTCTCCGCAAGATTCCTCGACACTGCGTACTCAATGAGGTCCACGCCGGAATACTTCGCGCCGAGGGCGAGCATCTCTGCTTTGTACTCCCGCTCTCCGAGGAACCGCGCGATCTCCGGGATCTCCATGACCAGAAGCCGGTCGTACGATTCCTTGGGCAGGAGGGACGCGCGTTTCGCCTTCACCCTCGCGGTCACGTACGGGTAGTTCCCAGTCTCGATGGGAAGCCGTTCGCGGATCCAGCGGTACCGCCGCATCACGCGGTCCCGCAACTCCTCGCTCACGCCTTGGAGGCTCGGGGCGGCCATAGGATTTCCGCGACCTCCCGCACGGAATCGACCCAGATGTCGCGAAGGATGGACTCATATCGCAGATCCACCCGCCGCGACTCATCGGCACTCTCGATCACGAGCCCGCCGGCGCAGTCAATCGTGCCCGCGAACGCCGTGCCGACGATCCGCCGGACGGCGGCCTCATCGCGCGCGTTGCAATAGACCTTGCCCCCTGACCGCCACTCGGCCTCGTTCGCGTCGAGAAGGGTCCTCAGGAAGGACTCGTTCTCGGGGAGTTTGCCGAGGCGGGCCAGAGCGCCCGAGTAGACTTGATCGAGTGACTCCTTCTGCGCGACGAGCACGATCTTCCTTGACTCGAGTTCCGCTCGTGCGAGTTCTTGGATGCGCCTCCGCTCCGCTTCCTGGCGGGCCCGTGCCTCGGCGTCAGAGACGGTCTTGGTGGCCTCTGCCCGGATCTCCGAGAGCGTGCGCTTGCGCTCCGAGTGCGCCTCCTCGATGACACGCGAGGCTTCCGCCTTGCCCTTCTCGAGGATCGCCTGGACGGCGTTCTCGAGGCTCATCCCAAACTCGCCTCGTCCATCACGCTGTCAAGTTGCCCAGCAGCAGGAACGCGATGATAAGGCCGAAAATGACGATCGTCTCGGGTATCACGACCAGCGGGAGGACCCGGCCGAACAGCTCGGGTTTCTCCGCGATCGCGCCGACCGAGGCCGCTCCGATCACTTTCTCTGCCCAGGCCGTTGCCAGCCCCGTCCCAAGGACGGTGAGGGCAGCAGCCATCGCCACTAGTCCTGCCTGCGGATCCAGTGCCATGTGGTCTTACACCTCCGGTTTCGCTCGCTCGCCAAAGGGCCGAAACGCCATCCCGGCCCCCTTGAAGAACTTGATGAAGAACTCGACGTAGCTCAAACGGATAGATTGGATCGCTGCCGTCACCGCGCCGAGCAAGAAAACGATGAGGTGGAAGAGGAAGGCCACGAAGAGGCCCGCGGCGAGGAAGCCGACGCTCCCCCCGTCCCGCCACTCGAAGATGACGCCGAGCGCGATCGTGTTGAAAGCAAAGGCCATGGCTGCCTTCGCCACGCCCACCGCCGCGAGACGCGCGTAGGATACCACGTTCGCCACAAGCCCGAAGAATTCCATGATGTGAAGAGCCCCTTCCGTCGCGAGGAGCAGCCCGATGCCCAGACCCAGCATGCCCACTGCGACCCAGGGCACCTGATTCGTCAAGGCGAACCCTACCTGGGGGTACAAGAATCCGGTCCGCGGGAACCAGCCCAGGGGTCCGGTCCAGATCGCGTAGCCCATCCCTACCGGCCATCGCGCGGCCCGGACGATGATGATCACGAAGAGCCCTGTCAGAATCATGAGCCAGGCGACCTTCCCGACCGCATGTTTCCGGTTGTGTCGAATCTCGTTGAAGAAGCCGATCCCGAAGGCGAGGGCCAAGTGAAAGTACGCGGCCACAATCGCCAGCACGATGAAGTCGGTGACCTGCTCCAGCTTGTGGAGTTGAGCGTGAATCGGAATGTTGAACCCGAGGATGGAAGACCAGTCAACCGCTTCGACGCTTCCAGGGGCCGCTCCAACCAGGGCGTGGAACGGAATCCCGAACATTTCCGCGAAGACGAACGTGCCGAAGATAAGGGACCAGAAACCACCCCAGACGACTGCGATGACGAGATCCCGAAAAGCGCCTTGCTCTTTCGCCCACGTTCGGAGCATCCAGCCACCGAAAAGGAGCCACGCCAAGCCGTACCCCGCGTCCCCAATCATGAGTCCGAAGAAGATGGGGAATACGATTGCCACCGTGAACGTCGGATCGATCTCATGGTAGTCCGGGGTCGAGAAGAGTTTCACGAGCATCTCGAAGGGCTTGAGCGGCCGTACGTTCCTGAGAAGCGTCGGCGCGCTTGGGGTGTTCTCGGAGTGCTCCTCGTGCTCAAGTTCGGCGATGAACAGGCCTTGGGTCCCCTTGAACTCCGCCTGGAGCTTCTGGAACGCTTCGGACGGAGCCCAGCCCTCCGCGATGAACGTGTGTTCCGTGACGGCGAACCGAAGAGGGGCCTCGGCTTTCTCCACTTCCGCTTCGAGGTGAGCCTTCGCCGCGGCCAGGAAGCTCGCATACCGTTCCCGGAGCGTCTCAAGGCGCACGTTGATTTCTTCGAGGCGTTTCTCCCATCGCTCCTTCTCCGCGAGCAGCTCGGCGAGGATGACGCGGGGGTGCCCCTTCCCCTCGGGGACGGTCACGCCCGCAAAGCCAAACTGGTTCAGGAATTCGCGCATGGCCGGGGCTCGATCCTTGAAGACAAACACCGCAACGAAACCCGGGACGATGAAGGCCTCAAGATCGGCGGAAATCGACTCGAGTCCCGTAGGGTCTCGGGAAACTTTCCCGACGAGTATCTCCAAGTTCTCGTAGCCCCGGTAGTCCTCCAGGGCCAGAGGGAGCTGTGCGAATGGGGTGATCTCTTCGATCCTCCGTGTGAGATCCTGGAGGAGTGACTGAACTTTCTTCCGCGCTGAATCTTCCTCAGAGATGTTCAGCTCCAGGGAAAGGATCTTCTGGCGAATGTCACCCGAGACGGGCTCGAGAGGTCCCGCGGACTTGGACTCCTGGACTTGAAGGACATTGACGATCGAGCGAAGCTTGACGAGGACTTCCGAGGCCTGGGCCGCCTGCCGCAACGGCGTGCCGATCTCGAGGTCGTGCTCCCCCGCCCTGTGGTCCACGATGTGGAGGAGCCGGAGACGATAGAGGGCATCCACGGTCCGCTCCAAGTCATCCCGCGGGCCGACGATCAGGGCCCGAGTCATCGGCACGGGCCTAAGCATTCACCGCACCCTTGAATTTCTCAATGACTCGACCCACGGCACGGTCCAGGTTGGTCTCCGCCTGAGTCCGGAGCACTTCCGCTTCCTTCCGCCCTGCCGCAAGGACGTGCTCCTTCTCGCCCGCGACGGCGGCCTCCGCCTGCTCCAGGATCTGCTCCTGTCTCCTCTCCGCCTCCTTCCTCAGGGCTTCCCGAAGTTCGAAGCCCTCGCGGCGGACGTCGCGCAGGATACGGTCCCTCTCCGACGACGCGGCTTCCTTCGCGCGTCGAGTTTCCTCTTCCGCCACCTTGATTCGGTGGAGAGTTTCCTCCTTCTTCATCAATTTCGGAGCGCGGAAAAGGCGGGTTCTTTATAAGCGTTTGGTAGGGTCGCGGACCACCGCTGTCGAAGGCCCATTGCCGGCCCGCACCCACAGAATCATTTCCGATTTTTATATAAAACGATGAATAGACGCGGCATGGAGATTTCAGTCCGCCGAAAACCGTCGGGGAAATCCGAATTTTCGAGGGAGAATTTCGCGCACTGCACAACCTATAAATATGGAAGGGACTTTGTCGCAGCCGCCCGGGCGGTTGCCATCGCCGATCGGGACCCAGAGGGTCGTGGGATGAGGGCTCTTGTGCTCGTCATTGCGGCAGTGATAACGGCGGTCTTCGCTTCGCCGATCGCCGCATCCCCCGCGGCCGCGGCCGAGATCCCCACGCTCTCGATCACGATCCTCGGCGAAACGCAAGGGACAAACCCCGTCTTCCAAACCATTGGCCTTTCGACCACAGGCCAGATCCTCGTCCCGCAGGTTCCGATCCGCATCAACCTGACCTTCGTGAACAACGAGTCCGCGGCGAGTGGCATGCTGCACACGTTCACAATCAACAACAACGCCGCGACCCCGGCGCACATGATTGACATCCCCCTGAACCCGCAGGAGAACTACACGCTCGAGTTCACCGTGAGCTCCCTCGGCCCCAACGCAAACGTTACGGTGAACGGTACCTCCTTCACGCCGGAGACCGACGCGACGACGAATGGCATCGTGTACTTCTGCATCCCGCACCGAGCCCTCGGGATGACGGGCGTGATCATCCTGGCGACGGCGGCCCAGGGGCAGGCCGTCCCCGAGAAGGGCATGCTCATCCGCGCCTACTGGATCGGGATGATCGGGATTGCGGCGACTCTGGTCTGGATCGGGATCACCTACTTCGTGATCAAGTCCTCGAGCCCCCGGTTCAAGGATCACCGGGCCCACGTGAGGAAGGGTCTCCCGTGACGGAGTTGATCCGCAGCGATGCACCCCGGCGGAGCGCGATGGCGGCCGTTGCCATCGGCGGCCTCGTGATTGGCGCGTTGTGGTTCACTGTCCTCGTCGTCATCATCGCCCTCCAAGTGCTCAACGGGAACTATCCCGCGGATGCGGACCTCTACATGGGAGTCTTCACGGGGATGATCTTCCTCCTCGCCGCTGTCGCCGTGGATGTCTATCGCCGCGAATTCATGCCCGACGAACTCATTCACAAGCTCCGGCGGCCGAAAATCGTCCCGCCGCGGACGTTCCGCTGAGGTGACCGATGAGCTGGGAAGACGGGGAGGCGGAAAAGGGCTGGACCCGGCGCGAGTGGGTCCGGATGGGCATGGGGGTGGGGACCTTCGCGGCCATCGCGGGGCTCGGCGGCCTCGTCACAGGCCAGCTGCTCCCGCCGCCCGTCCGGTTCAGCGGGGAGATCCGCGAGACGATCACATACGTTCGGTGGCCGACGCCCCAGTGGTGGAATTCCAAGGACGGACAGCCGGTGAAGGTGACGGACTTCGAACTGTGGAACGGCGCGACCGGGGTGTGGAGAGGCCTGTTCCAGGACAACGAATGGGTTCCCGGTACGGGATTCCCGGTGATCGTCATCCGGGTGCCTCGGAACGCGACCGGAGGCACGGAGCCCACGTCCGCCGACCTCGCATCCCAGGGCGTCGCCCCCGTTCCCGAAGGCTTCTCCTTGGCCTATGAGGACCTGACGACGGACACGCGCCTCGTCGTGTTCTTCGACCGCTGCGTGCACCTCTGCTGCTACCCGGGCTGGCACGTCGTCACGAACCCGCCCCCGGACTACAGCAACTACGTCGTGTCGCCGCCGACCCACGAAGTGTACGGCCTCGATCCGATCTACTGCATCTGCCACGGCTCCCAGTACGATCCGCTCCTCCTCACGATCGACACGAACCCGAAGAACAGCGTGCGATACGTCGGCGCAGGGCGGGTCCACGGGCCTGCGTCCCGGGCCCTCCCGCTCGTTCCCGTCAAGGAGCAGGGAGGCAGTCTCCTGGGCACCATGCCCGACTCGCGCTGGTACATCTACTGCTAGGAGGACATCGATGGCATCCGGATCATCCGAATCGTTCCGCGAGGAAGGCCGACGGACCGTCTTCGGCTGGATCAAGACCCGCTTCCCGTCCGTCCCGTGGGCGGACCTCACCCGGAAGGCGATCGAGACGGATCAGCGGCAGATGCCGCGGAGCCACGCCGAGAAGTACGAGCTCAAGACGATTTGGTACTGGTATCCCCTGTATTGTCTCGGGGGCATCTCGTTCGTGGCCTTCATCGTCCTCACGATCACGGGGATCGTCCTCGGCTTCTTCTACGAGCCCGACGGGACGCTCATGCGGACGGCCGCCGGCGGGCTCACGAACCCCGCCTACCTCTCCATGGAACGGATCATGAACGAGATCCCGTTCGGGATTATCATCCGGGGAATGCACCACTGGGCCGCCCACATCATGATTGCCGCGGTCTTCCTCCATATGTGTCGCGTCTACTTCACGGGAGCCTACAAGAAGCCGCGGGAGCTGAACTGGCTGCTCGGGGTCGTCCTGCTCCTAATCACAATCCTCTTCGGCTACTCCGGATACCTCCTTCCTGCGAACGATCTGAGCGAGGGAGCCGCGAACATCGGGATCGAGATGACCCGGGCATCGCCCCTCATCGGCGACCAGCTCGCAACCCTCCTCTGGGGGAGCACGAGCACCCTTTCCGGCTACTATGTCTTGCGATGGTACTGGATGCACGTCTTCATCCTGCCTTTCATCGGAACGGGCCTGATGATCGTCCACATGGGGCTCGTGTGGATCCAGGGGGTCGCGGAGCCTCACTGAGGTGAGCGATGGAGATCGAGAAGGTCAAGGAACATATCCTGGAGGGTCGACCGGGCTTCACGCGGCAGTACGGGCCCGCCCGCACGGACCACCAGCCCGGGATCCCCTTCTTTCCGCAGGAAGTGACGCGGGACCTCGTCGTGATCTTCCTCCTCACCGCGATCATGTTCTTCTTGTCCGCCGTCGCCACGCCTTCCCTGGGCCCGGCGCGGACGCCGTCCCTCCCGGGCCTCATCGTCCCGGACTGGTACCTCCTCTTCTCCTGGGGCCTCCTCAAGCTCGCGGATATCTTCCCCCAGTTCGTCCTCCTCCAGGGCACTCCCCTGGAGACCCAGTTCAACGCCGCCTTCTGGGGCGACATCCTGTCGGGCCTGCCTCCGATCTTCCTCCTTCTCCTGCCCTTCCTCGACCGGGGGCGCGAGGCCCGTCCCGCGAAGGCCCCCTTCCGTTCCGCCTTCGGGATCGCCTTCCTCATCATCTGGGTCTTCTTCGCGTCCCTGTACTCCGTCCGCGAGCTGATCTGGCAGTACTGGAAGACGCCGAACGGAGGCGCCCTCTTCGACGACACGACCCTGAAGCTCTTCTTCGTGGTCCCGTCGCTCCTCATAGGCTTCACGGTGTACGTCGCCCTCCGGCGTCTCGGCTTCCAGCCGATGCGGAGGTGGGTCGTCCCGGCCACGATGATCGCCTTCCTCGTCGTCGCGGGGGAGTCCCTCGCGATCCTCTTCGTCCCCGGCTGGCTTGGAGCCGAAGTCCGCCCTTACTGGGTCCCGCTCGCCGCGTTCCTCTTCGACCTCAGCCTCGCCGCCGGCGCCACGGCGTTGGCGGTCCTCGTCCTCCCGGAGTCGGCCGCGCGGCGCGTCGTGCACATCGTCGGCGTGGCGACGTTCCTCGCCTTCGTCGGGCTCGTCCTGTTCATGTACTACTCGGACCCGACGGGCTTCGTCTGGATCGAGTCCGTCCTCCTTCCGAACTCGAACACGCTCCTTCTGTTCACGGGCTTCGGCGTGACGACCGCTTGGTTCGGATTGCGGAGGCCCTACAGCACGTACGAGTACCTCCTCAACGAGTGCTATCAGTGCGGGAAGTGCCACACGGTCTGTCCCGTGACGAAGGTCGAGGACGACGCCCTCGGCGGGCTCAACCTCGTCTACAACTCCTTCAAGAAGCAGCACGACGGCGTACCTTTATGGACGTGTCTGGCGTGTGATGCCTGCAGCGCGGTGTGCCCCTTGGACATCCAGTACAGCGACTACATCCTCGAAGAACGCGCCAAGGTCCACGCCCGCGCCGCGGCGGACGGAGGTGAGGTCGAGTGATGACGACCTCGGAGACAGAGTACGGCCCCGGGCGGACGATCCCTCACCCGATCCTGTTCCGCGTCCTGGATAGCGAGGCGGAGGACACGAACATCCCGGAGATCAAGGTCGAGCACCGGTCCGAGTACGCGTACTACCCGGGGTGCGTGGACTACTACGACATGGAGATGCAGTTCTCCCACGCGAACTACGGGGAGACGAACCACGGAATCATCTTCGATTCCTCCGTCAAGCTCCTCCGCGCCGTCGGCATCCAGCCGATGATCCTCGATCGCTCGTTCATGAAGTGCTGCGGCCACGATCAGCTCTGGCAGGGGAAGGTCGACGTCTTCGAGCGGATGCGGGATTACAACAAGAAGATCATCAAGATGCTCGGTGTCAAGACCCTCGTCACCTCCTGCGCAGAGGGCTACCGCACGTTCAAGCTCGACTATGGGCTCGAGGCGGAGGGCGTGCGCGTCGTCCACATCACCCAGATCCTGTACGAGCGCGGCCTGCGCATCCCTCCTCAGGGAGAAGCCGGGAAACGAATCCGGGTCGCGTACCAAGATCCGTGCCGGTCCTGCCGCCAGATGCCCGTCGACCCGGTGTACGAGGAGCCCCGGGAACTCATCAAGCGGGTGGACAACACGGAACTCGTGGAGCTCAAGACGTTCCGCGCGGACGCCCAGTGCTGCGGCGTTGCCCAGATGATGTACTGCAACGACAAGACGAAAGGCCTTACCCGCAAGCGGATGGACGAGGCGACGGACGTCCGCGCGGATTTCCTTCTGACGGCCTGCCCGAAGTGCCTCACCCACTTCGGCTGTCTCCATCACGAGAACAAGTGGAAGCCGGGGGAGGAACGGTTCGACTTCCGCGTGATGGACATCACTCAGTTCCTGGCGGAACGCCTCCCCGGCGACTTTCCGACAGGAGGCAACGTCGACACGAAGCGCGCGGAGCCGCCCCTCCCCGGACGGAAGGGAGGCTGGTAATGGCCGCCGCTGTTCCGGTTACGGCGCCGAAGCCCGGCATGGCCGCGGAGCCCGCCCCTGCCGCGGACCCGCTCGTGGCCTACTACCGCAGCGTCCGCCGGATGAATTGGGACCTCGCGCGGGAGCGATACAAGGACCGAGGGGTGAAGGCCCGGACGCAGGAGTACATCCGCGGCCGCGGGACGACGGCGATCGTGGACGAGGAAGTGTGCATGGGATGCATGCATTGCTTCGACAACTGCGCCTTCGAGGCGATTACCGCCCACGACCGGAAGTTCTCCCTGCCCGATTACACGTACTCGAGCCGCAAGGCGATCATCGTCGTGGACAACTGCGTGGGCTGCGAGAAATGCGCGATCGTCTGCCCCGTGGATGCTATCAACATGATCCCCAAGTATGGCTGGGAGGTCCGGGAAGGCAAGCTCGTGCCGACGGAAGCCCCTCCCGCGGCCGCGAGGCCGGCCGCGCCCGCGCCGGCGAAGCCCTCGGTCCCGCCGCCCGCAAAACCGGGAGGTGCGTGAGTGGCTGAGTCGAGCGCGACGACCTCAAAGTCCGTTGCCAAGGGGGGGAAGGCCCCCCGGATGACCTATAAGCAGGAGATCGCGACGATCCAGAACCTGCCGAGGATCCAGCGATTCATCGTGATCATGAAGGTCGCGGGCGTCTTCTTGGTGGCCATCGGCCTCGAGGGAATCGTGACCGGGCAATGGTGGTTCGCCTTCGCGTTCATCCCGCTGGGCATCGCCGTCGCCATGCTGCCCATCCGGATCCGCACGGACCGCTGCATCGCATGCCTCGCGATCCTCGCCCCGGGTCAGGCGATCTGCCCGGAGTGCGGAGCGCCGCAGATGTAGAGGGTCTCCAGCAGACTTCAAGTAGAGCGCCCCGTTCCCGCATCAATTCGACGGATTTCGGCGGATGCGCGGAGGGTCCCGACCCTCGTCCGTCGAGAGGGGCACGTCGATCATGGCGAAGCTCAAGGACGACATCCCGCTCTCGGAGCGGTGGAAGGGGCTGGACCTCAGGCTCCTCCCGATCGATGAGGTCGACGTCCGCATCCTCAGCAAGCTCCGGGACAACGCCCGCCGCTCCAACGTCGAGATCGCCCGAGAGCTGGGGATCTCGGAGGCGACCGTCCGGCGCCGCATCCAGGCCCTTGAGGAGAAGGGCATCATCCAGGGATACTCCTGCTACCTGAACTACCACCTCATCGAGAATCCCGTGAAGGCCTATGTCCACCTCTCCCTCGATCCCTCGAAGCGCGACCAGGTCGTGGCGAAGGTGACGGCGCACAACCGCGCGATCGCCGTGTACCGCGTCACCGGGGACCACGACATCTTGTGCGTGATGTTCTTCATCGACATGTCCGAACTCCATGAATTCCTGGACCGCGATCTCCAGATTGAGGGCATCCGTGACGTCCGGACGCAGATCGTGATGAGCCCCTACAAGGGCGTGCCGTGGACGGGCCTCTGAGCGTTCACGGCTTCACGAGCGGCTGCACGACGTGGGCTGTGTCGAAGGCGAGCTTGACCCTCCGGAGGATGTCGATTCGCTGGATGTATCCGGAATCCTCGGACCACAAGTGGGCGAGACGGGACGTGAAGACGGCGCCGGGAATCTTCTCCGCGACCTTGGCCACCCCTTTGGACAGGTCGTAGTAGTGGTTGCGGTCCTTCGTCGTCTCGAAGGAAGGGAGTGCGGATACGATGCCAGTGGACCTCAGGCTCGCGAAGAGGCCTGCTTTCGCCGCGGACTGCTGGCCGAGGGCCTTAATGCGCGTCGCGAGGTCGCCCAAGGCTGCCGAGGGGAGCCGGATTTCGCCGACGAACACGCTTTGCTCGATCCGCTTCGCGGTCTTCGCGTAGCCGTCCGCGGGGACGTCGTACGGGTTCGGGACGTCCGCGGTCTTCGACTTGAATCCCGCAAGGGACGCGTCGATCCCCTTCTCCCGGATCGCAAGGCCGCTCGGCGTCCCGCCAAGGGCCACTTGGACGGTGAAAGCTTCCCCTGGGATTCCTGGCCGCAGGGCTGCCGCGCCCACTTGGTCCGTGATGTGAGCCCACCCGACACGATGAGTGGTCCGCGTGAGCTTATCCAACGCCGCGGCGAGCTTCGCGCCGTCGTCAAACGAATACGTGAGTGTCTTCTGTGCCGCGGGTTTTGGGGCGAGGCGCAAGGCAATGGAAATCGGGATCGTGAATTCGCCCGCGACGGGGAACAGGGCGTGCAAGAGATCGTAGCCTGTCCCACCGTTCGACACGTCTTCGAAACCGATCCGGGTCCGGTGGCCGTAGGCCGAGATCGTCCGCAGAGCGTTCACGTAGCTTGTGAGTTCCCCATCGTAGGAAGCGAAGGGCGCGTCCCCCCACACGGCGTCGCCAACAGCGAAGTCGAGAGGGACCGTCGGGACGAAGGGGACGAAATGGCCCGCGGCGAGCGCGCCGTCGTAGAGCCGTTTCCACGGCGCGCCGACCTGGGCAATCGCACGGTGGGCCGCTTCGTCGAATTCGATGTCCGCGTACGCGCTGAAGTCGAGCTGCACTCCTCGCGGCTCGGGCACGAGCCAGTCATAGGTGAGGAGGGTCCTGGGCCGGACGGTGAGGCCGACTTCGCGGTCCTTCCCCACGCCCAGCTGGGTGCGGAAGTAGTTGTAGTCCTCCGCGGCGAGGCCGAGGCTCACCGTGCTCTCTTGCCCGTTGAGGACGTTCACGAGCTTCCGGACCTCCGCGTCGTCCTTCACCTTCACGGTGACCCGAGGCGACGTCGTCAGGTCGGCGATGATTTCCCGCGGCAGGACCCGGTCGTTCCGCACGAACAGGGCGCGAATGAGGGCTTCGCGGATCATCTCGGAGAGTGCCGGGACTCGGACCGCGCTCTCGATGTAGTGCCAGTCTCGGAGGAGTCCCATCTCAGGCCCCCCTCTCCCGCTCGTAGGCCTTCGCGAACTTGTCCGTCGTGGGCTTGATCCTTCGGAGGAACGCGGCCAGGTTGAGTCCCGCGGCCATCGCCGGCGGCGGGATTGCGCGGATGCCCGGATACCGCTGAAACTTCGTCCACACCTCCACGGTCTTCCCCCCGTTGATCTTCTTCGTCGGGTCGAGGACGGACTTCAGGTGGGCATAGTACGGCGCGGAATGGCCGTGCATCTTCCGCAGATTGAAGACCATGAACAGGCCGAGGCCCATCGGGTGGCCCCCGAGTTCCATCGCGGTGTCGCCGAGCTTCTTCACGTAGCCGAGGGCCGCGCCCCCGGACGGGGTCGTCTCGTCCATGAGTACGTACGGGGCGAGGATCGCCGTATTCGAGTCGACGAGGGCAGCCTGGACCGAGCCGTTCAACTTGAGCCTTCGAATCAGCTCCCGCGCGGCGGCCACCCCCTCCTTGAGTTTCACGAGGGGAACGAGGTTGTTCGAGACGACGAGCCCCTTGCTCAGCCGCCGCGCGCTGTACATCGTGAAGCGCCGCCCCCAGAGGTCTTGGACAGCCTCCGGGCGGAGCTTGCGGCCGCCTCCTCTCGCGGCAAGATCATCGAGCGCTTTCTCCTGATCCGCGACGTCGTCCTTCGTGCCCTCCAAGCCGACGAGGATGGCATCCACGGGATCCGGAGCCTCGGGCCGGAGGATCCGTTCCATCGCGAAGTGCTCCTTGTCCAGGAGCGCCGCATGGTACGGGGCGATCCCCGAATCTACGACTGCGGTCACGAAAGCCGCCCCCGCCTCCGCCGAGGGGAAGCCGTACGCGAGCGGCTTCGAGGCCTCGGGCTTCGCGCGCAACCGCAGCGTGGCCTTCGTGATGATCCCCAGCGTGCCTTCCGCGCCCACGAACAAGGGCGTCAGGTTCGCGAACGTCGTGCCCGCATCCCGGGGATCCGCCGTCGTCATCACCCGACCGTTCGGGAGGACGACCTCGAGGCTGACGACGGCGTCCGCAAGGGAGCCGTTCCGGAACGTGCCGAACCCGGGCACGCCGCTGTTGATCGCGCCTCCGATCGTGCTCGCCATCGCGTTGAACGGCATGGCCGGGAGGGCGAGCCCCTTCGCCTCGACGAACATCGCGAGGTCGTGCCACGTTGCGCCCGCTTCCGCGGTCACCGTCCGCGCTGCGGGGTCCAAGGCCACGATCTTGCTCATCTTCCGCATGTCGAGCAGGACGCCGCCCCGATTCGGCACGGCGCCGCCGTACCAACCCGTGCCGCCACCCCGGGGCACGATCGGCAAGCCGGACTCATCGCTGAGCTTGACGATCGCGGACACCTCTTCGGCGGTCTGCGGGAGCACGACGAAATCAGGATACAGCTGCCATTGGAGGAGGGCCACCTTGGGGAGGGCGGCGAAATCGTGGCTGTAGGCCATGCGCTCGAACTCCGTCCTCGCCACGCGCTCCGGGCCGAGGGTGTTCACGAGCCGCCGGTACGCATAGTCCGTGCTCGGCATAGTGCCTGCTCCAGGCCGATGGCGGCCGTAACCTCTGAACTCGGATAAATGTAACGCGGATTGCTCGCCGGCGGACGGATGCGACGCGGGCTCAGACGTTCAGGCTTTTGATGAGGAGCTCCTTGAGCCTCGTGATGTCTGCACCCGGGTTGTAGACGCCCATCGCCTGGGCCGCGGAGATGACCTGGGTGTCAATCGCCTTGTCGACCGCACGGGCGATGTCGAGCTTGATTTCCATGTCGCTCCGCCCCGTCGTGTTCACGCCGAGGGCGCCGGCGGCACGCTCCACCCGGGCCCGCTGGTCATGGACGTCCAGCTGGCTGATTTGCGTGCTGAGTTCTCGCTCAACTTCCATCCTCCCCCGGCGGAACTCCCCGAGGGCGCGTCCCATGCCGCGGGCGAGCTCCGGGAGCTTCTGCGGACCGAAGAGGAGGATGACGGCAATGATCACGAGGAGGATGATCCACTCGATGCCTGCGATCTGGGCGAGGATGTCGATCGGGGAAAGGGAGACCATGACGAGGACCTCCGTTCGGAGCAAGCGGGGCTGGCGTTAAGAGCTTTTCGCACGAATCCGACGCCTCTCGAGCCTCCGCGAGGCCAGGTAGCCGGCCCCATAGAGGACGAGCATCGGGAGGGCAACAAGCATCATCGTCACCCCGCTGCCGTCCGGCGTGATGATGGCTCCGAAGACGAAGATCCCCACCGCGGCGATGCGCCAGTACCGCTTCCAGAAGTCGGAGGTCGCGATCCCGAGCCAACTCAGGCCGTACATGAGCACGGGGAGCTGGAATGCGAGGCCGAAGGCGAGGCTGAAGAGGAGGACGAAGCCGATGAAGTCGTCCGCGAAAAGGAAGAGGGATGTGGCCCCGAGCGCGATTTGCACCTGGTACATGAGGACGATCGTGAAGGGCAGGACGACGACGAAGCAGAGGCCGACGCCCGCGAGGAAAAGGAACAGCACCGGGGTCGTCACTCGACGGATGAGACGCTTCTCCGAGGGCTTCAGCGCGGGACCAATGAACTGACCGAGCTCGTACACGATGACCGGCGATCCGATGATCGCGGCGAGGAAAAGGGCGCACTCGAAGAGGACGATGTAGCCGTCCCACGGCGACTTGAACGTAAAATTCACGACGTAGCCGCCCACGGTGTCCGGGACGAGGAACCCTTTGACGGCGAAGAAGAACTGGCTCGCGATGTTTTGTTGGCCTGGTCCAAGCGCCGGGAGGAGCATGGGGACCTGCGTCGTGCCGATCGTCACGCTGCCCACCGCGGTGACAAGGAACAGGGCGAAGAGGACCACGACGACGGCGACGACGACCTTGAGCCGGTTGCGGAGTTCCTCGAGATGCTCCCAGAAGCTCATTCGCTTCTGGTCCTCGACGTCTCGGGGCGCGGGGGAGGTTGCCACGGCCGCTCGGCGGCCCAAGGGGTCGCGGGTTAAAGCCGTTTCCGGCGGTCCTATCAGAAAGAGTAGCGATCTTCCGTCCATGGATCCGCGGTGTTGCTGTATCCGCGGACCTCCCAGTAGCCGAGCTCCTCCTCGTCCGTGAAGGTGAGTTGCCTCACCCACTTCGCGCTCTTGTACGCGTACCGCTTCGGGACGAGGAGCCGCAGGGGGCCGCCGTGCTCAATGGGCAGCGGCTGTCCGTCCCACTCGTAGGCCAGGAGGACTCCGTCCTCGAAGAGGACGTCGAGAGGATGGGACGTCGTGTACCCGTCGCCGCAGGTGAAGGTCGCGTATCTCGCCGCGGGCCGGATCTTCGCCTCGCTCGCGATCTCCCGGATCGTCACGCCCTTCCAGTCGTTGTCGAAGGTCGTCCAACCCGTCACACAGTGGAAGTCGGATCTCGTGGCGAAGCTCGGGAGACGAAGGAGTTCTTCGTGCGAAAGACGCAGGGGCCGATCCACCTGCCCGTCCACGCGCAGGTCCCAGGTCTTCAGATCGAACCGTGGGACAATCCCCAGATCGAGGCGTGGCCACTTGCGGACCTGTCGCTGGCCGGGCGGAACTCGGCTCGGGGCACCCATGCGAGGAGCAACATCCCGGCGCCTGAATATAAACGATTGTTCCCGAGCCTTGAAGAGTCGCCGCAGTCTCCGCGGACAGGGTAAGTTTGGTTGCGAATCGAAAGGAGAGAGCGCGCGCGACAAAGGTTTAATAGGGTAGCCTTTTTTCCTCGCCCAGATGGCGATCCTGGACGCCTACGGCCCGGTCGTCGTGTTCGCCATCATCGCAATCCTCTTCCCCGTCGGGACATTCTTCGCGACCCGCCTTTTTCGCCCGACGAACCCGACCCCCCTGAAGGATCTCGTCTACGAGTGCGGCGAGGTTCCCGAGGGTGAGGCCCAGATCGCGTTCCACTTCCAGTACTACATGTTCGCCCTCATCTTCATGGTCTTCGATGTGGCTGCAATCTTCCTGCTCCTGTGGGCCTTCGCCTGGGACGGCCTGCTGGGCGGGACCTCCTCCCTCTTTGCGAAGGCGTCCATCTTCGTTTTCCTGGGCATCATGTTCGTGGCGACCCAGTACGCTCTCAAGAAGGAAGAGGTCATCCACATATGAGCGTCGCCGCGACGGCCCTCCCGGTGAGCGGTCGCCCCGTCCCCGGGATCGAGAAGGAAGTCCTCGCCCTCCTCGAGAAGGTGTGGAGCGGGAAGCTCCTGGAGGCCGCCATCGTGCGCCCTCTCCTGGTGAGGGCCGTCATCGACCGGGCGGATCTCCTCCCCGTGTGCACGTACCTGAAGGAGCAGCTCGGCTTCGAGCACCTCGGCTGCGTCAGCGCGGTGGACTGGAAGGACCACTTCGAATCCGTGTACCACGTGGAGAACCTCTCGAACGGCTGCGTCGTCCAGCTCCACGCGCGCATCCCCCATGACGACCCGAAGATCGCGAGCGTCTGCAGCCTCTGGAACGCCGCGAACTACCACGAGCGGGAGGCGTGGGATCTCATGGGCCTCGTCTACGAGGGCCACCCGAATCTCGAGAGGATCCTTCTCCCCGCGGATTTCAAATTCCACCCCCTGCGCAAGGACTTCCCGCAGGAGGTCGACCGCCAGTACGTGAGCCGCCGGAAGCTCCGGGGAGGGAAGTAGGGTGCCCGAGTTCTGGATTAACATGGGCCCCCAACACCCGATGACCCACGGGCTGTGGAACATGAAAGTGAAGGTCGACGGGGAGACGATCGTCGACGCGAAGCCGGAAATCGGCTACCTGCACCGCGGCGTCGAGAAGATCGCCGAAGTCCGCGAGTTCCAGAAGGTCATTGTCCTGACGGACCGCCTGTGCTATGTGTCCTCGATCACGTGGTCCCACGCCTACTGCCTCGCGGTCGAGAAGATGATGGGAGTCGAGGTGCCCGAGCGCGGGCAATGGCTCCGGGTCATCTCCTTGGAGCTCCAGCGGATCGCCTCCCACCTCATGTGGCTCGCGGCCTATGGACCGGACCTCGGGCTCCTCACGGTCCTCCTTTGGTCGCTCCGGGAGCGCGAGCTGTTCCTAGACCTGATCCAGCTCATGTCCGGGATGCGGATGAACCAGAACTATCCGCGGATCGGCGGCGTCCGCAACGACATTCCCGAGAACTTCGAGGGCATGTGCAGGCGCAGCATCGAGCACTTCAACGAGAAGCTCCAGGAGTATGAGAAGGTCCTTCACGAGTCGAAGATCTTTCGCATGCGCACGCTCGGCGTGGGCGCGATCTCCGCCGCGGACGCAATCAACTACGGCGTCACGGGCCCGAACCTCCGCGCCTGCGGCGTGAACGTCGACCTGCGTCGCCTCGACCCGTACGAGCAGTACGAGGCGGTCGACTTTGAACCGCAGGTCTGGAAGGGATCCGGCGCCGGGGACTCCTACGCGCGGTTCGTGTGCCGCTTCAACGAGATGCGGGAGTCGTGCCGGATTGTCCTCGAGGCCCTCGAGAAAATGCCGAAGACGGGTGGCTATCGAGCGAAGCCGCCGCGGCGGGCCGAAGGGGACGGATACGCGCGGACGGAGGACTCGCGCGGCGAGGCCCTGTTCTATGTCTGCGGGGACGGCGATGACCGTCCGTACCGGGTGAAGATCCGCAGTCCCATCTTCTGCACGATGAGTGCCACGCCGCTCATGCTCCGCGGGAACAAGCTCGCGGATGTCGTCGCGATCCTCGGTTCGATCGACGTCTGCGTGGGGGAGATCGACAAATGAGCGCGCCCCTCGTGCCAAGCCTCTTCGGCGCCTGCTACATCCTCACAGGCGCAATCGTTTGGGTCATCGCCCAGATCATCTACGCGATTGCGGTCGTGATCCCGCCCTTGCATGGGCTCGGAGACTGGCTGCAGTCCCCGGGCCCGCTCACGTTCCTCACGTGGTTCGTGATGGCCCTCGTGATGGTCATCTGGGCGACTCTGGTCAACCTGCTCACGATGATGTGGGTCGAGCGGAAGCTGTACTCGCGGCTCCAGGACCGCTACGGGATCATGATCTCGATCTGGTCCCTCCCCTTCTGGCCGTTCAATCGCAAGGACCGGCCGACCCACAAGGGGATGGGCTTCCTGCAGAACGTCGCGGATGGGGTGAAGCTCCTCCAGAAGGAGAACCTCGTCCCCGCATCGGCGGACTCGATGATGTTCAACACCGCGCCTGCATGGATCGCGGGCACGACGCTCATGCTCTTCGCAGCGATCCCTTGGTCGAGCGGCCTGTATGTCGCGAACCTGGACCTCGGGGTCCTGTTCATCCTCGCGGCATTCTCCCTCGCGCCCCTCGGGATCCTCATCGCAGGATGGTCCGCGAACAACAAGTACACCCTCGTCGGCGGGTTCCGCTCCGCCGCGATGCTCATGGCGTACGAAATCCCCCTCATCCTGTCCGTGATCGCCCTCGTCTTCACGACGGGGTCCCTCGACCCGAAGGTCATCGTGGCCCAGCAGGAGGAGCCCCTCGTCCTCTTCGGCGTAACCACTCCCTTTCCCGCGTGGAACCTCTTCTCCGTCCAAGTCATCGGATTCATCGTCTTCCTCGTGGCGATCGTCGCAGAGATGGAGCGGATTCCCTTCGACATCCCCGAGGCGGACGCGGAGCTCGTGGAAGGCTGGACGACGGAGCTGAGCGGGATGCGGTTCGGCCTTGTCTTCGGGTTCAAGTGGCTGCGGATGATCGCGGGGGCGGCCCTGCTCTCCATCCTCTATCTCGGCGGGTGGAGCGGCCCCGTGTTCTACACCGCGTACGTAGGCAGTGTCCCCATCCCGATCGTGCCCGAGGAGATCTGGTTCCTCCTGCGGATCTACCTCCTCGGCGCGTTCTTCGTCTGGCTCTCGTGGTCCGTGCCCCGGGTGCGGATCGACCAGATCCTCAACATCGGCTGGAAACGGCTGATCCCCTTCGCCCTCCTTGCGATCGTGCTCGCCGCGGCGGTCCGGGCATTCAACATCCTGGGGTGACCTCGGATGGCGTGCCGCTGCCGCTATCCCGCGGAGGGTTGAGCCATGGCCGGGATTGACTGGGAAGCGGTCGCGTTCGTCGTCCTCAGCGTCTTCGAGGTCCTGTTCTCCGTCCTCCTCGTCACGAGCAAGCGCCTCGTCCGCGCGGCCTTCTGGCTTGCGGCGACCCTCGTGACGATCGGAGGAATCTACCTCCTGTTTCGATCCGAATTCGTGTTCCTGATTCAGATCCTCGTCTACGCGGGCGCGGTGCCGATCCTCTTCGTCTTCGGGATCATGCTCACGAGGCGGAAGATCATGGAAGAGCCTGGCATGGAGGCGGGGCCATGATCACCGCGAGGCAAGCCCTCGCGGTCGTCGCGGCGGGCGCGCTCTTCCTTGTGATGGCCGCATCGTTCGTCGGCATCCCGTGGCCGACGACCCAGCACGAGATCCCCGTCTACCAGAACGACCCGTCGAACAACACGGGGATTGCGAACAGCCTGTTCAGCGCCTACGCGGTGACGCTGGTCCTCATCGGCATCGTCCTCGGCGCCGCGATGATCGGGGGCGTGTACCTCGCGAAGATGGAGGAGAGGGGGAAGATCGGACCATGATCCCCCTCGAGTGGGAACTCATCCTCTCCGCGCTCCTCTTCTGCATCGGCCTCTACGGCGTCCTCGCGCGGAAGAACGGCGTCCTCGTCCTCATGTCCCTTGAGATCATCATCAACGCGGCGATCCTGAACTTCGTCGCCTTCTCCTCGTACAACGGCGACGCCTCGGGCCAGGTGTTCGCGCTCCTGGGAATCGCGATCGCCGCCGCGGAGGCTGCCGTCGGGCTTGCCATCTTCCTCTCCATCTACCAGACTCACGGGACCGTGGACCTCGATCGTATCCGCTTCCTGAGGTGGTAGGACGTTCGACTACGCCTGGTTCATCCTCATCGCGCCCCTCCTCGCGTTCCTCCTGTGCGCGATCCTCGGGAAGTACACGAACGAAGGCGGCGGCTACATCGCGGTCGGCGGGATTGCGATCTCCTTCGTCCTTTCCCTGTATCTGTTCATCGACGTCCTGCGAGGAGGGGCCGTTGGCGGCAGCTTCCCTGCGGTGACCCTCGACGGCTACGTCTGGCTCCCCGGGTTCAACGCGACATCGGGGTTCGAGGCGACGAACGTCCACATCGCCCTCCTCATCGACAACCTGAGCGCCTTCATGCTCGTCCTCGTCTCCTTCCTTTGCCTCCTCATCTTCGTCTACAGCCTCGGCTACATGCACGAGGAGGCAGGCAAGCCCCGTTACTACGCGGAGGTCAGCCTCTTCGCCACGGGCATGCTCGGAACCGTGAGCGCGGACAACTTCCTGCAGCTCCTCATCTTCTGGGAGATCATGGGCCTCTGCTCGTACCTGCTCATTGGCTTCTGGTACCACAAGCCCGAGGCCGCGAAAGCGGCGAAGAAGGCGTTCATGGTCACCCGCGTGGGGGACGTCCTTTTCCTCATCGGGGTCCTCATCATCTGGAGTCAGTTCGGAACGTTGCGATTCGAGGAGATTGCGCCCCAGGTCGGCTACCTCACGCCGCAGCTCCTGACCTTGATCCCCTTGCTCCTGTTCGGCGGGGCCGTCGGCAAGAGCGCCCAGTTCCCCCTCCACGCGTGGCTCCCGGACGCCATGGAGGGTCCGACGACGGTGAGCGCGTTGATCCACGCGGCGACGATGGTCAAGGCGGGCGTCTTCCTCGTCGCCCGCTCCTTCATCTTCCTCGTCCCCCAGCCGCTCCAGATTGGGACCTCGACGATCCCCGTGGAGCCTCCTTGGACCGCGATTCTCGTAATCGCGGCGATCGGCGGCTTCACTGCAATCTTCGCGGCGACGATGGCTCTCGTGAACAACGACATCAAGCGGGTCCTCGCCTTCTCCACGATCAGCCAGCTCGGGTACATGTTCCTCGGCCTCGGCGCGGGAGCGTTCCTCCTGAACGTCTCGATCGCGCGGGGCGACGCCGATTCCGCTGGATACAGCGCGGCCTTGTACCACCTGTACAACCACGCGTTCTTCAAGGCCCTCCTCTTCCTCGGCGCCGGCAGCGTAATCCACGTGGTCCATACGAACGACATGCGGGAGATGGGCGGGCTCCGGAGGGCGATGCCCATCACCTCGATGACGATGCTCCTCGGCTGCCTGGCCCTCGCGGGGATTGTCCCGTTCAGCGGCTTCTTCTCGAAAGGCGAAGTCCTCACCGTCGCGTTCGAGGCGGGGACTGCGAATCCCGCGTACCTCGTCCTCTGGGCCCTCGGCGTGGCGACGGCCTTCCTCACGGCCTTCTACGCCTTCCGCCTTTGGTTCATGACCTTCCGCGGGGAGTACCGCGGCCACGAGCACCTCCATGAGAGCCCCGGTGTGATGACGGGCCCGCTCCTCGTCCTCGGGGCCTTCACACTCATCTCCGGCCTCTCGGCGTACGCGATGGGCGGCTTCGGGAACCTCATCTTCTTCGAGGAGCCCCACGCCCAGCTACCCCTTGTTGGCGTTCCGGTCACGGAGTACCTCCTCGAGGGCCTCTCCCTCGGCGTGGCAATCGTTGGCCTCGTCCTCGCGTGGGCCGTCTACGACCGCAAGCGGATTCCCGCGGAGCGCTTCACCGCGGGCCCGAGCCGCGCCTTCGTTCACACGATGCTGAGCCATCGGTACTGGATCGACGACGCCTACGATGCCTTCGGTGCCAAGGTCGTGTACGGCTTCGCGAAGGCGTTGGACTGGTTCGACCGGAGGGTCATCGACGGGATCGTCAACGCATTCGGTCGGGGGGGCCTTGCGACCGCGACCGGGACGGATGTCTTCGACCGCCGCGTCGTCGACGGCGTTGTGAACCTGGTCAGCCGAGACACGGTCCGCGCGAGCCTCCGCCTGCGGCAGCGGCAGACGGGGCAGGTCCAGAGCTACGTGTGGGTCATCGCCATCGGGATCGTCGTCGTGATTGCGTTGGTCTTCGGGTTCGGACTGTACGTGCGGCTGTTCGGGGGGCGATGACACGAATTTCGTCCTCAGCCTCCTCATCGTGATCCCGTTCGTCGGATTCGCGGTCACGTGGTCCGCAGGGAGGACATTACGGAGCGCACGCGCCCTCGGTATCGCCTTCAGCCTCGCGGAACTCGCGCTCGCGACCCTTCTCCTCGTGTCCTTCGGGACGGACGCGCTCCAAGGGATCCTCGGTCCCCGGGTCGCGGAAGTCCCGTCGACGCCAGGGCCTTACGTCCCGCTGTACTACGTCGACCGCTTCAACTGGGTGCCCCAGGCCGGCCTCTCCTACATCGTCGGCGTGGATGGCCTCAGCATGCCCCTCGTCTGGCTCACGGCACTCCTCACGACGATCGCCATGGTCTTCCACTGGGACGAAGGGCACCGTTCGAGGGAGTTCTTTGCCCTCCTGCTCTTCCTCGAGATGAGCCTCACGGGGGTCTTCATCGCCTTGGATTTCCTCCTGTTCGTGATCTTCTGGGAACTCGTCCTCATCCCCATGTTCTTCCTCATCGGGGTCTGGGGGGGCCCGAACCGTCGGTACGCGTCGATGAAGTTCTTCGTCTACACCCACGTCGGGTATGTGATCATGCTCCTCTCCGTCTTCGCGATCTATTGGTTCTACAGCCCGGCGGCGAACGCGGCCGTCTACGGGGGGAGCGGCGCGACCTTCGACATGACCGCCTTCCTGGATGCCGCGGAGCGTCACGCCCTGAACCTCCCCGGCGCCCAATACATCCAGCTCGCCAGCCAGATCCCCGTCTTCGTCGGGTTCCTCATCGCCTTCCTCATCAAGCTGCCCTCGTTCCCGTTCCACACCTGGCTCCCCGACGCCCACGTGGAAGCCCCCACGGGAGGCTCCGTGCTCCTGGCCGGGGTCCTCCTGAAGATGGGCGGCTACGGGCTGTTCCGCGTGAACCTGGGCATGCTGCCCGATGCCGCGAAGGACCTGTGGTGGCTCTTGGCCATCTTCGGCGCTGTCTCCATGATCTACACCGCGTTCGTCTGCCTCGCCCAGGTCGACCTGAAGCGGCTCATCGCCTACAGCTCCGTGGGCCACATGGGCTTCGTTACGCTGGGTGCCGCGAGCCTCTCGGTCATCGGCGTCGAGGGTGGCGTCTTCCAACTCTTCAACCATGGCCTCATCACCGCGGTCCTGTTCATGCTCGCGGGGAGCGTGAAGCACAGCACCGGGACGCGGGACATCCCGAAGCTCCACGGCCTCTCGAAGGTCATGCCCCAGTTCTCCCTCGTCCTCATGATCGGGTTCTTCGCCTCCCTCGGCCTCCCCGGCCTGAACTCCTTCTGGTCCGAGTTCATGGTCTTCCTGGGCGCCTACGGCGCCTCTGCGTTCTCCCCCGCGCGGGCAATTGTCCTCATCCCGATGCTATCGATCGTCGTGACCGCCGCCTACTACGTCTACACGATGCAGCGGATCCTCTTCGGCGATGTCCCAGCGGGCATGGAGAAGTCCCACGACCTCATGCCTTGGGAGCGGGTCTCCTACGCGGTCCTCCTCATCCTCATCATTGTCGTCGGCCTGCTTCCTTTCACCTTCCTCGGGATGATCGACGGGTACACACGGGCCGCGCTGCCGTGGCTCCTGGGAGGCGCCTGACGTGGAGGTCTCCTTCCCGATCTTGACGTCCCTCGTCTTCCTCCCTCTCGTCGGCGCCGTCGTCACGTACGCCCTCGGGGCCACGACCCGAGCGGCGAAGTGGGCCGCGATGGCGTTCAGCCTCCTCGTCCTCGCCCTCGGGACGATCCTCCTCCTGGGCTTCCTTTCCCCGGGCCTCTTCACCCTCTCGAAGACCGTGATCCCCTCGGCGAGCGGCGGGGCCGCGCAGGCGTACTACGGGATGGAGCGTGTGGACTGGGTCAACATCCAGGGCTTCACGGTCCAGTACACCCTCGGGGCCGACGAGCTCTCCGTCGTCCTCGTCTTCCTGAACGCCCTGCTCACTCCGCTCGCCCTGGCGATCGGCTGGGACGAGCACCACCGGCTCTCCGAGTTCTTCGCGTTGTTCCTGTTCATGGAGACGACCGTGAACGGAGTCTTCCTGAGCCTCGACCTGTTCCAATTCATGATCTTCTGGGAGGTCGGCCTCGTCCCGATGTACTTCCTCATCGCGGTCTGGGGCGGGCCTCGCAAGAGGTACGCGGCGATCAAGTTCTTCATGTACACGTTCCTCGCGAGCCTGCCCCTCCTCGTGGCCATTTTCGCGATGTACTTCTATTCGAACCCGCACACGTTCGACATGACGTGGATCATCGCTCACGATCCCGTGCCTGCGGGGGCGATCCAGGACCTCATGTTCGTCGCGATGCTCGTGGCCTTCGGCACGAAGCTGCCCACGTGGCCCTTGCACACCTGGCTCCCCGACGCCCACGTCGAAGCGCCGACGGGTGGGTCGGTGATCCTGGCGGGAATCCTGTTGAAGCTGGGCGGCTACGGGCTGATCCGGTTCAACGTTCAGATGATTCCCGAGGGAGCCCTGGACCTGTACTGGCTCCTCCTCATCGTCGGGACGATCTCCATCTTGTACGGGGCGATCGTCTGCCTCGCCCAGGATGACCTGAAGCGGATGGTCGCCTTCTCCAGCGTGAGCCACATGGGATTCGTGACCCTCGGAATCGCCGCCGGCGTCTACGGGTTCGCCCACAGTCCGCTCCAGGCCGGGGCTGCCTTGGGCTTCTCCGGCGCCGTCTTCCAGATGTTCGCCCACGGCCTCATCTCTGCGGCCTTGTTCATGGTCGCCGGGGCCCTTGGCCACAAGATCGGCACGAGGAACATCTCGGACCTCGGCGGGATCACGAAGGTTGCGCCACGGACCGCGACGTACATGATGGTGTCGTTCCTGGCTTCCCTCGGTCTCCCGGGCCTCGTCGGGTTCGCCGCGGAATACGCTGTCTTCGTCGGAGTCTATGCGGCGTTCGGGCTCTTCGTCTTCATTCCGATCCTGACCGTCGTGTTCACCGCGGCCTATTTCATCTTCGCGATGCAGCGGGCGATCTTCGGGCCTCTGAATCCGAGATGGGAGAAGATGAAGGACCTGGAAGATTTCGAGGCCGCGCCCCTGTCCATCCTCGCGGTGACCTTTGCGATCTTCGGCATCCTGCCCATCCTCATCTACCAGCTCCTGACCCCATGGGCGACCGCGATCCTGAGGGGGATCCTCTAGGGGGACCACGGTGGCCAACTACTACGTCTTCCTGCCCGAAACGATCTTGGTCGCGGTCGCCCTCGCCTCGGTCGTCCTGGGGTTCGTCTGGGGCAAGCGGCCCGAGGCCCTCTGGGGCCTCGCGATGTTCGGCGTCCTCGCCGCGACCTTCGTCACCGTGGACATGATGGCCGGCCTCACGGGCGCCCTGGCCCTCAACCTCTGGCCCTCACCCATCGGGTCCCAGGGGGACTTCGCCTCCGAACTCAAGATGAGAGTCGACGACTTCGCCCTCTTCTTCCAGCTCATCTTCCTGTTCATCGCGTTCTTGGCGGTCCTCGCGTCGAGGGGTTTCATCGGTCGCGACGAGCCCCACCAAGGCGAGTACTACGGCCTCATGCTCCTTGCCGTCGTCGGCATGATGTTCACCGCCGCAGCGACCGACCTGTTCGTCTTGTTCCTCGCCTTTGAGACCTCAAGCCTGAGCACATTCGCCCTCGTCGCGTACCGGAAGAAAGACCGCGATTCGACGGAAGCCGCGGTGAAGTTCTTCATCATCGGCGCGGTGAGTTCCGCGATCATCCTCTTCGGCATCTCCCTCGTGTACGGCGTCGCAGGCTCGACGGACATGTACGCGATGGCCGTGAGCCTCCCCGCCGCCGTCGGGTCCATGGAGTCCCCCCTCATCGTCGCCCTCGTCCTCCTGATCGCGGGCTTCGGGTTCAAGGCCGCCGTGGTGCCCTTCCACATGTGGGCGCCCGATGTCTACCAAGGTTCGCCGACGACGATCAGCACGTTCCTGGCCGCGGGCTCCAAGAAGGTGGGCATCGTAGCCCTCTTCCGGGTCTTCCTCTTCGGCCTCCTTTCGATTCAGGCGGACTGGATCCTCGCGATTGCCGTCCTGGCCATTCTCACGCAGACGATTGGCAACGTCCTCGCGATTCCCCAGCGCAGCATCAAGCGAATGCTTGCGTACTCGAGCATCGCGCAGGTCGGCTACATCCTAATCGCGCTTCCGGTTGGAGCGATCGCGGTGCAATCTACGACCGCGGGAGATCCGGCGGCCGCCGTCGCGACCCTGGGTGTGCTCGGAGGACTCCTCCACGTCTTGACCCATGCCGCGATGAAGGGTGGCGCATTCCTCGTCGTGGCAGGGACCCAGGCTCGCGGGATCGCGGACGATGTGGAGGCCTACCGCGGTCTCAGCAGGCGGATGCCCTTCATGGCCTTCTCGATGACGATGTTCCTGCTGAGCCTAGCGGGGATCCCACCCCTCGCCGGTTTCTTCAGCAAGTTCTTCCTCTTCTCGAGCGCCGTCTACGCGATGCCGTTCAACTCCTGGTTCCTCGCCCTCGCCGTCTCCGGGGTGCTGAACAGCGCGCTCTCCGTGTACTATTACGCCCGGGTCATCTGGTACATGTACGTCCTCGAGCCCTCCGGAGAGGTGACGAGAGTGAGCGCGCCGAGGTCGATCGCCGCGGCCGTCCTCGTCGCCCTCGCGGTCGTCTTCCTCACGGCGCCATTCGTCGGCTACATCTACAGCTACCTGCAATCGGCGGCGTCTGGCTTCTTCGGCTTCTGATCGCCCGTTCGCGGGCCTCTCCCCGAAGGCTTTTACCCCCTTCCCGTGCATGAGGAGGAGGCATGGCGCCCCCGAGCGAGGCGGCGTTCCGCGCGATCCTCCATGTCGACATGGACGCGTTCTACGCGGCCGTCGAGATGCGGGAGCATCCCGACCTCGAGGGCAAGCCCGTGGTCGTGGGAGCGGACCCGCGGGACGGGTTCCATCGCGGGGTCGTCCTCACGGCGAACTACGAAGCCCGCCGGTATGGCGTGCACTCAGCGATGCCGTGTACCCAGGCCCTGCGCCTCTGCCCAGATGCCGTGTTCGTGCCGCCCCATTTCGACTCCTACGTCCAAGTCTCCCACGAGGTCATGGAGACTCTGCGGCGCTTCGCGGACCGGTTAGAGCCATCCGGAATCGAGGAAGGATACCTGGACGTCACTGCGAGGACCAACGGGAGCATCCCCCACGCCGCGGACCTCGCGCGGGAAATCAAGGCCGCGATTCGCAAGGAGCACCGTCTCACGTGCTCCGTCGGCGTCGCCACGAGCAAGGCGGTCGCGAAGATCGCCTCGGACTTCCACAAGCCCGACGGCCTCACGGTCGTGCAACCGGACCGGGTCATCGCGTTCCTCGCGCCGATGCCCGTGCGGAAGGTCCCGGGCGTCGGACCGAAGACGGCCGAGCGCCTGAAGGAGATCGGGATCGAGACAATCGCGGACGTGCAGCAGCATGCGCGGGATGATCTCGTAGAGACCTTCGGGGCGTTCGGGGAGTACCTCCACGATGTGGCCCATGGACGGGATTCCGAGGAGGTCGTGGTCCCAACGGGGCCGCCGGAGTCGATTAGCACGGAGACGACCTTCGGGGGGGATCTCGATGCATACGATGTCTTGTGGCCCGAGCTGGAGTCCCTTGCGAGGTCCCTTCATGGGCAGCTGCACGAGGAGAAGTACGCGTTCCGCACGGTCACGCTGAAGGTGCGCTACTCAGACTTCGAGACCCACACGCGCTCCCGGAGCCTGCGGATTCACACGGCCGATCTCGATCCGATCCTCATCCTCGCCCAACAGATGCTCAAGGAAATCCTCGCCTCCGGTCGGAAGATTCGGCTCCTCGGGGTGCGTCTCTCGAACCTTCGAGAGCACGCCGCGCCGGTCGCGAGCCTCGCGCGTTGGGTGCCTGTCGGGCCGCCCTGAGCCTCGGTCTAGAGAGCCTTGAACTTTCCGGAGACGACGACTTCGACCGGCACGTCCTCCAGAATCCTTGGGAGGCCGTTGAGGGTTTCTGGCCGGTCCTCTTCAACGAAGATCCGGATGCACGCCTCGCCATCCTTTTCGGCGAGAGCCACACCGAGAACGCCATGGAGCCGGAGGAGTCGCTTCTCGTGGCGACGCTTCACCGCGAGGGCGGAAGCCATCAACTTGGTTATCCGACTCCCAGGAGATAAACCATGGGTGGCGCGCGGCGTGCCGAATGTCCAGCGGCAGTCGAACCCGGATGCCTCCTGTTTGTACGTGCCGCCCGACGCGCGTCGGAATAGGGGACTCCGAGGGATGACGCACGCGCTTCGGGGTTCCGCCGATTCGCGGTGCACGGTCGGAATCGCTCGGAGTTGCACCTACCTGTCCATCGCGCAACCCGGCCTAGTCGGAGGCTGCGGCACTCGTCCGCGACGGTTGCCACCCCGCATGCCATCCCGAAGAACCAACTTTGTGAGGAAGGGATGGTGGGAGATCCTGCAATTGTGCAGGCAGAGCCGGTCAAGGCCCAGCAAACTGTGGAAAAGACAGCTAGGCAAAAAACCACACAGATAAGATAGCCCCAGAACCCTCCACCGAAGAGAAATTGGCCTACGAAACAGCCGACCGTGCATCCGAAGCCCACTGCCGCACCGCATGCTCCGCGGTCTCCATCGCGTCCATCGGTGCTTCGCGCTCCTCTCGTCCTACTCGGATTGGGTCGGCCATGGGCAGGACGACCAGCAGAACTGGGTCAACTGTGCGTTGCCAATCATCCGAGACAAGGCGAAAGCTCACAACAGCGCACATTGCACCGTGCCCTTCCTCGTTGCGAACTGGTACGAGCTTGTCGATGCGAACACTGACGGCGGCGGGTGGGTCGAGAACCACTACGGTCTCCTCGAGAGCGGCGACTTCGTGGAGAAGCTCGCATACGATGACTTCAGGGCCTTGTTGCCAACATCTAACTTCTGACAGTTCAATTCGTGCCAGGAGAGGCAGCGTGGATGGAGCGCCAGCGATCGCATGACATGAGGCACGTGGAGCGGGGGATCCTGAGCTACGTGGGATCCGCGGTACTCACGAGCCTCTCGGCGGCGTTCTACGTGGTCGCTGGTGCCCGCCGTCTCTCCGGCCTGCGGGAAGACTCGTCGGCTCTGGGTGCCCTTGGTGACATATTGCTCATCGGTGGCACCTCGTTAGCTTGCCTGTCACTTGCACTCCTCACAGTCGCCTTTCTCGGTTTGAGGCGGGAGAACAGCACAGGACTTCGCCTCGACCAAGGCGTGTCCCTGGCGACATCGTCATTCTTCTGGGCGCTGGCTTTGCCTGGGGTGGCTGTCCCCCTTCTCGCTGTGGGGTTCGTCTACGGTAGGTCAACGCCCGCGTTTGCCGTCGGGGGTGTTCTGGCCGGGCTGGCGGGGCTGCTGTTTGTCCTCGCCACCAGTCTGTTGGGGATGGCTTTTGTGGAAGTCCATGGGCGCACCACTCTCTGGATCGGGGCTTTCGGTGGGATGATTGGAGTCGCTGGTGAAACCGCCCTCATGCTCGGAGTTGGGGGTGGCGGCAGTCCCGACTGGATTACGTTCGGAGGGATCCCGCTCCTAAACGAGAATGTGCCTTTCGGAGTCCTCGTCGGGGCAAGTGCCCTGATGATCTGGGCCTCCTATCGACGGATACGAACGGATCGACGGGCGTGGCAGCGGGGACGAGGACTCAAATCCCCGGACTGAGGATCGCCCCCAGCGCTTCGTGGCGAGACCTCCCCCAAACGAAATCACCGTGACAAGATTGGACGGGCGTCTCCCATCCCCTGGACTCATTGCGAGCTTGATGGCGCTACTCGTTGCTGGCACGCAAGTCGAAGGGTCCTCGGCACATCGGGCATGAGTGGGAATAGTGCTGGGCGGACAATTTATCAGCCAGGGGACATCGACGCCAAGTGGTATTCCAGCCCCAGATCTGATCCGCAACCCGGAACCAGTGGTTTGCCTGAAGCGCGGGTCATGGTTCGCTCCCGACTGATGAGGGCTCAGCAACTAGGACCTGGAGTCTTTGCCTATAACGCCTTTTTCCCGTCATGAGCCTCCGATACTCGACCGTTCGGGCTTGGTTGGCTTTCCGTCGCAACCTAGTTGAGACCGGGCACTCAGTAGGAACTCTCGCTCAAATCCGCTTGCGCGACGCGCTGGCGAAGCAGAGGGACTAATCATGATCAACCCTTCCGGCGGCGGGAGAATCGTATGGCAACTCCGTGTGGTCGCAGTTCTTGGACTGATCATCGGTGCTCTGATTTGGGGGGCGTCTGTGTTTTCTTACCTCTCAGGCATCCCATTGACGGGAAACACCCTCTTGTGGATTGCCATTGGAACGGCCCTGCTCATCGTGTCGGCCCACACGCTTTCTCCACGACACGTCGCACGCGCTAGCCTGCGATTCTCTGCTCTCAGCAGGTTACCCGAAGAGGAACTCAGTCAGGCAATCTTGACCGTTGCGCGTCGAGCCCGCGCCATCTTGCTTGTGTTGCTGGCCGCAGAAATTCCCATTGCCTTGGTAGCCTGGCCAAGCCAAGAGTGGGAGCCGTGGATATTCGGCTTCATCGGGACGACGGTCATGATGATACTGCTGGCTACTGTTGTCATGATCATGCGCCGCACCCGGAAGATCTAGAGGCGGTTCTCGACTTCCAGAGCGATTTGGGAGGGCGGGCAAGATGCGCGCCTCCGCAGGAATGAGACGAGAGGAACCTCTCTCTATGGATCCGCCTTTGACGCATTGTGCAGGCCTGTTTTCGAACAGCCGGCTCCCGGTTGTCAATCTCCTCCATTCGCAACGTATCGGAAGGGGGTATGCGGCACGCCTCACGGATCGGCCGCCTCAACGACTCGCTGGACGGCGGATGTCTATGGAGGCGGCGGACGGATGTAGCCCTCTGCCATTAGCGTCGCGGTTTC
>DATBLI010000077.1:0-2752 GCA_036555455.1 Thermoplasmata archaeon
TCTCGTGGTCCACGGTCACGCAGAAGGGTGTGCCAATCTCATCCATCCTCGCGTACCTCTTGCCGATGGATCCCGCGTCGTCGTAGAAGGCGTGGAATGACGCACGAAGGGATACGTACAGGGTCTCCGCGCGCTCGGGCAAGCCGTCCTTGGATACGAGGGGGAAGACGGCGACGCTCACGGGTGCGAGCCGCGGCGGGAGACGCAGGACGATCCGCTGGTCCTTCGCAAAGCCGAGGTCCAGGAGGCTCCACACGTTCCGGTCCACGCCGAAGGACAGCTCCAGAACATGAGGGAGCACCTTTCGGCTGCCGACGGTCACCTCCTGCGGGACCTTGGACACGACCCCGTGGCCCTTGAGGTCATGGTCCGTGCGGTAGTGAACACCGCCGACCTCCCGAAAGCCGCCGAGGCTATCCTGATTCAACTGGATATCGAAGTGGATTCTGTTGTAGAACGCGCGCTCCTTTTCGTCGAGCTCCGCGAACCGGAAGCGGTCCTGGGGGACTTGGAGCGCCTCAAGGTAGAAGCGCTGGACCTGGACGAGGTGATACACGTACCAGGTGGGCAGGCCATGGACCACCAGGTCCTTCGCGGGGATGTCGTGGGCCTCGGGCGTGTTCTTCTCCGCAGCCCATGCGATCCGGACGGACTCTCCCGCCACCCCGGCGAACGGGACCTCGTCGCCAAAGGTGTTCGGGTCCATGAAGATCTGGAGTTCCGCTTGGAGGAATTCTCGCATCCGATACGTCCCCTGCCGGGGGCTGATCTCGTTCCGATAGGCTCGGCCGACGATGGCGAGCCCCATGGGCAGCTTTCGGCGGAGGGCCTCGAACTCCCGCTTGAAGTTGAGGTAAACCCCTTGGGCCGTCTCGGGACGGAGGTACGCCTTGTCCTTGCCCGTGGGGCCAATCCCCATGGGAAACATCATGTTGAACGGGGTCGCGGAGCCGAGCTCCCCCTTGCACCGACCGCAGCGCAGCTTCAGCTCGCGGATCTTCGCGTCCGCCTCCTCGGGCAGAAGGCCCTCGTGTTCCTCCTTCGTGATGGCGGAGAGGAGATGGTCCGCCCGGTACGATTCCCCGCACTTCAGGCACGTGACAAGGAGGTCCGTGAAGTGATCGACGTGCCCGGAAGCCTTGAGGGGGGCCTCGGGAAGAATCGTCGTGGAGTCGATCAAGTAGTAGTTGTCGTTCAGCCCGAGAAATGTCTCGAGCCACAAATCCTCCCAGTTCCGCCGCAACAGGGCACCGTTGTGCCCGTAGTCAAAGAAGCCCGCGAAGCCGCCGTAGAGATCCACCGCAGGCCAGAAGAATCCGCGGCGAACAGAAAGGGACATGACGTCCTCAGCGGAGGCCATCGGGCCCGGAAAGGGAGGGCCTGAGATAAAGGATGGGGTGGATTCGGCTACTTCTTCCGGCTGCGCGGTTTTTTCCGATGAGCCTTCGACGTTGGCTCCGCATGCGGGACCTCCCACACCTCGCCCGCGGCGACGACGAGTCGAACGTCGCTCGCGACCGCGCGCATGAGGGCCGCGAACCCGTTTGCCCCGTTGGGGAGCTCGAGGACCACCAGGTCCGCACGTTCGCCGACCTGCACCGACGATGTGGCCTCTGGATCCCAGAGGCGCCGGCCGCGGAGGGCCATGTCGATGACCTCCTTCGCGCGGACTTCCCCCTTCAGCCGGGCAATCCGGTACGCGAACTCCATTTCGTTGAGCATCGAAGGCACGTTGATCATCGCGTTGTCCGTGCCCAACCGCAATTCCACTCCCGCGCGGAGCATCCGCGGGATGTCCGGCGTCATGCCAAAAAACGCGTTCGAACGGGGACACACAACGATCGGCACGTCTGCGTCCGCGCAGCGTTCGAGATCGTCGTCCGTCGCCTGAATCATGTGCACCAGGAAGGCGGGCCGCAGATCCAGAACCCGGTCGAGGTCCTCCCTAATGCGCTCGGAGCAGTGCAAGGCAAAGAGCTTCCTGGCACGCCGCACGTCAGCGGCGACCTTCTCGAGATCCGCCGCGGGCCAGTCCACGTATGAACTCACCGCGATTCCATCGGCGGCCCTCAGGATTGCCGCGACTTCCTCCCGCCCGTACTCGAGGCCCTCCGGCCTGCCGAGAGCCACGCCGCGGATCGGGAGAGCCGCTTGGGCCGCGTACAGGAGCTTGAGGCCCCGGAGCCCACCTTCCCGAAAGTCCGAGAAACCCGTCGTGCCCGTTCGGAGCATCGTGGCCATAGCGCGGCGCATCGCTGCAATGACCGCCTCGTCCTTCGCCTTCGCGAGGACGCGGTGCTTCAGCCCGAGGGGCGGCGCAACGAGTTCCTCCAAGGAGCCATGGAGCTCCTGGGTCACGACTGCGTCCCCGAGGTGGGAGTGGGCATTCCACAATCCTGGGAGGATGAGACCGTGCGCGATCGCGGTCCGCGTGCGCCCGGAGCGGACCTCCGTGATCGTGTCTCCGTCCCAGCCCACGGTCCCCGGGCAGAAGCGGACGCCGTCGTAGTACCACCCGGAAACCTGCGGCACGCGAGGTCGATGGGCCGCGCGGGTTTAAACGTTGGCCGGGCCCTCGCCACCGACTTCACAATCTTTATCCCGAAGGAATCGTTCCGACCAATTCGCGCCACCGTAGCTCAGCCGGTTAGAGCGGCAGTTTCGTAAACTGCAGGTCCGGGGTTCGAATCCCTGCGGTGGCTTCACCGCCTTGGGACCTCCGAGCAGGCATGAATTGGGAGACCCACCAACA
>DATBLI010000078.1:0-59290 GCA_036555455.1 Thermoplasmata archaeon
TCGCTGTTCCACACCCCGGCCGCGGGCTGGCCGAATCGCGCCGCGTAGAAGTCGGATGCGTTCTGATACTGATACCGCGCGTCGTCCGCCCATACGCCCTTGGTGACGTTGTGCACCGCGTCCTCGGACGGGATCGTGTCCTGCAGGAGGAGGGGCGAGATCGGATGATAGAAGGGCGTCGTGATGATTTCCGCCTGCCCGATGTCCTGAGCCTGCTTGTAGAGGCCAACAATCTTCGCGATGATCACGCGCTGGATCAGGAGGACCGTCTCGGTGTCTGTCTGGTTGTACCCCGTGCCTTTGTGGAGGAGCTGCAGAATCGTGGCGTTCGCATCCGATGCATTGTACCGCCCCTCGACGTAGGGGATGCTGATCTGGCGCAGGAAGTAAATCGTCTCGAGGTCCTGGAGTTCCGTGTCGTTGAGACTGAGCGGGTCCGCGCTCACATTGGCGACGAGGTCGTGGAGGCGAGGGAATGCTTCGTACGTGTTGTACCAGGGATTCGTCGTCACGTTCGTGTAGTACCAGGGCGCGAGGCGGATGAACTCCTGGGCCATCAGCCTCCGCTCATCCGGCGTCGCCGATGCGAGGTCGATTCGGGCGAGCTGGATGTGGTTGTCAACGGCCGAGCCGGCGTAGTCCTCCATCTGGTAGATGAGGGACGGGACGAGGTTGAAGGTGAGGTTCACCCCGGGATGCTGCATGAGGATCTCGGGATGGTCCAGGTACTCCGTCGCCGCGTGGTCTCGGACCCAGGGCATCTCATACAGGCCCGTGAGCACGTTCTTGTAGAGGGGTTGGTGGTTGTGCCAAAGGATCGCGAGGTTCAGGGGGTTCCCCTGAGCCGGCGTGGGGGAGCTTCCCGTTTGCGCTTGGCCGGGTCGCGGGAGGCCCGCGAGCATCGAGGCCGTGAGGAGAATGACGAAGGCGGCACTCAGAATCCTGGCACTCCTGCGGTTCCTATGGGCTGGTTCGGGAGCCTTTCGCATCCGTCTCCCCTCCTTTGGCGTCGCGGAAAAAAGGGTGGAAGGCCGAGGGCTTAGGTGCCCCCGGTCCCTTCTTCGGGCGGCTTCACGCGCCGGGCTTGCATCCACATGTAGGCGAAGACGGCTGCGATTGCCGCGAGGAGCACGGCCACGACCGCGAAGACTTCCACGGAGACCCCTTGCGGGGTCACCGGCGTCGTGGGCGCCGCGCCCTGCGCAACCACGACCACGGAGGCGGTTGCGACGTCCGCCGCGGTCCCGTTGCTTGCCGTCGCTGTCACGACGGTGGACACGTCGTTCGTCACGGACTTCGCCCTCAACGTGAACACGGCTTGGCCGCTGGCGTCCGTTGTCTTCGAGGCGTCTCCCTCTATGTCAAAGCCCGTCGCAGACGACAGGGCGATCTCCACCGTCACGTCCGCCTGCGGCTCACCCGCATCCAAGACCGTGAACGTCACGGTCGTCGTCGCGTTCTCGCTCACGATCGTCGCCGCTGCGACTCCCGACATCGAATACGCGTGGGCGAACGCCAGCACGGTCACGGGGACTGTTCCCGTCGCCGTCGCAGTGCCGTTCGACGCCGTCAGCGTGAGGGTCGCGGTCACGTCGGTCTCCGTGTAGAGCGCCTGGACGGTGAAGGTTGCACGACCGTTGACATCCGTCGTTCCCGACGCTGTGGCAACGTCGACGATCCCGCTGCTGCTCGTGATTCCGACCGTCGCCCCGCTGATCGGCGCGCCCTTGTCCGTGAAGGTTGCCGTCACCGTCGTCTGGTCTCCTGGGGACAGGACGCCGTCGGCCACGGCCCCGTCGACGCGGTACGTGTGAGTGATCACGGGCGCCATCACAATGAGGGTGAAGGCCCGAGACACCGTGTTCGTGCCCACGGTCGCCGTCGCGGTCAGCGTGACCGTCGTGTCGGCCGCCACGGAGTTGCCCGTGACGGTGAACATCGCCGCGCCGAATGCGTTCGTCGTCGCCGGGGAGCCGAGGATGGCCACTGCCGCCGCGGGGTCCGCGGTCAGATCCACGGTCGCGCCCGCGATGGCGACATTGCGGTTCGTCGTGAAGGTCACAATTCCGGCGGATTCGCCGCCCTTCACTTCGCTCACGGAGGCCGCGGTGCTGATCCCGAGCACGTTCGCGACGGACAACATCTCGTACCACTGCGCCGTGAGGTTCACCTGGATGGCGTTCGTGATGCTCGTGTAGCCCGTGGAGACGTACTCGCTCAGGTCCTGTTCCTGGCTTGCCGTCGTCGGGTAGAAGGCTAGGTCAAAGATGTTCGGGTTCATCGGGCCGTTGGAGCCACCACCCTGCCATGTCTGCGCGCTCGGCAACACCTGCCGGATCCCACCGCTCGGCCACCCGGCGCCCGCGTCGTCGTACAAGGCGCCTATGGCCACGTAGGTCCAGTTATCCGTCGCGCCAACGACGGAGCGGTTCAGCCAGAAGTCGAGCTGGGTCCCTCCGTCCGTGGACTGCACCATCCCGGCGTTGGGCTCGGGCGAAATCCCTGGATTTGTGCTCATGTATACGAGCTCGTACGTGCCGAGGACGTCACTGAACGTGCTGCTGCGCAGGGCCAACTCTGCGGTATAGTCGCCCGGCGTGAACTCGCTATAGTTCTGGAAGGTTGCAACGATCATCCATTCCCAGGCGAACTCCGGCGGTACGGTGACGTTCAGGGGGTGGAGATTCAGCGGGTCCGACTCTGCTTGGACGAGCGCCACATCCCTCGCGCCACTTCCAACGACATGGTCTTGGTCAATGAACATCACGAAGGCCGCCATGCGCTGATGCCAGATCGTGTCGGGCTTTGCATTGATGCGCACGGAGTAGTGGATCCAGTCGACCTCCGGGGTCATGTTGAGGAACCAGATGTCTCCCCGGCCCTGCCACTTGATCGTGGGTTCGTTCGGGTACACATAGTTCCCGTCGCCCGTGTCGTCGCCCCGGGTGTCCTCCCACACGAAGGTGCTCCCCGACCAGGAAGCGATGTTCGCAGGCGGAGGCGTCGTCGTGAGGAAGGTGCCCACCGCCGACGTGTTCACGTTCCCGGCGATGTCCCAGGATTCAACCTGGTAGTAGTACGTCGTGTTGGAATCCAGGCCCGAAAGCGTGACGGCATGGCTCGTGACGAACTCGTCCACGCTTCGCTTCAGGTTCGGCGTGGGGGTCGTCCCGTACCAGACCGTCGTGTTCGCGACTTCGTCCGTGATCCACGAGACGTCGGCTTGGTTGAAGGTGGGCGCCGCCGTCACATTCTGGACGGCCGGAGGCGTCGTGTCGGGCACGAAGCCCATGCTCGCGTCGAACGTCACCTGGGCCGAGGAAGCCATCTCTGCCGGGTGATCGGTGCCGAAGGTGTTCAGCTCGGCCTCCTGGGCCGCTTGGCTCAGAGAGAATCCGATGTCCTGGATCTTGGGGCAGATATACACGCTGCTGTCGCAGCCCCCGAACTGGTAGGCCTCGGCCGTGGAAACCACGCCTCGGAAGCCGTCGGTGTTCTCCCCCGCATGGCTCTGGAGGAAGAACATGAAGCCCCACGTGGCCCCGCTGATGTCGTATCCGTCCTTCCCGATGAAGACGAGCGGGATGGAAACCTCGATCGCGTCGAGGGTCGCGTTCCCCTTGTTTACAATCGGCGCCCAGTTTCCGGCAGTGTCGAAGATCTTCGCGTTCTCTGCCTGCCATCCCGTTTGTCCGATCTTGACATAGTACTCCCAACCCTGGCCCGCCGTGATGTTCACGTTCGGCTTCGAGGTCAGGGTCCCGTTCCCGTCGAGGGTCGTGTCGATCAGAAGGACCGCCGCGACTGTGGAGAAGCCGTCCGAACCGCCCCAGGCGTTCGTCAGGTTGCCGAGCTTGATCAGCACGTACAGGTTCTGTGCGTCCGCGGTGATGCGGAACTCCCGGATGTCGAAGAGTCCGGGGTTGAAGTCGGTGCTCGTCGGGTAGACATAGCTCCCGTTGCCGGTGTCGTCCCCCGCCGTGTCATTCCATATGAACTCGGCGCTGTCTGCCGCCCCCGTATTGTCGCCGGGGACGGCTCCGGTCCAATCGCTCGGATCCCCGTCCACGGTGATCGTCTTCGGGCCAACAGGCCCGAAGGGACCCACGGCGGCGACCGCTCCTCGTGTACCCACGAGGAGGGCCGACGTTCCCAACATAAGGCTCAAGACTACGGCTATCAGAACTCGGTGGTTCGTTGCCCTGCCCCCCAACCGGGTCGGGAGCGGTGTATGCTACTAAAAAGCTATTGCACGTACCGGCGGACACGGCCAAGCCGCAGCCCGGGTCCTTGGATCCGCCGCGCCGCCCCTCGTCCTCCATGCGGCGGAGCACGGATCGTCTTCCGGCGGGCCTGGACGGCGGGCAGGAGGTATGTATCCCCCCGTCGACCTACGACCCAAGGATTCTTGCCTTTCCCCGCCGTGGTCGGGGTGGCATCTCCTATGATTCAGTTCTACACGAAGGAGTTCTTCGACGAGCTCGCGCGGCGGCTCAGCGCGGATGTGGGCTGGAGGGAACGGGTGAGGGGCATGGACCTCCGGATCGTCTGCACGGCCGTCGACAAGAAGCGGTCGTTCCTCCTCCGAGTGAAGGGCGGGATGGTCACTGCAGCGGAGGCCGTTCCAGAATCGAAGGCCGACTACCACTTCGAGGGTCGCTACGAGGCCTGGGTGAAGCTGTGCAAAGGGGAGGCGGAGATTGACGCGCTTGTCCAGACGGGGAAAATACGGATTGCGGGGCCGTTACAGGAGGCGATGGGGCTGATGGGTCCCCTGAATCACATGGTCCTCGTCGCCCGCTCGTTTCCCAAGGAATTCTGAGCCTCCGACGGCTCAACCTTTAAGGCGCCCCGGGCGCGTTCGATCTCGATGCCCCCCCAATCGGCCCTCCCGCCGAGCACGGTCGACGAGTACTTGGCGCGGGTCCCGCCCAGGTTCCGCACCACCCTCCGGCGGCTGCGCAAGACGATCAAGGCCGCCGCCCCAGACGCCGAAGAGGTCATCAGCTACCAAATGCCGGCCTTCCGCCAGAATGGTATGCTCGTCTACTACGCTGCCTTCGAAAACCACTGCAGCCTTTTCGTGGGAAGTCCCAAGGTCCGCCGCCGTTTTTCCGCCGAATTGAAACCCTTCATGGCGGGGAAAGGTACTGCCCGTTTCACCCCCGACCGGCCTCTGCCCGCGAGGCTGGTCACACGCATCGTCAAGGCGTGCGTCGCCGAGAACGTCGCCCGCCGCTCCAAGTAGACAAGTCTTCTCGGCGGTCGACGTGAGCGGAGCCCATCGTTCACGTTTCCTCGCCCCGCGATTGTCGACCGGAAGGTGGGGAGCGGCTCCGCGGCCTGGCTGGCTCACGCCCCCTCGCCCGGGGTGACTCCACGAGGCAATCGCCCGCAGGCTGTGGCGAATTCGCATGCGTGGGCCAGGATTCGACCACATTTGTGGTCGAGTGCGTTCTTTGGAGCCCGATGGCTGTCGCCCTCCTCGCGAGATTCCGGACGACCGAGGATGGGGCTACTTCTTCGAATACCCGCTCTGTTCGCTGTATGTGCGATGCTCCCAGAGGTAGAGAACCCATATCCGCGCGCCACCCGGTTCGCCGATAAGCGAGTAGTAGCCGCGCCACCGCTCGGCTAATTCAAATCGGAACAGGTTCGGGATGTCCGCCCCATAGTCGCGGACGAGATCGCGAGGCCAGCGACCCTTTGCCACCGGATCGCCGGCGGCCAGCGGGTTCGTGCGGCCACGAAGCTCGAACGTCGCGAGGCTCTTGAGCTTGGCTCTCGCAAGGCGTTTCTCGTCCTCGGTTCCCAGCTTCGCTAACCGACGCCATTCTTCAACCACGGGTTTCGCCATCGCGGCATAGGCGATCCCGAGAAGCTTTGGCCTGGCCACGCACACCGCCTATTCGCTGCGGAGCCGAGCGCGCGTCGCGGCGGAGGTGCGGATCCAGAGGACTTTGCCGCCAGGACCCTCGTCGTAGACCATCTCGTGGTCAGCCATGTATTCGAGCCCCTCATCGAGGAGTGGCTGGGCAATGCGGTACCCGAGAGCCTGCCGAATCTTGTATCGGGTCATGGGCACCGCCTCTCGCCGCAGAACCTCTTCGATGGCCTTCAGAGTGGCCACGGTTGGACCCTTGTGCGACAGCATGGACGCGGAAGGCGTCACCAGCCAGGAGTAGGGCGACGGTAATATATTAATTCATTGCTTAATGAAATCGTTACAGCTAACCGACAGGCCCGCGTGCTAACAGTCGAGGGCTCCCGGTAGAGATGAGTGGACACTCACGCACCCTCGATCAACCCTCACTCGCCCACAATTGGGGGCGAGTTGATGATGCGTGGGCCAGGATTCGAACCTGGGAACCCCTTCGGGAAGGGATCTTGAGTCCCTCGCCTTTGACCAGGCTTGGCTACCCACGCACAGCCGACGGAGCGGCGCCTCGGCCTAAAACCTTTCCTCGCGGTTCCTGCCGCAGCCGGCACACGTAGAGTCTTTTCGAAGCCTTTTTGGTCGCATCCCATCATCCCTTGCTCCGGGTGCCTGATGGTCCAATACTTCTCGAGGGCGTTCTTCGATGAGCTCGCGACCAAACTCAATGAGGATCCGGAGTGGACAAAGAAGGCGGGCAGCCTTTCGTTCAAACTCATCCTCACGGTCCTCGATCGCAAGAACTCAATCCTCCTGGACGTTCAGTCGGGCAAGGTCGCCGCGATTGAGACGGCCGCGGACGCTCCCGCGGACTTCAAGTTCGAGGCGAACTACGACGCCTGGGTCGTCCTCGGCAGGGCGGAAAAGGATTTTCAGTCCCTCGTCATGGGCGGGAAGATCAAGTTCCGCGGCTCCATGCCCAAGGTCATGGGCATGATGTCCCAGCTGAATCGTATCACGGCGCTTGCCCAGCAGCTGCCCAAGGAGTTCTGAGGGAACCTCGCATCGCCGCGGCCGCGAGGATGGTGTCACGGAATCCCAAGGCGTCGAGTTCCTCTTGGACCCCAACCTTGATCGAAGGGGCCTGTCAAACGATTTAAGAGCGCGGGGCGCATGCGGCTCTCTGTCGCCACTCGGTGGGGGACGATTCATGGTCGATTTTGAACTCACGGAAGAGCAGAAACTGATGCAGAAAACGGCCCACGAATTCGCGGAGAAGGAGATGCGGCCGATCGCCCTCGAGTACGACAAGAAGGGCGTGATGCCCTGGGACGTGGTCAAGAAGGCTCACACGATCGGCCTGGACACGGCTTTCATCCCCGAGGAGTACGGGGGCGGGGGGATCAACTCGACCTTGACCCACTGCGTCGTCATGGAAGAGCTGAACTGGGGCTGCGCGGGCATTGCGACGGGCCTCCTCGGTGCGGGCCTCGCGTACCTCCCGATCATCCACATGGGCACGGAGGAGCAGAAGAAGCGTCTCCTCGCACGGTTCACGGGGCCGGAGCCTCGCCTCGGCGCCCTCTGCCTCACGGAGCCCGATGCAGGCTCCGACGTCGCGGCCATCTCAACAAGCGCGAAGAAGGAGGGGAACGAATGGATCCTGAACGGCGTGAAGCGGTTCATCACGAACGGCGGGATCGCGGACATCCACGTGGTGTTCGCGACCGTCGACAGGAGCCTCGGCTACTTCGGCATTCGCGCCTTCGCGGTGGAGCATGACACCCCGGGCCTCAAGGAGGGGAAGGTCGAGGACAAGATGGGTATCCGGGCCAGTCACACGTCCGAGGTGATCCTCGATGACTGTCACGTCCCTGTGGAGGACCTCCTCGGCGGCGAGGAGGGCACCGCGTTCTATGGCGCCATGAAGGCCCTCGAATCGTCTCGCCCCCTGGTCGCCGCGGGAGCGGTGGGTATCGCTCGCGCCGCGTACGAGTACTCCCTGGACTACGCTCGGAAGCGGAAGGCCTTTGGGGGCCCGATTGCGAAGAAGCAAGCGATCGCGTTCATGCTCGCGGACATGAAGACGAAGATCGACGCTGCGCGCCTCCTCACCTGGCGTGCCTCCTGGATGCTCGACCAGGGCATGCCGATGAACAAGGAAGCCAGCGAGGCGAAGCTGTCCGCGGCGGACATGGCGATGGAGGTCACGACGGACGCCCTTCAGATCATGGGGGGTGTCGGCTACATGAGGGATGAGCCCGTGGAGAAGTGGATGCGGGACGCGAAGGTCTTCCAGATCTGGGAGGGTACGTCGCAGATCCAGCGCCTCGTGATTTCCCGCGACGAGATCGGCGAGCTGTGAGCCGATCCCGGCACCCTTAAGGCCGGGGCGATCCGATGCGGCCCCATGGCTGCCCCACCCGCACCGGAAACCCTCCCGGAACCGCTCCGTCTGCCCCGAGGAAGCGTCCGGGGCCTCCTCGCCCTCGTGTTGATGGCCACCTTCGCGTACCTCCTCGTCCGCGGAGACCTCGTGCCGACGGTCCTCGTGAACGCCGTGGTCGTCGCGCTCGCCTTCTACTTCGGATCCCGCGGATCCTCCTCGGGCGCGCCATCCGCGCAGGCGGTTTCGACTCCGAGTTGGCGACGGCCACAAGTCGTCCGCGGTCTCCTCCTCGTCGGCTTCGTTGGCCTCGCAGGATGGTTCCTGCGGTCGAACACCTCCCTCGATGCGCTCCCGCCGGAGCTCCTGCAGGTCCTCGAGGTCCTCGGCGGCTACGTCCTCGGCGCCGTCCTATCTTGGGTCTTCCATCGGAAGGTCCGAGAGAGCCCGCTCCGACAGCGCCTTGCCGTGATCTTCCGGGATGTGAGCGCGGCCGCGGCTCTCGGCCTCACGGGGTTCGCCTGCTACGGCTTCGTCTTCGGGATGATCGGAGCCTTCAGCGGCCGCGTCGAGGAGGCCCTCTCCCTCGTGATCACGTATTACTTCGGATCCCGGGTCATCTCCCACTGAATGGGCCCGTCATTCCGCAATCTCCATGACGCCCTTCGCGGGCGTCCGGAAGAGGAAGGGGAGGGAGCTCATCCAAAGGATTTCGAAGATGAGCGAGACGATGGACGGGAGGCTCGCGAGGGGACCGAAGAAGCTGAACGCGAGGACCGTCGTGAGTCCGAGGTTCTTGAATCCGGCGAAGACGATTGCCGCGATGCGATTCTCCCGGGACCAGGCGCTGAGAAGTCCGATCCCGAAGAGGAGGAGCCCGAGCCCGAACGTCCGGAGGATCGCAAGCGCCGACAGTCCGAGGAGGAGGTCGGGTCGCCCGAGAAGGGAGTCCCGAGTGGAGCCTGCGATGGCGACCACCAGGAAGAAGAAGGAGAGGCTCACGGCGGTGGGGCGGACCTCGTGGATGCGAGGCCACATACGGAGGGGCCTCGAGGCGAGGATCGGAAGGCCGATGAGCAGGACGGTTTGGATGAGCAGGTCGCCCACAGGGACGGAGGCCCCCAGGAAGAGGAGGCTCAGGCCGGGGACCGTGGCAAGCCCGAGCAGGTAGAGGACAGCATCGGAGATCAGGGAGCGCCGCACGTCTCCCCTCAAGAGGGATGTGATCGGCACGACGGCCACCGCCGGGGGCACGGCGGCCATCAGGATCCAGCCGCTCCGGATCTGCGGTTCCGAAGCCAGGAGGCCCGTGAGGACGAGGAGCCCCCCGAGAACCCCGTAGCTCATCGCGAAGGCGAGGGCCACACCGCGGGCTTCGCCCTTCGGCGAGATCCCGCGGAACGAGATCTCCGTGAGGGAGAAGCCCATCGCGAGGATCAGCATGACCTGCTGGACTGTCTTCGAGTATGCCGCCGGAAAACCGCCCGTGGCGAGTCCGACGACGAGGCCCGCGGCGACCATGAGCGGAAAGCTCCGCCAGGGACGGAACACGTGCGGGCGACAAGGCCCCCGCCGGAAAAGGTTGACGGCCTCGGCTCAGAGGCTGGCGAGGGCGGCCCCGACGATCGCGAGGCCCACCGCGATCTTCTGGGGGAGGGTCATCCGCTCTTCCATCCAGAACCGCCGGACCGCGATGGCGACGATGGGATAGGCCGTCGTCAGGGGGACGACGACCGCGAGCGGTCCAAGCCCAATCGCGAGGAAGATCGTGACCCCCGCGATCGCGAAGAGGAGCAGCGTGGGCTGGGCCGACCTCACCGCGGTCCAATCCCACTTGGGTCGGCTGCGGTGGTCCTTCCAGGCGATGGCGAGGAAGATCGGAGTGGAGACGAGGACATAGATGCCCGCATTCCCCGCGAAGCCGATGGACGCGATCGCGAGCTTCTCGAAGACTCCCCAGGCGCCCCAGAGGAGGACGGCGATCATCATGGGGACAATCCAGCGTCGGTCCCGGGGTCCCTCGATCGGTTCATCGTAGAGCCCGAGGAGGATCGAACCCGCGAGGAGGAAGGCGATCGCGACGATCTGGACGGGAAGGAGGGTGGCCCCGAGTCCGATGACTGCCGCGGCAACCGTGATCACGGGGTACGCGGCCGTGAATCCGCTCACGACGGAGGCGTTCCCCCATTCCATGGCCAAGAACCAAAGGGCGTTCCCTGCGGTCCCGCATAGCGCGGAAGCCACCGCGTATCCGATGCCGAGGCTGTTGAGGCCCGAGAACCCGTTGAAGAGGAAGAACCATCCTGCATAGATAGGGACGCTATAGGCGGCGTACAGCGCGAGCATTCGGCCTGACCCGAGCCGGACCGTCGGCTCTTTGGACAGGCCCTCGCCCAGGCCGTAGAACACGACCGTGAGCAGGGCGTAGACGAGCCAGAGCTCCATCTCGCCACATCCTGCGTCTATCGCCTGGTTCTTCTTCGACCATCGCTGCAGCCTCCGCGCGGAACCTCGTCCCGCGGCTGCGCTGCGTCTCTCTAGTCCGAGGTTTTCTTAAAGGTTCCGACCTGGGAGTCGATACGCGCGGATCTATTCCTCGTCATGAGTGGATCGTCATTGTCGATATGCGTACCGAGGCCAGGATACCCGTGCTGCGTGCTGTCACGCGCCAACGGACGGGAGGACAGCGTTTCGCTTCGCAGCATTCTTCAGGAACGCGTTCAGTTTCGCTTCGACGGAGGCGTCGAGCGGGTCCACGACGTGATCGCGGACGATCTTCATCGCCCGCGCGTGGGCCGTCTCCCGAAGGGAGCGTCCCGTTGACCCGAGTGCGGCGCGGGTTTCGCGGACGAACACGTCCGGCGCGAAGTGTTCGTGCCGGAAGTGGTCCAAGGTGTGCGAGTGACCGAGGTACATGCCCTTCGGTCCCGCGGACTCAATGACCACCTCCGCGAGGGCATCTTCTGACGTGTCGATTCCCGTGATGATCCGCTTCACCGCGCCACAGACATCATGGTCGAGGATCAGCTTCGCGTAGCTCGCGGTGAGGCTCGACTCCAAGCTGCCCGCGGCGTCATAGATGAAATCGAATCCCGCGAGGGCTGCGGCAAGGAGGGTCGTGGCGGACTCGACCCCGGCTTGGAAGTCCTCGACGAGAGCCTCCGTGTTCCCGCCCGTTCCCCGGGAGGGGATGCCGTAGTATCTCGCGAGTTGCGCCGCCCCGAGGGCGATGAGGCCTGCTTCGGGCGCTCCCAGGGCCACGGAGCCCGTGCGCATGTCCATGACCGTGGACACGCTCCCATAGAAAACGGGCGAGCCGCGGCGGGCGCACTGGGCGACGGCCACGGAGGCGAGGACTTCGGCGTTCTGCTGCACGATCGTCCCTGCCACGGTCACGGGCGCAGTGCCTCCTGACATGCATTCCGGCGGGAGCGTGCATGGCTGCATGTGCCTCGCGAAGACGAGGAGTCCTTCCGTCGTTTCCTTCGCGAGCGTGAGAGGGCTCACCGGGTTTGCGAAGCCAAGGAGGAGTGGTCGTTTCTCCAGCTCCTCCAGGCCGCCCGCCACAATCGCGCCGATTTCGATCGTGTCCATCGCCTTCCGGTGCCCCCAGTTGTACCCGTCCACGGACTTCGTCCCGTGCTTGAACCCCCAGAGGACCTCGTAGACGTGGGCGAGTTCGTCCGGCACGTCTCGGGGCCAAACGACCCAGGACGCGTGATCCAGATGCGGGAGCGCGTCGACGAGGCGGTAGAACGTCTCGACATCCTTGAGAGTCGGCGGGCGGACCGAGCCATCGGGATCCTCGATCTGGACGGCCGTGCCCATGCTGCTCATGTACACGTTGCCTTCCCCAAAGGACATCTCTCGTCTGCCCGAGCGGCCGAAAAGCTTGAATCGGCTCGGAGCCCAGAGGAGGAGCTCCTTGAGGACGGATTCGGGGATCCGCACGATGTGGGTATCGGCGTCCCCGCGAGCACCGGCCGTGAGGAGAAGGCGCTCCGCCTCGGGTTCGAGAACCCGCACCCCCGCACGTTCGAGCACACGAACCGTAGCACCGTGGATGCGCGACAGCTCGGTCCTCGTGAAGGGCTCCACGCGAAGCGTCATCCGGAGATTCCCCCATGGGGCAGCCGACGAACCGCCTCTCCTCCGCGGCGTCCTTCGCGGCCATCGGACACGTCGGCTAATAGCACCTCCGTAATGACTTCCGGAACATCTCGGCCATCGGCGGGGGTGGTGAGGGTTTTTGAGGTCGTGCCCCCCTCCCGGGATGGACGCATGGCGAACGGCGCGACCGGTTTCGATGAGTCGATCTTGGACACGATTCGTCGCATCCGCGGAGTGGTTCGCGTGGAACGTCTGGTGCCATCGGACCGCGAAGCCCTCCGACGGCTCTCGACGCCGACGAGCGCGGAGAACCGCGGGGTCTCGGAGGCCCTCTCCCGGGGATGGGTCCTCGCCCTGTTCAAGGACAGCTCCTTCCGGCCTCCGCCGGAGCCGACGTTGCTCCTCGTCGACGAGCGAGGACAGATCCTCGGACGGGAGATGGTTACCGGCGAGAGTCCGCCGTCGAAAGCGGAGCGTCGCTTCGCGTTCCTAGGCAAGGATTTCGTCCTCTTCGGGGACGTGAACCCGAAAGGCCGCCTCCGTTTCTCCCTGCCGCCCGTGCGCTTCCCGGAGCTCGAGGGTGTCTCAGGCATTGATCACGTCGTCTCGGCGAGCCCGGACGCCCCTCAGGACGACTACCTCAGAGACCGATTTGGCGTGCCGCGCGGGAAAGAGATTGCCTCCGTCCTCATCGCCTACGATCGACGGAATCCTTAGGTAGTCTCAGGCGACTCTCCGCGTGCTTGGCCCAGCCCATCGTCATTTTCCAGCCCGAGGGACGCCGCACGCGGATCGGCGTCCGGGAAGACCTCCTCGACGCCGCCCGGCGGTGCGGAGTGGGCCTCGAGGACCTCTGCGCAGGCCGCGGGACGTGCGGGAAGTGCAAGGTGCTCGTGCGCCGCGGCGAGCAGCTGCTGAAGCTGCCCTCGCCCCACGAAGAGCATCTCAGCCGCGAGGATCGCGAGCGCGGAGTCCGCCTTGCATGCCAGGCCCGACCCGCCGGCGAAGGGATCATCGTCCTCGAGGTCCCGCCGGAGGCGCAGAGGAGTTGGCAGCGCCTCCAGACGACCGGCCTGATGCCCGCCTGCGCCGTGCGCCCGTCCGTCCGCCTCGTACCCGCGTCGCGGAATCTTCCCCGGGCTGGCCTTCGGCGGAGGGGGCTGCGCGTCTCCCCCGCGGTTGGGTCCATGCTCGAACGGATCTCCCGTGCGCCCGCCGGCGCGTGGCGTTTCGTTGCCTATGGGCGGGAGGTGATCGGGGTCCAGCGGGCCTCGGAGCCCCTCCTCGGGATGGCCTTCGACATCGGCTCCACGAAGATCGCGGGGTTCCTCGTGGATTTGGTTTCGGGCCAGCTCCTCGAGACCGTCTCCGCGCCGAATCCCCAGATGGTCCACGGGGAAGACATCATGTCCCGCCTGGCCTTCGCCCTCGCCTCGTCCGACCAGGAGGCCTCGCTCCACCGGGAAGTCGTCGCCGCCCTCGACCGTCTCCTCAAGGAGGCCTGCGCCCGCGCGAAGCTGCGCGAGGCTCCTGTCTCCTTGATCACAGCGGTGGGCAACACCGCGATGCAACACCTCTTCCTCGGCGTCCCCGTTGCGGGACTTGCCCGCGCTCCCTACACGCCCTCCACGCAGCGGCAAGAGGAACGCCCCGCGGCTTCCTTGGGTTTCGAGGGGTCTCCGTCGGCGCGGGTCATCGCCCCTCCCGTCGTCGCCGCGTTCGTCGGGAGCGACCTCGTCGCCGGAGTCCTGTCGACTCGCATGCACCGCGCAAGGGGGCTGCGGGTGTTCATCGACGTCGGGACGAACACGGAGATCTGCGCGGGCGACCGACAGCGCCTTGTAACGTGTTCCACCCCGTCGGGTCCCGCATTCGAGGGAGCCCATATCCGCTTCGGCATGCGCGCCGCCGACGGAGCCGTCGAGCGAGTGGCCATCGAGGCGGAGACCTTGCATGTGGACTACCGCACGATTGGACGGCTCAAGCCGCGGGGCCTGTGTGGTTCCGCCCTTCTGGACCTCTTGGCCGAGCTGTACTTGGCCGGTGCGATCGACTCGACGGGTCGACTCCGCACCGGGGCGGGGCGCTCCCGGATCCGCAAGAAAGGCAGGGAGGCCGCTTTCGTCATCGTCCCGAAGGAGGAAACCTCGATCGGCCAGGACATCGTGCTCACCCAGAACGACATCGGGCAGTTGCAGCTCGCCAAGGCGGCGATCCATGCGGGGATCGAGATCCTCCTCGATGAATTGCGCGCTTCCTACGAGGACATCGGGGCTGTCTATATGGCGGGCGCCTTCGGGAGCTACCTCGCGCCGGAGAGCGCGCGGACGGTAGGCATGCTGCCGGATCTCCCCCTAGAGCGGATTCAATTCGTGGGCAACACGGCGGGCTCCGGCGCCCGGCTCTCTCTGCTCTCGCGTGCGGAACTCGAGATGATGCGGCATCTCGCGCGCTCGATCCGCCACTTACCTTTGGCCGGAGACCCGCGATTCCCGAGGGCTTTCGCCGCCGCGCTGCCTCTTCCCCACCGGAACGCGAAGCTCTACCCGAGCGTCACGCCCGGGCGACGGCGACGGAAGCGCGCTCGATGATCCGGTCGAGTTCCCCAACCACCTCCGAAGAGAGGGGGTGAGGTACCGGGGCCGCGAGGATCTCGGGAATCCTCGCCCGGGCGCGATCCTCCATCGTCTTCCGCCCATCCGCCTCCCACTGATCGAAGGACCGTCGGTCCACGATCTTGGGGATGAAGTGCTCATGGCGCAGATGCTCCATCGTGTGCCGCTGACCCAGGAACATCCCGCCGATGCCCACCTTCTTGATCACGTCGAGGGCGATGTGATCGTCGTCCACGACGATCCCGTCGGCGATCCGACGAATCATGTTGATGGTCTCGTCATCGATGAGGAGTTCCTCCAGCCACAGGGTCCGAGCGTCCTCGAGCTGGCCGATGCCCACGATGAGGTCCGCACCGCCGAGGACGAGGGAGAAGCCGCTGACGATGTGCTCGAGGGCGGCCTGCGTCCCCGGTGCGGAGGCCGTGGAGTCGAAGCCCCCGCAGAGGCTCGGGATGCCGTACATGTGGGCGATCTGGGTGATGGCTGCTCCCGTCATCCCGTGTTCCGGGGAACCGCCGGCGCGGGTTGTTGCCTTCATGTCCAGGGGAGCGACTCCGCATCCCCAGATGACCGGCGCCTTGGGATCGTTCAGGCGGCACATGACCAGGCCGCTCAAGAACTCCATCGCGGCCACAGCGATGGACCCCGCGAGGGTCACGGGACCCGTGGCCCCGGGGCCGGGCATCGTGAAGATCGCCACGGGGATGCCTGCGTTCCCGAAGATCAGGGCTGCATCGATGTTCCCCGCTTCGTGCTGGAGCGGGGCGATCGACGTCTCCACGGAGGAGAGGACGGGTTTCTCCCGAAGCCTTTCCGCACCGCCGGCGACGGCCTCCGCCATGGCGACGAGGCCGTGGGCCTCCGCCTCCGTGATCGTCGTCGCGGATAGGATGTGCTTGTCCGTGTTCACGAAGGACACCTTCGCGTCCACGAGGGTGCGAACGCGATCGGGCGCGTCCATCGAAGTGACGGTCGGCCAGAATACGTGGAGGTTGTCCAGGGCGTTCGAGACTCGGGCGGCCTTCGCCAGATCCTCGCTCGTGGACTCCCGGCGCTCCCCGGTTTCGTAGTCCACGACGAGGACGCCGCAGCCGTCGTTGCAGATGTGGACGTGCTCGAAGTCGAGGACCGCGTCCTGGGAGGGATGCCGCCCGTAGAGGGTAACCGGCACCCGCGGCCTCCTGAGAATCTCCTCGACGAGGGATGCCGGGATTCTCGCAACGCACGTGCGTTCGTCGACCGAGGCGCCCGCGTCCCGGAGGAGCTTGCGGCCCTTCGCCGTGCCCACCTTGACGCCGACCTGCTCGAGGCCCTCGAGGGTCGCCGCGTGGATGCGGGCGAGGTCGTCTTTGGAGAGCACGGGGTAGGGTCGGCGGATGGGAATGCCGCTCATCCGTGCTCGCCCCTATCCGCCGACCAGGTTGTGCGCGAGCCGAACGGCGCCGGATGCGTCCCCCGCGGTCCCGTCGGAGTGGATCTCCTTCGCATACTGCTCCGTGACGGGGGCCCCGCCGACGATGAACCGTTTCTTCTGCCGCACGCCCTTGTGCTCCGCGGACGTGATGAGTTCCTTCATCCGCGGCATCGACGTCGTCATAAGGGCAGAGACGCCGACGATCTCCGCTCCGATTTCCTCCGCCCTCTTCAGGATGGCCTCGCTGGGCTGGTTGACCCCGAGGTCCACGACCTCGAATCCGCTCGCGGTGAGCATCGTGCCGACGAGGTTCTTCCCAATCTCATGGATGTCGTCCTGCACCGTGGCGAGGACGACGCGGTGCACCTTGCGGGTGTCCGCTCCCTTCGGGATGCGCGGCTCGAGGACGGCGACCCCGGCGCGCATCGCCTCCGCGGCCATCACGAGTTCGGGCAGGAAGAGCTCTCCCTCCCCGAAGCGCCGCCCCACGTCCCGGATGCCCGCCGCGAGGCCCTCTTCGATTCCCTTGATGGGGTCGAGCCCATGGTCGAGGGCTTCCTTGGCCAAGGCCGCGATGCCCTCCATGTCGTAGTCGATCACCGCTTTTTTCAGCCGCGCGGCATAATCCTCCATGGTCTCTCACCTCTCGGTGTTGCGGTGGGGAGCGTGGGGGGATTATGAAATCCTTTCGCACTTATCGAATCGGCACCGCCGTATGCCCGATGGAATCCAGGAGGCCGAAACCCTCAAGATGCCCCGGGCCGACGGCGGATTCCATCGAGGATTTCGTGCATCGATCGGAGGACCTGCGGGTCCAAGGGCTCCGGTCGGTGTTCCCTGAGAATCCTCGCTGCCCGGTCGTGTGCCTCTTCGAGAAGGGACTTCCGCGGAGCCACCGTCGAATTCCCGCGACGGTCGAACACCGAGGGCAGGTAGAACTCCTCGCTCATCCTCGCCATCGTGTACTCGAGGCTCCGCTTGTTCCCAAGGAAGTTGCCGCCGGCCCCGACCTCTCCGAGGAGGCCGAGGGCCAGCGTCTCATCGCGTACGTCGATGCCCTCGGCGTATCGGAAGGCGTACCCTGCGATGTCGTGGTCGAGGATGACCTGCTCGAGGCTCGTCGTCCCGTAGCCCTCGTAGGAGCCGAAGTAGAGGTCTACGAACTCGGCTCCGGCGAGGACGGAGGCCAGGAGGGACATCCCCTTCTCCACGGAGGCCTGGGCGTCATGGGTCCTCGCGTCCGACTGTCCTCCCGTCGAGCACGGGAGGCCATAGAAGTGCGCGAGTTGCGCGGAGGCGGCACTCAGGAGTCCGAACTCAGGCCCGCCCAGCGCCGCGTTTCCCACGCGCATGTCGAGGATCCCGCTGACGCATCCATAAATCAAGGGCGCGCGTGGATTCACGAGGTGCGCGATCACGAGGCCGCTCAGGACCTCTGCGTTCTGCTGGACGAGCGTGCCCGCAAGGCTTCCGGGAGCCGACGCTCCCGCGAGGTCGAGGCACGTCACGAACACGGGCTGCCCGAGCGCCGCATACTCGACGAGGACCTCCGTCATCGCCCGGTCGTGAATCAACGGGCCCACGGGGTCGCAGTAACCGGCGAGCATGGGCTTCCTGCGAAGTTCTTCTTCGCCGCCGGCGAGGGCCTTCATCACCGCAAGGCCGTCGCGAGCCATCGAGCCGTTGAAGGATGGCCCCACGGGGACCTTCGACGTGTTCTGGAGGTCCCTCACGAGGGTCGCGACTTCGCTGTAGTTCGTCCCTTCCTCTCCGCCCGTGCTGACGGGCGTGTAGTTGATGTCCACGTACTCGAGCGCGTCCATGAGGCGGACGAGCCGGTCGCCATCCTCCGCGGTGGGCGTGCGGAGCGCTCCCGTCTCGAAATCGAGGATGTGCGTGCACGAGGATCCCGGGCCGAGACGCGTCCTGTCTCCCTCCCCGATGCGCAGGTCGTGCTCCTTCGAACGCGCGTGCCACGTCCATCGCTTCGGGGTCGCCGCGACAGCCTCCCGGACGAGGGACCTCGGAATCCGGAACACGTCGCCGTTCGCGACGCGTTCCGCTCCCGCATCCCCGAGGAGGGCCGCGGCCCGTTCCTCCCGCACGAGGACCCCAACCTGCTCGAGGAGATCGAGGGTCGCCTCGTGGACGATCTCGATCTCATCCTTCGACAGCACGGTGATGCGGGTGGCCCCGATGGCGGTCCCTCCTGGCAGGCGTCCCGCGCGGGAGGGGACCCGGCGATGATGGACTTTTCGCATGGCCTCTGCGGCGGCGCGTTTTTCGAGAAAAGCTATTGAAGGGCGCGTGTTCCCGGGACCATGCCAGCGACGTTTGACGCGGTGGTCATCGGAGCCGGACACAACGGTCTTGTGGCGGCGAACTACCTCGTCCGGGCAGGACTCCGGACTCTTGTCGTGGAGCGCTCGGATCGCATCGGCGGGGCCTGCGTCACCGACGAGATTGCTCCCGGGTTCCGGGTCGGCGCGGCCGCCTACGTCACGGGCCTCCTCCGTCGGCAGATCATCGAGGACCTCGAGCTGGAGAAGTTCGGGCTCCGTCAGATCCCCTTCGATCCGCAGGCATTCTGTCCCTTCCCGGACCATCGCTCTCTCCTCCTGTGGAACGACGTCGATCGGACGTGCGACGAGATTGCGAAGTTCTCGAAGCGGGATGCCCACGGCTACCGTCGCTACGGCGAATTCTGGTCATCGCTCCACGATCTCATCGAGCCTACGCTGCTATCCCCACCGGTTCCCGTCGCGGATCTCGCCAGCCTCATGCGAGGGCCCGAGGCCGAGGAACTCCTGCGTCGTCTCCTGTTCTACAGCGCGGAACAGCTCCTCGAGGAATACTTCGAATCCCCGGAGGTCCGGGCCGCCCTGGCGAACCAGAGCATCATCGGGCACTTCGCTGGCCCGTCGTCTCCATGCACGGCGTTTACGCTTAGCCACAACCTCCTCGGGAACCTCGCAGGACAGGCGGGCGTGTGGGGCTTCGCGGTGGGCGGAATGGGTTCGATCCCCGAATCCCTCGCGTCGGCCCTGCGCTCGCGGGGAGGCGCGATCCTTCTCTCCGCCCCCGTCGAGAAAGTCCTCGTGCGAGGCGGGCGGGCCACGGGCGTGCGCCTAGAGGATGGACGCGTCTTCGAGGCCCGGGCCGTCCTCTCCAGCGCGGATCCGAAGCGCACATTCCTGCAGCTCTTGGAGCCCGACGGAATCCCGGCGGAGTTCCTTGAGGCGATTCGACGCATCAAGATCCACGGCGCTGCGATGAAGGTGAACTGTGCCCTCTCCGAACTCCCCAACTGGACGGCACGGCCCGGAGGTCCGGGACCCCAGCACCACGGGTCGACGTACCTCTGTCCGTCGATCGAGTACGCGGAGGCCGCGTTTGCGGATGCGAAGCGAGGTGGACCATCCCAGCGTCCGTGGATGGAACTCGTCACCCAGAGCGTGCTCGACCCAACCGTCGCGCCCCCGGGGCGGCACACCCTGTCGATCTACGTGCAGTACACGCCGTACCGGCTCGCCTCCGCGAACTGGGACGATCTTAAGGAACCGTACGCGGACCGCGTGATCGAGACGATTGCCGAGTACGCGCCGAACGTCCCGAGGGCGATTCTTGCGCGGCAAGTCCTCAGCCCTCTCGATCTCGAGCGCCGCTTTGCGCTCACGGAGGGCCATCAGTCCCACGGCGAGATGGGCCCTGACCAATTCTTCTCCTTCCGGCCCGTCCCGGGTTGGTCCCGCTACCGCATGCCAATCGCGGGCCTGTACCTCTGCGGCGCGGGAGCGCATCCCGGGGGAGGCGTCATGGGTGCCCCCGGGTACAACGGAGCGCAGGCCGCCCTCGAGGATTGGTCCGCCCTCCCGAAGGACCGCTAGGTGCGCGAAAACACGCATTGCGACACCCTGTTTCACGGACTTCGATCGCATGTGAGCGGACATTTCTCGAATCCACGTGCACAGGGAGAAGGGGACCGGGTTCCGAGCCCTTACACAAGCTATTTATCGAGTCCTCACACTACCTTGCGTAATGTCTTAGGGGGAGGGAGGACCGACCCCTGGGGGCTGGTATAACGCATTCGAGACGGGCTGTTTTCGTGTGCGGGTTGGTGATTGCGGCGCTGCTGCTCTCAACAGCGGGCTTCGCATTTCAGGTTGTGAGGACCGCGGAGGCGCAGGAGCCCGCCGAGTTGCGTATCGGCTTCCTTGAGCCGATCGACTACCTGAATCCGTTCCGCGGGCTGAACGATCCTTCGTTCGAGCTCTATGGGATGCTGTACGACTACCTCTACTCCGTGGACGAAGACGGGAACCTCGTGGAAAACCTGGCGGTCGACGCCACGCAGGACGCCTATGGTGCAAACTGGACCTACCAAATCCGGCAAGGGGTGAGCTGGTCCGATGGGACCCCGCTAACGGAAGAGGATGTCAACTTCACGATCAACTACAACATCGCGGACTTCAACCTGCTTTTCAACTACGAGCCCTACTTCAACCATGTTGTGCAATGCTCGGTGGACACGGAACCCTATTGCGGCGCCAAGATCACGTCTCCCTGGAATGTGACAGTCTACTACGACGGGCCGTTCGTTTCAGGAAAGGCGGTCTTCGCCCCGATCGTCCAGAAGGCACAGTGGGAGAACGTCGGCCTCGACGAGGCGCAGTCCTCCTATGAGAACCTCAATCCCATCGGGACGGGCCCCTTCATCGCCGACACGAACATTGGGACTCAGTGGCGGAACCACCAGCCGATTGTCGTTCACCGGAATCCGAATTACCACCAGGTGGGGGACCACGTCGTCGCGCCCGCGATCGACAACCTCTACATGATTCAGTTCTCCGATGAGAACCAGATGATTGGCGCCCTCAAGACGGGCGCCATCGACCTGGGGAAGTTCACCTCCGACGGCTACGACCTCTTGGCGAACTCGCCAAACATCGCACGACAGGAGGGTCTGATCTGCACCCAGTACTGGAACCAGATCGCCATTTCCCAGTACGATAACCCGGACCTGAACCCGGCTCGCTACGACGAGAACGTTCGCCGGGCCATGGCCATGGCGACGAACAAGGACTACATCGTCAGCACGATCTACAATGGCCGTGGGGTTCGCGGCTCGGGCCTCATGACCCCCATCACGCCGCAGTGGTTCTTCGACCCGACCCAGTATCCCGGCGTCAACCTGACCTTTGACATCGCAGCCGCGAACGATCTCCTCAACGCGTCTGGCTACACGACATGGAGCGGAGGATCGTTCGGGGATGGGGTTCGCTCGGCCACGAATGACATTTCGTTCACGGACACGAACGGCATCGACAGGACGATACCGGCGGGCACGCCCCTCGTGTTCACGATGGATGTCCGCCAGGAATTCATCCAGGAGAAGGACGTGGGGAGCTACCTCACAGCGGAATGGGCGCGGATTGGAATCCAGCTGCTCGTCACGGCGAAGCTCGACGCGGCCCTTTCGGCGGATGTCTTCGACGGAGCCGTGGACACCTACATCTGGTATTGGTCGGGCGACCCCGACCCGAACTACCTCCTCAGCATCCAGTCGTTCTACACGCTCGACGGATGGAACGACAACTACTGGGACAACGAAACCTACAACGAGCTCTATGTGAAGCAGCTCGCCGATTTCGATTTCAACCAGCGGCAGGAGGACGTCCGGGCCGCCCAAATGGTGCACTACAACAGCTCGGTCTACATCATCTACATCTACCCGTATGGCGAGTGGGGATGGCGGACGGACACGTTCACGGGATGGGGCGATTGGAACGCCCATCCGTACCGCCAGATGAACAACTTCTGGGGGGCGAACCCGCTCTTCCTTGACTTGACGCCGATCGCGGGCCCGGGAGGCGGGATCTCGACGGCCCTCATCGTTGCCCTCGGAGTTGTGGCCGTGGTGGCCGTCGCCGTCGTGGTCATGCTCGTTCTCCGGGCTCGAGGGAAGGGGAAGAAGGAGGAAGAAGCCAGGGTTGAGCTTCCCAAGAAGTGACCCGCGGGAGGCCTCTTTCGAGTACGGAGGCGTAAGGAGGGACTGAGGACACGAACCTCCGTCGGTACCTCTTGAGGAAGGCCGTCTACGTCCTCGTGACGGTCTTCTTCATTGCCACGTTGAACTTCTTCATTTTCCAGGTCATCCCTGGGGATCCCACCCGGGTGATCCTTCCCAGAGGCTGCGGATCCACCGTGCAAGGGGGAGCGTGCCCGCTGCGTGCGATGCTGATCGAGAAGTGGGGTCTGGACCAGCCCGTCACGGTTCGGTACGTGCGCTACATGTGGAATCTGCTCCACGGGGATCTCGGCACGACGATCACGTACTTCGGCGGCGGGCGGCCGGTTGCAGAGGTGATCGCATCGAAGGTCTTGATCACCCTCACCCTCGTGGGTGTCGCGACGGCCTTGACGATGTGGCTCGGGATCGTGCTCGGCCGGATCTCGGGATGGCGGAGGGGTCGCAGGGCGGACGTGATCATCACGATGTCCACCCTCGCCGGGTATTCCATGCCCTCGTTCTGGATTTCCCTCATGTTGCTCTACGCGTTCGCCGTTGCTGTCCCCGTCTTCCCTACATACTGGGACATGGGAGCGTATGCGCGAATGGACATGTTCTCCGTCGCCGCCGATTACGTGTGGCACCTGATCTTGCCCATTGCGGCTTTCGCCCTCACGAATGTTGCCTGGTTTTCCCTCACTCTGCGCAACTCCTTGACCGACGTCCTTCCTGAAGACTACATGGTCACGGCCGCGGCGAAGGGACTCGATGAGAGGCGGCAGCTTCGCGAGCACGCGCTCCCGAACGCGCGGTTGCCCTTGGTCACAGCCTCGGCTCTCTACTTCGGGTGGGTTGTCAGCGGTGCGATCGTCATCGAGGTCGCTTTTAGCATCCAAGGGTTGGGATTGCTCGAGTGGGATGCCACCCTGAACTACGACTATCCGCTCATGGGAGGCATTTTCCTTGTCGCCACCTTCGGAGTCGTCATCGCCAATGCCGTCGCGGACATCCTGTACGTAATTCTGGACCCGAGGGTCCGGGAGGCATGAGACTTGGGCGCGACACCGGAATTCTCCGCCAGGTCCACGCTTCTCCGGGAGCGACTGGAACACGACCTCGAGCGGTTTCGGAAGTTCCTGCGTCAGCTGCTTAAGAACCGTTTGGCACTCGCGGGTCTCGTGATCATCGTCTTCTTCACAGTCCTCTCCTTCTCCGCGCCGCTTCTCGTCGGCCCTTACCCCACCCCGTTGGAGCTGACGACGCCGAAGCTTCCCCCCGGACCCGGCCATCTGCTCGGGACGGATAGGCAAGGCTACGACGTCCTCACTCTCCTCCTCTTCGGAGGGCAGATCTCCCTGGTCATTGGCTTCACGGCTTCCGTCGTCGCTATGGTCCTTGGAACGTCCGTCGGTCTCGTCGCCGGGTTCTATGGGGGATTCGTCGACCAGTCCTTGGCCCGAGTGACGGACTTCTTCCTCGTCATCCCCTGGCTTCCTTTCGTCCTCGTGCTGGTCATAATCCTGGGCAACACGCTCATCACAATCGTAATCGCAATTGCAATCGTGAGCTGGCCGACGACGGCCCGCGTCATCCGGTCCCAAGTGCTGACCCTGAAGGAACGGCAGTTCATCGAGCGGTCGAGGGCCGTCGGTGCGCGAAATGGATTCATCGTTCGTAAGCACATCCTGCCGAACGTCATGCCTCTCGTTTGGGCAGAGGCCGTCCTGACCATCTCGAACTCCGTGTTCACAGAGGCGTTCCTCTCCTTCTTCGGCCTGCAGGCGACGGGCGTGTACAAGAGTTGGGGGACCATGGTGAACGAGTCCTACCACAGCGCGGCCCTCCTCGGGGGCCAGTGGTGGTACTTCGGCCCTCCCGGCGCGTTCATCACTCTCGTCGTCCTCGGGTTCGCGATGCTGGGTTACGGGCTCGAGGAAATCCTGAATCCCGCGCTGAAGCGCCGCGGTTGAACTGGCCCCTGTCGCCAGGCTCCGAGGAGCGGAACCCGACTCAGGTCCGCTTCAACCATCCCATCCGGCGGAGGTAGAAGCGGTCAATCGCATGGACGACCTCCTCCTCCCCGCTGTACCGTCCTTGGGTGTAGCCGGCCGTTTTCGCTCCCAAGTGGGCCATCTCGCAGATGTGCCAGTCCTGGCGGTTCGTCGTCTCCCAGAAAGCCATCGCATCTCCGGCGGATCCAGGCTCGTCCCGGTCGACGTACAGATCGAACACGAGCCGGGTGTGACCGGGAGCGACGGGGATGAACCAATCCAAAGTCACGTAGTCAGGAAGGAAGCTCATGAAGTTCGCAGGATAGAGCACGTAGTAGTAGACGCGGCGCCGGTCTTCCGAGGAGAGATCCGGGAAAGACGCTCGAGTCGTCGTCCCGTCCTCCGATAGGGTCGTGACACCCTCGACGAAGTCCATCCAGCCGCCGAACACGGGCCCTTCGACCAGGTCCTCCTCCCCGGATCGATACGGCGTGAGGCGCGCGAGCTGGGGGTGCACTCCGGGACAGTGGTAGCACTCGTTCGCATTCTGCACAACGAGCTTCCAGTTTGCGGCGATTTCATAGGTGACGCGCTGCGCGAGGCGCAGGTGCTCCAACGGATATGGTTCGACTCGGCGAGCGAAGTCCCCAAGGTATTCCCTGAGCGGTCGGGCCCTCGAATCCGGGTTCACGAAGAGGAATCCTCGCCACTCTTCGAGGCGGATCGGCAGGAGCCCGCTCTCCGCGGGCTCGAAGTCCACTTCCTCCATGTGAGGGGCCCCTTTCAGGCGGCCTGCGAGATCGTACGTCCAGGCGTGGTAGGGGCAGACGAGGACCTTCGCCCCGTCACCCTCAGAGGCCTCGACGAGCCTCGTCCCGCGATGTCGGCAGACGTTGTGGAATCCGCGGAGCACGCCGTCCGTGTCCCGAATCACGAGGATGCCCGATCCTGCGATTTCGCAAGTCTTGAAGTCCCCGGGCTCCGGAATCTCGTCCGTCCGGCCGAGGCAGTGCCATGTCCGGTGGAAGAGGCGCCGGACCTCGAGTTCATAGACCCCAAGGTCCGTGAACAGGGGCCGCGGGAGCGTCGCGGCTTTCTCGAGGGGTCGATCGACGGCGCGCAACGCCTTCCGATCCACGGGGACCCCGTCCTCTAGCATGCTCCCTTCGACGTCGCGAGCTCGGCGCATCACTTCACCCCCCAGATGCTCCACCGGAAGGTCCGCGTCCTCTTGAAGATTCCCGCAAAATCGTGGTTTCGAAGGGATGTTTCGGGTGCCCGAAGGTCACGCGCCTCGATGCCCACCTCAGGCTTTTCGATGGGGTGGATCGTAGAAGGGCCGCTCGACCACCCGCGCGGGCGCGCGTCTGCGCTCCCACTCCACTTCGATCTCGATCTCCAAAGGCGTGCCCGTCTGTGCGAAGGCAGAACGGACCGTCGCGATCCCGATGTACTTCTTGAGGGTCGGCGACCAGCAGCCGCTCGTGCCCCAGCCGACCTGGCGAATCCCCGCGAACAGGGGGACTTTGGAGCTCCAAGGCTCCGAGGGCGGCGCAGGGGGGAGGCCCAAGTCCGTGAAGAACTTCGAGGCGGTCGTCCAGTCCACTTCGATTCCGACGGTGCGGCGGGAGACGCCGCGCCGTCGTTCCTCCAGGAGCGCTTGTCGCCCGACGAACGGTCCCTTGTCGAGCGCAACCGCCCAATCCAAGCTCAGCTCCCAGGGCGAGTACCGCTGCTCGTCGATGAGAGCGGTTCGGCTGTGGGCGTAGTCGACCTCGCCGAGGATGAGGCCCGCCTCGATTCGACAGACGTCCATTGCGGCTTGGCCAGCCGGCTGGAGGCCGTACTTCTCCCCATGCGTCGTGAGTGCGTCCCACAGCCCTTCCGCGTGATCCCGTTGGACCCATAGCTCGTAGCCGAGGTCGCCCGTGTAGCCCGTCCTGGAGATCTCGAGGGGGACCCCGTCCAAGCTCGTCCGCGAGAAACGGAAGAACCTGAGCTTGTCAATCGCCTCACCTATCACCTCCCGCAAGATCGCGCGGGAGGACGGCCCCTGAAGGGAGAGGGCCCCGATGTCCTCGGAGACGTCCTCCACTTCAGTCTCCGTACCCAGCCCGTTGTCCTCAAGCCACTTCAGGTTCGGCGTCGCAGACGTGAGTCGGTACATCCCGTCGCCGAGGTTCCAGAGCGTGCCGTCGTCGATTGTCTTGCCACGCTCGTCGCACCACGGGGTGTATACGATGTGCCCCTTCGCAAGCTTGTGGACGTCCCGGGTGACGACCTTTTCGAGCAGGGCAAGGGAATCCTTCCCCCGGATGTGATACTTGTACAGCGGGGAGACATCGATGAGTCCTGCAGTGTGGCGGATCGCATAGTACTCCATGTACGGGACGACCGAGTACGACGTCGCGGACAGGTACCCTGACCACGCCTTCCATTCCCAGCTCTGGCAGGCTTCCAAGGTCCGCGAGTGAAATGGAGATCCCTTGAGCATCGGTCCTCCTCCGGTCCCCTCAGCGTCGAATGGACGCATTCGAACGCAGACGGTGCGACGGGAGCGGGAACATCCGCAGTGGGATAAGTGTTTCGCAGCATCTTCGAGGACATGGAGAAAATGGGCGATTTCGTCGGGCAGAAAAGGGCTATAACCAGGCGGTCCTTCCCCGGAGCGGGGCCGGCGTTCCGTCTCGGCCGATGTCGGATGGATCAACGCCTCACAGAGGACCGCGCATGCCGTCGGGCTCGTCCCACGATGTCATCGTCGTCGGCGGAGGTCACAACGGCCTCGTAACCGCAGCGTACTTGGCCAAGGCGGGCCGGAGGGTCCTCGTCCTGGAGCGCCGCCACGTCGTGGGCGGTGCGGCGGTCAGCGAACAGATCTTCCCCGGATTCACCTTCACCGTCCTGTCGTACGTCTGCAGCATGCTCCGCCCCGAGGTGATTCGGGAGCTCGACCTACCCGCCTTCGGATTCCAAGTGATTCCCCAGGAGTGCAACTTCATCCCCGGCCTCGATGGCCGCTATCTCTTCTACCGCGGGGATGAGGAGGACACGCACAACGCGGTTCTTCGCTTCTCCAAGCGGGACGCAGAGGCCCTGCCGCGGTTCGACGCGCTCATGGCCCGTCTGTGCAAGTTCATTCAGCCGTTGCTGAACATGACTCCCCCTGACATCTCCTCCGTGAATCCCAACGAATTGCGGAAGCTGTTCAAGCTCGCCGCTCCCCTGGAGGAACTCACCGAGGAGGAGGTCTACGAGTTCGCGCGCGTCATGACGATGAGCGCCGCGGACTACCTGGACGAGTGGTTCGAGACGGATCTGCTGAAGGCCGGCCTGGCGGCGAGCGGGATCATCGGGACGTTCCTCGGGCCGCGCTCTCCGGGCACCGCGTACGTCCTGCTCCATCATTCCTTCGGAGAGCTCGATGGCGCGTACCGCACCTGGGGCTACGTTCGTGGGGGCACTGGCGCGCTGTCGGAATCGATTGCAAAGGCGGCCCAGCACTATGGGGCCCAAGTCCGACTGAGCGCCGAGGTCCGTCAGATTCTCGTTCGCAACGGCCGCGCCGTCGGGGTCGAACTTGCGACGGGGGAGAAGCTGTACGCCCGCGTCGTGGCATCCAACGCGGACCCGAACCGGACGTTCTTGAAGCTCGTGGACCCGCAGCTCCTGCCCCAAGATTTCGTCCGCGCGATCCGGAACTTCAACATCGAGGGGTCTTCGGGGAAGGTGAACCTCGCGCTGAGCGAGCCGCCGGACTTCCAAGTCCTACCGGGAAAGGGTCCCCATCTTACCGGGGACATCACGATCGGGCCCACGATGGACTACCTGGAGACGGCGTACGAAGACGCGAAGTACGGCGACTTCTCCCGTCGTCCGTACATCGACATGTGCATCCCCTCGATGCTCGATCCGACGATGGCTCCCCCCGGGAAGCATGTCATGTCGAACTTCGTCCAGTACGCGCCCTACCATCTGAAGAAGGGCACGTGGCCGGAGCGCCGGGAGGAGTTCGGCGAGGCCGTCGTCGACACGATCGAGGAACACGTGCCGAAGATCCGCGACATCATCCTTCACAAGATGGTGATTAGCCCGTGGGATATCGAGCAGGAGTACGGGCTCACGGGCGGCAACATCTTCCACGGGGAGCTGACGCCCAATCAGCTCCTCTTCTTCCGACCTGCCCCGGGATGGGCGCAATACCGCACGCCGATCAAGGGGTTGTACCTCTGCGGCTCTGGGGCCCATCCGGGCGGCGGCATCATGGGCGCACCTGGGCGCAACTGCGCTCGGGAGATCCTGAAAGACCTTGCGCTGCGGAGGAGCTGAGCCATGCAGGTCCCGCATGACGTCGTCATCGTCGGAGGCGGCCACAACGGTCTCGTCGCAGCGGCGTACCTCGCGCGGGCCGGGCGGAAGGTCCTCGTCCTCGAGCGGCGTCCGGTCGTCGGTGGGCCCGTCGTCACGGAAGAGATCCGCCCGGGCTTCCGGTGCCCCTCGGGCGCTGCCCTCTGTGGGATGTTCCGACGGGAGATCGTCGAGGACCTGCGGCTGGTCGCCCACGGTCTCGCATTCATCCCGTTCGACCCGCCCGTGATCGCGATGGGCGAGGGGTCCCAGGCCTTGCGGCTCTGGAGGGAGGAAAGGAGGGCCCAAGCGGAGATTGCACGCGTCTCGGCCGCGGACGCGGCCGCATACCCGAAGTTCCGGTCCCTCATGATGCGGATTGCCGCCGTCCTCGACCCGCTCCTCCTTTCCGTTCCGCCCTCCGTGGAATCGCCGAAGCCCGGGGATGAATGGTTCCTCCTGCGCCGGGCGCTCCGTCTGCGTCGGCTCGGCAAGGAGACGATGTTCGAGGCCCTTCGCCTCCCGTTCATGAGCGTCCGAGACGGGCTCAACGAATGGTTCGAGTCCGAACTCCTCAAGGCGAGCTTCGCCATGGACGCCCTGTTCGGCGTCTTCCGCGGTCCCTGGTCTCCCTTCACGGCCTTCGGCCTCTTCCACCACTTCGTGGCCGAGGTGAATGGCGGTTGGGCCTTTGTCCGCGGAGGGAGTGGCTCCCTCTCGAGCGCCTTGGCGGCCGCAGCCCAGAACGCCGGCGTCGAAATCCGCACGAATGCGGAGGTCCGGAGGATCCTCAGTCCGGAGGGCCGCGCGACGGGCGTCGAACTCGTGTCCGGGGAGACGATCCCCGCCCGCGTTGTCGTTTCGACCGCGGATCCGAAGAGGACGTTCCTTGAGCTGGCGGATCCCTTGGCCCTCGGCGCCGACTTCCTCGTCCGCGTCCGGAACTACAACTCGGAGGGCTGCGTGGCGAAGGTGAACCTCGCCTTGGACGCAGCGCCTCAGATTCCGACCCTTGGGGACGGTAGCTTCCTGCCTCCCCGATTCCGGATCGCTCCCAATCTCGAGTACATCGAGCGCGCGTACGACGACGCGAAGCATGGCGACATGTCGGAGTCGCCGACCTTGGACGTGGCGATTCCTTCCGCGGTGGACACGAGCCTCGCCCCCCCGGGCAAGCACGTGCTGTCGATCCTCGTGCAGTACACTCCGTACCATCTGAGGAAGGGGACTTGGGAGGACCGCCGCGAACCCCTCGGGGAACGAGTCCTCGAAATCCTGGCGGACCACGTGACGAACCTCCGATCCATCGTCGTGGGGATGGAGGTCCTCACTCCGGCGGACCTGGAGGCGCGCTTCGGCCTCAGCGGAGGACACATCTTCCATGGCGAGATGACCCTGAACCAGCAGTACGTCCTCCGGCCCGTGGCCGGCTGGGGCCGATACCGTACGCCGATCCCAGGCCTCTACCTCTGCGGATCGGGATCCCACCCGGGAGGAGGGATCACCGGGGCGCCGGGATACAACGGCGCGCGTGCGATCCTCGAGGACTGGCGGGGCATCGTCCGCGGGGCCTAGTCGATCGGCCGTTTCGCCATGTTCCAGACGGCCTTCCTCACGTCCTTGTCCAGGGGCGGAGGCACATGCGTCGCGAGAATCTCGCGGGCCCTGGCCTTCGCCCGTTCGCGGATGCGTCCCTCGGGCGTGGTTCCCTCCAGGTATCCCTCCCGGAGGAGGATCCGGGGAGACCAAAGCGCGGTCCGGAAGTTCATCAGGGTGTGGCGTTCTCTGAGGAAGTTGCCTCCAGGGCCGACGCGGCTCAACATGTCCAAGTGCAACGTGTCCGGGTCGACGCGTATCCCCTCGATGATCTTCCTGGTGTAGTCGACGAGATCCGCATCGAGGACGAGGGCCTCGGCGCTCACCGCGCCGTCCGTCTCCAGGCCGCCGATCCCGGCGATGAGGTCCGCCCCCGCGAGCATGGGGAGCAGGCCCGATCCCATCTTCTCCGCCCCCCCTTGGAATCCGATATCGTCCGGATCGCCTCCGAAGCCTCCGACGATGCAAGGCAGGCCGTAGTGGCGGGCCAGTCCCACGCCAGCGGCATCAAGGATTGCGGACTCCGGGGAACCGGTCGCGAAGGAGCCGGAGCGCATGTCGATGGGTCCGCAGGAGGTGCTGTAGATCACAGGAGCGCCCGCGGCCGCTCCCTCGGATACGCACAGGGAAGCGAGGTTCTCCGCATTCGCCGTGACGAGGGTACTCGCCATCTCCACGGGACTACTTCCGCCCATGAGGACCATCGACATTGGCGCCACGGGCACGCCGGCCCGGGCGAAGACGATCAGGGCGTCCGTCGAGCCGGCCTCGAGGATGAGGGGGCTGACGGGGCACTGGATGGAGGAGAGCACCGGTCGGCGACGCAGTTCCTCCGCCCCGCCCATGATCGCCGCGGCCATTGAGACGAGCGCTTGGGCGTCCGACTCCGCAACCGCCTCGGCCTGGACGTTCTTCGTGGTGTTCTCCAGAGTGGCGGCGCCCTCCACGAGGTTGTGGACCTCCGTGGGGACGTCCCCCGCAACGCACATCGGCCACTGGACTTCCACGGCCTCCAGCGCGTCGGCAATCCGCGTCAGTTCGGCGAGGTCCTTCGTCGTGCTCGGGCGTCGCCGGCCCGTCTCCAGATCTCGGATGTTCACCCCGCAACCATCCGTGGTTACGTGGGATCGACCGTTCGGGATCGGAACATCGTGGTTCCCGTCCCGAGAGCCGAGGAGAACTCGCCGGGGGAATCGATCCAGGGCGCTCGAGATCGTCCGGTCCGGGATCCGGACCCGCGGGCTTCCGATGCTCGCGCGCGCCCCCATGGCTTCGAGGATCTCGCGGGCACGGTTGCTGCGGACCTCGATGCCCGTGTGGTACAGGAGGATCCGCGATGCTTCGTCGATCGCGCGGATGTCCTCTTCGTCCAGGAGTTGAAGACGCGCCCGTGCCATGGTCCGTCCTCGTCGGGGGAGGGACGACGTGATGTTTTTCCTTTCCGGCTTACCGTGGCCTCTCGAGGATCGTTGCGAGGCCCATCCCGAAGCCGATACAGAGCACCGCGAGGCCTCGATGCAGGTCCTCGCGCTCCATCTCGTGGAGCATCGTGGTGATCAGGCGCGCGCCGCTCATGCCGAGGGGGTGACCGAGGGCGATGGCCCCGCCGTTCACGTTCAGCTTCGCGTCGTCGATGCCGATTTCGTTGCGCGTGGCGAGCGGCACGGACGCGAACGCCTCGTTGACTTCCCAGAGGTCGATGTCCTCCACGCTCAGGTCCGCGCGGGCCAGGGCTTTCCTGCTCGCGGGGATGGGGGCGTCGAGCATGATCGTGGGACTCGTTCCCGCGACCCCGGTCGCGATGAACCGCGCCCGGCCCTCAAGCCCGAGATCCTTCGCCTTCTCCGGGGTCGTGACGAGGATGGCGCATGCGCCGTCGTTGATGCCGCTCGAGTTCGCGGCGGTGATTCGTCCATCCGCCTTGAAGGCCGGAGGCAGGGACTTGATCTTCTCCAGGGTCGTGGTCCGCCGCGGGTGCTCGTCCGTATCGAACATCCGCTTGTTCCCATTCTCGTCGACCACTGGCACGGGCGCGATTTCCCGCTTGAACCGGCCTTCGTCGATGGCCCGGATCGCCTTCATGTGGGAGTGGTAGGAGAACTCGTCCATCTCGTCCCGCGTGATGCGGTACTTGTCCGCGACGAGGTCCGCGGAAATGCCCTGTTGGACGATGTCGTACTTCTCCAGGAGCGTCGGGCTGAGTTCGCTCATGTCCGATCCGATCGGGATGCGGGACATGTTCTCCACTCCGCCCGCGATGACCACGTCGTTCTGTCCGGTCATGACCTCCATGCAGGCGAAGTTGAACGCCTGGAGGCCCGAGGCGCACATGCGGTTCACGCTCGTGCCCGGAACGGTGTCCGGGAATCCCGCGATGAGCGGCGCGATGCGGCCGATGTTGCCCCCCTGCTCGCCGATTTGGGACACGCAGCCCAGGACAACGTCCTCTACGATTTTCGGTTCGATCCCGGTGCGTTCCACGAGGGCGCGGAGCGCGAAGGCCGCCAATTCGTCGGGCCGCCAATCCTTCAGCGAACCGCCTCGCTTGCCGACGGGAGTCCGGACCGCTTCGACGATGACCGCTTCCCGCATCGTCTTCCCCGTCGTCGCAATGGAAGGAGCCGGATAAGAACGTTCGCCAAAGGCTCGCACGAATTGCGGTTGCTTCCCGCACGAATCTCATGTCCGGCTGCGGGAATAAGGGCCTCGTGGGCGACCCACCGCGGAGGTCCCGCCCCCCTCTCCGGCGTCGTCCACGAGATGGGCGCACAACGTTCAAGTCCGGACGACCGTTGCTGGCGGCCGTGGTCAGTCCCCTTAAGGGGCTTAAGGTCCTCGACTTCACCCGCCTCCTGCCGGGTCCCTTTTGCACCCAGCTCCTCGTGAACCTCGGCGCCGACGTAATCAAGATCGAGGACCCAGGGGTTGGCGACTACATGCGGACGGTCCCGCCCACGGTCCAGGGCGTTTCCTACGCGTACCTAATGGTGAACCGCGGGAAGCGGTCCCTCGCGGTGGACCTGAAGCGGAAACAGGGCCGCGAGATCCTCTACAGACTCGTGCGCAAGGCCGATGTCGTCATCGAGCAGTTCCGTCCGGGTGTGATGAAGAAGCTCGGGGCGGACTATTCGACCCTCCGGAAGATCAACCGGAAGCTGATCTATTGCTCCTTCTCCGGGTACGGCCAGACGGGCCCGTTGAAGGGCCTCGCAGGGCACGACATCACCTTCGAAGCCCACGCGGGCATCTTGGGCGTGACGGGGGCCAGCGATGGCCGTCCGGTCATCCCCGGCGTGCCGATTGCGGATCTCGCAAGCGGCTACAACGCCGCGATCTGCATCCTGGCCGCCTTGCGGACCCGCAGCAAGACCGGCAAGGGCGAGTTCATCGACGTGTCCATCTTTGACACAGCCGTTTCCCTCATGGTCCTCAATCTCGCCCGCTACCTGGCCACAGGGGAGGAGCCCGTGGCGGGAGAGACGCTCCTGACGGGAACCTTTCCCTTCTACAACCTCTATGAAACGAAGGACGGTCGATGGATTGCCGTCGCGCCGGTTGAGCCCAAGTTTTGGAGGAGGCTATGCGCGATCCTCGAACTTCCAGAGTTCATCGGGTCCCAGTTCGCCGACGAGCCGGAGAAGGCCCTTGTTGCGCAGGCACTCCGAGAGCGGTTCCGGACGCGCACCCTCGCGGAATGGGAAGCCCGACTCCTGCCGGAGAAACTGCCGGTGATGGGCGTGCGGAACGTCTCCGACGTCGTGCGGGATCCACAGGTGAAGGCCCGCGGCCTCCTCCCGCTCGCGGATGTCCCGGGGCTGTGGAAGACGCCCGTCCTCGCACATCCCGCGAAGCATTCGGTGACGGCGCTACGCCTGCCCGCGAGGGCCCCGGAGAAGGGGGAGGACACGGAGGCCATCCTGCGCTCGTTGGGCTATTCGAAGGCGCGCGCGGCCGAGCTCGCGCGGAAGGGCGTCGTCGGGCTCTGAGGCCGCCGCTCACTCGCCTTTGAACTTCGGCTCCCGCTTCTCCATGAACGCTTGGAGGCCCTCGTAAATGTCCTCCGTGGAGGTGACGAGGCCGAAGGCCATTGCTTCCATCTCCAGGGCCGCATCGATGGGCACGTCGCCGCTGCGGTTGAGGAGGGCCTTGGCCAGGCGAATCGCGATCGGAGCCTGTTTCGCGAGCCTCTCTGCGAAGGAGCGGACGGCGTCCCCGAACGCCTCGTTGTCGGCGACCTTCGTGAGCAAACCGATCGCCGCGGCTTCATCCGCGGTGAGCCGCGAGCCCATCATCACGAGTTCCTTCGCCTTCGCCAACCCAACGACCCGCACGAGGCGCTGACTCCCGCCGGCCCCTGGGACCAGGCCGAGCCCGATCTCCGTCTGGCCGACCTTGGCTCGCCGCGCGGCCAGGCGGAAGTCGCATGCGAGGGCGAGCTCTAGGCCTCCTCCGTACGCGTAGCCGTTGAGGGCCGCCACGGTGGGCTTCGGGAAGTTCGCGAGTCGGTGGAAGACCTCTTCGGACCTCCTCGAGATCTGCCACACTTTGTGGGCCTTCGAGATGTCGGTGAACGAGGTGAGGTCGGCCCCGGCGCTGAACGAGCGCTCCCCCGCTCCCGTGATGACGACGCACCGCACGTCCTCGTCCCGTTCGAGTTCCGCAAGAGCCTGCTCGAGTTCATCGAAGACCTGGGGGCTCAGCGTGTTCAGCCGGTCGGGCCGGTTAATCGTGATCGTTGCGACACGGATCTCGTGGTCCTTGGCCAAGAGGAGGGTCTCAAGGGCCTTCTGTTCCTTCCCTGCGACATGGTCATAGAAGCCTTTCCCCGACTTCACGCCGAGTTCGCCGCGAGCGGCCATTTCATCCAGAATCTTCGCGGGGGCGTGACGCTTGCCGGCTCGGAGAGCCGCGAGGACTGCGTCGACTCCAAGGTCATCCGCCGTGGCCAGGGGCCCCTTGGGAAACGCGGTGCCCAGGCGCATCGCGAGGTCGATGTCCTCCGCGCTGGCCACCCCTTGCGCGAGGAGGTCCGCAGCTTCGTTGATCATGGGCGCGAGGATCCGGACGGGGTCGAACGATGCTCCCAGTTCGGGCGTGAGCTTCGGACGTCCCTCCTTGTAGGAGTAGAAGCCTTCCCCGACCTTGCGGCCCACCTTGTTCGCGTCGAAGAGCCGCTTCACGGACATCGGCACGGGATGCTTCGCATTCTCGATGAGGTGGTACAGGACGTCGATTCCCACTTGGTCCGCAAGTTCGAAGGGCCCCATGGGGAAGCCTGCGCGGAAACGCATGGCGGCGTCGATCGTCTCGATGGACACCCCCTCGTCCTCGTGGATCCAGGCGGCTTCCTCGAAGTAGGGCCCGAGGATCCGGGTCGTAATGAAGCCGGGCACATCCTTTCGGACCACGACGACGGTCTTGCCGAGGGCCTTCGAGAGGTCCACCGCGGCCTGGAGGGTCGCGTCGCTCGTCCCTTCCGCCCGAACGACTTCGATGAGTGGCATGAGCATGGGGGGGTTGAAGAAATGGAGGCCCACGACCTTCTCGGGTCGCTTCGTTGCGACGGCCATGCTCGTGATTGGAATGGCGCTCGTGTTGGACGCCAAGATCGTCTTGTCCGGCGCAGCGCCGTCGAGCTCCCGGAACACGCGTTTCTTCAGGCCGAGGTCCTCGAACACCGCTTCGATGGCGAAGTCCGCATCTCGCAGAGCGTCGCTGAGGTCCAACGTAGGGCGGATTCGCGCGAGCGCGGCCTCGGCCTCCTCCCGCTTGATTTGGTTTTTTTCCACGAGCTTGTCCAAGGACCATCGGACTCGCTCCATGCCGCGGTCCAAGTACTCCTGCTTGATGTCCCGCATCGTGACGTCATAGCCTCGGAGGGCCGCGAGCTCCGCAATCCCGTGCCCCATTTCTCCCGCTCCGATGACGGCGATCTTCGTCGCCATGTTTCTCCCCAGCGTGCGGAAGGGGAACCACGGGAATAAAGCTGCGCTCGGGCCTCCGGCGACGCGCGCGTTGGGCCCAGGAGACGCCGGTCAACCGGGACTCCGCCGACCTGGGCTACGGGAGCAACGCGGGTCCGCGAAATGCGCGGAGTGCCCGCAACCGCGCAGATCCGGCGTCGCCCGTCCTCTAGATGAGCTCCCAGTCCTTCAGGACGTCCTCGAGGTTCGGATGGCCGATCTCGTCGAGTTCGTAACGCACATGGACGATGGGCTTCCTCGTCTTGAGGACGCGGCTCAAGTCGATGGGAGTGCCGCTCACGACCACGTCGCAGGGCGTCGCATCGATCGTCTCCTCGAGTTCCTTGATCTGCCTCGGGCCGTATCCCATGGCGGGCAGGACCTTGCGGGAGTTGGCGTACTTCTTGTACGTTTCCCGAATGGAACCGACTGCGTGATCTACTGCGCTTACGACCTCTCGGGCCCCGAACCGCTGCGCCGCGATGTACGCGGCTCCATATTCCATTCCTCCGTGGGTCAGGGTCGGGCCATCCTCGATCGCAAGGACTCGCTGCCCGCGGATCCGGATGCCGTCATCCGGGGTGATGGGGGAGGCGGCCTCAACGATGACGGCATCGGGGTTCAGGGAGCGGACGTTCCTCATCACAAGCTCCACATCATCCGGCTTCGCGGTGTCCACCTTGTTGACGATGACGACGTCGGCCATGCGGACGTTCGTCTCCCCGGGGTAGTACATGAGTTCGTGCCCCGGACGAAGGGGATCCGCGACGACGATGTGGAGGTCCGGCTTGTAGAAGGGGGTGTCATTGTTCCCTCCGTCCCACAGGATGATCTCCGCCTCCTGCTCCGCTTGGCGGAGGATTGCCTCGTAGTCCACGCCCGCGTACACGATGGTCCCCTTGTCGATGTGGGGCTCATACTCCTCCCGCTCTTCGATCGTGCACTCGTACTTGTCGAGGTCCGCGTAGGTGGCGAAGCGCTCCACCGCCTGGGATGCGAGGTCGCCATAGGGCATCGGGTGACGGACGACGACGACCTTTTTCCCGTGGTCGCGGAGGATCTGCGCGATGCGCCTCGTGGTCTGGCTCTTTCCGCTGCCCGTGCGGACAGCGCAGACTGCGATGACGGGCACCTTCGCCTTGAGCATCGTGTCCTCGGCGCCGAGGAGCATGAAGTCTGCTCCATTCGCGTTCGCGATTGCTGCACGATGGCCGAGGTAGGCGTAGTCGACGTCGCTATAGGCGAAGAGGACGATGTCCGCGCTGAGCTTCTTGATGAGTTGCGGGAGGTCCTCCTCCACGTAGATGGGAATGCCATCGGGATACATCCCGCCCGCGAGGACGGCGGGATACCTCCGGTCGGCGATTCCCGGGATCTGGGTCGCGGTGAAACACACGACCTTGTACGCGGGGTTGTCGCGGAAGTACGTGTTGAAATCGTGGAAGTCCCGGCCCGCGGCTCCGAGGATGATGACCCTTCGCGCCTCGGTCATGGGGAAGTCAAGCCGGGAGGGGGTCATATCCTTTGTTGTGGGTCAACGAGGGCCCGGCCGGGCGACTCTCCGCGCCCGTCCCCTGAGACCCCAAGCCTCTTTCGCGCCGAGCGGAAGACTGCATCGAACATCGACTCCGTGAGACGCCCCGTGCGCGTGTTCCGTTGGCTCGGATGGTAGGATCCGAACAGGACCACTCGACCGAGGGGCACGACCGCCCCATGCCCGAAACGCGGCTTCGGCCTGGGGTTCTCATTCCCAAGGGCCACCCAGGCATGCAAGAAGGAGTTCCAGGCAGCTTCGCCCAGCGCCACCACGGCCCGGACTCCCGGAAGGAGCTCGATCTCCCTTTCCAGGAACGGAGCGCAGCGGGCGAACTCGCCTCGCGAGGGACGGTTGCCCGGAGGAGCGCACCGCACCGAAGCGGTCACGTAGCAGCCGTCGAGGCGCAAGCCGTCGTCCCTCCGCGTCGAGGTCGGCTGACTCGCGAACCCCGCACGGTGGAGGGCGCGGTGAAGCCAGTCCCCGCTCGCATCTCCCGTGAACACGCGTCCGGTGCGGTTCCCTCCATGGGCTGCAGGGGCAAGGCCGATGACGAGGAGTCGGGCGCCCCGGTCTCCGAAGCCCGGGACCGGCCGGCCCCAATACGTCCAGTCCCGGAATCGGGCGACCTTCCGCCTCGCCACCGCCTCGCGATAGCGCACGAGCCGAGGACACCTGCGGCACTCCGTGATCGCGGCTCGGAGTTCCTCAAGGGACCGGAAGCGAGAGACCTCCACAGTTCTGCGACCGGACCCGGCGTCATAACTCTTGCGGTTGGAGGCCCAGTCAAGGGCGAGGGAGTCCCGCATGCGGCCTTCCGGCGCCCTGCCGGGCTCGGCTGCGGCATTCGGCCCTAGAAACCTTAGTATGGGCCCCCGACGTTCCCGCGGGCAGTGCAGGCGTATCGGATCCCGAGTGATGATCGAGTCCGCGAGTCCCTCGCGCGGGTGCTCAGTACGCGACATGAGGTCCCATCCCAGCGCAGGCTCAAGGCGCTCATCGAGAAGGATCTCAAGGGCGAGGAGCTCTTCCGCGTTGGAGAGCCCCGACTCCGGAAGATCGCGATCGATTCCGGGCTCATCGACCTCGAGATTCGCTGCCGCGACACGGAGGAGATGAAGAGCCTCATCCGATGCCCGGTCTGCGACGGGCGGCTTCGCCGCCTGCGGAACATGACCGTCTTTGGAGGCACAGTGACCCTCGGGTACCGCTGCGCGAAGTGCCACTACTGGACGGGGCTGAAGCGTCGCGTGCCCACCCGGTACGTGTTCACGAGGCGCTCCTGATGAGGGTGCGCTACGAGCGAGGCATCCTCGTCCAGGACGGCCTCAAGGAAGTCGTCTTGGATCCGGATCGGAAGACTCCCGGCAGCGTGGTGAGCCACGGCCACCTGGACCACCTCACGTCGGGAGGCGTGATGACGCCGGAGACCCTCGAGGTCCTGCGGGTCCGTCGCGGATCCGGGTCGGGGATCGAGGTACCCTACGGCCGCGAGGTCGACGTCAACGGCTTCCACGTGACCCTGAAGGATGCCGGCCATGTGTTCGGGTCTGCCATGATTCGCGTGGACGACCTCCTGTACACGGGCGATTTCAATCCGGAAGGGGGCGCGACATGCGGGAAGGCGCTCCCCGAGCGAGTCCGCACCCTGATCGTCGACGCGACGTACGGTCGCCCCGGCTACAGCTTTCCGGACAAGACGACGGTCGAGGCGGACCTGATGAGTTGGCTTGAGATGGAGCTCGCGGAAGGGCCCGTCGCCCTCGGGGGATACGTCTTCGGGAAGTCCCAGGAGCTCATCGCCTTGGTGAACCGCCTCGGCGTCGAGGTCGCGGTCGCGGACGCGATCGCCGATCTCGCGGACATCTACGTCCGGCACGGCATCCGGCTCCAGTATCGACGGATCTCCTCATTGTCGGAGTCGGAGCGACGGGATCCGCGGGTGTATGTGCTGCCCCCGGGGTGGCTCCGTCCGCCTCTGGACGAGAGCGTCTCATGGCTCGGTGCCCTTCGGCTGAAGTCCGCATACGTCTCGGGATGGGCCGCGTTCTTCGACTACACGCGACGGTACGGCCTTGACGCCCAGTTCCCTCTCAGCGACCATGGCGACTTCGACGACATCATGGCCTTCATCGAGGCCTGCGAGCCGAAGATCGTCTATCCGGTCTTCAGCCATGCCTCCGATTTGGCTCGGGCCGTCGAACGGAAACTGCGTGTCCGCGCCGAACCCCTTCGCCCGCGGTGACATGGATGGAAAGCGTCGAGGAGGGCCGCATCGTCTTCGTCAAGCTCGCGGACGGAGAGGACGTCTTTGCCGGCCTCGAGGCCGCGGCTCGAAAACATCGAGTCGACAGCGGCGCGATCCACTGGGCAATCGGAATGCTCAAGGACTTCGAGATTGGCTTCTTTGCTCCGGGCGGCTACGAAAGAAGCACGTACCCGGATCGGCACGAGCTCCTCGGATTTCATGGAAGCATCTCGATGCGCGCTGAGCCGAAGTTCCACATCCATGTCACGGTTGCGGGCAGGGATCACGCAGCCGTCGGCGGACACCTGTTCCGCGGGAAAGCGTGCGTTGTGAACGAGATCTGTCTGGAACGGTTCGACACCATACGCTTCACCCGTCGGCTCAGTGAGGAGACGGGCCTCCGGGAACTCACTATCGAGGGAGCCCACCCCGCACAGGACCATCAATAGGTGGCCGTCGAACGACGGCTCCTAGCGCCGGGCCAACCGCTTCGAACCGCGGTCACCATCGGCTCCCCATGACGACCCATGTGGGCTACCTGGAAGCGATGGGGTGGACGCGAGTCACGCCCCCACGGAGTAGGGAGCTGAGCGAGTACGCGAGGACGGAATACGGCCGGGCGGAGGCCGGGTGGATCCTGGCGGAGCTCGAGAGTGCCCGTAAGAAACCCCAGCGTCGATTCCGCGGCAGACTCCGACGGTGGCGGGCTTCGCGCCGTGCGGCCCGGACCCCGCGGCGCGGGGCGCAAGCCTCGTCGATGTCCGGAGACGCACCGGTCGTTCGCGATGTGGGGGCGCCCTACGCCGCCTCCCCAGCCTCATGCGATCATATCAGCCTCGAGTTCCTCGGGAGTGGCGGCCGAACCATTTACTACCGGTGCTCGGTCTGCGGTCGCGCCTTAATTGAGGAAGGGAACCGGCGGTACGTGCTTCGGCAGACTGCGCGCGAAGCCTCGGATCGAACCCCTCAGGCGGACGTCGCAGGTGCGCGCCCCCTCGCCCGGATCGCATAGACGTACACGCCAAGGGCTGCGGCGGCAAGCAGGGCGGCGGTGTACATCGGCAGCAGGTAGCTCGAGGCGGCCAAGATGCCCCCGAGGATGGGACCCAGGATTGAGGCGAGGCTCGTCACGCTGTTGAACCATCCGCCCGCCGTGGCCGTCTCCACGTTTTCCTCCGTGACGAACTTCAGCGAGCCCACATATAGGGTCGCCCACGAAAAACCGAGGAGGACCTGGAGTGCGAGCATCGACCAGAAGTCAGGCGCAATCGTGAAGAGGAGGAACGTCCCGACGGAGCCCACCAAGCCGAGGATGACCAGGGTCGGACTGCGGTACGGATCGAGCTCCCGCATGACGAGGAACTGCACGAAGGGGTTCAGAGCGAAGATGATCCCAATGTGCAGGGTGTCGAGCCCGAGGACTTGCTCAAGGTAGAGCGGAAAGATCGCCCAAATCATGTTCGCCCCGGTGTGTCGGATGAACATCGTCGCGTACACAGGGACGTTCTTGCGAAGGATGGACCGCGGGAAGAAGGGCACTCGGAGTCGCTCCCCGGTTCCTTCGGTGGGCGCAGCCGTCGCGAGGAAGAACGCAAAGAACCAGGCGGCAGCGGACACCGCGAAGACTTGCCAGTAGACTCCCGGGGCGAGAGCCGCGATGACGCCCGCGAGGCCGTTCCCCAGAGCCCAGCCCAGGGAGCCCCACGCGGAGAAGCGCCCCATCAGGGAGTTCGCGGTCTTCGCATACGCGAGGAGGGCCGCAGGGTACATCCCCGCGCAGAAGCCGAGGAACGCCCGGGTTGCGGCCAGGGTCCACGGGTCGAAGGCGAATGCCTGGGTCAGGCACGCGATCGCGGACAGCAGGAGACCGGCCCGCAAGATCCTCCGGATCCCACGGACGTCCGCCGCGCGGCCGAACAGGAGGGAGGCAAAGAGGATGAACGCATTGTACGCGGCGACGATGAATCCGATTTGCTCTAAGGATGCATGGAGCTGCGCAGCATACAGGGGAATGAAGAGGCCCGCCGCCGACGAGCCCGCATTCGTGAGGAAATTGATGAGCCGGGGCCGCACGGGCTCAGATCCCGGGCTGGGTCGCGGGGTCACCAACCGAGGCGGTCGAGCTCACGATCCTTCTTCGTCTGCTTGCGGAACTGGCGGTAATGATCCCGGCAAAGGCGGACCCGCCGGAAGTCCGCGTGGAAGGAGACCCCCGGCAATGCCTCCTTCAGTTTCCCCTCCGCGACGGAGCGGACCGCCTTGTTCGTGCAGCCGGCCACGCCACACGCCTCGCTCTCGGGCATCGGGCCGGCCCATCTCGAGTCCGCTATAAGTAGGTGATTCCCTCAGGTCTCCCTGCGGCGGAACATGACTCCCGCCGCGATGGAGACGACCCCCAGGGCGGCCGCCGCCGCGATCTCCACGCCGATCACATCCGAAGGAGGGGACGGCGTCTCCAGACTCCTCACTTGGACGGTCGACGACTGGAGGTTCGGGAGATAGACGGCGAGGACCGTGGCGTTCATCGCTAGGCGCGTGTAGTACGCGTGTTCCTGCGATCCGGCAATCGCGTAGAAGGTTTCGGTGGTGTCTTCGACCTCCGGGATCTCGGCGTCGTTGAGCGTGACGAGGAGCCGGTGCGTTGCGTCCGCGGGCATCGTCTTCGGATCGAATGCGAGGAGGAGGAGCCCGTCTCGGTCCGCGATGGATCCCAGCTGCACGGTCGCGCTTCCTTCCGCCACGCTCGCCGAGTTCGTCACCAAGCCATTTCGGAATCGTGCCGAGGTCTCCACCCAGCCTCCCCCAGACTTGGCGACAAGGGCGAACTCGGCGGCCAGACGGCCTGAGGCGAACGAGTCCAGGACCGCGGTCCGCGCGGCCTTTTCCTCCGCGAACGCGGGAACGATCCGCATGGCGAGGAGGTCGTTCGGATCGAGGTTCGCGACGACGACTGCGCCCGAGACGTTGAAGCTACCTGTCCCCAGGAGGAGGCGGCCGTGGGTCTCGCCGACGGAGAACGCGAGTTCGGCCTGGGGCCAGATCGTGGACATGGACTGCGCGGTCACGTTGGTCAGGGAGTCGATGAAATGGAAGACGACACGCCGCGAGCCGGCCCCGCTCCGGATCCCGAGGAGGGCGGACGGTTCGTCGTGGGCCGAGACCATTACAGCGTCGCTCGTGGCCTTGAAGACAGGTCCGTCCGCAACGACGTGGTCGAAGGCGACGGCCGGCACGAGTTCGATGGACTCCACGATTGCGAGGCTTTCGCTGCCCCGCCGGGCCAGGTAGCTAACAATCTCGCCGGTCGCGGTATTGAACGAGAATTGCGCAAACGCGCCTTGGGCCGCGAAGCCGTCCCATCGGAAGGACCCGAAAAGGCCACTCAGCCAGCCTCGGCGGATCGCGTCGACAGTGGGTGCGTCGAGTCCCGCGCTGGCGTGGAAAGGGAGGCCGCTCAGGTCCCGCGACGCCTCGGTCGTAGGCGATGATCCCCGGACGGGCGTCGACGCGATGACGGCCAAGGGAAGGAACGCGAGGGCCGTGAGCGCTGCCGCGATTTTCGCCCTCCGTGAGCGCATCTCCCACCCGTCCTCCCAAGAACGGAGGGGCTTTCATCCCTCAAGTCGGTTTTGGTTCGCGATGCGGATGGCCTAGGACGTTTGTCGAACCAATTGGTCGTCGACGGAATCGTTAGCCTTTCGACGGCCGTACGAGAAGGACTAATAAGCGAGACCCGCATTGCTCGGACTACATGGAACCGCTGGACGTGTTCCTGCGGGTCTCCTTCGCGGGATTCGCGGCGATCCTTGCGGCCGTCGCCGTGAAGTCGTACGCACGGCATCGGGAACGTCGATTCCTGCTCCTATCCGCGGCCTTCGGCACCTTCCTCGTCGAGGGCGTTTGGCTCGTCGTGGAGATGGCCCAGTCGTGGGTCCCCTCCGTGACCACGGGCTGGGTCGCCCTGAACCTCGCGGTCCTCGTGTCCCTGTACCTCGCCCTGCTGCGGTGATTCGATGACGGAAGGTCTCGAGCTTGAGAGTCGCCGGAGAATCTACGAATACCTCCTCCAGAACCCAGGGGTCCATCTGCGCCGAATCGGCCAGGCCCTCGGCATGTCCACGGGGATGCTCTCCTACCACCTCATGTACCTCGAGCGGCTGGGGATGCTCAAGTCGGAGGCGGACGGACATCGCAAGAGGTATTTCATCGCCCGCGCTTTCATGGAGGTCCAGCGCCGGATTCTCGGCCTCCTGCGACAGGATGTGCCGCGGAGGATCGTCCTCGAAATCCTGCTCCAGGGGGAGCGGACATTCTCGGAACTCCAGGCCGCCGCGGGGGTCTCGAAGTCGACCCTGTCCTACCACCTCCAGAAGATGACCAGCAGGGAGCTCCTCGTTCGCTACCGCCGCGAGCGGGAGAGCGTGTTCGCAATCAAGGACATGGACGAGGTCTCGAGGCTCCTCGTCACGAACCGTCAGAGCTTCCACGATGACACGGTGGACCGCTTCGCCGACCTCTGGACAAAGGTCGGGCCCTGAGGGACTCCCGACCCGAAGCTCACGCGGCGCTCTCGCTCTTCATCAGCTCTCGCAGAAGACAGGTCGCGTAGGCGCCCCGCAGGAGTTCCACAGACACATGGAGGCCCGTTTCGTCGACGCTCGCCTCCAACGACCGGATCGGTGCGAGGGCTTCCCGGCGCGTCCCTTTCGAGGAGATTTGGGGGATTGAGGGGATCAGGAAGTCTTGAGGTCGGAGCTTCTCCGCGGCAACGATCCCCTCTTCGATTGCGCCCGGCTCACCTGTCGCGAAGCGGGATTCCGCGCCGAAGAGAACGGCGCTCACCCAGGCCTTTCCGCTCCGGCACCGGTCCGCGACCCGCTCCAGGTTGTCGGACGTCACCTCGATGGTGCGGTCGCGGTTCGGGAGACCGCGTGCGTCCGCCGGGAGGACGAGATCCCCCACGACGGGCGTGTGGACGGGCAGTCCCCGCCGGAGCCGCTCACTGAGAATCCGGTTGAAAAGGAACGACTGGTAGGCGTGGACGAACATAATGAGCAGGTTCTCCGGGAGCTGCTGCAAGCCACCGATGTAATCGTCGGGACGTCCCCGGAGGTGATTCAGAATCGCCTTTTCGAACGTGTACGACTTCGGATAGTCACGGAGGGCCCCTCGTATGTCCCCGCTCTCCGCGAACGCGGTCCGAACCTCGAAGGATTCTGGATCCTCGCCCGCGATGGGGTTCGCGATGTATGTCTCGACGGCCTCTCGAAACTCGCCGCGGATGAGATGCTTCCCGACGAGGTGCGTGATCGGACGAACCGTGCCGAACCGCTGGATTCCGAAGAAGTTCGGGAATCCCCCGAGGGCTCCCAGCTGGCGGGTCGTCTCCTCGACGTCGGCGGCAGCCTCCACCGCCGGGAATCGCAGGTCCCGGACGACGATCCGGAACCGGTTCCCAATCAAGTCTCCGAGCGTGAGGGGCTTCTCGGTCGTGAAGGCGTCGAGGACGTCCACGTCCCGGAGGCGGAGGGCCTTCACCCCCTCCGGTGGCAATCCTTCAAACGAGAAGAGCTGGGTCGTGAGTGCCCGCTTGTCCTTCGTGCCGGCATAGCCGATCCGTCGCCGGGAGATGTGGAGGGCCCGGGCGAGCTGCCGCACGAGGCGGTTCGTCTCCCAGTTCCGGACGCGGAGGGCCGCGATGGTGAACCGGCCGCCCGGGACCCGGGGCGGAGGGTCCGGGATTTCTTCGACGACGAAGTCCTCCGGGGAGACCTTCAGTGTGCCGCCCACGCCCGCGGTCGTCGTGACGTAGCCCTCGATCCCGAGGTCTCGTTCCATACGCCTACGCGAGTTCCTTCTCCAGGAGGGTCCTTGCACCGGCGAACTCCTCGGAGAGATGGGTCGCAACCCGCTTCAGGGCGGCCTGCGGACTGCCTTTCTTCGTCCGGACCGTGAGGACGGGCTTGTCCAACTGAGGGTGGCCCGTGTAGTAGAGGGCGTCCACCACGTCCTCGTCTTTCTGGAGCGCGCTGACGAGGGGATAGATGATCGTGTCGTCGGGGTTGGCGACCTCGATGCGAATGGAGTCCTTCTGCTTCTCGATGAGGCGGAGCTGCATCGCGGCCCGCTCAGGGGAAGCCGCCATTTAAGCTTTTGCGGCTTCTCCAGAAGGCGGCGGCGAAGGACCCGTTCCACTTTCGTTCGATGGATTTCAAATAGTCTTGTCCCCGTTGGAGGCGCCGTGGAACCGGAGGAGCTGTCAGCCCCGAAGGTCGCGCTCAGGGCCCAGGAGCTGCTCGAGGCCATCGCCGTGGCGCGCAGGAAGGTGGCCGCGTATCCAGGAGCCCTCGATGGGGAACTCCTGCGGTTCCGCGATCGGTTCGACAAGCTGATCCGGGAGAGCGAGGTGGAGAACTATCGCCAGGTCAGGATCTTCCTCCGGGACGTTGACGGCCTGGCCTCGGACCTCGCGAAGGCAGCCCGGGAACATCGACTTGCGCCCAAGCACATCCGCGTGCTTGATGGGGTCCTCAGCAAGGCGAGGCGCCGGGACTTCTACGGGGCGCGGAAGGGGTGGCGCAAGCTCGACCGCGTCGTGGAACAGGCCTCCGAAGTGAGGCGCCTCCAGTTGGAGTATCGGGACGTGTATCGAGGGGCGGAGGCGCGCATTCGCGCATTGCGGACGAGGGTGGAGTACCTCGAAAAGGTCCCGAAGCCCCCTGCATCCTCGGCCGATGCGGACGGGTTCGTGGGGGAAATCGACGCCTTCAACGCCGCGGTCCTCGACGCCTACCTGGACTTCCTCGCCCGGGCTCGCGCTGAGACTGCAATCCCGTTGCTCGTCGAGATTTCGCAGCGTGCGGGCCTGGGGATACCGACCCCTCCCTCCGGCTCGGATCCGGAGCCCCTCTTGCGGCTCCTCGCCGGCGCGGGTCCGGGACATGATGAGATTCGCGCGCGCTCCTTCTACGGTCTCCTCGAGCTGCCCGGCTACTCGGACGCGAAGCTCACTCACGTGTTTGGCGACTCCCGCCTCATCCGCAGTTCCCTGGAAGCCGCCTGGCCCTGGCTGAAAGCGGTTCGCGAGGACGAGAGGCGGTCCCTTGGAATCCTCTGGAGCGACGACGTGAACGGGCTCAAGCGTCGCATCCCGGCCCTCGTCGCCTTCCTCCAGCGGATCCGTCCCACGAACGATGCGGAAGCCCGCGGGGCGTCCCTCGTGGAGTCCCTCGATTCGGGGCGTTTCCAGATGCTCCAGACCGCCGCGCGGTTCTATGCCACATATCGCGAGGACGCCCGGGAAAAGTGGACCGGGGCCCTGGAGAAAGAGGTCGGGGCGATGAAGGAGGAAGCCGCGGAGTTCGCGGCTACCCTGAAGAAGCTGCCCGAACCGGGGAAGGTGGAGACGGGCGGGCTCGACTGACCCAGTGCTCCTCGCAGATCACTTGCTCAGATAGCGCCAGGAAAGGAGGATGCCAATCGTCGCGAAGATCGCTGCGAATCCCCCGAGGAACAGGAAGTCGTTCACCACGTTCGTCCAGTTGGGCGCGTAGAGGATGAGCTGCCGGGCCGCGTCCGTGCCGTACGTCACTGGGTTGACCTGGGCGAAGTCCTTGAGCCATTCGGGCATCTGGCTTGTCGGGAACAGGGCGTTGCTCGCGAACAGGAGGGGTAGGTTCAGCAGGTTCATGATCGCCATCTGCGTCTCCCACCTCGTCGAGCGGATTGCGATCGCGACGAAGAGAGACGAAAGCCCAAGGCTCATCAGGAACAAGGCGGCAAAGACGCCGAGGAGGTACAGCGGATGGAAGACCGCACTCACCTGCAGCCCCAGGACGACCGCCGCGACGAGGACGATGCCGGCCTGAACGATGGCCCGGACGACCGCGATGAGGACCTTGCTGAGCACGATCGAGCCGCGGCTCGCCGGGGTGCTGAGGACTTTGTTGAGGAAGCCGAGCCTCCGGTCCCAGACGATTGACATGCCGCTGAACATCGTCGCGAAGAGGACGACGAAGGAGAGCATGCCGACGGCCATGTAGGAGAAGTAGTCCGAGGTGCCGAGGAAGAGGAGGAGGGGATTTGGCGTTCCCGGCGGTAGGAGGTTCGTGGGGACCAAGGCGCCCAAGTTCATCGCCTTCCCGAAGAATCCCATCCAGATGACGGGCTGGATCAGGCTGATGAACAGGACGAAGGGCTGTTTATACCACTTCTTCAGTTCGCGGCCGGTGAGGGCGACGAGGCCACTCATGGTCTCGCCCTCCGCATCGTGAGACGTTGCCGGAAGAACTGGTCCCTGGAGCCCTCCTCCTCCCGCATCGTGCGGCCCGTGCGGGCTAGGTACACCTCATCGAGGGTGGGCTTCGCAATACTGATCCGGGTCGCCTTCTGATTCTGGCCCCGAATCGTGTCGAGCACGAGTGGGGCAGTCTCCTCGCCATTCAGGACCGTGAGTCGGTACCCGCCGTCCACCCGACGGAGTTCCCGAACGCTCGGAATCGCCTGGAGGGCAGTCGCGAGGGCGTCACCGCTCCCTCCAATCACCGCGATGTCGATGATGTCGCCGCCCAGGGACGCCTTCAGGTTCCCTGGTGAGTCGAGGGCCACAATCTTGCCGTGGTCGATGATGGCGACGCGACTGCAAAGCTGGTCGGCCTCCTCGAGGTAGTGAGTCGTCATGAAGATCGTCATGTTGTACTGCTCCTTCAGGAGGCGGATGTACTCCCACACTGCGGCGCGAGTCTGCACATCGAGGCCGAGGGTGGGCTCATCGAGGAACATGACCCTCGGCCGGTTGATGAGTCCGCACGCGAGCTCGAGACGGCGGCGCATCCCGCCGCTGTACGTCTCGACGGGACGATTCGCCGCATCCTCGAGCTGGACAAGACGCAGGAGTTCTCCGGAGCGTTTCCTCGACTCCACCCGGGGAATGTCGTAGAGCCGGGCCACGAGCAGGAGGTTCTCCAGACCCGTGAGGTCCTCATCCGCGGTGTACTCCTGAGGTACGAGGCCGATCGACCTACGCACCTCGAGTGCGTCGTCGGCCACGTCATGCCCGTTGACCCTGGCATTCCCACCCGTAGGGCGCTGGACCGTCGTGAGCATGTTGATCGTCGTCGTCTTCCCAGCTCCGTTCGGTCCGAGAAACCCGAAGATCTCCCCTTCGAAGACCTCGAAGCTCACATGGTCTACGGCAGTCAGTTCGCCGAACTTCTTCGTCAGCTCCGAAACCTCGATGATTGCTCCACCCATCGTCCACCCCTCCCTTCTACCCTGTAAGAATTCTCATCATGCGCTCGCGCATCTCGAGAACCACGGTTTTCAGCTCGGTTGCTTGTTCCGGGGTGATGCTCCTCAGATTCCGACCGAGGAGCTTGCTCGTATGTCTCAGCTCCTTGAACAGAGATGCGCGCTCCGGTCCCACCGCGGACTCGAACGCGTGGAAGCGGTTCTTCACCTCCGTTTCGTGGTCGGAGAGGAAAGCCCTCCCCTTCGGCGTGATGCGGTACGTCTTTCGCTGCTCCACGCCCCTCACCGCGATGTAGCCGCGTCGCAGGAGGCCACGGAGGGCGGGATAGACAGTCCCGGGGCTCGGATTGTAGAAGCCTTGGAAGCGGTCCCCGAGGACCTTCATGATTTCGTAGCCATGCATCGGGCGATCCTCGATGGTCTTCAGGAGCATGATTTGGAAGCCTCCTTTGTGGAGGAACGGGAAGCTCAGTCCGCCCAGCGGGGGTTCTCTCATGAAGATGCCGATATATCGCGATATACTTAAAGCCCTGTCGTTGTGGATCCTTCTGCGTGCCCGTCGCCGCAGGCGACGCGTTCGTCGTTCGCGGACCTCCGGGGCGGTTCCCGGAGGGCGGTTTTACATGATGGGAGTCCGATGGGTCCAACGGCAATCAAGCAAACAAATAAGCCGTACCAGCCGCTCCCGGGCGTGGGCCGGTGAGACGGGTGATCCGCTGCGCGAACTGCGGCGCTGAGAACAAGGACGACTCGAGGTTTTGCATGTCTTGCGGCGCGGCTGTCGCCGCGAAACCTCCCGAAGCAACGGTTCCACCCGCGCCTCCGCCGGCGATGCAGCCGCCCCCGCTTCTTCGACGCCGTGAACCGGACTTCATGGGCCTCATTGGCTTTGCTCTGTTCCTGTTCATCCTCGGCGTCGTGTTCGCGGTGAACCCTCGCTTGGGGAGCGAGTGGGTGAGCTGGGTGCAGGGGATGGGCGCGACGGTCCCGGTTCTGAGACCCCCCGAGGGGCTGATCGCGAGTGCAATCCTGTTCTTCAACCTCGCCGGGCTGTCCGGCCTTGCGGTTGCGGGCCTGCGCGTCCTCTCCGGTCGGTGGCGTCTCCGCGCCCTCGGGGACGCCTTCGGGGCCATCGGATCGTTTGTGTTCGCGTACCTCCTGACCTTCTATCGGGCACGGGCCCTCACCGGTCAGCAGATCCTCGCAATCATGGCCGGTGTCTTCGGGCTTCTGCTCCTCACCTACCTCGTAATCGGAATCACGTGGGGGATCGGGCGGTGGTCCCGCCAGGTCGAGATGGAGCGGCCGGCGATCCGGCCCTAGGCGTCGACCCGGTCCGTGTCACTCTTCCTCGTCCCCGCCCTGCAGGCGGGCCATGACGATCTCGGTGATCGTCGGGCGTCCCTCTCCTCGCCCCTCGAATTCGATGGGATCCCCCGCGGTCACTGCCCCCCGTTCGAGGACCGCCGCGTAGAACCCCGACCGGCCGCTCCTCAGGAACCGGTCAACGATATCTTCCCGGCCGAACCGGATGCCGAGCTTGTAGCATGGGAATCGGGGCTTCGTCACCCGGAGGACCGCGGTGCCCGCGCGAAGGCGGTCCCCGACGCGGACTCCGCCTTCGAGCAGCCCCGCCGTGGTTATGTTCTCTCCGAACGCTCCCCAGCCCAGGACCAGGTCCGGCAGTTCTCTTCGCCAGAAGTCGTAGTGCTCGCTCGGGTACAAGTAGACCGCCTTGGAGGGCCCGCCATGGGCGTCGAGGTCCGCCTGCTCGTCGCCTTCGAGGCCCCGATCTCCGATGCGCACGGGACCCCGGACGGGTTCCTTGTAGATGCCCGTCGCGACGACAGTGCCCTTCCAGGGAACGGTCCGAACCCGGGAGACATTCACGGAGACGACTCGCACGTGGGGGGCAACGGTCATCCCAGGTCACCGGCCCTCCGCGGGGGAGAAAAGGACCAGCAGGGCGAGGTCCTCCTCGATGTCATGGAAACGATGGTCCTCTCCCGCACCGACATAGAGGATTGCTCCCGGGCCAACCCGTCGGTCCTCGGATCCGGCGCGGAAGGACGCTCGGCCTTCGAGCACGCAGTAGACCTCGTCCTCCCGATGGGGCGTCTGGGTATCGACGGAGCCCTTGGGGAGTCGGTAGATCCCCAGGCTCATTGCGGGCACCCGGACGAATTCGTGGTATCGTTCCCCATGCTGCTGGGCTTCCGCGATGAGCCGGCCTGCGTCGAACGCCTGCATGTTCTCGGCGAGAGCCAAGCGGTCCGTGCAGATGAACCCGCCGAGCCGGGCCCCTGCGCAGCCTTATCCCGGGAAGCGCCAATACAGGCCCGGGGTCTTCATGCAGCAAGGTGGTTCTCAACCTCCGCCCGAGGGTCCTCCCTGGGCGGGTCCTCCTCCCGCGGGTCCGCCGTGGGGATGGCCGAGGTGGGCACGGAGCGGGATGCGTTGGCGGGTGTCGATCTCGATCCTCGCGCTCACGGGCTGGCTTGTCTTCATTCTCCTCTATGCCGCTTTCTGGTCGCGCGGATTCGATCTCTTCCAGCACCTCGTGATCTTCTTCGCCTCCCTCATCGCGGTCATCGGCATCCTCGGGGCCGTCTGGGCGTCCTGGGGGATGCGGTTCGCAGGGATGGACTGGGGCCGAGGACGCTGAGCCGGTCGGCGCCAAGCTGATACGTCGGGACCGCCTTGCGGGGGCGGGGAGAGCATGGTCACCTCTCAGAAACTAGCGCGAAGCATCGTCCGGGGCAGCCTGCAGCCGAAGGAGTACGAATCCGTCATCATCACGACGTATCCGCACACGATCGAGCTCGCAGAAGCCGTCGCCCTCGAGTGCCAGAAGGCGGGGGCGGATCCCCTCCTGGTCCTCGACTCGGACGCGCTGTTCTATGGCCAGTTCAAGAACTACTCCCTCGAGAACCTGAGGAAGACCTCGGCCCACTGTCTCGGCCTCCTCGACTACAACCGATCCTATGTTTGGCTCGGGGGGCCCAAGAATCCCGCGCCGATGGCGAAGGTGCCCCAGGAGCGGTTCGCCGCGATGTTCCAAGGGGAGCAGGCCCACGGCGACAAGGCCCTGGAGAAGAAGCCGAAATCCGTCGGCGTCGAGATCGGCATGGTCACCCGGGAGCGGTCGAAGACCTACGGGTTCAACTACGCGAAGTGGAAGGAGTCGGTGGAGGCCGCTATCGCGACTGACTATCGGCAACTCGAGGCGATGGGGAAGAAGGTCGCCGCCATCTTCGCGCAGCCCTCGGACGTTCACGTCACCGCGGAGAATGGGACGGACCTTCGATTCCGTCTCGCGGGGTCGGCGAGAACGCCTCGGATCAACGACGGGGTGATCAGCGACGAAGACCTCGCCGCAGGCAACCCGGACGCACAGCTGCCCGCGGGGGCCGTGTGGGTCGCACCGGTCGAGGAGAGCGCGGAGGGCACCTTCGTCTGCGATGTGGGGATTCCCCAGGTCGGCCGGGTGGTCGAGGGACTGTCTTGGACCTTCGGCCATGGGCACGTGAAGGACTTCACCGCGAAGCGGAACGTCACTGCCGCGCAGACGAACTGGGCGGAGGGCACGGGCGCGAAGGACATGTTCGGATCCTTCGGCCTCGGCCTGAACCGGCGAGCGAAGGCTGGCTTCCTGACGAACTACATCGTCTCGGGTGCCGTAGGCATCGGGATCGGCGATAACCGCGACCTCGGGGGCGTCAACCACAGCAACTACGGATTCGCGGGCTCCCTCGTCCACGGGACCGTGACGATCGGCGGCACGACGGTCATCCAGGACGGGAAGTGGAGGATCTAGCCGGGCGGGAGGCAGGCACGTCCTCGGCCGGCCCAGGCCGGAACTTGTACCCGTAGTGGATCACGCCGGCGTCCCCCTCCTGTCCGAGCTTCCGGAACGCCGCCTGCACGCGCATCCCGATGCGCACATCCTCGGGCGCTACGTCGATGAGCTGGGACGTGAGGCGGACCCCCTCGTCCATTTCGATGATCGCCATGACGTAGGGCTTCTGCATTTCGAATTGGGAGGGGGCATCATGGATCACCGTGTAGGTGACGACGCTGCCCTTGCCTCCGAGCTTGAACGTCTGCATCTTCCCGATCGATTTTCGGCCGCATTCCGGGCAGACGACACGAGGCGGGAAGTCCACCTCCCCGCAGTTCCCGCACTTCGTCCCGATGAGATTGTACCGACTCCCGATCTCCCGCCAGAACCTCGGGATGGCCATCTCAGTCCCCCCGCTCGAAGATGTGGACGACGGCGGTCGCCCCCGTTCCCCCGAGCGTATGGGTGAGGCCGCGCCGGGCGCCGACGACTTGACGTTTCCCAGCCTCTCCCCGAAGCTGTTTCACGATCTCGACAGCTTGCGCGACGCCCGTTGCGCCTACGGGCTGGCCACGGGCCTTGAGACCCCCGGACGTGTTCACGGAGACCTTCCCGTTGAGGGCCGTCACGCCGTCCAAGGTGGCGAATCCGCCCTTGCCCTTCTCGACGAAGCCGAGGTCCTCGATCGCGAGGATCTCCGTGATCGTGAAGTTGTCATGGACCTCGGCGACCTGGACGTCCCCCGGCTCGAGCTTCGATTCCGCGAGGGCCCGCTTCCTCGCCACGACGGTTGCATCCATCGTCGTCAGATCCCTCCGGTCATGGAGGGCGAGGAAGTCGCTCGCCTGGCCGGAGCCCCTGATCAGGACGGGCGTGTCCGTGAACTTGCGGGCCTTCTCCGCGCTGCACAGGACCACCGCCGCGGCGCCATCGCTCAGGGGGGCGCAGTCGAAGAGGCCCAATGGCTCAGCGACGAAGGGCGAGCTCATCACGGTCTCCAAGGTGATCTCCCTCTGGAACTGAGCTTCGGGATTGAGCGCGCCGTTCCTGTGATTCTTCACCGCGACCGCGGCCATGTGCTCTCGCTTCGTCCCGTATTCATGCATGTGTCGCCGAGCGATCATCGCGTACAGCCCGGCGAACGTGGCGCCGAATACGCTCTCCCATTCTTGGTCCGCGGTGCTCGAAAGGATTTCTGCGGCTTGGACATCGCCGACATCCGTCATCTTCTCCGCGCCACCGACGACGACGATGTCGTACATGCCCGAGGCGATGGCGAGGCGGGCCTGCAGGAGGGCGAGGGCCCCGCAAGCGCCCCCGCCTTCCACGCGAACGGTGGGCAGGTGCATGTCCGCGAGTCCCGAATAGTCGGCGACGAGGGCGGACACATGCTCTTGGTCGATGAACTTCCCCGCGCTCATGTTGCCGATGTAGACCGCGTCGATGTCCTCGGAGACGATCTTCGCGTCCTGGATCGCTTTGAGCCCGGCCTCGATGCCGAGGTCGCGGAAGGAACGGTCCCACAGCTCGCCGAACTCCGTCTCCCCCACGCCGATCACGGCAACATCGCGCATGGGTTCAGCCCTCCCGCAGGAGGATCTTCCCGCGGTATTTCGCATAGGTCGCGTAGTCCACGAACACGTGGTCTGCGATGATCTCCTTCACCGTCGGCGTCGCCTTGCGATTGATCTTCTCGATTTCGTCCGTGACGGTGAGGTCGAACCCGTCGGAGCCGGCACCACTTCCGTAGCCCACGGCGAAGATGCGGTCGCCTGGCGTGGCCTCGTCGAGGATCGCGGAGAGCCCGATGAGGATCGCCCCGCTGTACGTGTTCCCGACGTCCCGGACGCACTGTCCCGCGTCGATCTGGGCGTCCTTGAAGCCGAGCTGTTTCGCTGCGCGAGCGGGGAACTTCCCGTTGGGCTGATGGAACACGGCGTAATCATACTCCGCCGCGGTCGTGCCCGCCCGTTTGAAGAGGAGCTGGGCGCAGCTGATCACGTGCTTGAAGTAGGCGGGTTCCCCCGTGAAGCGGCCCCCGTGGCTCGGATATCGCTGCCCTTCCCGCCTCCAGAAGTCCGGGGTGTCCGTCGTGTAGGAGACCGTGTGGTTGATCTCGGCGATTACATCCTCGGTCCCGATGAGCATCGCGGCTCCACCGGCAGAGGCGCTGTACTCGAGCGCGTCGCCCGGGGCGCCTTGGGACGTGTCCGCGCCGACGGCGAGCCCGTATTTCATCATCTTCGAGAGGGTGAGGCCCATCGTCGTCTGAATCGCCGCGGTCCCTGCCTTGCACGCGAACTCGTAGTCGGCGGCCGTGAGGACCGGCGTCGCACCGATCGCCTCTGCGACGATCGTCGCGGTCGGCTTCACCGCATACGGATGGGACTCCGATCCCACATAGATCGCGCCGATTTCTTGCGGGTCGATGTCGACCTTGGCCATGCAAGCCCGGGCCGCTTCGACGGAGATCGTTATCACGTCCTCGTCAGGACCCGGAACGGACTTGGCTCGGACGTTGAGGCCGCGTCCGATGGCCTCGCCGTCGGCCCCCCAGACGGCGCCGATCACTTTCGGCGTCACCCGATACCGCGGGATGTACGCCCCATAGCTCACGATGCCTGCATTCATGACAACCGCTCCAGTCGTTCGATGAGCTCTTGGACCTCGAGGTCCGTTCGGGCGAGGAGGATGTTCTCGAGTTCCGCGAGCTTGATTGCGAGTTCGTCGATGTTCTCGGGCTTCACGTAGATGACCATCGCGGGCTTGAGGGGATGGGCCTTCACCGCAATCATGGGGGAGCGCCCGTACTTGACGCCCGTGAAGAGGAGGGCTCGCTCGCTCGTGGCCCCGTAGATCCGGAGATAGTCATTGGCGTCGAACGTGGTGATCGCCTTGATGGAATCGATGACCGTGTATCCGTTCACGAGTCGGCGTGCGTTCAGGCCGCTCGTGAGCAGTGTCCCTTCAATCTTCCGAAGGAAGTCGGAGGCTCGCATCCCGACGGGCCAGTCCCGCATCGAGGGGATGGCGTCCGAGTACTCTTCGAAGCGCTTCGATAGGCGGCGCCCCGTCGTCCGGTCGATTTCCAAGAAGGCGTCGACGAGTCGACGGATCGTCTTGATTCCTGGCGAGGTCCGACGGCCTGCCTCGTAATCCGAAATCACGCTCGGGGACACGCGCATGTGTCGCGCCAGGTCCGTCTGGGAAATGTGGAGTTCCTCTCGCCACTTCCGCATCGTCTTCCCGGGTGCGTCCGAGAGGACGATCTCCCCTGCAATCTTGTCTCGGAGGGGCATTGCCATGGATCCGCGCGAGACCCGGGGGCCTATATATATCTGTCGAAGCAGCATTCGGCGTTCGACGAAGCCTGGCGTCCACCCGGCACCGGCATCGATGGGAATGCCTCCGGAACCCTGCTATAGCCAGAGAACCGATGCTGGGGCGGCGGTGCGGATGCGTGCAGAAGTCGAGGCCGTAGGACGCCCGGACCCGCGAATCGTCCACGTCTGGGCTCTCAAGGCGATCCTCCTGCCCGTCATCGTGTGGGCCGTCTTGCTCTCCGTCCTCGGCCTATACGGCCTCCTCGTGGAACCGTCAGTCGTTGCGGTCGCCATCACCTGGGGCCCTGCCGTAGCCATCGTCGCCTACGCCTGGGCGGCCCTCTATCGGCGCTTCTACCGATGGCATGTCCGAGACGAGGAGATCCAAGTCTGGCGGGGCATCCTCTTCCGGCGCAGGACGACGATCCCCTACATGCGCGTCCAGAACGTGAACGTCGTACGCGGACCCCTCCTCATGCTCTTCGGACTGTCGAGCATTGAGATAGAGACCGCGGGCCAGAGGGGCATGTACTATGGTGGGGTCTACAGGAGTGAAGGCTACCTGCCAGGTCTCGTGGACGGCGAAGGCACCGCGGACGTGATCATCGAGCGCGTGAAGGGCGCGAAGGCCAGGGAAGGCTTGTAGCCGTCGTTCCTTCCCTCCGAACGAGGCAGGGTCCTCATCGACTTTCGCGGGGTCGGCATCCGCAGTCCTCCCCCGCCGGGCATGTCCTCCATGCCCTGCGCTTGCAGTGCTCCACGTAGATGCCGACAAGGGCGCTTTCCACTCGCGCTCGATCCCATCCGGAGGACGGTAGGTCCCGCAGCCGGAGCCCGAGTTTGGCGGCGGCTTTCCTCGCCTCCTCGGAGAGGAGCACGGGGAGATCCCACGCTCCGCGGAGCTCCCGGAAGAAGATCTGGACCGTTTTCGGCCCCACCCCTTTCACCTTTCTCAGCTCTTCCGCGACGGAATCGGCGGACCCCCCGCTCCTCCCGATTGTCTCGAGGCGGCGCCCCCGGAACGCGGCCGCGATTCGGAGGAGCTTGTCCGCGGTGCTGAAGTCGTACCGGACGTAGCCGCCGAGGTCAAGGAGCGCCACGAGGCCGTCCCAACCGCAGCGCTCGATGGCCTCCGGGGTCGTCACGCCCTCCTTGAAGAGGAGGTACGCCGTCCTCCTCGCGACCTCCGCGGAGATGGGTTTTGCGAAGAGACTCGCCGCGACGAACCAGGGGAACCAGTCCCGGGGTCTCGTGAGATCCAGCCCCAGCCGCTCGGGATACGTAGGCTGCTTTCGGAGGAGGGCAACGAGACGTCGCCGCCGTGCGGGTTGGAGTTGGGTCATCGCCGAGGGTCAGAAAGCGGTCCGGCTCCGGATAAAGGGTACCTTCCGCCGATGATGGGATGAGCCCGTGTCGCGATGCCCCCTCCGTGATCGAGGCCGATCCGTCGATCGCCTACGCCGTCTCCGACATCGGTGGTCGCGAGGAAATGGAGGACGAGTACGTCCTGGAGATCGAGTCCATTTCGCCGCTTCATGTCCTTGGCGCGGTCTTCGATGGGCATGGTGGCAGCCAGGTGGCCCGGCTCGCCTCGAGGCGGTTCCCCTCCTTGTTTCGGTCCTCCTTGGACATGGGGCCCGAACGGGCCTTCCGGTCCACCTACGCTTCCCTCCAGCGCGAGGCGGAAGTTCTGCAGGGAGGGGCAGTGGCCGCGACGTTCTACGTGCGAGGGTCGGACGTGACCGTTGCGAATGCCGGCGATGCCCACATCGTTGCCATCTCCCGCGCGCGGGCCCAGCAGCTCACCGTGGATCATCGTCTCACGAACCCCGAGGAACGAGAGCGGGTCCTCCGGGAGGGCGCGGAGATTCAAGGCCCCTACCTGTGCTTGCCGGATGGGAGCGGGATCATGCCCACCCGGGCCCTCGGCGATCATCCCTTCGCGAAAGTGGGAGTGCTCGCAGAGCCTGCCGTTTCCTCTCACCGTCTCCAGTCAGGTTTCCTTGTAGCTGCGTGCGATGGCCTCTGGGACGTGATGGAACCGGATGAGGTCCTTGCGACGATCGCGCCATTCCGCACGGCCAAGGCGGCGGCCGAGCGCCTGGCTCATGAGGCTCTGCGAACCCGGCACTCGGGGGACAACGTCACAATCCTCGTCGTCCACATCTAGTCGATGCGCACAACGCTTATAGGGAGCCCTCCCTTACGCGGACGCGCGCCGGGTCCGTGGGGTAGCTTGGTCTATCCTTGGTGGTTCGGGACCACTAGACTCCGGTTCAAATCCGGACGGACCCATTTCCATCCTTGAGTCACGACACATTGGTCCTGCGGGTTGAAATCGGCACGCTTCGGGTCCTGACTCGAGCGTTGCCCCCTCCATGCCGGGGCCTCGCGGCCTAGGCATGCTCACAACGCGGACTTTGTGTCCGATGCACTGCCCCTGTTGGTGGCCACATACCCTGCAACTCATCCGGGTTATCGGGGTTCCACGGAAAACGAACAGGTGGGGAATAAGTCGGCAATCTCGACGAAGGTGCACTCGCACGGGCACGACGGATGCCCCTTGCAGTTCACGCACACAGGACGCCCTCCACGGTTGCGCAGGTGTCGGAATTCCATGGAACCTTCGAGACATAGCGCTTGCGGCGCAACCCCGTCCGGATAGAACCCCGACGAACGCCTCCGGACAGACGAATCAGGGATAGACCCTCGCCATCTCCTCGGACGGCGGTGCCATGGGCCCCGCAAGGTTCGCCTCGCGGCGAATGAGAGCGAACTCACGCTCCTG
>DATBLI010000079.1:0-16712 GCA_036555455.1 Thermoplasmata archaeon
GGGAGACGATCATGGAAGGCGTGCGGCGGATCGCGGAGATCGTCGGAAGGCTCTGACGCCTACGCTGCCCCGTGCCCCCGCAGCCATTCTGCGGCTTCGGGGTGGCCGTTCTCCAAGGCGAGGGACACGGCGGTCTTCCCCTGGTCCGTCTCCGCGGCCACATCTCCGCCGTGGGCCACGAGCAGCTCCAAGAGCGGGATGTCTCCATGGGCCGCGGCCTCGAGGACGGGCGTGAATCCCTCGGCATACCAGTAGTTCGGGTCCGCACCTGCGCGCAGGAGGGCCTCCACCACGTCTGGGTGTCGCGCCGCCACCGCGCCCGTAAGGGCCGTGAACTTCGACGGGTTCCTTCCGATTTCGTTCACGTCCGCGCCCTTGGACAGGAGGTATTCGACGACGTCCTTGTGACCGAGGTAGGCGGCAAGGCCGAGGGGCGGGAAGCCGTCCCCGGAGAAGGCGTGGACGGCCGCAGGGTCCGCCTCGACGAGGGCTTGGACCCGTTTCAGGTCTCCGAGGCTCGCGGCGGCGTGGATGTCCAAGGTGGGCCCGCGGGAGAGGATCGTCGTTGCGACATCCGGCTGTCCATAGTACAGGGCGAGAACCGCGGCATGCACTCCCTCCTTCGTCTTCGTATCCTTGAGGGAGGGGTCCTGGTTCAGGAGGTCTTTGACCCTCGCGACGTCGCCCGCCTTCACCGCGCTCAGGAACTCCGCGGACATGAGGAGGGCCCTAGGCGGACTGGGTCAAAAAGGCTTTGGCTTGCGGGACATGGCCCCCGAGAGGGCCGCAACAAAAGGAGGAAGGGGTAGGCCCTCGTGGGCCTACGTGCTCACTGCACGACCTGGGTCTCGCCGCAGGACGGGCACATGACCTCGATGGGCCGCTTGCTCGTCGTGATCTCGATGGCCTTTCCGCAGTGCCTGCAGGTCACGCTCATCGGCCCTGCGGCCTGGGGCGGCTGAGGTCCCGCCGCCGGAGGCGGAGGCGTCGTCGGTCGGCCTTCGCCGGGCAACCGCGGTGCCGGCCCCACGCCCGTCCGCCGCCAAAGCAGGAACACGACGAGGATCAGGACGATCACGAGGAGGGTCAGGATCCAGTCGATCACAGGCAGGCCTGCGACCTCGGTGAGGAGCGGGTTCGTCGCGCCCACATGGACCGTCTCGATCACGCTCGCGCCCGTGCTGCTCTCCAAGACGAAGAGGACGAGATCCCCCGCCGACGTGTCTCCGGGGATGGCGAGGTTCAAGACCCCCGAAGCGCTCGTCGCCGTGGCCGTCATCGTCCCGCCACCATACAGGAGCACGGTGAAGTGGAACTGCTGGGGCAGGACCGAAGTCCCCTGGGGCTTGATCACGTAGGAAAGCTGGATCGTCTCCCCGGGCATGTACGAGGCCTTGTCCGGCGTCACCTGGAGGAGGAACCCGCTTCGGAGGGACGCGGTTGCGCTGCCCTGGACGGCTCGGCCGTCTTGGCTCGCGGTGATCGCGAACGTGTACGAGGGGCTTGCAGGCTGCGGCGTCACATACGTGACCGAGTTCGCGGTCACGTTGCCCGAGTCGACGGTCGCCCCGCCCGCGTCGCGGATCTCGAAGTAGTACGTCGGGTTCGCGAGGACCGCGCTGCCGTGGACGAGGCTGAAGGTCGCCGTGATCGAGTCCCCGGGGTTGTACTGGGCCTTGTCCAGGCTCAGAGACATGTAGCCAAAGGCAACGGTCGCCTGGACCGTCGTCGTGGCCGTGTTCCCCGCGCCATCGTTCACGGTCACACGGATCGCGACGGTGCCTTGGTAGTCCAACGCCGTGGCGTAGGTGAACGCCCGCGAGCTCCCGGCGTCCTGCACGAGTACGCGGCCCGAGTCCACATCCGTCGCCCGCCAGGTGTACGTGTAGTTCGTCGGGGTCGAACGGAAGACCGTCGCCGTCGCGGTGATCGTGTCCCCGCTCAGGTACTGGCCCTTGTCGAGGGCCACCGTCACGGAGATCGCGGTCGTCTGCTGCACGGTGAAGTCGATCGACGTGTCCGCGGTGATCAGGTTCGTCCCCGCGGCAACCGCATGGACATCAATCGTGTACTGCCCCGAGGTCGGGGTTGCCGCGAGTTGGAACACGTACGTCAGGTCGCCCGTGGCATCCGTGATCAGGTCGTTGCGGCTGTACGCCGTCACCGCAGTGCCCGTAGACTGGTCCACGACCGTGATGTTCACCTTCGCCCCGGCGGCACCGGGATCGAAGAAGCTCGGGTTCCCCGGGTTGTCCGTGATCTTCGCGCTCACGCTCACGGTCACGATCTGCTCGGGCGAGTACACGCTGCGGTCCGTCGACGCGACGACGCCGAGGTACCGCACCCAGAAGACCGCCACTGCGTTCGTCTCGCGCAGGCCCGCTGTGTCGTTGAACCAGGCGAAGGCGGCCGCAATCCGGTTTGGTGTCTCCGTATCTGGGAGGAGGAAGCTCGTCGAGCCCTGGGATTCGGCGAACAGATGGCGGCCCGATGGAATGAGGGCGCCGCCCGCGAAGTCATAGGCTTGGACTTCCCCGACGCCCTGGGGCGCCGGGCTCCCATCCTTGATCCACGTGGCCGACCAGATCAGGGTGACGTTGTCGCCCGGAAGGTAGTCCGTGCGGTCCGTCTGGACGCTCAGGGTCCAGCCGCGAACCTGGAAGAGATACGTGTCATACGTCGCGCCCACATTCCCGCTCTCGTACCATAGGGAGTCGTGGACGGACACGTAGAAGCAACTCCCGTCGGGCATGTCCGCCGGAATCGGATAGGCGACGCTCCTCACCCCGGAGGCGGGGATCGTCACGTTGTTGTACGTCTGCCGGACGACGCCGCCATCCGTGTACGGCGGGCACGTCGTCTGCTCGGAGATCTGGACGTCGTAGATGTCCCCCGAGTCCGCGGTGATTGTGATCTGCATCGTCTCCGTGGGCACGTAGCGGTTCGTCCCCGTGAACTGACCCGGCGCCACGGCGAGGCTCGTGAACGCCCCGCGGGCCGGGGCGAGGAGGGCCACGCTGGCGACGACCATTCCAAGGACTAGCGCCATCACGAGCGTCCGCCGGCCGCGTCCGCTCGACAGTGACGGAAGAGGCATTCGAAACCCATCCCTGTGCTCCGCGGGCTCGGACCCCCGCGGACGCGGTCCTCATGATGTCTGACCTACTTAACAGTTTTGTCCGATGGATGTCCGACTTTCTCCCGTTGGCTACGGCTCTCGCTTCGCCTCGCCGGAGGCCTTCAGCCGGGCGAAAAGGTCCTCCGCCCGGGCGCGCCACGGAGCCGCGTCCACCGCCCGGCCTTGGGCATCGTACACGCGTGCGATCTCCGCATACCGGCTCGCCAGGCTGTAGGGATTGTCGAGACGCGCGATGAGGTCCACGGACTCGAGCAGGTGCCGTTCCGCCTCCGGCCAGTCCCCGCGGCGGGCATGGACGAGGCCGAGGTTCGCCCGCGCCGTCGACAGGGCGAGGGGGTCCTCGATCGTACTCGCGAGGGACACCGCCTGCTCCGCGCGGGCCGCGGCGGCCTCGAGGGATCCGAGCTGGAGGAGGTTGTCCACCGCGTTCGCGAGGGCGTAGCTCGCGAACCGGACCTCCCCCGTTCCCAAGGCGATCTCCGCGGAGCGTTCGAAGGCCTTGGCCGCGGCCTCTTGGTTCCCCTCTCGGCTCAGGACGATCGCCATGTTGTTCGCGACGACGGCGTCCTCGCGGCTCCCGCGGCGGCAGAGGAGGTGGGCTGCCTCAAGGCGGTCCCGTGCCGCCGCGAGGTCCCCTTTCGCGATGAGCGCCGCCCCCAGGTCCGTGAGGGCTCGGGCCCGCTCCCTCGGATTCGCCTCGAGGGCCTCCGCGGCGCCGGACAGGTGTTCAATCGCCGCAGCGAGATCGCCGAGCTTCCGCTCCACGCCACCGAGGGCCCGGAACGCCTCGCCCTCCAGGTCGGCCCGGCCGAGGGCCTCCGCGTCTTTCGCCGCACGCAGGAGGGTCGTCCGCGCCTCCGTGTACTCCCCGAGACGATTCTCGATTCGACCGAGATGGATCCGGGCCCGCACTTGCTCCTCGGGGGCGCCCATGCGCACGATCCCGCGGAGGGTCGTCCGGGCGTCGGGGAACTTCCCGAGGAACATCTGCGTCTCCGCGAGGAGGTTCACGGGTCGGAGCCGAGGCGGGAGGCGGAGGAGGCACGCCTCGAGGTCCCCGGCGCGGGCGCTCTCCGCATACGCATCCCCGTACGTCCTGAGGAGGCCCGCGGCGCGTTCGAACTCCTGCGCTTCGATGCGATGGTAGGACTCCTCGAGGGGATCCCCCCGGTCCTCCCAGTACGTTGCCGCGCGGGCGTGCGCCCGCCACCGGACGCTGTCCCGCATCCTCCGCAAGAAGAACTCCTTCACGAAGTCGTGGAGCAAATAGCCTTCCTCCCGGTGCTGCAGGATCGCTTTTCGGAGAAGTCGCCGCAGCTGGGCGACCGTGGCGCCGAGGGCTTCCGGGGACCGCGCGGGACGCCGTAGGACCGCGAAGCCCTCCATGAGCTCTTCGGACACGTCGTCGAGGCCGTCGAGGACCGTCTCGAGGATGAACCGCTCCGTCTCCGCTTCCCCAGCGTCGAGCCCGCTCCCCGCGAAGAGTTCGAGGGCGAGGGGATGACCTTGCGTCGAACGCATCACCCGGCGAAGGCCTGCCGCAGGCAGCCGGGTGCCGCGGGATTGGAGAAGAGCCTCCGCGGCCGTGGGCTCGAGGCCCGCGAGGGGGATCTCAACGACGGCCCCATCAACGACCGCGGATCGATCGTAGAAGGCGGGCTGCACGCGGCTCGCGACGAGGAGCTTCCAGTCAGGCGTCTTCTCCATGAGGGAACGGAGGAGGCCCTCCGCGGCCGGGCATGCCTGAAGGTCGTCGAAGGCGAGGAGGCACCCCGCGAAGTCGTCCCGGAGGACCGCGAGCGCCTCCGTAGGATCGTACGCGGGGCGCGTCAGGACGGACTTCAGCCGACGTCGGGCTTGGCGCGCCAGGAAGTCCGCGCACGAACTCAGGATGCCGTGCGCGTCGTCGTGGGCGTACAGCTTGCGCAGGAACCTGGGTCGGTCCGCGGACGCGAGGACGTGCGCGAGGAGCGCGGACTTCCCGATCCCCGCGACTCCGATGACCACCGCGATGCCGCTCCTCCCCGATGCGAGCCACTCGCGAATCGCCCGGCTCTCGGCCTCGCGACCGAAGAAGGGTCGGCTCGGTGGCGGAGGCGCCTTCGGCAGCGGGGGCGCGAGCTCGATCCGGTCGAGGACGAGGACCCGGTGGATCGCCTCCGATTCGCGAACGCCCTCCTGGCGCAAGGCCGCGATTGCCTCTTCGCCTTTCACTTCCCGCATCCCGTCGGGACCGCCCAGGGTCACCGTCCTTCCGCGGGCATGCTCCCTCATCCGCCGCGCGATCTCCTGGCCTGCGGGCGTCAAGTGGTACACCTTGCGGCGCGCCTTGGCCCCGGCCACGTGGGCCATCCGCTCCTCGACCCTGCTGAGGCTCCGCAGCCGCTTCAGCTCCAAGGCCACATGGGCGCGGCTGATCCCAAGCGCGGCGGCGATGCCGTCCTGGGTCATCTCGGGAGGGCACTCGTAGGCGTCGGCATGGCGAAGGAACCCCGACAGATGGACGAGAACGCGTTCGCCGACGGTGACGACCGGCAGCCCTCCAGCCCCCCCTCCTGCGAATGGCTCGGGGCTACTTAATCCCGGTACACGCACATCGTTCGGTCTGTCTTCGGGCGACGGATTTTCATGCCATTTCACGAAGACCGTGGAGGATTTCGGGCAGCGGTGTGAGGTCCCGGACCTCGAAGTCCGCAGCCGGATCTGCGGCTCCTCGGCGCAAGCCTGCGCGGTTCACCCAGACGGTCCTCATGCCGAGGCGCCTCGCCCCCTCGACGTCGGCGGTGAGGGAGTCCCCCACATGGAGGACGTCTTCCGGCCGAGCACCGAGGGCTCGCAAGGCGATCTCGAAGATCCTCGGACGGGGCTTGTAGGACTGCGCAAACTCCGACGTGATCACGGCGTCGAACCGCAGCCCGTTTCGCGCGAGGATCCCCTTCAGGAACTCGTGGTCCGCATTGGATACGACGGCACGGGGCACGCCATCCATGGAGGCGAGGACGGCAGCCACCTCCGGATACGCTTTCGCCTGGAGCCACATCCGGTCAAGCATGTCGATGTACAATCCGGTGTCCGCATCGATCCCGTAGTCCGCGAACGCCTTCGCGAGGGCGTCCTCGGTGACCTCCCGAAGGGTGAGGAAGTGCTCATACTCCGCCCCGAAGAAGTACCGGTCCCAGACGGCGAGGAGTTCCTCGGGGTCCAAGCCCGGGCGATGATCCCGAGCGGCCGCGCGGGCGACCTGGATGAGGACCTCCCGCCCCGTGTCCACGATCGTCCCGAAAGCGTCGAAGGTCACCGCGCGGATCATCTGAGGGCCCCAGGGCACGCGCCTCCTTAGGGTTTTCGGGAGCCGCCGAAATCGCACAGGTCGCGGAGGACGCAGGCCCCGCAACGGGGCCGCGGACGGCAGGTCGCCTTCGCATGTTCGACGAGGAGGGCGTGATACTCTTTGAACGTGGCCGTTTCGCGCGGGAGCCTTGATTCGAAAAGCGACTGAATCTCCGGGTAGTTGTCCGTCGTGAACAGGCCGATCCGGGTGCCGATGCGCACCGTGTAGGCGTCGACGACGAACACGGGATGGCCCCCCGCGTAGAGCAGGATCGAGTCCGCGGTCTCCGGTCCGATGCCCCGTTGGGCGAGAAGGTCCGCGCGCACGTCCTCGGAGGGCCGGTCGAAGTAGCGCGGGAGGTCGCCGTCGCATCGTTCGAGGAGGTGTCGACAGAAGGCCCGGAGCCTCGCGGGCTTCGTCCCATGCAGCCCAGCGACCCGGACGTGCCGGTGGATCGCGGCCACCCTTGCGGAAGCCAGGGCACGTGGGTCCAGAAGACCCGCGGCCTTGAGGTTCCCGATCGCCGCCTCGACGTTCCGCCAGGAGGTCTGTTGCATGAGGAGGGCGCCGACGATCACTTCGAACGGGGTCTCCGCGGGCCACCAGTGCTGCGGGCCGTACCGCCGGACGAGGCGCTCGTAGATCTCCACGACGCGATCCATCGAAACGCCGAAGGCGCCGCGCGTCATGAGGCTTCCTTTGATTCTCGGGCCGTTTTCTTTAAGCCCGTTGTCCGGATGCGACGGCCGTGCTTCCGGGATACCTGGCCGTGCAGGCGTCCGGCTTCGATGAGGTCCTGTTCCGCGCCCTGAACCTCGCGGGGACGAATCCGCTCCTCGACGTCGTGATGGCCCTGATCACGTCCCTCGCGCTTCCCTACATTCTCCCCTTCCTCTCGCTTCCCCTGTGGTGGAGAGGCCACCGAGAGCTCGCCTTCGACCTGCTGCTGCTCCTCGTCCTCGTCATCGTCGTCACGGAGATCCTGAAGTACGCGATCGGCCGGCCGCGGCCCTGCGAGATCCTCCCCGACGCCCGCGTTCTCGGCTCGGGAGTGTGCGGCGGGGAAAGCGACCCGGCGTTCCCGAGCGGTCACGCCTCGAGAGTCTTCGCCGTGGCGATGCTCCTCGCGTTCCGCTTCAAAGGAGCCGCAAGGCCCGTCGGCTTCGCGGTTGCGGTCCTCGTGGGCGTGAGCCGCGTCTACCTCGGGGTCCACTGGCCCACGGATGTGCTCGGCGGCGCGGTCGTCGGGATCGTCCTTGCCGTGGCCCTCGAGCTCGTTGCCCGCCGGAGTTCGTCCTACCGGAACATCCGCGGTCGGTTCATCGGCGCGGTCTCCCGCGCTTTCTCCCGCACCTCGGCGACCTAGGATTCCTTCGAGAGCAGGCTCCGGGCGTGCAAGGCCGCGTCGGCGACGGGCTCACGCAGATCCCCCGGAGCCGTCCCGGAAAGGGCGACGAAGAACATCCGCGGCGTGATCACGCGGATTGCGAGCGTCCCTCCCTTCGTCTCCACGAAGGCCTCCTCGGGCGCGGCCTCGTGGATCGTGGAGTAGATGACCTCGAGGGCACCGAGGAGGGTCGCGGCCATCGTCGCGAAGTTGTCCACTTGGACATCCTCCGGTAGCGCCCAGGCGATCGGGACGCCGGAACGCGTGACCACGGCGGACATGTGGGCACCCGTCGTCGCATTGAATCCTTTCAAGAGGACGCGTAGCTCGTCCGCGGCGATGGGCACCGGAATCCCTCGGAGCCGCGCCGATGGGCCGGACCTTACTTAATGGTTCTGGGCCCGCTCGCTCGATTCGCGGCGCCACGGCAGAAACTATATCGCGGCGGCCGGGCTATCGAATCTACATGGAGGATGGTGCTCGCCTCGTCCTGCGCACGAGCGCGAACCTCCGCGCGGGCGAGAAGGTCCTCGTCCTCGCGGACCTGGAGACGCGTGCCATCGGGGAAGCGTTCGCAACCGCGGCGCGAAGCCTCGGAACGGACGCCGTCCTCCTGATCATCGACCCGAGGAAGCGGGATGGGGATGAGCCGCCAGCTCCCGTCGGGATGGCGATGGAAGCCTCCGACCTCGTCGTGATCGCCACGACGCGCTCCCTGACCCACACCCACGCCCGGCGCCAGGCGAACCGCACAGGTGCCCGGGTCATCTCGATCCCGGGGGTCAGGGAGGAGATGCTCCGGGAGGGCGGCCTCGCCGCGGACTACAGCGAGGTCCACGACCTCTTACGGCGGACCGCGCGGCGGCTCCGCGGCGCCCAGGAGATTCGCCTCGTTTCTGCGGGAGGAACGGACCTCACGTTCAGCGTCGCCGCTCGGGACTGGGTCACGGAAGACACGGGCCTGTGTTCCCGCAAGGGAGCGTTCACGACGTTGCCCGCGGGCGAGCTGTTCATCGCGCCCATCGAGGAGAGCGCGGAGGGCCGCCTCGTGGCGGACCTGTACTTCGGCGATCCTCTGGCCCATCCGGCAACCGCGATCCTCTCGGGAGGCCACGCGACCCGGATCCTCGGCGCGGAGAAGGCCGTCCATGCGATGAACCTCGGGGGCCGGGAGGGACGCACCCTGGGCCGCTTCGGCTTTGGCCTCAACCGCCACGCACGCGTCCACGGACCGCACCTCGAGGCGGAAAAGGCGATGGGCTGCGCGAACCTCGGCTTCGGGGACAACCTCGTCATCGGCGGGAAGATCCACTGCGGCGCGCGCGTCGAGTGCACGATCTCCGATGTCGGGATCGAGGTCGATGGCAAGGCGATCGTCGAGAAGGGCCGCCTCGTCGAGTGAGCTTGCTCAGCGGTGGTGGAGCACGCCGTAGAAGCGATTCTCCCTCGCCGTCTTCTCGAGGCTTCCGACAATCGCGATCTTCGTCCCGCACTTCTTGCACTTGTTCTCCTTGTCGAGATACCAGCCCGTGATGTCGAAGCCGAACCGCTTCACCGCGACCGCACCGCAGCCGGGGCAGTACGTGTGCTCGAGGGGATGCCCCGGCACGTTGCCGACGTAGACATACTTCAGGCCCGCCTCCTTTGCGACCGCGCAGTGCTTCTCGAGGGTCTCCACGGGCGTCCAGGGGAACTCCATCATCTTGTAATCCGGGTGGAAGCGCAGGAAGTGGATCGGCGTGTCCGGCCCGAGATGGTCGTACACCCACTTCGAGAGGTGACGAGCGGCGTCCAGGCTGTCGCCGACTTGCGGGACGATGAGGTCCGTGATCTCGATGTGGATCTTCTTCGTGTCCCGCATGTCGAGGATCGTCTGGAAGATCGGGTCCGCGTTCGGGATGTTGATGTACTTGCGAACGAAGTCCGTCTCGCCGGAGCCCTTGAAGTCCACGGTCACGCAATCGAGGAACTTGGCCATCTCCGCGACGGTCTCCGGCGTGTCGTAGCCGTTCGACACGAAGATGTTGATGAGCCCCGCCTTCCGCGCGAGCATCCCGATATCGCGGGCGAACTCGATGAAGATCGTCGGTTGATTGTACGTGTACGCGAGGCCCTGGCAGCCCTGTTCCAGGGTCATGCGGACGACGTCGGGCGGTTCGACTTCGATGCCCTCCACCTTGCGCCGCTGGGAAATGTCGAAGTTCTGGCAGTTCGCGACCGCGAAACCATTTGCAGTGTAGCTGTGGTCGCCTTCCACTTCGATGTTGTAGACATTCCCGACGTATTGGTCGCGCTCGACTCGCTCCACCGGAACGGAAGCCGCTGCAATCTCAGTCCTCTCGGCGTTCGCTGCGGCATCCCTCTCCTCCTCGCCGCCGCCCGCCAAGACCCATATAGGATGGCGGACGATAGGCCGGCTCTCAATGAGCCGCGGGATAATCAGCTGGTCCCCCTCTGTTAGGCTGCCCGCCTCCCTTCTTGCAACCGTGCCGTCTCGTGTGGGAACGAATATCCCGTGATTCGGGGTGACGCGGAACGCGGTTCCATGCTGTGCGACGACATGAACAATCGACCCTGAGTACCAGTGCCTGTAGGCTTTCCGGACGATGCGCCAGCGATTCGCATGGGTCCGGACTTTCACTCGACTCGCCAAGCGAATTTCGGGTCGGTCGGTGGGACTCGCGCTATTAAAAATAGAGCCGATAGATATTATTCCCATGTTAGTTTCAATCGGCGTCTCAGCGACAAAGCAGTAACGACACAGCCAATTACACCCAGTCGTCGCGATGCTGAAGATCTTCGATCCTGGCCGATAGTGCTGGACGGGTTTCTTCTCGATCGGATCAACATGGCCGGTGATCACGCGACCATACACGTAGAGCCAGAGCTTCCCATCGTGCACGCCGCGGATCCCGCACAGCCCGACCTGTCCTTCTCCGATCTTGCAGTAACGCGCGCAGGCCGTGCACACGATTTTGTTCGTGCCGGTCACGGGCTTCCACAGCTCCGCGACCTTGCCCATCGCCTTCCCGGGAGGCTCCCGAACGTCCGCGACTTCCTCGGGAGGGATCATGCTCTGCGGACATACGGCGGGACCGACCTTAAACATGTTTCGGGGAGACTACCCCGAATGGGACGGACGGAAGTGCTCCCAGCCCCTTCCCAGGAGGGGCTCCCGGCCCTGCGGCGTGACGAGGACGTTCCCTCCCCCCGCCTCGACGTGGCCGACCACGGAGAGCATTGGCTCGTGCTCTCGTCGGCGTGCCCGCAGGTGCTCCCGGAGGACGTCGAGGCCATCCGGCCTTACCGTGGAGACGAGCTCGTAGTCGCCGCCGGAGTAGAGGACGAGTTCCTTCCTCGCCGGGAGAGCCATTCGCTCGACGTCTCGGTGCATGGGCACCCTCTCCCACTCGACGACGTACGATAGCTTCGTCATCATGGACATCTGCGCGAGGCTCGCGCCCAGGCCGTCGGAGATGTCCATGCAGCTCGTGACCACGCCGGACTCGGAGAACTCCCCGCCCTCGAGGACCCGCGGATAGGGCCGCAGCAGGGAACGCAGGGCCTCTGGCCGTGCGATGGGATTCTCGAGCTGCTGAAAGGCGAGGCCCGCGCGGCCGAGTTCCCCCGTGACGACGATGAGGTCCCCGGGCCGGGCACCCGTCCGCAGGAGGATGCGGTCCTTCGCGACGCGGCCGATCGCCGTCCCGGCGAGGGACATCACGTCGGACTCCTTCGTATCTCCCCCGAGGATCGCGATCCCGAACTCCCTCGCGCACTCCTCCATCCCCTCGCCCAGGCGGCGAAGGAACTCGACCTCCGTGCCGGGGGGCAGGGAGAGGGCCGCGACGAAGCCAAGGGGCCGCGCCCCGGCCGCCGCGATGTCGCTGAGGTTCACCGCGGTCAGGTACCAGCCCACGAGCTGAGGGGTTGCCCCCGCGGGAATGTGGGTTCGGGGGTTCACGACATCCGTCGTGATCACGAGGTAGTCTTCTCCCCAGTCGACGACGCCGCAGTCGTGGCCGAGCCCGACGGGATGCCCACGGTCGAAGATCCTCGCGAGGACCTCGATCGCTGCGCGCTCTCCGATGTCCGAGAGCTTCGCCATGCGGCCGCGGGATGGTCCGACCCATTAAAGAAGGGTGGGGTCTCCTGAGGCCGCGGCCCTACATCGTCCACTCGACCTGCTGGACCGCGCTGCCGTCACTCCAAATCAGGTAGAACGTGATGGGCACGCCCTCCGGGAGGGGCGCCTGGTCGCCGGTGATCCGGATCGTGTCGCCACTGTTGAGCGACCCGCCGCCTCCCAAGTCCTGATACGTAACCAGGTACGTCGCGCTGCCCACCGTCACGCTCACAGGGACCCCGCTCGCCCCGAGGGACGCGGCGGCTGCAGGGTGGAGGTTGTCCACGAAGAGGGTGAAGCGATACGCGGAGGACGCGAGGCTCTGGGAGGCGGCCGCGACGGAGAGGCTCACGTTCCCGTCGGCCGCGAGGGTGTCCACGGGGACGAAGGTCACGTAGGGCTTGTTCGTGCCTGTGTTCGTGAGGAGTCCGGTCGCCATGATGTAGATCACCGCGGCGAGGACGACGGCGATTGCGATGAGGAGGATCTCGGCGACGACGGGGGAGACGGCCTCTCGATCGGAACGCAGGATGGGCTTCATGGCATGCGTGCTCAACGGAATTGGAGGAAGAAACGGGCCTCCAGGGGGTTTGAGCCTTTCGCGGGGAATTCCATCGCTGATAATGACGGGAGAGGGCGCCTGCGACTCTGATGAAGCTTTATCCTCTGCGGCACGGTACGCGTCATGGATGGAGCTCAGCCCCACGGACGTCGCGATCCTGCGATGCCTTCAGAGCGATGCTCGACTCTCCTTGCGGGAAGTCGCGAAGCGGGTGGGCGTGAGCACGCCAACCGTGAGCGCGCGGCTCGCTGCCCTCGAGCGCCTCGAGATCGTGCGAGGCTTCCACGCCCACGTGGATCCGGAGCGGTTGAGCGAGACCGCCCTGGCCCTCGTCGTCCGCACTCGGCTGCCCGCGACGGACGCCGTCGCGGAGTCGATTGCATCCCACGCGTGGGCGAGGCGCGTCTCCGTGGCACGGAGCGGGCGGATCCTCGTGGACGCGACAATCGTAGAGCCGGAGACCGTCGACTCGGTGCTGGAGACGATCGGCACCCTCCCGGATGTCGCGGAGGCGGATCACTACATCGCCGTCCGGACGGTCAAGGAGGAGCCCCGGGCGAGGATCTCGGACCGTCCGGTCGCCGTGCTTACGTGTCATGAGTGTCGCGGACCGATCCGAGGCGCGCCGATCCGGGCCCGGCTCGATGGCCGGTACCACTACTTCTGCTGTCGCAGCTGCGAGCGACTCTTCCTCGAACGCTACGAGGATCTCCGGGGGGCCGCGAGCGGCGCGAAGCCAGCACGAAGCCGCGCGCGCCGGCGCCCGAGCCGCTCGTGACGAGTGCCGCGCACGCCTCTCAAACCGGCCGCGTTCTTCCTCGCGCGCCAACAGCCTGGTCCAGTCAGGACGCAACCTACCAACTTCCGCGAGGAAGCGATTTCCGACGGCTCGTGAACGAGGGCTCCGCGGCTGCTCGAATCCACGTTCCTGAATGATGCAATGGGAACTTGAGAATCCGAGTCGGGACCGTCCGGTGCCGCGATCTCCCGGCAAATTGAAGAAGTGCGCCGGGCGGGAGTCGAACCCGCGCTACGGGCTTGGCAAGCCCGTGTCTTAACCGTTAGACTACCGGCGCGACGTAGACCTGAAGCGAAGGCCGGATATCAAGCCTACGCCACCGCTCACGACATGTTGCCATGCGCTGATTCTCGCTCGTCGTCGCTTGGGGACATGTTTGGCCTCCTTGGGCCCGGCCGGGCCAAGATTGGCTAGGACATGGGCTTGCGGTTCTGTGACCTTGCCGGAAGATGGCCGCTGGGCCCGTCGCACTCTCCGGAACTCACCCGAGCGTGCCGGACCCGACGACGTAGGCAATCAGGAAACCCGCGATCGCAGAGGCGATCCCGATGACGAGCATCTGGAGGCCGCTCCGGTACGGCCGTCCGACCGTCGTCTTCGCCTTGTACCATCCGATGAGGAACAGGGCGACCGAGGCGACACCGACGGACGCGGCCATGCCCAGGAGGATCTCCCTCGGGAAGAACAGGAAGGGCACGAGGGGGACGAGGGACCCGACGATCGCCGCGGCCCCGACGAGGAGGGCGCTCTTGCGGGCCTGGCCCTTGTCCACGGGGGCGAGGTTGAGCTCGTGGGCCATCATGAACTCGAGCCACGCGGTCGGATTCGAGACGATGTGATCCGTGACCTCCTCGAGCTGCGCGCCCTCGAACCCCCAGCGCTCAAAGACCGCCCGCACCTCCTTCCGCTCCACGTCCGGGAGCTCCTGCATCTCCCGCTGTTCGCGCTCGAGCTCCCTCTGATAGTGGTCGCGGCGCGCGAGGGTCGACGTGTAGGCGACGGCCCCCATGGAGATCGACTCCGCGAAGGTGGCCGCGAGGCCGCCTGCGAGGACAAGGCGGAAGGGGTCGCCGAGGACCCCGGCCTGGAATTGCTGCTGGGCCGCGATCGCGACTCCCAGGATCACGCCGAGGACGTTCACGAGGCCGTCTTGACTCCCAAGGATGAAGTCGGAGAGGAGGCCCGGCCGCGCGTGCTGCTCGCTGGACTCCGCCTCTTCCTCCCTCCGCCAGAACACGAGCCGCGTCGCCATCCGTTCCGCCCCCGCGTCGAAAGGGGTTGGGCGATTTGAGGGTTTTGCCCTTATCCACGCAACTCCGCCGGCGGATGGCCGAAGGTTTTTCTGGGGACCCGAGATGCCGCGCGTGATGCCTGGACCGGCCTCGCCCGCGGCCCTGGCGGAACTCGTTTCCGCGGTCGGCTCCTCCCGCGCGGCTGAGGCCGTGGAAGCAGCCATAGAGGCGCTCACCTCGGGCACGCCGCCGGTCGAAGTTCTCCGAGCGGCCGCTCTGGGTTCCGCGCCTCGCTATGATCTCGCGACGGGGGCACCCCATGGTCTCATCGCCTTGGCCGCTGCCGCGAACGCTCGGGGTTTCATGGATGAGAAGTCGCAGGCCCTCGCGGCGCTCCAGGCCGTTCACCTCGCCGCTGCCTCCCCAAAGCAATCGGAACCCCTGAGGCCCGCCCCCATCGTCTCTGGAGAGGTCGCCCACCTCGGACGTTCCGCGCTGCTCGCGACCCGCGGGGGAGATCTCTCGGAGGCCGAGTCCCTATTCCTGGGGATCGTCGAAGAGGGCTGGGAGCGGAGGATGGCGGGTGACATGCTCTTCCGTGCGGCCCTCGAGGACTGCGGGGACGGCGGCCACAAGCTCCTCGCCTCCCTGAAAACGTGGCAGCTCTGCCAAGCCCTCGGCTTCCGAGACGCCCGGACGATTCTCCGTCCCGCGATCCAGTACCTCGTGAAAGGGGAGAAGGACTCGAAGAGCTACGACACGATGATGGGCGTCCTCGGGAAGGAATGGGTCGACCTCGAGGGCCTTGTGCTCGGATCCCGGTCCCTTGACGAGGCGGGAACCGCCGAGGTGGGGACCGTGCTTGCGGCATCGAGCGAGGAGGCGTGCATCACGGGCGTTCTCCATCTCCTGCGCGCGGGATACGCTCCCGCAGCCCTCGCCGGGGGGATCGTCATCGAAGCGGGGAAGCGACTCCTCGCGCCGGAGGACCACCCTCTCGCAACGGCTCATGCATTCCTTTACGCCCACGCCGCGCACCATGTGCTCAACTTCAGCCGCACGAGCGAGCGCCTGTACGCCCTGTTCCAGTCCGCCCTCCGCATCCGTTCCCCGGCGCCCGGCTTGTTTCCCCTCCCGCACGTAGCGCCGAAGGATGAGGGGGAGGGCCTCGCGACGCTCGCGGAGGACCTGAAGAACTGCCGTGCGCGGGAGGCGATCTCCTGCGTTCGCACCTACCTCGCGAACGGTCACTCTTCGAAGCGGCTCTTCGAGGTCCTTGGCCATGAGGCCTGTCTCGGCTCCGCGGTGGCTGACCAAGGCCACGCCCTTTCCCTTGTCGACGCGTGCGCCTCGGAGTTCTCGACGACGAGGGGGCCGGAGATCGCGATGGCCCTTGCGAATGTCATGGCGACTTCACCGGGGGATGTCGCGGCGGGAAAGGCGTGGGCGGCCCGCCTGGCCCCGTGACTACTTCTTGTGACCGAGGTCCTGGCCGACGAGGACGAAGTGGGCGAGGAGGGCTTCGATCTGGATGCGCTCGTTGCTGCCCTCGACAAGGCGGAAGTCCGTCTCGCCGATGCGGTCCAAGAGCCGGACCTTCACCGCATCAGGCACGTTGAGGTCGAAGACCGCTCGGTGGATCTGTCGCACGACATCCTCGCCGCTCAGCCCGTACTCGATGAGGAGCTTGTCCAACGCCTCGCGGGCTTGGAGGAAATCCCCGGTGAGGGACTTCTCGATGAGCTTTCGGATCTCCTCCGGCCGCACCGTGGAGGCGGCCTTGTAGAGGATGTCTCCGTCGATCGTCGAGCTCAGGGATGCGCCGACCTGGAGTGCATTCACCGCGCGCCGCATGTCTCCCTGGGCGACGTAGATGAGCGCCTCCATCCCGTCCTCCGTGATCTTGATCTTCTCCGCCTTCGCGATGCGCGTGAGGTACTCCCGGATGGCCTCGGGTTTCAGGGGTCGGAATCGGAAGACCGCGGTGCGAGACTGAATCGGCTCGATGAGCCGCGAGGAGTAGTTGCAAGAGAGGACGAACCGCGAGGTCTTCGTGTACGTCTCCATCGTCCGCCGCAGGGCCGCCTGGGCGTCCGCGGTCAGGTTGTCCGCCTCGTCGAGGAAGATGATCTTGAA
>DATBLI010000080.1:0-21451 GCA_036555455.1 Thermoplasmata archaeon
CCCGCCGAACTCCGTGATTACGTAGCCCGGGGCGACATAGGCCACCTTGATCCCGTCGGGGTAGAGTTCCTCCCGCCAACACTCGTTCATCCCCCGGAGGGCCCACTTCGTGGCCACATACGCGGTCCCCCGCGCTACGCCGACGAGACCGACCACGGAACCGATGTTCACAATCTGCCCGGACTTCTGCTTCTTCATCTGCGGGGCCGCAGCGCGGACGAAGGCGAAGGGGGCGATCACGTTCGTCTCGAGCTGTTCCCGGAGGGAGTCGACGGGGAGCTTCTCCACGGGGGCATATCTTCCGATCCCTGCGTTGTTGACCAGGATGTCGAGGCGGCCCCAGGCGTCCACGACCGCTTTCACCGCAACCTCGGCGAAGCCGTTCTGCGTGACGTCGCCCCGGAGGACGAGGGCCTTCCCGCCCGAATTGTCGATGGACTCCGCGACCCTCTCGAGACGATCCTTGCGCCGCGCGACGAGTCCGACGCGCATTCCCTTCCCGCCGAGGCGCAGCGCGATAGCACGTCCGATGCCACTCGAGGCCCCCGTGACGAGCGCGACGCGATCCTCGGCCATGGACAAGTGAAAAGCGCTCGTGCGCTAAGGTTTCTCCCTCCCTGAAACAAGGATCGCTCGTCCGCGACTCGGCGGCGCTTCGCGGGAAGCTTCAAGACGCAGACCGTCGTGCCATGGACCACCTAGGAGAGGGAGCTGGAATGCCGCACTACATCAGCCTCGTGAACTGGACGGATCGGGGAATTCGGAGTGTGAAGGAGTCGCCGAAGAGGGCGGACGACGTGAGCGCCCTCGCGAGCAAGCTGGGGGCGAAGATGCAGATCTTCTACACGATGGGCGACTACGATGTGATTGCGCTGACGGAAGCGCCGAGCGATGAGATTGCGATGCAGCTCCTGTTCGAAATCGGCCGTCTGGGCACGGTCCGGACGAAGACCTTGAAGGCGTGGACGGCCGCAGAGGCTTCGAAGGTCATCGCGAAGCTGTCCCCGTGATGCGGGATACCACGCAGCACCAACGACCCGCCCCGAGGCGCGCGCCCGCTGCGAAGGCGGGGGAAGCGGTCGCCGACCGCCTAGGGGGGTCGGCGTAACCTCTTTCCTTCCCTCCACGCTAGCCAAGACCATGCGCGGAATCCGATTCGAGGCCGATGGCTCGGTCGCGGCTGTGACCCTTCCCATGCCGACGATCGGGGCGGACCAGGTCCTCGTCCAGGTCCTCGCGGCGGGAGTGTGCCGCACGGACTTGCACCTCCTCAACGAGGTGAGGGCGGGCCACCGGCCACCCCTCGTCCCGGGCCATGAGATCGCGGGACGAGTCACGAAGGTCGGCGATGACGTCTACATGACCAACCCCGGCGACCTTGTTGCAGTCCACTTCGAGCAGCCCTGCGGTCAGTGCAAGCTTTGCCGAAGGAAGCGGACGAACCTCTGCCGAGAGGGACACAGCCTCGGCTTCGATCGACAAGGGGGCTACGCGGAATACGTGGCCGCGCGGCAGGACACGATGCTCGCACTCCCGCCGGACATGGACCCCGCCCTCGCGGCGCCCCTCGGATGCAGTGGCACAACCGCGTACCGTTCCGTCGCGGTTCTCGGGAACCCGGGGGAGGGAGATGTCGTCGTGATCCTGGGTGCGGGGGGCGTCGGGCTCTCCGCGGTCCAAATCGCGAAGGCCCAGGGCGCCCGGGTTGTCGCGGTGGACACGAAGGAGGAAGCCCGGAAGGCCGCCCTCGAAGCGGGGGCGGATTCTGCCATGTCGCCGGAAGAGGCCGGCGAGGTCCGCGACGCCGACGTCGTCGTGGATTTCGTGGGGAGGCGCACGACCCTCGAACTCGGACGTTCCCTCCTCGGCGTCGGCGGCCGCTTCGTCTCGGTCGCCGGGGGTTCGGAGCCGATCTCGATGACCGCCAATGACATCATGGAAGGCGGGCGGGCATACCTGGGATCTTTCTCGACGACGATTGCGGACCTCGCGCGGGTGATTGCCCTGGCCGAGGCGGGGAAGCTCCGCCTCGTGATCACACGGCGGGCATCCCTCGAAGAGGCCGAGGAAGTCCTCGCGGACTTGGCCGCGGGGAAGATCGTCGGGCGCGCAGTCCTGTCCCCGTGAGGCATGCGCTCACGCGACCTTTCGCACGAGGAAGTGGTACAGGCTGCCCTCCTTCCTCGACTCCACGACAGGGTGACCCGTGCGCACGGACCAGTTCTCCATTTCCGCGGGCGCGGTCCAGTCATCGGAGACGATGTGGACGACCTCGCCTGGTCCGGCGTGGGCGATGAGCTCGTCAAGCTTCACGAGAACCGCCGCACATTCGGTACCAATCTCGAACATTTCGTAGTCCGGAAAGGCGGCAAAGCAGTGCACCCGGAGAGCGGCGATCTGAGACACAAAGCGTTCTTGCAATTCCTCCGGAGGCCGGAGGGTGGCGCCCGCGGAATCGTCCTTCGGCCTCAACCGCGCATACCATCCGTCTCCATAGGGATCTGCGGACAAGAGCCTCGGCCTACGAACCACGGACTCGTTCACCGCGACGAGGACCCCATCGAATGGCGCGCGGATTGCACCGAAGTACTTGCCACTCTCGATGGAGCCGAGGGACTTCCCGCGGCCATATTCCGCACCGAGGGGTTTCGGCGCGATCTTCGTCAGGCGCCCGGCGAGCGCCACCTGAATGCTCGTGGCCCCCACGGTGAACTCGCCGGAGGGCTCCGGCCGCGCCCATACGAAGCCTTCGTCCTCGTAGAGGAGGCTGTCCGGGAACTCGCAGTTCTCAATCTTCATCGTCCATCCCCCGCGCGGCATGCAGACGGCGGCCACGACTGAGATTGAAGGAAGCGGAGCGGTTTGAAGATTTGGGGCCGAGGGGCCTAGTTCCGCGTCCGGATATCTGACAGGAAAGCTTTTTCCCGTGGGAGGCGTCGTACACTCTTCGGAGGACCGAAACTGGCCGACTTAACGATCGAGCTGTTGCGCTGGTTGCCCTTGATCTCCGCGGTCCTGTGGGCGGGCATCGGAATCTGGCCCTTCCTACGCTACCGCTTCTTCTCCCCCTTCGAGCGATCCATGACTGCGTTCGCCATCCTCATCTCCATTTGGGCCGGCCTCGACTGGTTTTTCCTAGGACTCACCGATCCAACCCAGGCGAACCTCGCGGTTCTCCTCTCGAATATCCGAATCAGCGTATTCACCGCGGCGATCCTGGCCCTCGTCCTCTCGTCGAAGTGGATCTACCTCGGTCACTCGCGATGGGATCTCCTCATCGGGCTCCCCGTCGCCGGCTCCCTCCTAATCATCTGGACGGGTCTGACCTCCGACGTTCAACCGGCCTCATGGGGCCCGCGACTCATCCGGGACCCGTTCCGGTATGCCCTTTGGGCCACTCAGCAGGTCGCGTACATCGGCACGTCCGTCGTCCTCACCACCGCCCTGTGGCTCCAGCGAAAGCACCTCGCATCGAAGCTACGGAGCCGCATCTTCTGGACCGCGGGGAGCCTCCTCGCGATGCTCATCATCTCGCTATCCACGAACATCTACAACAACGTGACCCAAACCGCCGGCGTGCCCTGGCTCTCGTCCTTGCTCATCGTCCCTGCCGCGATCATCATGGTCGCCCTCATCCCTCTTTCCCCGGAAGAGATCGACGAGCTTTTCCGAGGCGTCTCCGCGGTGGAGGAGCGAGCGAGGGCGGTGTATCTCTTCTACAAGTCCGGTGAACCGCTCGTCGCCTTGAGCGCAGACCGCACGTACCCGATCGAAGCGGAGCAGCTCGAGGGCGTCCTCTCCATCGTTGGGAACTTCGTCGAGACAAGTGTGGCCCGCGGCCACCGATACGATATCACTGCAATGCGCTACGATGCGCTCGGCATCCTCGCCGTCCGTGGGCAGTTCGTCATCGCGGCCGCCGTCTACGACGGCCGCGCCTACGACGCGCTCCGGAGCGAACTGCTTCGGATCGTGAGGAAGCTTGAAGACCGCTTCGGGCAGAACCTGACGACATGGGAGCAGGCCACCCGAGTCGCGGAGATGGTCGCCAACGAACTCTCCGCGCTCATCCACCGACCGCGCCGGGAGATTGCTGGGACGGGAGATGGTTCCCAGGAAGCCCTGCAGATGATCGCGAGGGCCCCGACCTCCCGCAAAGGCCCTCCGTGACGTCGCGTACGCGACCAAAGGATTTTTCGCAGAAGCCGCCTCCACCCAGGCGGGAGGCCTTGGAACGGCCGGGTGAAGGCATGGAAAGACGGAACATTGCGAGCGGGGCGAAGTGGGAGTCGATCGCGGGCTACTCGCGGGCGGTCCGCATGGGCCCCTTTGTCTTCGTCGCAGGGACGACGGCCTGGGACGAGAAAGGGGAGATTGTTGGCCTCGGGGACCTGCACGCCCAGGCGCTCCAGATCCTGGAGAACATCGAACGCGCACTCCGGGACGCGGGAGCGAGCCGCAAGGACGTCGTCCGGACGCGGGCCTTCGTCACGGACATCGAGCGGTGGCAGGAAGTCGCGCGAGCCCACGGAGAATTCTTCCAAGGCGTGTGGCCAGCTTTCACGATGGTCCAGGTGAGCCGCCTCCTCGACCCGCGGATGCTCGTGGAGATCGAGGCCGATGCGGTCGTTCCCGGCGCGGCATGAGGGAATACCCATACAGGGACTATAAGGCACGGAGGCAGCATGGAGGCGCGCCATGGCCCAGGACGACCTGCGGAAGGACCTCAGGGAGCTTCGGGCTCAGATCGAGGCCCTCCGGGACGCCCTCGCGAAGGTGACAGCACCCTATGCGGAGCTCGTCGACTACCTCACGCGACTCCAGGAGACGTCCCGTGGATACTTCCGTCTCCTCGACCTGTACGCGAAGTACGGCTCCGTCTCCCCGGACCTCGTCGTCCCCGGCCTGAAGGACGACATCTCCCGTCATATCGTCACGGTCCTCTTCGAGAAAGGGGGACGCAACATCTCGCAGATCACGGCGGCGGTGAAGGCGAAGCGCGGCACGGCATCCCGCCGGATCGTGCGCGAGCGCCTTCGAGAACTCGAGATGAGCCGCACCGTCGTCTCCTCCGGAGAGTCGAACGTCAAGACATACCGCGTCTCTGACGAGGTGGCGGAGAAGTGGTCTAGAATTCTCCTTCCGAGGCCCCCCGACAGAGGGACCGGGGGCGAATCGCCCGCAGAGGATTAACGGCTGAGCCTACGAACGGAGAACCTTGAACGCGATCGCCCACGACCCCAGGGTTCCGCCGACGCGGACCCAGAGGGGCACGAGGGCCTCGAGCCATCGCGCGTTCTCGATACCGCCGAGGTCGATGGGATCCCCCCAGCCGAAGTCCTTGAGGAACCCGGCGACCGTCTCCTTTGCGGCGAGGTCATTCCCGCAGATCATCATGTCCGGGACACCCTCCTTCATCCTCGGGTTCACCATCGTCTGGTTGTTGACGATGTTGAAGCACTTCACGACTTTCGCCTTGGGCAGTTTTCGCTGGACCTGCTCGCCCAAGGAATCCGTCACGCCGACATAGAGGCCCGGGGGCATCCCCTTGGAGAAGTCGAGGGGAACCGTCACGTCGATGAGGACCTTGCCGCTGAAGTTCTCGGGGCCCGCAAGGTCGATCGCCTTGTCCGTGGCCTGGCCCAGCGTGCAGAGAAGGACGACCTCCCCGTGGGCCGCGGCATCCGCGAAAGTCCCCGCGGAGACCTTGCCCTTCGTGCGCCTCAGCCACTCCTTGATCTCAGGCTTCCCCGGATTCCGGGAGCCAATCCTCACGTCGTGGCCCTTCCCGGCGAAGCCGCGTCCGAGGGAACGACCGACGTCCCCACTTCCCAGGATCCCAATCTTCATGGGCCCGACGAAGCGCACGTTGGACTTATGCCTGAGGGTTTACGAAGTCTGCGGCGGGGCCGAAGTGGTCACCTGTGGCCACTGGCGCCAAGTACCAGGACCATCCTTCGAAGCTCCAAGAAACACGAGGTGACCGATATGCCTGAAAAGGAACACAGCGACTTCAAGCCTGAAGACCTGAAAGAGATCATGAACACGATTTCGGAGAAGATCCCGGGCCTGCTCCACGGCCTCACGGACGAAATCTACGGGAAGGATGCGTCCGCGAAGTTCGGCGCAGCCGTCGCGAACTTCTACCAGACCCTGAAGAACAGCGGGATGACGGACGAGCAGGCGTTCAAGCTCACGGAGCAGTACATGTCCTCCCTGAACTTGGGCGGCCTGATCGCGAAGGCCTTCAGCCGACGTCACGAGGGCGAGCAGTGATGGCGGACGATCAGGACGACCTCCCGGTCGTCCTCATGGCGACGCTCCCCGTGATGGCCGTGCGCCTGGGAGTCGGCTTCCTGCGGTTTCAGTCTTCGCGGAAACGAGGCGTCCGGCGGTTCCGCCGGACCCTCCTGGAGGGCGGCATGCCTCGGGACCAGGCGGGCCGGCTCGCCCAGGCCTTCCATGACACGGGCTCCTTCCGGAAGATTCTCCAGGGCACGCTGTCTCGGTGAGCCGCCGCAAGGGACATCCGCGCGAACCGCGTTCGCCGGGACATGGCCCGCCGTGACTGGTACTGCGAAGACGTGCTCCCGGAGAAGATTGCCGTCGAGAGAGTGTACGAGGACGACCGGGTCCTCGCCTTCCGCTCCCCGCAGCCCATGGCCCCGATCCATGTCCTCGTCATCCCGAAGGAACACGTGGAGTCCATCCTGGACCCGAAGGCCCTGGATAGGGATCTGTTGAACTCCATGGTCCGCGGGGTCCAAGAGGCCGCGCGGGTCCACGATTTCGCCGGGAAAGGCTTCTTCGTCCGGACGAACGTCCGCGGGGAGGACGTCACCCCGCACATGCACTGGCACGTCCTCGGGCCGGGGATCCCTCCCCTCACGGGCCGACCTTAATGACCCCACGCGCAATCTCCGCGGCGCCATGATCGCCCCTCGATCCGACGCGGAGCGGCAGACGTTCGAGCTGTGGAAACGGCTTCACCCCGACGACGCCTATGTCTCGGGCCTCGAAGAGGGCGTGGGCAAGTTCTTCGTGCCCACCGCGGCCAATGTGACCAAGGCCCTGAAGGACATCGACCGCATCGCACGGTCGACGAAGGATGTCACGGCCCGCAAGTTCCTCGCGTCCGTCCGGACGCGATTCACCCTTGCGGAACCGGCGCGCATGCCCGAGTCCATGGTCGCCTCGTTCTTCGGCTACATGATCAAGGAAGGGGTCGTGCCCGAACACATCCGTTCCCTCGCATCCGCGGCCCGCAGGGCCCTCGACGCGGAACGCGCGCGGCACCGAGGGAAACGCTGGCCCGTCGGGATGCGAGCTCTCGTCCAGCTGTCGTGTTCCGGCCTCTCCGCGATCCTCGACATCCTCACGAAGGAACTCACGGACGCTGAAGCCCTCGAGGCGGTGAACCGCCTTCGCGCGGCCGTCGACCGGTACCGCAAGTCGTTCGACCTCCCCGGCTTCCGTCCCGGGGCGCCCTTCGAGGAAACGTACGCGTTCTTCAAGACGCACGGTGCGGAACTCGGCCGGTCGCGGACCTACGCCCGGGCCTTGCGGGACCTCTGGGACTACTCGGAGACGCCCACGCGTGTCGAGGCCGCAGGGCTTCGCATGATGGCACGGGAGCTTCCCGCCTTCCGGGGACTCATCCGCAGCATGGCCGGCGAGCTGAGCTGCGAGCCGACCGCGGAGGCCGTCATGGCGAAGCTCAAGGCGAGTCGCGGCCTCCGGCCGACGGACGTCCTTCCTTTCCTGAACGCCCTCCGTGGGCCGACCCAGCGCGTCGCGGACAAGCATGTCGTCGGGATCAATCCAGGATACACGACCCTCGTGATCGAGACGCCGCCCTACCTCGTGAACACGACTCCCTCCGGGGCCGCGTACAGCGTGGACAGCCTCACAGATCACTCGAGGGAGGTCTTCATGGCGACGACGGACGAACGAAGTGCCGCGCGGCCTCCGCCCGCGGAACTCCTAAACCTCCTCATCCATGAGGAGTACGGGCACTGCGTCCACGGATCGAACTCCTACCACGCCTTCGCCGGCGAGCCTTCCCTGCTCGACATCCTCAGCTCCTCCTTCATGTGCGTGTCCGAGGGGATCGCGTTCCAGAGGGAACTCGAGTTCACTCCGATCCTGCTGGAAATCGCCGCGGGGAAACTCGACGGGCCCGAGGAGCAGGCCCTCGCGGCCGCCCTGGAGCCCTACGGGGGGATCGCGTCCGTGGCACGGGAATACGAGTTGCTCACGGCGATGTGGCGTATCCTCCGGTTCCTCCGGGTAGTCGGGGACGCGCGGATCAACTCGGGGAAGCAGGACATCGTGGCGTTCGTGGACTGGGCGCACAAGAGGACCGGCCTCGAGAAGGCCACGGTTTACTACCAGGTCTTCCCAGCCCATCAGGTGCTCGGCCCCGGGTACGCCTCCACCTACGCGATCATCGGCGAGCGGATCCGGGAGATTCAGGCCGCGGCGCTTCGCCGCGGGAAGTCCCTGCGGGAGTTCAACGCCTTCGCCTGCTCCATCGGCTGGCCGCCGAAGTCCGTGTTCGAGGCGAGGCTCCGCGCGTGGGTCAAGGGCCCGTCGGCATGACCTCTCAGGGTCGCACACCCTGGGGGTTCACGAGGAGCCGACCGTGTCCTGTCTGCCATGGCTGGATCGAGGAGCTGGGCTCGACATGCGCCCATGACAAGTACGTCTGCCCGAAGTGCGGGCGGAAGCAGTGCTGGATGCACTGGCCGTACCCGATGAGCACGAGGGACGAGGCACTCCATTTCCTGAAATCTGCGGAACTCCAGAAGGGTAAGCGGTGCTTCGTCCGGGAGGTCATGAACCTACGGGGCGGGGCGAAGTGGAAGATCTTCACGTCCGAGGAGGACTATGAGTCCTTCGCGCGGACAGGGAAGCACGCCCGCTAGCGCTTCCTCGGGCCGCCTACGGCTGCCCCGCGCGCAGAATCTCGGCGACCTTCTCTCCTCGGCGCGGCTGGCTCCCACGGCCGAGGCCGGGGAAGTCGACTGTCTTCACGGACATTCCCGGAAGGCTCTCCGCGTACCCCAAGACCGCCTCGCGGTACTCGAGGGACAAGAGGTCGACGAGACTCCTCGGATGGACCGCCTTGAGGTAGGCCTGCAGAATCTCAGGGAGGCCGCAATCATGCCACCAACGATTTAGTTTCCCAAGAGTCGAAAAGGGTTCGGCCATCGAGGCCTCGTAGCGGACGACGGGATCCCGCGAGGCGATGAGGCCGTAGAACCCTGAGACGATGAGGACCTCGACCCCGGGGCGCCGATCCTCCCACGCCTCTTGCGGGATGTGGCGGTACATGTTCCCCTGGAATCGAAGGTGGGCCGGAAGAAAGGCGGTGCCGTCGACAGCGCCCGCGGGCGCCTTCGAACGCACCTCCTCGCGGAGGGTCGCGAGCTTCGCCTTCGCATCCGCGGGAAGAGCCTTCGCCACGGCGTCCACCGCCCCCTCCGCGGTCCCTCCTTTCGCCTTGCGTGTGCTCTCGGGGATGAGCACGAGCGTCTCGATCCGCGCCACGCGGGGCGATGCGCCGGAAGGTGAAAAGTCCTTTCGGCGGGCCCTTCCCCCCGCGGAGGGTGGCGAGTCTTCGGTGTATGCTTTCGGGCAACCTAACCACGGACCACCGTAGTTTTCGGGGGTTACTTTTATGACCCTGTGCGGCTTGGAGCCCTCGGGGATCCGATGGTCCACATCCGGGATGATGGAGTCTTCGACGCGCCGATCGATCGAATTTGGAAGTACTGGGGAGACAACGAGGCCCACAATCATCGCGCCTTCCAGGTCACGAAGGTCCTTAAGGAGGAAGGCAACAAGAGGACAGTCGAGGCGAGGCTATTGAACGCGAAGGGCGGGTACGACACGGAGCGCCTGCTCATGACGGTGAACTCGCCCAAAGGCTTCGATCTGGAGTACCTCTCCGGCGCGATGAAGGGCACGAAGCACACCCACACATACACCCCGATGGGCGAGAAGACGAAGGTCGTCGTCGAGGGCGAGTTCACCGTGCCGCCAGGGATGACGGAAAACCAAGTCCGAAAGCAGGCCCTCGACTACTTCGCGACGGCCTTCGAAGAGGACAACTCAGCCCTGAAGAAGTACAAGTAGGCCATGCGGTCAACTTCGTAAACGACAAAGGCAAAGCCTTCCAGAGGCCTATCCGGCGCGATGGAGGCGCCCTTCGGCAGCCTCGAATACCTGTACGTCGGAACGAAGGACGTCGAGCGGGACCTTGCCTACTATCGCGACCTCCTTGGCGCGGCCGTAGTCTGGGACCTCACGGGGATGGGCTCCCGGGTCGCGGCCGTCCGTCTGGGCCGCGGGCCGCTGATCCTCCTCGCGGACCACCGTCCCGCGCCGAGCTGCATGCCCCTGTACCAAGTCGAGGACGTGAAGGGGACCGCGAAGGAACTCCGGAAGCGCGGCTGGAAGCCCGATGGCAGGCCGTTCGAGATTCCGCCGGGACCGTGCTATGTCTTCGAGGATCCGAGCGGGAACCGCTACGGGATCTTCGAGAACGTCCGACCAAAGGTTTTCGAGTGAGCGGCCTCTGCGCGGCCTCCGCTCATCGGAATGCGCAATCCTCACTGTTCCGCAACGAATGCCAAGGCCCATGTCGGACATCTCGTTCACGGCGAAACTCGAGGCGATGGGGCCGAAGGGTGCCTGGGTCTTCCTCTACCTGCCGAAGGAGGCAAGCGAGAAGCTCGGGAGCCGAGGCCGCGTGCCCGTCACGGGGAGCATGAACGGCTTCTCCTTTCGGAGTTCTGCGTTCCCGAGGGGGGACGGGACACACCAGATCGCGGTGAACAAGGCGATGCAGGCGGGCGCGAAAGCGAATCCGGGGGACACGGTCAAGGTCGTGCTTCGAGTGGACACGGGAGCGCGGGGCGTGGACGTGCCCGCCGATCTGAAGAAAGCTTTCGCCTCGTCGGCTGCGGCGAAGGCGAACTTCGAGAAGATGGCGTGGAGCCACCGCAAGGGCTACGTGGACTGGATTCAGGAGGCCAAGCGTCCCGAGACCCGTGCGAAGCGGATCCAGGAAGCGGTAACGCGGATGGCCAGAGGCCAGGGCTTCTACGACTGAGATCCCAATCCGGGGAACCTTCTTATATCGCCCGCGGTTCGCCTCCCCGGGGAGCCCAGAAGGGCTGAGAGTATCCCGCGTGAGGGATAGACCCTTGGAACCTGATCCGGGTCATGCCGGCGTAGGGACTTCGAGGAGCTTTTCAGCCCGGGGACCCTGAGGAGTCTCCGGACATGGCGGACAAGCCGAAACACGTGATGGGCAAGGTCAGCCGGGCGTTCTTCGAAAACGTGATCGCGAAGAACTTGGGAGCGAAGCGGAGCGACATCGCGGTTGGACCGGCGAACGGCGTCGACGTGGGCGTGACGAAGCTCCCCGGGGGCCATGTCCTCGTGTCCACGACGGACCCGATCTACATCGTCCCGCAGTATGGATGGGAGAGGGCCGCGTGGTTCGCCTTCCATATCCTCGCCTCGGACTTGACCACGTCGGGCGTCGCGCCCCAGTGGGCGACCCTGGACTTCAACTTGCCCATGGACATCGAGGACGACCAGATCGAGACAATCCTCAAGGTGTACGACCGCGAGGCAAAGAAGTACGGGACGGCGATCGTCACGGGCCACACAGGGCGGTACGAGGGTTGCGCCTACCCCATGGTCGGCGGGGCGACGTACCTCGCCGTCGCACCCGAGGATGGCTACGTGACCGCGAACATGGCCCGGCCTGGGAATCGCCTCCTCGTCACGCAGACTGCGGCCCTCGAGGCGACCGCGATCCTAGCGAACAGCTTTCCGAACATCGTGGACCGCCATCTGACGCAGGCGCGGGCGAAGCAGGCGAGGGATTGGTTCGACCGGATGAGCACGGTGGACGCGGCCCTCACCGCTGCGAAGGTAGGGCTGCGGGATGGCGGCGTGTGGGGGATGCATGACGCCACGGAGTACGGCGTCCGCGGTGCCATCTGGGAGATGTCCCAGGCTGCGGGGCTCGGCGTGGAGGCGGACCTCTCGAACGTCCCCGTGGACTCTGCGGTGGCGGACGTCTGCAACGTCTTCGGGATGGACCCCATGGACGCGATCAGCGAGGGCACCCTCCTCATCGCCGTTGAGGAAGACTCCGAAGACAACGTCCTGCGCAAGCTCCGGGCAGAAGGGATCGCCGCGGCGGACATCGGAAGATTCACAAAGCGGGGGCGCCCATGCCTGGACCGCGGGCAACCGCTGACCCCGCCGGAGCGGGACCCGTTCTGGCCCGCGTTCAGCCGCGCCCTCTCGGGGCAGATCGCCTGACGCCCTTCAGGGAGAACCCGCCAAAGGCAAATCCCGAGGGTCTCCGCGGCCGACGCCTCGCGGGCCTGTACCTTGTCACGGCGCCCCTTCGGCCCGTAGATCGACTCGCGGCTGTCGTTGCGGCCGCCATCGACGGAGGTGCTACCCTCGTCCAGCTGCGAGAGAAGACGACCCCTGTCGAGGAGAAACTCGCTGCTGCGCGAGCCGTCCAAGAGATCTGTCGTTCCCATGGGGTGCCGTTCCTCGTCAACGACGATCCCGAGTTCGCGAGGCGCATTGACGCGGACGGCGTTCACGTCGGCCGAGAGGATCCGTCCCCGCGGGTCGCCCGGGCGCTTCTCGGCCCAAGGGCCCTCGTGGGCACGACCGTGTACGGCAAGCCGGGGGAAGAGCAAGCGGCAGAATCCGCGGGGGCGGACTACATCGGCGTGGGCCCGTTCTTCCCGAGCCCGACGAAACCCGAGGAGCCCACGCTCCCGATCCACGTCCTCGATCAGGTCGTCCACCGCTCGCCCCTCCCTGTCTTCGCGATCGGCGGCATCACCACGGAGAACGCAGGCATCTTGAGCCGCCATCGAGTCGCCGGGATCGCGGTGGTCTCCGCAATCATGGACGCCCCGGATCCAAGGAAGGCTGCGGCGGACCTCGTGCTTGCGTTCCGCGAAGGGAGCCGGAGTCCCTGAGACGCCCGATGCCTCAGGCCGCGCCGGCCGCGAGTTCATGGATGGCCCGGAGGAAGGTGGACGCATCCGCCGGCGTGTTGTAGTGAACGAAGGTCCCCCGCACCGCCGTGGTGAGACCGTAGAGGGCCGGGACCCGGGAGAAGTAATCCTCTGCACCGAGAACGAGTCCATAGCGGTCGTAGAGCGCCAGGGAGAGCTCGCGATCGTCCCAACCGGAGAGCTTGAAGGAGAACGTGGGATCGCGGCCTGTGCCTCGAGGAAGATCGGGAGGGCCGTACAGGGTGAGGCCGGGAACCTCCGACAACCCTGGGAACCGTCCGTCCCCTTCGAGCATCCGCAACGAAAGGGTCGCCTCGTACGCCTCAATCGCACCCATGGCCTTCCGCAAACGGGAAACGCGCGGAGCTCCGGGCTTCGGAGGCGCCTTCGCCGATGGCTGGCCGAGCCAAGCCAGGTAGTCCACGGTGCCCGCGATCGCGGCGAACATCGCTTGGTCCCGCGTGCCCCATTCCCACCGCTCCGGCCCGTGGGCCGGTGCGGGCTTGACCTTGTAGGGGGTGAGGGACTCGATGAGTTCCGGCTTCAGATACAGGAAACTCCCATGTCGGGAGAACAACTTGTAGCCGGAGAGGACGAGGGTGTCCGCGCCAACGGCCCGGACGTCGACGGGGCGATGGCAGACATCATGCACTGCGTCGACCACGAACAGGGCGCCCGCCTCGTGGGCGATCTTGCCGACGTCCCGAAGCGGCGTGCATGTGCCGAGGAAGTTCGATGCCGCGGACACAGCCACGACCCGGGTGTCTTCGTCGACGAGGTTCGCCAAGCGATCCATGTCCAAGGCGAAGGTCTCGGGATCAAAGGCGGCGTATCGCACTTCGCGGGCCTTTCCCACCCGGACGAGTTCCTCCCACGGATCCACATTCGCGTGGTGCTCGTAGGCGGTGGCAACAATGTTCTCAAGACCGCTCATTGTGCGTCCGATTGCGTAGCTGAGATGGAACAGCAGGCTCGTCGCAGACTCGCCGCTCAGGATCGCGTGGGGACCGTCCGCATTGAGCAGGTCCGCGACGGCTTGGCGGCCTTCGAGGATCGTCGCCTCAGCGCCCTTCGACTCCGGAAAGACATTGCCCGTGTTCGCGCTCCAATTGATGCGTGCCCTTGCCTCGCGCTCTGCGGCACGACGGGTGACCAGGGTGCCCGCCCCATTGTCCAAGAAGGCCCGTCGGCGGCCCGTGGGATCCCTTGCGACCGCAGGGAATTCGCGGCGGATCCGGGCCAGGAGCCTCGAATCAATCCGCACGGGCGGCGGTAACGGCCTCGGCTTGATAAGCATTCAGCGGAGCCGCCGCGCGTGACTGGAGCCGTGGGAAATCGGTCAACAAACCTCGCGCCCGCTATGGGCCCCACGGCGAATCCCATGATTGCGGATATCGAGCAGGCCTACACGAAGGCGGTGGAGCGAGCGGCAGCGAGCACGGTCAGCGTGGGCACGACCGCGGGTCCCTTCCACGGGCCGTACGGGCCCTATCCCCGGAGAGGGCAGGGATCGGGCATCGTGATGGACGATCAGGGCCACGTCCTCACGAACCAGCATGTCGTCGCCGGGGCCGACCGGGTCATCGTCACGACGGGAGACGGCAGGGTCCTCCCCGGAGCCGTCATCGGCGCGGATGAGGAATCCGACGTGGCCGTGGTCCGGGTCGAATCGAGGGGCCTCCAGCCCGCAAGCTTCGGGGATGCCAACAAGCTCAAGGTGGGACAACCAGTCCTCGCCATCGGCAACCCCCTCGGGCTCGCAGGCGGACCGACCGTCACCTCGGGCGTCGTCAGCTCCCTTCGCCGGAACGTCCAGCTCCGCCGGACGAATGGCTTGAGGGTCATCCAGACGGACGCGGCGGTGAACCCGGGGAATAGTGGCGGGCCTCTTGTGGACCTCGAGGGCCGCGTCGTCGCGATCAACACGATCACGATTCCCTACGCGGAAGGGATCGGATTCGCGATTCCTATCAACGATGCCCTCGCCGTCGCGAAGGACGTCGTCGAGCATGGGATCGTCCAGCGGCCCTGGCTCGGCATCGTCGGCTACGACGTCGACCGGCGCGTGGCCTCCTACTACGGCCTGCGAGCGAGCCACGGTGTCTTCGTCGTTGAGGTGAGCGAGAAGAGCCCCGCCGAGGCAGCGGGCTTCCAAGCCGGCGACGTCCTAGTGGCCCTCGACGACCGTCGCCTCGATTCCCTGGAGGATCTCGTGGACGGGCTCAAGGAGAAGAAGATCGGCGAATCCGTGGCGGTGGAACTCGACCGGGCCGGACAGCATGTCACAGTCCGCGTGGCCCTCGCACCGAGGCCCTTCTGAGGACCGCGGGCGGGACGACTACTTGGAACGCGCCCGCTTCTTCTTCACGGCCTTCCTCGGCCGCCGCGGAGCTGCCTTCGCGATGTGGAACACGTCGAGCCAGATTCCATCGATGACGGGCACGAAGGCGAAGTTCCACTTCCCCGCTTTGATGGGGCCGATCCGGACGGGATACCCCACCCGTTCGAGCCGTCCGAGGGCGTCCTGGAAATCGTCGACCTCGAAGCCGAGGTGGTCGAGCTCGTCCCCCTCGCGGTAGGGGCCGGCTACGGGGCTGTCGTCCGCGTACCAGCTCAGCTCGAGCCAGTGCTTCCCGTCGCCGCTCCGGAGATTCGCAAACTCCCCCTTGTTCCAGGGGGCCTTAATCCGCGCCTCGAGCTTCATGCCGAGGACGTTGCGGAAGAAGTCGAGGGCCTTGTCCATGTCCCGCACTCGGATGCCAGTGTACCGCAGACTGAAGGTCATGCGACCTGCATGGGCTGTGTCGCAGATAAGGCTCGGCTCCTCACTGGCACGGGCCGAGGGCCTACCGTTCCCGCCACTCGTAGAGCCGGAGGGCCAGGATGATGCCGACAACCGCGAACACGACGAGGAGGGCCGCGTCCAGGGCCACGTTCGACGGGGTCGCCCCGGGGAGCCCGAGGGCGTCCTGGACCATGAGCGCCGCGTAGGTCGCGGGCAGGAACCGCGCGAGGACCTGCCAGCCTCCCGGGAGGATGGACATCGGGTAGTACAGCGGGGAAAGGATCCCGAGGGTCGTGAAGATCAGGTTCCCGACGGGCCACACCTCTCGCTGGCTCCGCAGCCGGCTCGACACCGCGAGGCCAATCGCGGAGAAGAGGATCCAGATCACGAAGATGGATGCGGTGAGGATGAGCCAGCCCGTGATGCTCACGGGCCAGACCATCGCAAGGAGGACCACTTGAACCGCGAGCGCCGGCGCCGCCGGGATCAGGTTCGAGAAGGCCACGCCGAAGAGATAGCGAATCTTGCCCATGGGCGATGCCACGAAAATGTCCTGGAGGCGTTGCTCGAGCCGCCAGTACGCGGTGTCAGAGAGGCACCAGGAACCGATGTTCTGGGTCGTGAAGAGCATCGCGCCGACGACCTCGAGGGGGAAGTACTCGGGCGGCGAGATGAGCCGCAGGAAGTAGAGGAAGAAGAAGGGCAGGAGGATCGGCACGATCGTCGCGATGGGATTCCGGGCGACCCAGCGCCAGCCGATGACGGCGAAGGCGGGAAACACTCGGCCCTCCCGGGGAAGCGACGGCAGGGTCGGTTCCGGAGAAGCCGCCATCTAGGCCTCCCGAGCCGTGCGGCGGGCCCAGTAGATGCCGAAGACGAAGAGGACCGCGGATTCGACAGCGAGGGACACGCCCGCGACGAGGGCTTGGTCCGCGGTCACGGGCTGGAGGCCCGAAGCGTACGCCGCGAGGATCGATGCCGCACTCGTCGGCACGACGAGGGCGAGGTTCTGGAACGCGGAAGGGACGAGGGCGAGAGGGTAGAACACGGGCGGGACGATCCCGAAGAGGTTGGTGAGCAGACTCGAGTACGGCCAGATCGTCTTCATATCTCGGAAAAGGGTCGAGATCACATAGCCGATCGTCGAGGAGAAGATCCATACGGCGAGCATGCCGAGGGCAAGGGCGGCCCACTCCACGACACCCAAGGGATGGACGATTTCCATCAGGACGACAAGGATGAGAACGGGAGGCAAGTAGGCCACGAAGATCCCTCCGGACATCCCCAGGAAGTACGCCTCCGGGGACATCGGCGAGGCGTGGTACAGCTCGTTGAGCTTGTGGTCGATGCGAACGTAGGCGGCCTCATTGAGGACCCGCTGCCCGATGAGGAACATGGAGTAGACCATGGCGCCCACGAGGGCCACGGGCAGGAGCTTCACATTGAGGACCGCGACGAAGATGACGAGGATGCTCTGGACCATTGCCCCCGTGAGGATCGCCATCCATTCGTGGAGCTGGACCCGCACCTCCGTGGCCAGGAAGACGCCCGCGCCGCCGAGCCGGAGTCCGAAGCCCATGGTCCCGCTACTCCTCGTCGATGGATCGGCCGACGACTCGGAGGAAGGCTTCCTCGAGGGTCACCGGTCCGACAGTCGCGGAGAGGCCTTCCCGCATCGAGAGGGCCATGATCTCGTTAATCCGCGGGGGCTCGGTGATCACGTGGCACGCGCCGAGATCCGAGACCACGGGCCCGAAGGTCTCGAGCTGCTCACGGAGCTTCTCGCCGTTCGGGATGGACACCCGGAGGGTGCCGCCGAGCTGTCGCTTCAGTTCGTCCGCGGTCCCATCATGCAGGATTCGCCCGTCCTCGACGATGAAGAGCCGCTGGGAGAGGGCTTCCGCCTCGTCGAGGTAGTGCGTCGTCAGGAGGATGGTACAACCTTTGTTCGTGAGCCGCCGCAGGGATTCCCAGACATCGCGGCGGGCGAAGGGGTCCATGCCGATCGTCGGCTCGTCGAGGAACAGGAGGGGCGCCTCCGTCGCAATCACGGTGGCGACCATCGCCCTCTGCTTCTGCCCGCCGGACAAGGTGATCGACAGACGATCCGCGATCCCCGTGATGCCCATCTGTTTGAGGGATTCCTCCGTGCGGGCTCTCGCCGTCTCCCCGTCGACCCCGCGGGCCCGGAGGTACGCGTAGATCTGTTCCCGCGGCGTCAGGTGGAAGAAGGGCTTCCCCTCCTGGGGGACGACAGCGATGAGGGGTCGGACGTCCTCGGGCCGCGCCACGACATCCTGGCCGAAGACTTCGATCGTCCCCGCCGTGGGCAAGAGCAATGTCGACGCGATCCGGAGGAACGTCGTCTTGCCCGCGCCGTTCCGACCCAGGAGGGCCACGCGCTCCCCTTTCCGGATCGAGGCGGAGACCCCTCGGAGGGCCTCCACGGGCGGTGTGCCCCGCGAACGGTACGTCTTGCAGACGTCGACAGCGCGGAGCGCTTCGCTGGACACGGCGCGGGGGATGTGGACGGTTCCTATAAAGCTCGACTACCCGCACGAGAAACGCGTCACGCGTCCGGAGCCGCAAGGACCTCATAGTGGGCGACCGTCGGCTCGAACTCGAGGAGGAACTCCGCGTCCCGGGGGAAATAGCGAGCCTTGCCGACATCGGCTCCGGCGAAAGCGCGGATCGCATCCATGGATTCCCAGAGAGAGACGAGGAGGAAGTGAGCCTGGTCGCCCTCGACGCACCGGAGGATGTACACGCCTCGGTTCCCCTTCGTGCGGCGGTACTCCTTCACGCCGCTTTCCGAGAGGTATTCGAAGTACGCCTCGCCCTTCGAAGCCGGAGTAACACCATGCCATGTCCGCGCGATCATCATCGAGCCTCAGAGCCGAGAGAGCCCCCGCGGCTAACTGCTTTGGCCCGTCATTCGAGGACCTGATCCAGAAAGCGTTCTCCGGGCCGACCAGATTTGGGGATGGCCGAGATGCTGTCCGTGGTTATCGCCTTCGATAATCGCAAAGGAAGGACTATGGGGGCTGGCAGGACGTCCACCGGACCGCGATGCATCTGAAGCCATCGTTGACGGCTGAGCGGCACGTTCCGGTGCGAAAACGCGAAATCGGCCCCGAGCCCGAGGTTTGGGACGGCCGTTGCCCCGAATGCGGGGGCGACGCGGAGCTGACCTCATACCTCGGGAGCGACGACATGAGGCGTGAGGAGCACTGGTGGTGCCCTCATTGCATGCTCGCCCTGAACATCCAAGTGGTCCGCCTCGTGGCCCGGGCGGTCTCCGCAAAGCGCGAAGAGCGCTGACCGACTTCGTCGACCACCGTGCTGCAGCAGCGCCTCCGTTCCGGTTCCAATCAAGTTGAGTCCGTGAGAATTTCGAGGTCCGTCACGACGGCGCGCGGACGCTCCTTGCGGCGCCGTTCCCTTTCGGTGTCCGGAGGGACGATCATCGACTTGCGGTTCGCGAGGATCCCCGCGACCCCCTCCCGACTCGCATGAGCGTCCTCCTGGCAATGGACGCACCGGTCCGGGCAAGCGCTCGGCGGGACGTCGGGCTCGGGGTAGGAGAAGATCCCTCCCTCGAAGTTCCGAAGGACGACCTTCTTGTCGCTCGCGCTGATCACGTAGTTCGGCGCCACGGGAATCTTGCCGCCGCCGCCCGGGGCGTCGACGACGAAGGTCGGCACCGCGTAGCCCGAGGTGTGCCCGCGGAGGTGCTCCATAATCTCGATCCCCTTCGAGACGCGCGTCCGGAAGTGCTCGATCCCTTCGCTCAGGTCGCACTGGTAGATGTAGTAGGGCCGGACCCGGTTCAGCACGAGCTTGTGCATGAGCCGCTTCATGATCGTCGGGCAGTCGTTGACGCCTCGCAGCAGGACAGTCTGGCAGCCCAACGGAATCCCCGCGTCCGCGAGCATCGCGAGGGACTTCGAGGCCTCCGGGGTGATCTCCTTCGGATGGTTGAAGTGCGTGTTGATCCACAGAGGATGGTACTTCTTCAGGACCGAGCACAGGGCGGGCGTGATTCGCATAGGCGTCGTGCACGGCACCTTCGATCCGATGCGGACGATCTCGATGTGATCGATCTCCCGAAGACGCCTGAGGACGCCATCGAGGTACTCGTCCTTCGTCATCAACGGATCGCCTCCGCTAATGAGGACGTCCCGGACTTCCTTCGCCTTCTCAAGGTATTGGAAGGCGGGTTCGAGGGCCCGCAGGGATTGGATGCCGTGGTCGTGGGCCACGAACCGGCGGCGCGTGCAGAATCGGCAGTACATGCCGCAGTAGTCCGTGATCAGAAGGAGGACCCGGTCGGGATAGCGATGGGTGAGGCCCGGGGCCGGGGAATCGGAGTCCTCCCCGAGAGGGTCATGGATGTCGTACGGAGAGAATACGGTCTCCGAAACCTTTGGCACTGCTTGGAGCCGAACGGGGCAGTTGGGATCGTTCGGGTCCATGAGGCTGGCGTAGTACGGTGGGATGGCGAACCGGAAGTACTTCGCGCACTCGAGGACGCCCCGCTCCTCCTCCTCCGCGGGCGTAATGACCTGCCTTAGCTCCTCGAGGGACTTGACGGCGTGAGCCGCCTGCCATCGCCAGTCGCCCCACTTCTCTTCGGGGACATCTCGCCACAGGGGAACCTCTCGCCAGTCACGGAAATCGGCTTCATCCGTCCTGCCCTGCGCTGAGTTCACCACGTCCACGGCCACCTGTGATTCCTCCCCTGCGTTGCCCTATGGCGACTCCCTCATCCTCCGCGAGGCCGATCGACCTCTGCTCGATCGGATTGGGCCATTCCATGCGCGCGTGCCTGCGGAGGGCGGTAACGCGCAGCGAGACTCTGCGCCCCGGTCGCTTGGAACAGCATGGATGACACCCCTGATAGGCCTTTCGGGTACCCGAAGAATGGGCCCGGTTTGCGCGACGAGGAATCCACCCAAGGCTCCCTCATTATCAAGAACGGAAGAATCCGGAATCCGGACCCGATACTTCGAGACTGCGAGTCAAGCGCCGGCGTATGGATCGCATCCGTCGAAAGCTGGGAAGTCGCCCGGAAACGTGACTCAGAGGGGCGCCAAAAGGGATAAGAGCGACGGCCCGCTACGCGGGAGGAATCGATGAGGCTGGACGCCCCGAAGCGGAAGTACAAGCGCCTCTTCCTCGCCGTCGACATCCATGGCTCAGAAATCACGTTCCGCAAGTTCCTCTCCGCGGCTTCCTTCTACAAGGTCGACGCCCTCCTGATGGGAGGCGACCTGACCGCGAAGACGATCACACCAATCGTGCAACAGAAAGACGGCACGTATTCCACGCGTCTCTCTGGCCAGCTCCGCGAAAACCTCACAGAGGCCCAGTTAGGGCCCATCGAGGAGGCCATTGCAAACTCCGGCCCGTATCCGGTGCGCCTCACCCTGGAGGAGTACGAGGCTCTGCGCGCCAATCCCAAGAAGGTGGAGGACCTCTTCACGCAGCTCATGATCGACGAGATTCACCGTTGGACGGAGATGGCCGAGAAGCACCTCGCTCCGCTGGACATCCCGCTCTACTGGATCGGCGGGAACGACGACAAGGCGGAGGC
>DATBLI010000081.1:0-30252 GCA_036555455.1 Thermoplasmata archaeon
CACCCCGCTTCACGCGGATTTTCCCCGTCAACGTTGGCTGTCGCGGCTTGTTCGATCCGAAATCCACAGTGACGACGCAGGGCATGGGCGCCTCCCAGGTCTCCGCGCCATCCTCGATCATCCGCGTCCCGCGGACGCGCCTGTCCGCAATTTCGACCTCGGAGCAGTACGTGATCTGCGGGATGTCGAGGTGACCCGCGATCCCCGGGCCCACATGGCCCGTCGAGGAATCCGTCGTCTCCTCCCCGCACAGGATGAGGTCCACACCCTCGATCTTGCGGATCGCGCGTTCCAGGGTCAACGCCGTCGGCACGGTGTCCGAGCCACCGAGGTTCCGGTCCGTGACGAGGATCGCCCGGTCTGCCCCCATCGCGATCGCTCGCTCGAGGCTCTCGTCGAAGGCCGTCGGGCCCATCGACAGGACGAAGACTTCTCCGCCGTGCTTCTCTCGGAGCATGAGGGCGAGCTCCAACGCGTTTTGATCCGGCGGGTTGATCTCGCTCGGCACCCCGACCCGCTTCAGCGTCTTCGTCACCGGGTCCACGGAGAGCTCCTGGGCTTTCGGGACCTGCTTGATGCAAACGACGATGCGGAGGCCCCTCGGCGTCGCGGACGTCACATCGATCCGGCCCCCTTGATTAAGTCTAGGAGGAGTCTGAGCTTGGACAGCCCGGAGGTCTTCTGGAGGACGACGTCCCGCAGGAGGTCCTTCCCCGTGCCATCGACGGTGTACACGCGCTGCGCAATCTCGAGGAGGAGCCGCGGGTACACGTCGAAGAGCCGCTCGTTCTTCAGGTACAGGGGGGCCTTCGAGAAACGCTCGAGGTCCGTGAGGACGTTTCGGGAACGCAGAAATCGCTCGTAGACGGCGAGGTTCGCGGCGGTCATGCCACCCGCCTCGCGGGCGGCTTCGGCGGCTTCTGCGGCCGCAATCCCGGAGGCCATCGCCAAGTCCACGCCCCGGAACGTGTAGCCGTTGTTGATGAGGAATCCCGCGGCATCACCCGCGACGAGGACGCCGTCCGAGTGCAAGCGTGGCATCATGTGCCAGGCGAGCTCGGGAACGAGGTGGGCGCTGTACTCGACGAGCTTCCCGCCCTTCACGAGTTTCTGGATGGCGGGGTGCATCCGGAACTTCGTCTGCACCTCCTGCACCTCGACTTTCTTGCGGGAGAGATCTTCCGATGAGATGACGAGGCCGAGGGAGATCGACCCTTTGTTCGTGTACAGGAAGCCGCCGCCCCGAAGTCCGAGGGACGCATGGCCCGCATAGACGAAGGCGGCCCCCTCTTTCTCCGCGAGGCCGAAGCGCTCCTGGATCACTTCCCCAGGGAGCTCGATCGTCTCCTTCACGCCCACGCTTACTTCGCGCGGCTCGAGGTCGGCCTTGAGGCCGGCCTTGCGGACGAGGGTTGACGTCGCCCCTTCCGCGATGACGACGAGATCCGCAGCAACGCGGTCTTCCGGGGCCACGAGGACGCCCTTCACTCGGCCCCCCTCGACCCAGAGGTTGTCCACCCGGATCCCCGTGATGAGCATGGCACCCGCATCCTCCGCCTTCTTCGCGAGCCACGCGTCGAACTTGGGCCGCAGGGCGGTGAAACTCGCCGCGCGGCCCTCTGCGATCTTGGGGTCCTCAAGGGCGAGCGTCAGGGATGCGTCCTCGGAGAGGAAGGTAATTCCCTCCTTGGTCACGTACCGCTCGGCAGGGCAGTCCTTCGACCAGTCGGGGACGAGGTCGAACAGAGGCCACGAGTACACCCGGCCTCCGAACATGCTCTTGGAACCCGGCGCCCGTCCGCGCTCCACGACGAGGACGGAGAACTTCCGACGGGCGAGGGCGATCGCCGCAGCCGCGCCAGCGGGTCCGGCCCCGACGATGACGGCATCAAAACGCTCCACCATCGGACCGCGTCCCGCGGCGGAAAAGCCGTAGGGGTAAAAGCCTTTGCGTAGCCCTGTCAGGCCGGGCAAAAGATTGGCACGAGCGAGCCACTCACCAGAGCTGAGCCCACTGTCGCTGCGGCACCTCTTGCTCTCCTCTCCTGGCGAGGCCAGGGCCATAAGTATTATCGGTTGACAATGGACTCGACCCTGGGAAACGCATGGCGAAGAAGCTCACGTTCGATGTCCTCGGGCCATACGAGGTGGCCACGAGTCCAAACTCCCGAGTAATAACCAAGGAAGAAGGGCGGGCGTTCTTCAGGGGGAATCCCCACTTGCGTGGCCGCGTCGGAGCCTATGTCTTCGGTGTTCGCTCCGGAGGCGGAATCACCCCTGTGTATGTTGGGAGGTCCACACGGCCCTACGACAAGGAGTGTTTTACAGCTGACAAGGCACTCAAGTACACCATCGGATTGTCTCGATATCAGAAGGGCACCCCTGTGCTCTTCTTTGTGGCCTCTCCTAGGAAAAGAGGCCGACCAAATGCCAAGGTCATCGGCGATCTCGAAGACTTCCTGATTCAAAACGCGAAAGCGAGGAACGCGGAACTTGTGAACAAAATTGGAGCGAAGGAGGCCAATTGGTCCATACGTGGAGCACTCCGTAGCACCAGCCAAGGTCCGCCGCCCAAACCTGCTCGTGAGTTCAAGCGCATGATGGGCTTCCAGAAGTAAGTACTGCGCCCCGATGCGGTAAGGGAATCTAGCCCCAGTCCGAGACCTGGGTCTTGGAGCCCCCAGAGCGGTCGATCTCCAGACACAGTTCCCGGAGTCCTGTCCTGAATTCCTCCAAAGCCTCCTCCAGCGCGGCTCGTTCTTTCACCATCTGTAAGTTAAACTGACGAACTCGGTCGTCGGTGACCCACCTCACCAGAAGAGAATTCAACCTCTTCTCATCGACCTGTGACTCGGGAATCCCGATGATGATGGGGAGCGAGTTCCTCTCGGACAGTAAGCAGAGAGCTTGCCCGTGGATGGTCGTCATGATCTTCGTTACCCCGACCTCCAGCACGTTGTAGGCGGCGTGCTCGTAGCTGATTCTCTCGACGACCGAAATTGCGTTCGGCAGTGAGTACGTGCCTGGCTGTTGCGGATAGTTCTGGATGACAGATGCAAGGTCCGGATATGCTACCGTCATCCCTTCCGCCACCATCGTTTCGACAAGCTTGTGCCGTTCTCGTCGAGCATTGTTGTACGCGGTGAGGGCACGATCTGCATCGATCCATGCGTTCCAGGTGTCCGTGCGCTTCGCATCCTGCATCAGATAAATTTCCGCGCCGTAGAACCCAGTCAATTTGGATGCAAGCAAACCCTCATCAGGAATCTTAGGCGCCACATCCTGTGGGAATGCATCTTTCGGAACTATCAGGTCGATCCCATCCGGCCATCCTGCCACGTTAGCGACCTGCGTCTCGCTCCAGGGTTTGAGCACATTATTGTTCAGAGTCGAGATGCTTCGCTCTGTGCGGCCGCGTCGCGATTGGAGTAGCTGCCAAACGAAGCTCGCTGTGGCAACCACCGTCCCGATGATTCCCGTGACGAACGCGGTCCAGAGGACGATGTCATCCGTTGCCATCGGTCGAGGCCCCGTTGTTCGTAGTCGGCTGTCCGGCGGAGCGCACCTACGCCCCTCCTCACGCGGCGCCGCTTTGGCTTGCAGCGGCCTCCCGGAATTCAGTCAGGTCCTTCTGAAGTTTCAGGCCGGCATCCCAATCCAGGGTCTCTCCTTCAAACTCGCAACGGTATAGGCCTTGCAGGTTCGATGGGACGCGAATGCGTCTGTCCCAGAGGAGGATGACCTTCTGGCTGTAGAGGACAGTCGCCGCGCCAATCTCGATGAGGACGTTGTCGTTGATCTTGTATGTCTCGTGGCCCTTCTCGTCGGTGACCTTCTCGTCAGCCGAAACGATGATTATCCCCGCTTGACAGCGGTGCATGTCTGTAATGACCTTCTCTGGAACCGGGATGGCCGTAGAACTCTGCTCTTCAGCTACGACGGCGCGGAACCGTCCGAACTCCACGATTTGTTTCACCTGCCCTAGTAGTTTCTTGTTTTGGCCATGCGCGATGAAAACAGCTTCAACCCCGAGCGGCTGGGCTTGAGTTGCCGCGGCTGGCGCCGGTCCAGTCACGGGAACAAGAGGGGGCGCTGCGGGCTCCGCAGATGCAACGAGGCCGTGAACTGGAGTGCTCGCAGGAGGGCGGGCGCGAGATGCTCCGAAGACAATCCACAGGCTCCCTTGGACATCCTGCAACATACCTGCGTATTTCGCATTCTTCAGGAGAATGTCCGAGCACTTCTCGGATTGCACCTGAGAAACGCCGTAGTCCCGTTCAAGCTTGTTCTTGGCAAGATCCAGTCGGGGAACTCTGTTGTTGTTGAAGTCCTCGTAGAAGCGGCGGAAAAGAGGTGGTTTGGTGGCGGCCTCAACCAATGCATGTGCCTTCTCCTCGTCGCTCTTCGGTGCCACGATGTCGAGACCCAACTTTTCAAGTGAAACGGTATCGCCTTTGTATGGGTCCCCGGACGTCAGCCCGTACTGGTTCGCGGAGGTAATTCGCAAGCGAAAGCCGCTGCTGCCAGGCGACATCTTTATTGCCTGACCAAGGAGAATCCTACCCATCGGCTTCCCGGCATTGTGCTCTTTGATGGCCGCTGCGACTATCAGCGCATCGTCAAGGCTGTATTGCGGGAACAAACCCCTCTTCCGCTCGGGCTTCTCGTGTTCCTCTGGTGCAAGTTGCTGTCGGGGCATATTCTTCCTTCGCCACACGATACGCACGTGGCAAGTCAGACACTCTCCAAGAGATACTTAAGACTTCCCACATGTGAAGGACAGAAGTGTGCACTGCAAGGACTGTATCAGTGAGTCTGGTGTGTCATCCCAAGCCGACAACGCATATGGTGCCGTTTGCACCCAATGACAACTGCAATGTGCCAATGTCCGCGTTTTCTTGGCATACTGCAAGTGCATCCACCGCTTACGCATGCCTTCAGTCACTCGACTTGGCTCTGCGTGACTGCACGTTCTCAACGTGCTCACCACATTGTTGTCCGTGCTGCCCTGTGGCACAGACTTCCTGGGCCGGTTCTGACAGATTGGGGTTTTATCCCTGCTGACGGAGCCTCCTAAAAGCCTTTGTGCAAGATGCCAGGAGCAGGTCAGGCGAAGGGCATCGGGCGGACGCGGAACTCGCATCGCGGACGGCCCTGGGCCACGCACGCGGTCTCCTCGCACAGGAACTCCTTCTTGAAGATGCGGTTCACGATCCCCGCGAGCCAGCCCGCGAGGAGATGACATACGGGCTTCTTCGACGGGCCATAGGAGGTCGCGATGGGGCTGTTCGTGAGAGCGAGAATGATCTGCGACCCATCCGGTTCCATGACAGTGACTTCGTACCGGCCCCAGCCGAAGAGCGCCCCGGCGTCGGTCAGACGCTTCACGAACTCCGGCTCCACACTCTGGCTCGTCGGGACAAGTCCCTCGATCGTGTGCAAGGCGTCCTTGCCGCTGCGTTCCCCCGCGAGGTAGAGGAAGCCCTTCGTGGACGCACCGACCGTCCCCTCCAGCTGCTTCTGGATGTTCACGAGAACCTCGGGGCGCATGAACATGAACCGGCAGTGGAAGGCCTCGAGGGCACCCTCGGTGACGTCGATGCTCATGTGGGCCGCGAGCAGGTCCCGCGCCTCGGAGGATGTGAGTCGGGCGAGGTCGGGCTCGGGTTCGATCGCAGGGGCCTTCGGTCTCGACTTGGGCATGGTCGGGTCCTGGGTTCCGCGGCCGAAAAGCCGTTCTGGAACGTGCGGCGACGCACCCGGCGGATATAGAAGTCTTCTTTCCTCAGTTCAGGCCCTGATAACCTTCCTCCAGAGGGGCCGGCGGTTCTGCGCCACCCTTATTTAGCTGGACGGAGCATCCGTCGGCCGACAGGATGCCGGAGCCGCCGAAGCTGGATCCCTCGAAGGTCCTCTCCGCCGACGACCGCGTCGGCCTCGACAAATTCGAGTTCGACGAGGAGCCCTTCATCACCGTGGACACGGAGATCTGCCGGACCTGCGTCACGAAGCCCTGCCTCTATGTATGCCCGACGAAGGTCTACACCTTGGAGAAGGGCGAGCTCGTGTACAACACGGAAGGGTGCATCGAGCTCGGGGCGTGCACGATCGTCTGCAAACACATGGGGAAGAACGCGATCCGCTGGTCCTACCCCCGCGGATCCTACGGGGTGCAGTTCCGGTTCGGTTGAGCAGCGCCTACGGACGCGTGGTATAGCTAAATAAGCGGGCTCGTCCTTCGCCGTGTATCCATGCTCGCGGAGAGGAAGCCAGACTGGCTGCGCGTGCGGCCTCCCGGAGGCGGGGACTACGCCCACCTGAAGGCCCTCTTTCGGGACTTGCGCCTCCACACGGTGTGTGAGGAGGCCCATTGCCCGAACGTCGGCGAGTGTTGGGGTGGCGGGACCGCGACGATCATGCTCCTCGGGGATGTCTGCACCCGCGGATGCCGCTTCTGTGCGGTGACCTCGGGGAACCCCAAAGGGGGGTTGGACTTGGACGAGCCACGGAAGGTCGCCGGGGCCGTCGCGGCTATGGACCTCTCGTACGTCGTCCTCACGTCCGTCGACCGGGACGACCTCCCGGACGGCGGGGCGAGCCACTTCGCACGCACGATCCGCGAGATCAAGGCGCGTCGGCCGGACATCCTCGTCGAGGCCCTCATCCCGGACTTCCAGGGAGATCTCGAGGCCGTGCGGACTGTCGTCGAGGCCGCACCCGACGTCCTCGACCACAACATCGAGACCGTTCGACGCCTCCAAGGCATGGCCCGGGACCGCCGGGCCCACTATGACCAGAGCCTCGCCGTCCTCCGGGGGGCGAAGGGGATGCGCCCGGGCTTGTTCACGAAGTCTTCGATCATGCTCGGCCTCGGAGAGACTCGGGAGGAGGTGATCGCGGCGATGCAGGACCTCCGGGCGAACCGCGTGGACATCGTGACCCTCGGGCAGTACCTTCGGCCGAGCGCTTGGCACCTCCCGGTCACGGAGTTCGTCTCGCCCGAGGCCTTCGACGAGCTGCGTGCCGCGGGAGAGGCCTTGGGCTTCGCCTATGTCGCCGCAGGGCCCCTGGTTCGATCGTCCTACCGGGCCGGGGAGTACTTCCTCGAGAAAATCGTACGCGGGAGACGCGAAGGGAGCGCGGGGTGAAGGATTGGCGGAGCCGGAACTCCTTCGGATCATCGATGCGGACGGAACCTACGAGAGCAAGCTCGAGCCGAGGCTCCCCCCGGACACCCTGACGAAGGCGTACCGTCACATGCTCCTCGTTCGGCTCCTGGACCTGCGCATGCTCTCCCTGCAGCGCCAGGGCCGGATCGGCTTCTACGTCCCGAGCCAGGGGGAGGAGGCGTGCCAGGTCGGCAGCGCGATGGCCCTCGAGGCCGAGGACTGGGTCTTCCCCGCGTACCGAGAGCCGGGGTGCGCCCTCTGGCGCGGAATCCCTCTCCCGGCGCTGATCGCGCAGTGCTTCGGCAACAGCCTCGACAAGAACAAAGGTCGCCAGATGCCCAACCATTTCGGTTGGCGGGAGATCAACTACGTGTCAGCTTCCTCACCCGTCGGGACCCAGATTCCCCATGGCGTCGGCACGGCATGGGCCATGAAAATCCGCGGGGACACGAGCGTCGCGCTCGTGTACTTCGGGGACGGCGCGACAAGCGAGGGCGACTTCCACGCGGGGATGAATTTCGCGGGGGTGTTCAGGACTCCCACGATCTTCTTCTGCAAGAACAACCAGTGGGCGATCTCCGTCCCCCTGTCGCGGCAAACCGCCTCGAAGACCCTCGCCCAGAAGGCCCTCGCGTACGGCTTCGAAGGCATCCGCGTCGACGGGAACGACGTCCTCGCGGTGTACGCCGCCACGAAGGCCGCGGTGGACAAGGCACGAGCCGGCGGCGGACCGACGATGATCGAGGCCCTCACGTACCGTATCGGGCCTCACAGCTCGAGCGACGACCCGACTCGGTACCGATCGAAGGACGAGGTCGATACATGGACGCGGCGTGACCCGATCGAACGCATGAGACGCTACCTCGAGCTCAAGGGCCTTTGGACGAAAGAGAAAGATGAGGCGCTCCGCAAGGAACTCGATGACGCAATCGCAGAGACAATCCGGCAGGTCGAACGCGCGCCGCCGCCACCAATCGAGAGCCTCTTCGACGATGTCTCCGCGGAGTTGAGCCCCGCCCTGCGGGAACAGATGGACGAATTCCTGAAGAGCGGGGAGCGGCGCAGGCCGGAAATTCTCGACAAGTTCCCGCTGTAGCGGCTCAAGAGCGCCGAACGGGCCCGGGCCAAGGCCGGCGTGGCGAGGCAATCCCTACATGGGGACGCGCGCGATTCGTGGAATGGCGTCTGCGACCGCCGACCCCACCTCACTGCACTTGGAACTGCCGCCCAGGTCGTACGTGAGGAACTTCCCCTCCTGAAGGACGGCCTCGACGGCCCGCTCGACGGCCACAGCGGACTCCCGGAGGGCAGGGTCCCCCTTCTTCCGGCCCAGCCACTCGAGCATCATTTGGGCCGCAAGGATCATCGCGATCGGGTTGACGATATCCTTTCCCGCGTGCTTCGGCGCGCTCCCGTGGATGGGCTCGAACAGGGCGTGTTCGTCCCCAATGTTCCCGCCCGCGGCCATGCCCATCCCACCTTGGAGGACCGCGGCGAAATCCGTGGCAATGTCTCCGAACATGTTGCTCGTCACCGCGACGTCATACGCTTCCGGCGCCCGCGCAACCCACTGGAGAAACGCGTCAATGTAGGCGTAGTCCCGTTCGACCTCGGGATAGCGGGTGGCGACTTCATCGTACACGGCGCGAAACAGCTTGCATCCCGCCGTAACGTTCGACTTGTCCACGCAGGTCACGCGGTGCTTGCGATCGGCGGGCGCCCCCTGGCGCGTCTTCGCCAGGTCGAAGCCAAAGCGGACCACGCGCTCCGCACCCTTGCGGGTGATTACCCGACTGTCGACCGCGAGTTCCTTCATCCCGCCGCGGTCCAGGTAGCCGCGGGTCGGCGTGTACAGCCCCTCCGTGTTCTCCCGCACGATGACGAAGTCCACCTTCCCAGGCTCCCAGACCTGCTTGAAGGACTCGTGGACCTTGTGGCGCACGTTCGGGTAGAGCTTCGTCGGCCGCACGTTCGCGTAGAGGTCGAGGCCGAAACGGAGGCCGAAGAGGACCCCGATTCCGGCGAGGTCGCCCGATGGGAGGATCGCGTTCGGAAGGCCGACGGCCCCCAGGAGGATCGCATCCGAAGTCTTGCACGACTCGAAGCAGCGGTCGGGCCATTCCGCGCCCGTGTCGAGGAAGTACTGGCCGCCGACAGGAAACGGCACCTTGTCGAAATCAACACCGAAGGCGTCCTCGACCGCATCCAGGACCTTCACGGCCTCCCGCATGACCTCCGGCCCCGTGCCGTCCCCCGGGAGGAGGACGAGCTTGTACGTCATCACCGCGCGCAAGCCACGTGCCCAGATAAGCGTTCGGATAAACGAGACGCCCTCCAGAAGCCAGTGAACTCGGCGCGTTAACCTTGTTCGAGGTTGCACGACGAACCGGTCGCGCCAATCCCCATGTCTCAGGTAGAAACGGAACCGAGTTCTCGACGCAGCTTTGGCACGAGTCCGCCGGCCCTCAGGATTTCCATGATGTTCGGAGGGAAAGGCAGGAAGCTCTGTCTCTCGCCACTCGGGAGGAGGACGAGCCCCCCGTCGAGGTCGATCGTGATCACGTCTCCCTCCTCGACTTTCCCGGCGAGGCCGAGACACTCGACGACCGTGAAGCCGATGTTGATGGCGTTGCGGAAGAAGATGCGGGCGAACGAGTTTGCAACGACGCAGGAGATTCCCACGGCCTTCAGGGCGATCGGCGCTTGTTCGCGGCTCGACCCGCAGCCGAAGTTCGAGCCTGCGACGATGATGTCCCCGGCCCTTGCGTTCTTCGCGAATGCCGGGTCGATGTTCTCCATCACGTGCTCGCCGAGGACCTTTGGATCCATGGAGCCAAGGTAGCGGCCCGCGATGATGTGGTCCGTGGAAATGTCGTCGCCGAACTTCCAGACGCGGCCCTTCATCGTCGTCTGCATGGTCAGGCCTCCCGCGGATCCGTGATCTCCCCGTGAAGCGCGGAGGCGGCGACGGTGTGCGGGGAGCCGAGGTATACCTGAGCCTCGGGGCTCCCCATCCGGCCGGGGTAGTTCCGATTTGTCGAAGAGATGCACACCTCCTTCGGCCCGAGGACCCCCATGTGGCCTCCGAAACACGGGCCGCAGGTGGACGAGGTGAAGGTTGCGCCCGCATCCATGAAGATCTCCGCGAGGCCCTCCCTCATCGCCTGGCGGTAGATGGCCTGGCTCGCGGGCGTAACAATCATCCGCACCCGCGGCGCGACCTTCTCGCCCTTCAGGAGCTCCGCCGCGGCGCGCAAGTCTTCGATCCGGGCGTTCGTGCACGAGCCGAGGAAGGCCATGTCGATCCTCGTCCCGGCGACGTCTTCGACGGGTTTCACATTCGCGGGGTTGCTTGGACACGCGACTTGAGGGCCCATTCCCTCCACGTCGATCTCATAGGTCTTCAAGTACTTCGCGTCAGGATCGGCATCGAGGGGCCTGTACGCGGAGCCTGCACCCGCAGCCTCCAGGTAATGCTGCGTCGTCTCGTCGGAGGGAACCATGCCCGCCTTCGCCCCCATCTCCGTGGTCATGTTCGAGAGCGTGAAGCGCTCGCTCATCGGGAAGGCCTTGATCGTGTCCCCGTGAAACTCCACGGCTTTGTAGGCCGCGCCGTCGTCCCCTGTGGTCAGGATGACCTTCAGGATAACGTCCTTCGCGCCGGTCCGTCTCGAGAGCGTCCCGTCGACGACGACGTCCAGGGTCTCCGGCACCTTGAGCCACAACCTCCCGGTGGCCATGACCGCGGCGGTCTCCGTCGCGCCGATTCCCGCGGCGAATGCTCCCACGGCGCCCGCCATGTTCGTGTGGCTGTCGCAACCGATCACGAGCTCGCCGGGGTGAACGTAGCCTCGTTCCACGACGAGCTGGTGGATGATCCCGTGGTCGCCGACGTCATGGAACCGCTGGATGCCCTGGGCCCAGCAGAACTCGCGAATCGCTTGATGCATCTTTGCGATCTCGGGATTTGGCGGCGGGACCCAGTGGTCGACCGTCACCACGCACTTCGAGGGGTCCCAGATCCTTCCCACGCCGATCTCATCGAAGGGCCTGATCGCGAGGGCGAGCATCTCGTGCATGTACAGCAAGTCGACGTAGCCGTCCACGATCTCCCCGGGGCGGACGGACTCGTGGCGGCTCGCGCGCGCGAGGATCTTCTCCGCCATGGTCATGGCGGTCATGGGAAGCGGATGTCACAAGCGGGCGGAGGTCATAAACATCGCTTTCGGCCGTCCAAAGCCGGGTGCAAGGTTATGGGGGAGGGACGCTTCTCCGCGACGTGAGTCCCCGGGCCTCCATCCCCGCCGCGTTCACTCTCCTCTGCCTCATCTGGGGGTCCACGTGGCTCGCGATCAAGTTCGGTGTCGAGAGCGTTCCTCCGCTCCTCTCCGCATCCCTGCGATTTGTGATTGCCGCGGGCACCCTTCTGCTCCTTACAGCTGTCTTGAAGAAGGCCCTTCCGACACGTCGGTCTGAGTGGGGAGTCATCCTCCTCGTTGGCGTCCTCCTCTTCACCTTCGACTACGGCCTCATCTACTGGGGCGAGGCGAACGGCGTCGAGAGCGGCCTCTCCGCGATCCTCTTCGCAACGATGCCCCTTCAGACCGCGATCGCGGCGCACCTCATTGTCGCCGGGGAGCGGCTCACCCTGCAGAAGCTCCTCGGGATTGGCCTGGGCTTTGGCGGAGTCGTCCTCATCTTTCGCGAACAAATGGGCTCCGCGGGCTTCGAGAAGTTCTTCCCCATGGCCGCGATCGTCCTGTCCGCGGCCTGCGCGGCAACTTCCACGGCAGCGATGAAACGATGGGCCCACGACATCGACCCTTTCGCCTTCAACGGCTTCGCGATGGCCATCGGCGCGGTCGGCCTCGCCGTCGGGTCTTTCGTCGCCGCAGAGCCCTGGGGGGTCCCCGCATGGCCCGCGGGCCTCCTCCCCATCCTCTATTTAGCCCTCGCAGGGTCCGTCGTGACTTTCGTTGCGTACGCGTGGCTCCTCAAGCGGGTTCAGGCCACGTCGGCCTCGTTCATCGCTCTCGTCACGCCAATCGTCGCACTCTTCCTCGGGGTCGCCATCGCGGACGAGGCCTTCCGTCCCTTGGATCTCGTGGGCTCCGCGGTGACCCTTGGGGGCATCTACCTGGCGATGTCGGCGCGGGTTTCGCGCTGGGGCCGCGGAATCGCCCCACGGCGGAAGGATCTCCCCAGCACCCTCCCGACGGACCCTCCCAAAGAGGACGGCTGAGCCCTCATCCTTCCGAACCGGGCGGGACGATGATGCCTGCCTTCCGAGCGAGAGCCCAGAACTCCGGCTCTGTGACGCCACGACGTCGTTCCTCGCGCTCTCGGTAGAGCTCGATGAAGGCCTGCGGGTCCACCTTCGACTTGCCCTCCGCGTAGTCCTTGATGAGGGCGACGAGGGCCTCCACCTGCTCCTCCGTCGCGGGGACCCCGCGGGACCGGAGCTTCTGCTCCACCGCCGTGGACCCCGTGTGCTTCCCATAGATGAACTGCCGCGTCCGTCCGATCAGCTCGGGCTGAATCGGTTCGTACGTGGCCGTGTGCTTGACGACTCCGTCCGCGTGGATGCCGCTCTCGTGGCTGAACGCGTTGTACCCGATGATGGGCTTGTGAACGCCAATCGGGACCCCGCTGAGCTTCTCGACGAGGCGTGATACCTCGTACATGCGCGAGGTGTCGATCCCCGTCTTGTATCCGCACAGCGATTCGAGCGCCATGACGAGCTCTTCGAAGCTCGCATTCCCGGAGCGTTCTCCGAGCCCGTTCACGCATGTGTGAGGCACTTCGACGCCGGCCTCGAGGGCCGCGAGGCTGTTCGCGACCGCAAGGCCGAAGTCGTTGTGGCCATGAAAGGAGAGCTGGACTTTTCGCAGGCGCGGCCGGATCTCGTGGACGAACCACTTGATTCCGACGGGCGTCATCACGCCGACGGTGTCGCAGATGACCGCCCGTGTCGCCCCTGCATCGATGCATGCGTTGTACAGCTCTTCCACATAGGCCAGGTCGGCGCGGAAGGTGTCTTCGGTGACGAAGGAGACCCTGAGCCCGTGGTCCCTGGCGTACTCCGTCTCCCGGACCGCGGCCTCCTTGACCTGCTCCCGCGTCATGTTCAGCTTGTATTTGAGATGCAGATCCGAGCACGCGATGAAGAGGGCAATCTCATCGACTCCGCAGTCCACACACGCCTCGACGTCCTTCCGGACGGCCCGCGCGGCGGCCATCGTCGACGCATCCAAGCCCGCGTTCGCAATCATCCGCACGCCGCGGGACTCCTCCTTGGAGACCACGGGAATGCCCACGTCCATGAGGGGCACGCCAATCTCGTCGAGCAGGGTGGCAATCTGAAGCTTCTCCTCGGGGGAGAAGGCCACGCCGGGTGTCTGCTCCCCGTCCCGCATCGTCTCATCCCAGAACAGGATCTTCTCGGGGAGACCCGCGGCCAGGCCCCGTTCGACGATGTAGTTGCGGACAAGCGCCTCGTCGGCCATGCGGGCCCTGACTTCCCCGGATCCCATCAAGGACTCGGCGGGACTTGAACCTCACGCCCCGTTCCCGCGCCGCGGCTTTAAGTGGAACCAGGGCCTATTCCGGCCGCGGGGAAGCGACGATGGTACTCATCGTGAAGAGAGGGCTCCTCCCTCCAACGCCTCACACGGAGTTCTATGCGCTCCCGGGCGTCCTCGCCTTGGAGGAGATCCATGGTAGCTACGGCTTCAACGGACCCTGGTCGAGGAAGATCCACGTCCGTTCGTATCCGACGGAGCAGGTGAGGCCGCCCAAGCGCGGGGACTTCAACCTTGAGCCGGAATTCCCCGAGGAGGCGGATGTCCTCCAACCGTACCACATCCGGACGGGACGCATCCCCTACGAAGGCGACACAGTGCGGGGTCGCAAGCCCATCGTCCACGGCCCGCGCACGTCCCTCTCCATCTCGAAGCCCGCGGAGGATATGCCCGCGGACACGTTCTTCCGCAACGGGGACCGGCATGAAATCTACTTCTGCCAGGAGGGCGAGGGCCGCATCCGCACGGAGTATGGGGACCTCCGATTTCGCAAGGACACGTACGTCTCCATCCCCAAAGGCACGACGTACCGCGTGGAACTCGACACGGGACGCGCGTGGTTCCTTATCACCGAGTCCCTGTACCCGATCACGTTCGCGCCGCAATACTTCAACCGAGGCGGGCAGGCGACCCTCATGTCCCCTGTCGTGGAGACGGAGGTCGAGGGGCCGGAGCTCGGGCCCTATGTGGACAAGCGAGGGGAGTTCCCCATCGACGTGAAGCACGGCGCCGGGAAGATCACTCGGATCACCCTCGGCCACCATCCCTTCGACCTCGTCGGATGGGAGGGCGCCCTCTATCCCTTCGTGTTCGATATCCATCGTCATCACGGGATTGCGCGGGAAATCCACACGGCGCCGCCGATGCACCAGACCTTCCAGTCGGGGAACGTCCCGAACAGCGGGTTCTCCCTGTGCTCCTTCGTCCCCGTGATGCAAGGCTGGCATCCGCAGGAGATTCCCGCGCCGTACGCGCACTTCAATGCGGACAGCGACGAGCTGATGTTCTTCTGCAACGTCGCCTACGAGGCGCGGAAGGGCGTGATCGAAGAGGGGTCCTTCACCTTCCACCCCGGGGCGACACCCCACAGCCCCCAGGGAAAGGCCGCGGAGAAATCGATGGCGGACCGCGGGAAGGTTTCCCCGCGGCTCGCAGTCATGCTCGACACGTACTTCGAGAGCATGCGGATCACGACGTGGGGGTGGCAACACCGCGATCCGGACTACGCCCTGAGCTGGGCGGAGCAGAGGGCTCCAGAAATGGAGGCGGGGAAGGGCTGGGTTTCCCCTTCCGAGTGAGCCCATGCTGTCCCTGGGGGACCGACTCACCGTCACCTCGGACACGTTCCCGCGGCACCGCGCCGAGACGATCCTCCGCGCCGCCCGACCGTTCCACTCCGATGCCCACGTCCTCTACCCGGCGGATGAGCGCGGACTGCACCTCGGGGGCTTCTTCGACATCGAACCCGTCGCCCGCCGTCCGGAGTTCGTGGACTGGATCCGCGAGGATATCGGGGAATGGATCGACAAGGACGGGATCGATTTCGACGCCGTGTTCGCGCCCGCCCAGCGTGGAGTTCTCGTCCTCGCGAAGGCCATCGCGAAGGCCGAGGCCCGCCCCGTCGCCTCGTGGGAGTTCCTGCCCAGCGGCCGGTTCGGGACGCGGCTCGTGGACGGCACCCTGGAACGAGGAGCGAGGGCCCTCGTCTTCAACGGGGTGAGCCACACGGGGCGGTGCGTGGGCGAGAGGTTGCCGGAATTCGTGCGGAGCCTCGGAGGGACGACGGTCGGCGCCGCAGTCTTCGTGAAGGGGACCGCTCCGAAGGTCCGTGAGACGGAGCAACGGATGGGGGCGCAGTTTCACAGCATCCTCCAGGCCCGCATCCCGGTGTACTCCTCCGCGGAGTGCCCGATGTGCGCGGCGACGCACGAGCCGCCCATCCCCTGGACGAGTCTCGGTTCGGAGCGGATGCCGTGAGGCTCGTCACCTTCTCCGTCGGGAGGGCGCCGCCGCGCCTCGGGGCTGTCCTCGGGCCGCCAGACGCCTGGGAGGGAATCGCGGATCTCCACCGTGCGGACCGACGGATCCCCGAGGACATGCTCTCCTTCATCGATGCATGCGGCGGTCTTGCCGGGGCCACCTGGCGCGCGGCGAAGCACGTGGTGGCCACCGCGTCGAAGACGGCGGGACGGAAGCCCCCGATCTATGTCGTGGACCCGGAGAAGGCGCGGCTTCACGCACCCCTTCGACCGCGTCTCCTGCGGGATTTCATCGCATTCCGCGGTCACATCGCTCGGACGCGGGCGGCTCGAGGCAGCACCGTTCCCCAGGAATGGGACCGACTCCCCGCCTACTACAATGGGAACCACCTCAACATACTTGGACCCGGAGAGGGCGTCCCCGTCCTGCGCTATGTGCTCCATGATCGAGGCAAGCGCGAGATTGCCACTACGAAACAGCTGGACTATGAGGCCGAGCTTGGCTACGTCCTTGGCACGAACGGTCGAGACATCGCGGCGGCCGATGCATTTCGCTGCCTCTTCGGTGTCACGATCTTCAACGACTTCTCGGCGCGCGACCTACAAGCCGTTGCCGTGAAGGTGGGGATGGGGCCGCCTGCCGGGAAAGACTGGGCGAACGCGCTGGGACCGTGCCTCGTTACCCGCGACGAGCTGGGTTCGCTTGCGGACCGGCGCATCGCGGTCCGGGTCAATGGCCAGGAACGGCTGGGAGGGCGCTACGAGGACCTCGTCCTTCGGAACCCCTATCTCAGGGAAGGGGAGAGAGCCCTGTGGTCCTTCGAAGAGATGGTGGACGTCCTCTCGCACAGCCAAGGAATCCACGCGGGGGAGCTGTGGGGGAGCGGGACGATTCCCGGAGGCTGCGAGTTCGAGAAGGGCGACGCCGCGGCGTATCTCGTCGCGGGGGACGACGTCGAGATCGAGGTCGAAGGAATCGGCATCCTCCGAAATCCCGTCGTTGGACCCGTGTAGCCCCTGCGATGGACGGTCATGCGACATCGATGCACGCAAGGGTTATGGACGAGGCAAGCCCATGCCGCCACGGGGGATCCGATGGCCGTTCCGCCGTTCCTGAAGCTCAAGCCAGACCACAAGACCGTCCTCGTTCGCGATTGGGAGGTCTTCCACAATCTGAAGGATTTCCTCCTGAACGATGGCTACCGCGTGGTCTACGAGACGCCCCGGGTTGGCGACGAAAAGACGGGGATGGCGACGTGCGCGTTCCACCACCCCTTCACGAACGAGCGAATCGCGATGGTCCTCGGCCTCGACGCACCCGACGAGGTGTCCCAGGGTCAGGCCCCGTTCAAGTTCGGCTTCGGCGGAAAGCCCGCGGGGGACGCGAAGACATACATCCAGCACCTCGCGCTCCGCACGACGGACATCGTCAAGTTCCGGGCGTACCTCGAGAAGAACGGTGCGGAGTTCCTCACGCCGATCTACCAGGACAAGGACTCCTTCGGCCCCCTCCTCCAGTGCTTCTCCCGCGAGCTCCTCGACGACGAGTGGTTCTTCTTCGAGTTCCTCCAGCGGGATTACGACGCGGACAAGATTGGCGTGAAGTCCGGCGTCCAATTCGTCGACAAGACTGTCCGTTCCCTCTACGTGACGAAGCAGGAGGAGTTCCGGGAGTGGATGCGGACCCGCAAGAAGCGGACGTTCCTCGGCTCCCTGCCGAAGACGAAGGCCCACGCCCTGCTCCGTGAGATCGTCGACAACATCGACCCGAAGGGATACGCCCTCACGGTCCCCGCGATCGCGAAGGCAGTCGCCTAGGAGACCCCGCCCCGAGCCCGGGCGGCTTTATCGCCACATCGGACCATGCCGGCCACGTGCCCAAGCCGATCCAGTCGGGCCCGGAGTTCGAGGCGGCCTTCCCGGTGAAGGGACGGATCCTCCAGGCGATCCTCTGCGAATGCGAAGAGGAGGGCGACATCCGCATCCGCGTCTCCCGGCGGCCCGAGGAGACCTGGAACTACGACCCGAAGGACGCTTCGACGTACGTCGACCTGCACGCCTACGATCCGCGGGGCACGTACGCGAAGGTGCGAGCGGGAGAGTGGGCCGAGGGCCGCATCGTTGCCTACGGTTTCCTCAAGAAGGTATGGGCGAACCGAATTGAAATCCCGGCGGGCGTCATCGGAAGCGGAAGCCGCCTCGTCGGCGCGGTCCACATGGACGATTCCGTGGAGATCGATTTCGGCCTGTTCCGCGCGAAGCTTGCATTCGAAGACGCGGCCACGCGACGCAAGGTCGTCCGCGATGCGGGCTTCCGCGACGGGGCGTTCGTCGCCACGGATGTTGGCCTGGACATCGAGCTCAAGCGATGGGGTCCCAAGGAGTCGATCCTTCGGAAGGGCTGAGCCCTTCACTTCCCGTCGAGCCTCAGCGCCGCGGTCATAAGGGGTTTCAGGGGCTTCCGCTTCACATCCTCGATCGTGTAGATCTTCACGTGCCGCAGGCCCTTCCCCGTGCCCTCGAGGACGCCTTGCGGGTCGGGCAGCACAGCACCGCGGAAGAAGCCGAAGTCCACGTGGTCCCTGTACGCGAGAATCCAGCAGACATTCGTCTTGCCGATGTACGTCGGGTTGCCCCATTTCACTTTCTCTTCGAGGTGCGGCGCCCCCGAGAGAATGAAATCGCGCAAGGCCTCGACGATGGGGCGCTGCTCCTTCGGGAGGGCCTGCACGTATGCGTCAACGTCCTTGCTTCGCTGCCCCGCCATGGCCTTCGCGAGGCCGACGGTCTTCGTCGCTGAAATCCTTTTCCCCGACTACTTCCGCTTGCCGCGGATCGACGCACGGGCTCTCTCGTAGTCTTCCGTCCCAAGGAGCTGGGCAGCGTGCTGGGCCTCAAGGAGGAAGCGGTTGCGATACGGCTTCTCCTCGCCCTGCGTCACCGCGCGCTTGATCGCGCGCACCGCGGCGCGGGATTTCCCGGCCAGGACCTGGGCCAGAGCAAGGGCTTCCCGATCCGCCTCGCCGGAGGCCGCAAGATGGTCGACGAGGCCGTACCGAAGGGCGTCCAGGGCCTTCAGCCTCTTGCCCGTGAGGAGAAGCTCCATGGCCCGCGATCGACCGACGAGACGCGGGAGACGGGCTGTGCCCCCGTGGCTCGGCATCCACGCAAGGTCGACCTGGGGAAGGGCGAAGACCGCGTTGTCTGCGGACACCCGCAGGTCGCAGGCGAGGGCGAGCTCCAAGCCCGCGCCCTCGCATCGCCCGGAGATCGCGGCAACCGTGGGTTTCGTGAGGTGCTCGAGGGCCCAGAGAGCCTCGAAGCCGCGCTGGATCTCGTCCTGGGCCTCCTTAGGCGTGAGCGCTGCCCACTCGTCGAGATCGACTCCCGCGCAGAAATCGCCCTCGCCTGACACGAGGACGGCGCGAACCCCCTCGTCCTTCTCGACCTCGGCAACGTGCTCCGCTAGGTTCCGGACCATCGACCTTGTGAGCCGGTTCCCGGGAGGGTTCCGGAGGATCAGGACGGCCACGCCCTCCTGAGTCGAGAGTTCAACGCGAGGATCGTCCGGCATGGGACCACCGCACCACCGAGGGAACGGGCAACGGATAACCGTTTCGCGATTCGGGTGACGGATCCCCCCGGCCAGTACGTTTAACTCGCTGAGCGACGATTGCGGCGGACAAGGGGGAAAACATGCAGGGTTCGGCGGTCGAGCGCCCCTGGTACGGGCATTGGCCCGAAGGCGTCTCGAAGACGATCGACTATCCGGACATCGCCGTCCACGAGCTGCTCCGACGGACCGCGAAGGCCCATCCGGACTGGACCGCGATCACCTTCTACGGGAAGCGCATCGCGTATCGCGAGTTCGACGAACTCGCAGACCGTTTCGCCGCGGGGCTTCGTCGGATTGGCGTGAAGCCCGGCGACCGCGTCTCCCTCCTACTCCCGAATACGCCCCACTTCCTCATCGCCTTCTTCGGCGTCCTCCGCGCAGGCGGCATCGTCGTCCAGACGAATCCGCTGTACACGCCGCGAGAACTCGAGGGGCTCTACAGCGACGCGGGCGTGACGACCGTCGTCGTCTTGGACCTCTTCTGGCACAACCTGGTGAAAGCGAAACCCCGGACGCCCGTGGAACGGGTCGTCGTATGCGATGTCGCCGAGTATCTCCGCTCGCCGCTGCGGCAGCTCTATCCCATCAAGAGGCGAAGGGACCTCAAGAAACAGGGTCACTGGCCCCTGGCGATTCCCGCGGAGCCGTGGATCCATCGGTTCCGCGACGTAATCCGATCAGAACCGAAGCCAGGATTGGAGCCGCAGGTGAACCCCGCGGAAGATGTCGCCGTCCTTCAATACACGGGCGGCACGACGGGCATTCCCAAGGGCGCCATGCTCACCCACCGGAACCTCGTCGCGAATGCCCTCCAGGCGGTCGCGTGGCTGCCAACGGCCGGCGAGCAGCAAGAACGGTTCCTCGGGGTCCTTCCCCTCTTCCATGTCTATGGCCTCACGACCGCGATGACGGGCCCCGTGGCCCTCGGGGCCGACATCATCCTCCACCCGAACCCGCGGGAGATCAAAGCAATCCTCAAGCTCGTCAACAAGACGAAGCCCTCAATCTTCCCTGGTGTGCCCACGATGTACATCGCAATCCTGCGGCATCCGAACGTCGCGAAGTACGACCTCCGATCCATCAAAGCGTGCATCTCCGGGTCCGCGCCCCTCCCGAACGAGGTACGCCACGAGTTCGAGGCCGTCACAGGCGGCAAGCTTGTGGAAGGATACGGGCTCACGGAAGCTTCGCCGATCACCCACGCGAACCCGCTCGCCGGCCTGATCAAAGAAGGCATCGGGATCCCCTTCCCCGACACGGAGGCGAGGGTCGTCGAAATGGATGACCCCGCGAAGGGGGTCGCCCAAGGCCAGATCGGCGAGCTCGCAGTGAGGGGTCCGCAGGTGATGAAAGGCTACTGGAACAAACCCGAGGAGACGGCCCTCGTCCTCCGGGATGGATGGCTCCTCACCGGCGACATCGCGAAGATGGACGAAGACGGCTACTTCTTCATCGTGGACCGAAAGAAGGACATGATCCTCTGCTCCGGATACAACGTGTATCCGCGCGACGTCGAAGAGGTCCTCTTCATGCATCCCGCGGTCCAGGAGGCCGCGGCGATCGGCGTGCCGGATCCGTACCGCGGCGAGAGCGTGAAGGCGTTCATCATCCTCAAGCCGGGGGCGAAGACGACCGCAGAGGACATCATCGCCTTCTGCAAGGACAAGCTGGCTCCATTCAAAGTCCCGAAGCAGGTCGAATTCACGACGGATCTGCCGAAGACGATGGTCGGGAAGGTCCTGCGGCGTGAACTGCGGGAGCGAGAGCTCGCGAAGGCAAAGGCGGGCCCGAAACCTGCCTAGGCCGCTTGTTCATCTGGCCCGCGCAAAGGCCACCCGCGTTTCCGGCGCGCCCAGGAACCGGGCAACATCCTCCGCCTCGCCTCGGATCAAGTCCTTGGTCTCCGCGTCAAGGGAGGCGTAGGGTCGGACTGCGACTTGAAGCCGCTTCGCTGTCCGCTCGTACGACCAATCACCCGCGATGTGTCCGTCCAGGAGGATCGCCGGGTAGACCCATCCGGAAAGGCGGTAGATGCGCCGGTAATGGGCCGCGTCCACGAGGTGACCTCGATCCTTGTGACCCATGAGGAAGGAGTCGAAATAGGGAAGCAAGCGGACGGTCGTGGGGCCCGACTTCGCTCGTTCCAGCGCAGGCAGATCGCGGTGGAGGACCCACACGGTCCGCCCGCTCACGGTCACGGGAGAGATCTCGTCCTCCAGGCGAGACCAAATCTGACGAACGCGTTTCATCGTGAGAACACTCCAGGCCGCGAAGTCGGAGACCGTCGCGGGGCCGAACGCGCGGAGGAAGCGGCGGAGGAGCGCGTCCTCGGCTTCCGCGACGGGAAGATCCTCCCAATCGCGAAGCCAAGCGTCCGGCCTCACGAACGTCGTGCCGCGCCCCTCGTCGGGACCGAAGCACACGAGCCCGCGGTACGAGGCCGCGAACGCGAGCCCAGGGATGGTGACCACAGCGCGTCCGAGCCGGAAGCCCGGCGCGTCCGCAGAACCGCCCCAGCCGCGCCAGCCGGCCTTCTCGATGCGCCATCCCAGGGAGTCACGCACGCTCTCCGCGATCTCATCCCGGGTTCGCGGTCGACCCATCGCCTCGCTGGCCGCCTCGATCAGCCGATCGACCGACGACCTCGAAGCGCCCGTCCGAGCCAACCAGGCGGCGACGCGGTCCTCCTGCCGGCTGCTGGATCCCCGGACGAAAACAGCGAACTCGTCCGAGGGGACGAGGTGAACGGTCCCGCGCATGCACCACACCCTCGCGAGGGAGCGATTCCGCCAGAGCGCACGCTCGACATCTTCAATTCGGAGGTTCCGAACGCGGACGCGAAGCGCGAGCTGGGCCGCTGCCATGACCTGCGCCTGGATGCCGCAAGCGTCCGCGACGACCTGCGACAGGAGGGCCTTGGGCGCGGGACGATCGAGATGGTGCCGCGCCATGCGGAAGGCGTGGACCTGAGGCCAGGACAGGGATACCGCGGCCTCCGCGGTGTTCGCCCGAGACATGCGGCCTCACGACTCCCCCGAGCTAGAAATACGTTCACAGGGGTCCCAGGAACGCCCTCGACCCCCGAAGCCTTATGACGCGGGCCTGAATTGTCCGCAGAAGTTCCAAGGGGAGCGGGAGATGGGGAAAATCGAGCGGCCGAGCCTCGAGAGCTTAATCATGGACTTCGCGATGTCGCTCACACGCCGAGCCACATGCAAGCGGTTCCAAGTTGGCTGCGTCATCGCATCCGAGGACATGACGCAGATCTACGGGTTCGGCTATAATGGGACGGCAAAAGGACTCCCTCACGATGACTGCAAGGTGGACCAACCGGGCGGATGCGGCTGCGTGCATAGCGAGGTAAACGCGCTGATCAAGGTGCGGGTGAACGACCCTCGGAAGGTCGTCTTCGTCACCGCCCAGCCCTGCATCACGTGCGCGAAAGCAATCGTCAACTCGGGAGTGTCGAAGGTATACTACCGGGCCACCTACCGTTCGGATGAAGGACTCGACATCATCCGGAAGGTTGGCATCGAAGTCGAGCGCGTGTGACGCTAGGCCACGAGCATTCGAAGAAGTTCGCGAATCTCCGGCCTCTTCTTCACTTCCTCGGCCAAGGCCCGAAGGTGTTCCTCGGAGACGATGAGGGGCATCCTGCCGAATGACCGGCCGTGATACGTGCAGAACCGTAGAGACCGAGAGCCATCGTCGAAGACGAGGAGCTGAATTGTCGGCTCGTGAAACGGTGTCTTGACGGAGGCTTCCTCCGCAATGATTCCCCCCCGTGGAGGTTGAACGCTCGCGGGACCCGACGCTTCGGCATGGCTTCGCCTTTGATGAATCGCATGTGGGAACCTAGAAGCTCCGGGGGACGCGGTCCTCGAGGCCCAAGAACTCCTTCACTGCAGCAACGAACTCCACCCGCTTCTCCACGTGGGGCCAATGGCCACATTCGTCGAAGACGACGAGCCGCGAAGCCGGAATGCCACGACGGATCTCCTCCGCGCGCTCGAGCGGTATCATCCGATCTTGGCGTCCATGGATGATCAGGGTAGGGACCTGAACCCGTTCGAGGGCCGCGCGCACATCGTATCTCGCAGCGCCGTGCTCCGCGGTCCAGCGCAGCCTTTCCGGGGAGAAGTGCATCTTGGGAAGGAGTTCGTCCATCGCGCGCATGAAGCGATCGGGGTTCCAGACCGCGCGGGCGATCGCGGACCTCATGCGGGTCCGCATCTCCGCCTCCGTCCGTGGAAGGCCCGAATCAATCTGGAGCGGACTCGGCGTCGTCCACCGCGCCGCGGTGCACACGAGGACGAGATGCGACACCCTCTCCGGGTGCCGAAGGGCGTACGTCAGCGCGAGGGCGCCTCCGCCGGAGTGACCGATCACGACGCTCTGTGACAGGCCGAGGGCGTCCGCCACCCTCGCCGCGTCGGCCGCTGCGATGTCCAGCGAGAAGTCCTCCTCGGTCTTTGCGGGCCCGGATCGGCCCACGCCCCGCGGGTCGAACGTGACAAGGGCGAGGTAGAACTCGAGAGAGGACAAGCCCTTCGTGTACACGTAGGAGTCCATGCCCCATGGTACCGGCATGACGAGGGCGAACGGGCCGCGGCCGCTCACTCGGTAGAAGATCCGCGTCCCGTCAGCGGTGGTCGCGAACGCGTCCTCCGCTTCGAGGGCGCACATGCTCTCCCTAGGCGTCCGGGGCGGCCCCCGGGGACGGCCGGGGCCGTTCCTCGGGCTTCGGGGCGGACTGGGGAACCGGCTCCTCCCTTCGCGGCGGCTGCAGGATGGAGCGGACAACCGGGGTGTAGGGATCCACGAGCCCACCTGCGAATCCGGCCTCCTTCAACGCGGCGATGTCCGTTTCCCGCAGGCCGCCACCAAGGTAGATTTCCGCATCGATGGCCTGGAGGAGTTCCATCACCTGCGGGTCCGGACCCGACTCCGTCCCGAGGCGCCGCAGGTCGATGACGCACAGGGAGCGGAAGCCCACGGACCGAAGGGACTCGAGGACCTCCTTGAGATCCGTCCTCGTTTCCCGCGAGTCCCTCCAGACGACGCGGCCGTCCCAGTCGACGGAGGGGAGGATCTCGTTGGACAGCCCAAAGGCCTCGATGAATGTGTCCAGGGAGGGCATCGTCTTCGACCCGACGACGACCCGTTCCACGTCGAGCATGTAGCCGTCCATGATTTCGTCCGCCTCGCGGGCGCCCAGGTCCAGCCACACGTCGCAGCGTTTCACAAGGGCGCGCATCACGTCGAAGTTCGGATTCGCGCGGTTGATCCCGGAGAGGTCGTACATGAACACGCGGGACGCGTTGTACCTCGGGCCACCGACAGCGTCCCAGTAGTCCTGGAAGTCCATCCGGTGGCCTCCGGGCAGGAGGGATTTCCCGTCCCAGTGCAGGCTCACGACCTTCGCGATGCGGAAGGGGAGGAGGTCGAGGGGCCGGATGTCGAGCAAGGGCTCCGCGTCGATGGGGAGGATGGGGATGCTCAGGGTCTCCTGCGAGGGTCGTTCCGGAGACGGTTGCGCCCGGCCCTTCGCTTCCGCCTCGAACTTCGCCCGCTCCTCCTCCGTGTCGAAGATCACGGGCCGGCCGTCGTACTTGCACTCCTCGCAGAGGTAGTTGTACGCGTCGCTGTCGATCCCCGGGACGGGACCCATGACGAGGAGCTTCGGGTGCACTCGACGGCTGCCGCACCGCGCACAGCCTGCGACGCCCTCGGGGCCCCAGCGACGCCTAGCCATCCGCCGCCCTCAGTCGATGCGGATGACCTTGACGCGCTTCCCGATCCAGTCTGGCGGGAGGTAGACGCGGCCGGAACTCCCGCTCTTGGCCACAACCTTCTCGAGCATCTCCTCCCCGTAGACCTCGAACTTGGACTCCCTCTTCGCGCGCGCCATCGCCACGCCTCACCGAGCCTACGCGGCTCCGCCGGATAAGGCTTTCCCGGGCGCGACTATGATGTAGCTGCATCCCGACAACGGAGACGGAAGGGTCATGTAGCCGCAGGGACGTCGCCTCCGCGGTCCTTTGACGAAGAAACCCCTCCCCGGGTCATCCTTTGAACTCTTCGCCCACGCGATGCTCGACCACTGGATGGGGAAGCGGGCCGTCGTGTACTTCGAGCGGGACGACGGCTACGTTGATCCTTCCCGGCTCGAGGCGTACTTCTGGCCGGCGAACCGGTGGCCGAAGATGGAACGGGAGGCGATGAAGCTCGTCCGCGGTCGCGTCCTGGACCTGGGCTGCGGGCCGGGCCGACATGCCCTCTATCTTCAATCCCGCGGCCTCGAGGTCGTCGGGGTCGATGCCTCGCCGACCCAGGTGGCCCTCGCCCGCATCCGCGGCGTGCACCACGTGTATCCCGGCGACATCCGGCGTTTGCCGAAGGGCCTGGGGACCTTCGACACGACGATCATGATGGGGAACAACCTCGGCCTGGCAGGGACGCCCGCTCGGATGCGGCGTTTCCTACGCGATTTGCGATCCATCATGCGCCGCCGGGGACGCCTCATCGGGCACGGGCGCCTCCCCGGCACGTGGTCGAAGGACCATCTCCCCTACGTGAAGTGGAACCTCAGGCGCGGGCGGCCCGCGGGACAGATCACCCTCCGCGTCCGCTACAAGGACGAGGCCGGGGATTGGTTCGATCTCCTGCTCATGCCTCCGGAGGAGCTTCAGAGGCTCGCGACGGGGACGGGATGGGAGCTATCGAGGGTGATCTGGGAAGGCGGCTACGCGCCCGGCGACTACGTGGCCGTGCTCGAGGCTCGCTAGCCCGCGGCGTCTCGACCCGTCGGCCTTCGGCCCGGCAAAGGTTCATCCGACAACAAAGGCATGAATCGCCGCGATGGCGCTCCTCGATGGATTCAAGGTCGAGGCCCTTCCCAAGAAGTGGCAGGCGGAGGGACATGACTGGCAGGAGCGGTACTTCCCCGAGATGCCCGAGGTCTTGGACCGCAAGAAGTGGGAGCGGTACTACCCGGACACACCGCTGCCCCTCCTCTCCGTCGTCATGGCGAAGCCCGACGGCTTCGCGGAGTTCGCAAAGCGGGTCGTCGGCGCGTCCCCGTCCACGTGGGACCTCACGAGCCGCGTCTGGACCGCGGACGAAATGCCCGACGCGCAGTTCATGACGGCCCTCAAGATCATCCGCGCCCAGGCATCCACGGAACTGGGCTCGATCCAGCAGCACCGGATGGTGTACGAGCAGATGGACCGCGGGAGCCTCACGGGCCTCGACAAGGAGATCGTCGAGGGCATCCACCGCACGGACGCGAGCGGGAAGCGCGTGGATGCGATCTCCTTCTCGAAGAAACGGGTGTGCATCGAGGAGCTGAGACACCACACGCAGATGGCGGGCGTCCTCACCCTTGACGAGACCTTCGACCGGCCGCGGTGGGGCCACCGGTGGGCCACGGAGACGATGGAGGAGCTCTTCGCGATGAAACCCGGCGAGCACGTCCTCGACGCCTTCAACATCGAGTTCAAGAGCGTGATGGACTCGGCCACGTTCATGTCCTTCATCGACCGCGTCGGGAAGTACCAGCTCGAAATGCAGCATCACTTCCTCTACGGGCCCATGGCGGTCAGCATGCCCTGGATGCGGTGGAAGGAGGAGTCCTATCACCTCGCCGCAGGGGAAACCCTGATGAAGGCCATCGCGGCAGCCGCGACACTCGAGGGCGGCAACTTCGGGATCGAGGACCTTCAGGAAACGCTGAACATGTGGTACCCCCGGGGGCTCGAGATGTTCGGCTCCGAGCTGGGCGGCGGCCTCGTGAAGGGGGTGTTCAAGACCCTCACGAATGGGGAGGCCCAGGCGCTCTACATCAAGGAGGTGGCGCAGAAGGTCAAGGAGGTGAACCTCGCCATGATCCAGGTGAAGGCGGCTTGCAAGAGGGAGGAGGCCGGGCAGCTTCTCGCGCGGATCGAAGGCGGTGAAACGGTCCACGGCCTCGCGAAGGACGATCTCTTGTTCCTCCCCGACCGCCGTTTCTTCCGGATCCGCGGCCTTGCGGAGTTCGGGGACTACCGAAATCCCGGGAGCGACGCGCCCGGCGTGGGCTATGTGTATCTGCCGCACGACGTCCACGGACATCTGCTCACGGAGAAGGGGAAGCCCTTGGAGCGCGACGCGTACGCGGACTACCTGCGGACGGTACTCCCCGAGCGTTACATGACGAGTCGCCACTGGGAGTTCGTGAAGGACGAGTTCCTCTACAACGACAAGTGGGGCGTGCCCGAGAAGGTCCGTTGAGGGCGCGCGGAGAGGCCAGCTTTATTACGCGGCGCCCCGATAGGTCGCGACGAGGGGCTCCGATGGACCTCACCTACATATCTCTGGAGAAGAAGGACCGCGTAGCGATCGCCTGGCTCAACAAGCCGAAGGCGAACACGTACGACCAGGACCTCATGCGCGACATCAGCGCGGTCATCGATGACGTGCGCTTCGACGACGCGGTCGACGTGTGCGTTGTCGCCTCGAGGCTCGATGGGATGTGGTCCGCAGGCGCGGACATCAACCTCCTCGCGTCGTCCACGCCGGACTACAAGGCGATGTTCTGCCTCAACTGCCAGGAGATCCTGAACAAGATGGAGGCGACGCCGAAGCTCTTCCTCGCCGCGATCGACGGGCACTGCGTTGGCGGCGGCCTCGAGATCGCCATGGCCACGGACCTTCGATTCGCCTCCGACGGCCCATGGAAGATCGGCCTCCCGGAAGTGACCCTCGGCGTCCTCCCAGGCACGGGCGGCTCGCAGCGCCTCCCACGTCTCATCGGCAAAAGCCGCGCCATCGACCTCATGGCCACAGGTCGCACCCTCACGCCGAAGGAGGCCCTCGAATGGGGCCTCCTGAACCGCGTGTTCCCGCGGGAGAGGTTCTGGGAGGAGACGATGGCCTTCGCCCAAGGCCTTTGCTATCCGAACCACGCCGCGCGCGCCGTCGGCCTGATCAAACGCTCCGTCGTCGAAGGCATCGAGGTCCCCCTCCCGGAGGGCCTCGCCCTCGAGCGGGAGCTGCAGAACCGCCTGTTCGCGATGGGCGACGCAAAGGAAGGATTCCGCGCCTTCCTCGAGAAGCGGAAGCCCCGATTCCAGGGCAAGTGAGGCCTGTCAGCGGCGACGGACGAACCGCAACTCCTCTCCGAGGCCGGCGTCCACCTTCATCGCCTCGACCCGGCCGTCGGAGCCGACGGTGAAGGTGAGATAGCCCGAGCGGAGGGTCGGGGGACGGACCGGCCGAAGTCGGAACGTGTCGTAGTGCCAATGAGTGAGCGGACCGGCGACGGCTTTTCCATATTCGAGGAGCAGACGCCCTCGACGAAATCGTACCGCGGCCGCGCCATAGTAGGCGTCCTCGTACCGGCCGGCATACGCGGCAAGGGGCAGGGAGGGCTGCGTCCCGCGGACCCGGGCCGCCTCCTTGCGGCGGCCCTTCGCCGCCTCGCGTGCCTGGAGGCCGCGCGCGATCCGGAGGAACTTGGAGGTCCAGTCCCGTTCCGGCCGGCCGAGGCGCCTGTCGATGATCCAGAACGCGAGAGCCTCGGGAAGCGGAGTGGACTCGAGGTTTGTGAGGACGGCGATTCCGAGACGTTCCTCCGGCACGAGGGCCACGACGCAGGACATTCCGTCGATGCCGCCCGCGTGACGCACGATCCGAAGGCCGTGGTAGTCCATGACGATCCAGCCGAGGCCGTAGGCCATCGATGGCCTTCGGATCCCCATGGCCCGGAGGAAATCGAGCTCCCAACGATCCGCGCCAACCACAATCTGGGACGTGTGCATCTCCCGGAAGGTCGTTCGGCGCAGGAGGCGCACGTCGCCAAGGGCTCCCTCGGAGAGTTGGAACCGGAGCCACGGAACCATGTCCGCAGCCGTGGAGAGGATCGAGCCGTCTCCGCTGCCCACGGGATCCTCCCACCGTTCGACTCCCTGGATGCGGCCGCGGACATCCGCGTGAGGCTCGGCGACGTTGCGACGCGCACGGAGTTCCGCGGTGTTCGTCAGGGTCGACGTCATCCGGAGCGGTCGCAGGATCCTCCTGCGGACGAATGCGTCCCAGCCGATCCCCGACGCGGCGCCGACGACCTCTCCCGCGACGACGTACATCAGGTTCTGGTAGACGAACCGTTCCCGAAGGCCGTGAACGGGCCGTAGGGAACGCAATCTCCGGAGGGTCTCCTTGCGATCATATTGGGCGCTCATCCAGAGCGCGTCCCCTCCGGGGAGGCCCGTGCGATGCGTGAGGAGGTCCCGGACGGTCACGCGGGCCGTGAGGTAGGCGTCCGAAAGACGGAACTCGGGGAGATGGTCAATGACAGGGTCATCCCACGCGAGCTTGCCTTCGTCCGCGAGGATCGCCAGGGCCGTGGCGGTGAAAGCCTTTCCGCATGAGGCAATCTGGAAGAGGGTATCGGGACGCACCCTCGGGTGCGAGCCGAGCCGTCGACGGCCGAGGCCCCTTCTCACGAGGGCCGCGTCGTCCTGTACGATTGTCAGGGCGAGGCCGGGGACCTTCGCGGCCTCCATGGACCGCGCGGCGTACGTTTCGAGCCGATCGAGGAAATCCGGTTCCGACCGCATCCATGACCCTCCCGCCGTGAGGCCGCGATGGGAACGCGCGCGGAGAGATAACGCCGACGCTCCGCCTGCCCTAGGCCACCGAGGAATGGAGAAGAGGCAATCTATAAGCTGCGCGGGCGAGGTGCCCGCGCCATGAGCGCCCGCGCGAACATCCGCAGAGCGAACGCCGCGGACCTGCCGCGGCTCATCCATCTCTGGAGGGAGCTCATCGGCTTCGATGAAGCCCTCGGAGGCCAGGACTTCCGCCTCGCCGCAGGAGCGAAAGACGAGTGGGAGCGGCATCTGCGGGCCCATGTGCGCGGGCCGCGG
>DATBLI010000082.1:0-1871 GCA_036555455.1 Thermoplasmata archaeon
AAGTCGACGACCGTCGGCCGGGTCCTGTACGACACCGGGAACATTGACCCCCACGAGCTCGAGAACCTGAAGAAGCTCGCCGAGCAGATGGGCAAGGCCACGTTCGAGTTCGCCTTCGTCATGGACCAGGTGAAGGAGGAGCGGGAGCGCGGCCTCACGATCGACGTCGCCCACAAGCGCTTTGACACGGACAAGTACTACTTCACGATCATCGACGCGCCCGGCCACCGGGACTTCGTGAAGAACATGATCACGGGGACGTCCCAGGCCGATGCCGCGGTCCTCGTCGTCGGAGCGGCGGAGGGCGTCCAGACGCAGACGAAGGAGCACATCTACCTCGCACGGACCCTCGGCGTCGAGCAGATCATCGTCGCGATCAACAAGATGGACGCGACGAAGCCCGAGTTCTCCGAGGCGCGGTTCAACGAGCTCAAGACGGAGGTCACGGGGCTGCTCAAGGGGATCGGCTACAAGGTCGACCGGATCCCCTTCATCCCAATCAGCGCGTACAAGGGCGAGAACATCACGAAGACGTCCGCGAGGATGTCGTGGTACAAGGGCCCGGCCCTCGTCGCCGCCCTCAACGAGCTCAACGTGCCGCCCAAGCCGACGAACCTACCCCTGCGCCTGCCCGTCCAGGATGTCTACTCGATCACAGGCGCCGGCACGGTGCCCGTCGGCCGCGTGGAGACGGGCGTGCTCAAGGCCGGGATGAAGGTCCACTTCATGCCCGCGGACAAGGTCGGGGAGGTCAAGAGCATCGAGATGCACCACGAGCAGATCCCCCAGGCGGAGCCGGGCGACAACGTCGGTTTCAACGTCCGAGGCGTGGACAAGAAGGACCTGCGGCGCGGGGACGTCGCCGGCCCGGCGGACAACGCGCCGACGGTCGCGAAGACTTTCACGGCGCAGATCGTCGTCCTGAACCATCCGTCGGTCATCACCGTGGGCTACACCCCGGTCTTCCATGCCCATACGGCCCAGGTCGCGTGCACGATCGAGGAGATCATCGCGGTCCTCGACCCGAAGACGGGCGCCCCGAAGCCCGAGAAGGCGGACTTCATCAAGACGGGGGACGCGGCGCGGGTGAAGGTCCGCCCGACGAAGCCCATGGTCATCGAGCCGTTCAAGCAGTTCCCGCAGATGGGGCGCTTTGCGATCCGGGACATGGGCCAGACCGTCGCGGCGGGCCAAGTCATCGACGTCGAGAAGCGCTAACCCCTTTCCCCTTTTCCCCTTCCTTTTGGTGACACGAAAACATGCCTCAAAAGGCCCGGATATCCTTGAGCGGCACGGACCCGAAGAAGGTCGACAACGTGTGCCAGCAGATCAAGCTCATCAGCGAGCGCACGGGCGTCGCGATGGCCGGGCCCATCCCCCTCCCGACGAAGCGGCTCGTCGTGCCCGTCCGGAAGAGCCCCGACGGCGAAGGCTCGGAGACCTGGGACCGCTGGGAGATGCGGATTCACAAGAGGCTCATCGACCTCGACGCGGACGAGCGCGCCCTGCGGCAGCTCATGCGGATCCAGGTGCCCGACGGCGTGAACATCGAGATCGTCCTGCGGACGTGAGCGCGCTTCACGCGTAGGGCGACTCGGGCTCGAAGTATGAAGGGGCGAGCGCGAGCAGGAAGAGCCCGTCGACCACGAAGAGGACGAAGGCCGCCACGATCACGGGCGTTGCGAAGGGAAGGAAGTAGAGGAGGATCGGACCCACGCCCGCGACGGAGACAAGGGCCACGGGCCAGGACCAGGGCCGCTTCTTCAGGATTCCGTAGCCCGTGAGAATCGCCACGAAGGGTGCGAGGCCGCTGAGGAAGAGATGGCCGCGGGAGTCGTACCGTGCCCAGAGGATCCCTGCCATGAGCAGGA
>DATBLI010000083.1:0-12483 GCA_036555455.1 Thermoplasmata archaeon
ATCCCGTGGGTGAGGACGATCCCCAGGGCCGATCCCAAGAGCGCTCCGACGGCAGCGAGGGTGAGGGCTTGGCCTTCGTAGACGAGGGCGACGACGAACGGGGAGGCGCCGACGCTCCGCAGGGTCCGAATTTCCTGGGCACGCTGGTGGACCTCGAGGGAGATCGCGAAGAACACGAGGAGGGCGATCACGCCGGCAATCACCACGTCGAGGGCGAGGAGCGCGGCTTCGACCTCGTCGATGCTCCCGCGAATGAACCCGGCGGCGCCGATGAGATTGAGCCTCGTGAGACCGAGGGATTCCACCGCGCTCGGATCGAGGGGCGAGTCCGTCGCGATCCCCTGAAGGAAGCCCCCCTCCTGCGGACTCGCGGCGAGGAACAGATCCGGCCGCACCCACGCCCAGTCGTCGGGCAGGATCGAGGGCCTCGAGGGCGGCGGGCTTGCAATCGGCAGGCTGTCCAGGCGCACCCCGAGGACGGTGAGATCTGCCGTGGAGGGGACCGGCGCCCCGCTTTCCTGGAGGATCACGTCGACGAGGCCGTCGTCCAAGGAGAGGTCATCAGGATTGAGGGGGTAGTCCGTCGTCGTGGTTCCCCCCGAGACGTGGGCGATCGACGCGACGATCACGTCGAGCCCCAGGCCATTGATGCCGAGCCGGGACGCATGGATTCGTAGCGCGTCGTACTCGTCCGGCAGACCCGTCAAGGATGCAGGGTCGATGCGGCTCGACAGGAGATCCGTCCCGCGGATGTAGAGGACGGGTCCCGTCCGGAAGCGGGAGAGCACGGAGTCCGCGCCGGACCGGAGGCCCTCGACGAGGCTCAGGGAGCCGACGAGGACCATGCAGGCGAGGGCGATCGCCCAGGCGGTCCAGCGCGTCCGGCGGTTGACCCGCACGGCGAGGTGGAGGATCGGTCGGGCCACGGGTCTCCCGGCCCCGGGAACGGACCGACGGGGATAAAAGCGCATAGGCGTCTTGTGCAAATTCCACATCCGCAGGCAGCGAAGGCGCTGGCCCGAGGATCGACGGACGTCCGGGAGGGGAGCCAAAAACCCGACCGCAGCCGAATACGTCTCGAGGGTGAGCCGCTCCACGCGACGAAATTCGGCCGGGTTCCTCGTCAGGAGCGGCTCACGGTTCTCCAAGGCGCTGCCTGTACGTTACCGGCTCGACTCCGGCGGCGGGCGCACGCCCCCGCGGGGCCGTCCTCGTCCCTGCCCCTGCGGGGGAGGCTACCGGTCCCGGCTCGCCACGGCCAGGGAGCGGACGAACCCCGCCGCCGGGCTGATCCCGGTCGGGGACACGGAGAGCGCCGCGACCGAGGTCGAGGCGAACCCGAGGATGACGCCCGGGCTGACCGCCTGGAAGTCCATGGACTGGGATGGATCCGGGGATCCGGTGAGGTTGCCGGAGCTCGGCAGGACGGCGTAGCCGGAGGGCGCGGCGATCGTGTACGCCGCGGTCGTGCCCGAGGGGACGAGGAAGCCGAGCAGAGTCCCATTCGTCGTCTGGGTGTTCCCGTTCACCGTGACGCTCCAGCTCGTCCCGTTCGGCAGGCCGCCGCCGAAGAAGGTGAACGTATACGCGTCGAACCAGACCAGGTAGTCGCTCGACGAATCCTGGAACGTGACGTCCACGCTGATGTCGTGCCCGCTCACGACCACCCCGCCGGCCATGGGATTCGCCGTGTAGTCCGGCACGGGTGTCTGGGCGAGCCAAGTGTAGTACCCGTCGGGCATCGTGCAGACGAGCTGCGCCGAACTCGACGTGGAGTTGTAGCAGTAGTAGTCCGGCGAGGCCATGAAGAGGTTGCTCATCATGGACACCGCCCAGTCCGTCGAGGGGAGCCCGGTCTCCGTGAAGGTGACGTTGTACATCGCAGGAGGCGTCACCGCGGTGAACGTGATCGGCACCGTGGCCCCGCTCGGGGTCACCGTCACAGTGCCCGAGGCCGGGTTGGCGGTGTAGCCGGTCGCGAAGACGGAGAAGGGCTGCTCGCCGGCCGGGGACGCGAAGCCGATGGAGCCGGGCGCGGCGGAGAAGTTGAAGCTCCCGTTCAGCAAGACATACCAGAGGGTGCCCGGGGCCAAGCCGGTCTCCGTGAACGTCACGTCGTACGTGGGGATGGCCGTGAAGACGATCGCCTGCGTCTGGTCCGCGCCCGCGACGGTGATCGTGCCCGAGGACGGGTTCGCGCTGAAGGCCCCCATCGCGAACACCTCGAACGGATAGGCCCCGTCCGGGAAGGAGAACACGATGTCGATCCCCGCGATGGTAGTCTGGGTGCTCCCGTCGAGCGTGACCTGCCAGATTGTGCCCGGATCCAGGCCGCTCTCCGTGAATGTCACGTCGTAGGCGGGCAGGGCCGTGAAGGTGATCGGCTCCGCGACGTCCGCCCCGTTCACGGTGACCGTCCCGGTTGCGGGGGAGGCCGTGTAGCCGAACGCCGCGACGGCATACGAGTACGTTCCGTTCGTCAGCTCGAAGCTGACGTTGCCGGGTGCGAGGGACGAGGAGAAGCTGCTGTCGAGGCTGACGTTCCATTCCGCGCCGTCGCTGAGCCCGGATTCGGTGAAGTTCACGCTGTACGTGCGGAGGAACGCAATCGGGATCGTCACCGGCGCTCCGGCCACGCTGAAGTCGCCGGAGGCCGGGCTGGGCACGTATCCCGGGACGTTGGTGAAGGCGTACCAGGTGTACGTCCCGTCCGGGATCGCGAACTCCGTAGAGGCGCCCGCGTTCTGCGCGCCGAAGAGGAAGAGGCCGGTCGGGGTGATGGTGCAGACGACCATCCAGAGGTCGGTCGAGGGCAGGCCGGTCTGGGTCCAGGTGACTTCGTAGGCGGGTCCCGACAAGCCGGAGGGCGTGAAGGTGATTGCAACGGACTCCGCGGCGCCCGCGACGGTCACGGATCCAGACGCGGGACTCGCCGTGTACCCGGTCACCGCGCCGACCGTGTACGAGTACGTCCCGTCCGCCTTCGTGAAGACGATGGACGCGGTCGTCGAGGACAGCGTGCTGCCCGCCAAGGTGATGGACCACGAGGTCCCGGACGGGAGACCGCTCTCGGTGAAGGTCACGTCGTACTGGGTTGGCGGGATCGCCGTGAAGGTGATTGCAACGGACTGCGCGGCGCCCGCGACGGTCACGGATCCAGACGCGGGACTCGAGGTGTATCCGGTCACTGAACCGATCGTGTAGGAGTACGTGCCGTCTGCTTCCGTGAAGACAATGGACGCGGTCGTCGAGGACAGCGTGCTCCCGGCGAGGGTGACGGACCACGAGGTCCCGCTCGGCAGGCCACTCTCGGTGAAGGTCACGCTGTACTCGCCTGGCGGAATCGCCGTGAAGGTGATGGACTCCGAGGCGTCGGCTCCGTTGACGACGACACTCCCGGACGCCGGGCTCGAGGTGTATCCGGCCACGGATCCGACTGAGTACGTGTACGTGCCGTTCGCTTTCGTGAAGACGATCGTGCTGGTCGTCGAGGACTGCGGGCTGCCCGCCAAGGTGACGGACCACGAGGTCCCGGACGGCAATCCGGTCTCGGTGAAGGTCACCGTGTACGTTGCGGCGGACGAAGAGGTGAAAGTGATGGACTCCGAGGCGTCGGCTCCGTTGACGACGACACTCCCGGACGCCGGACTGGCGGTGTACCCGGCCACCGAACCAATCGTGTAGGAGTACGTCCCGTTCGCTTTCGTGAAGACGATCGTGCTGGTCGTCGAGGACAGTGTGCTCCCGGCGAGGGTGACGGACCACGAGGTCCCGGACGGGAGGCCGCTCTCGGTGAAGGTCACGTCGTACGTGGCTGCGGGCGTCCCCGCCGGGCCGAAGAGGATCCCGGAGAGCACGAGGGCGACGACGATGAGGACGATGACCACGACGGCGCCGATCGCGATCCACACGTTCCTGGACATCATCGGTTTCCCTGGCGGCGAGGGAGGAGAAGTCGTCGAAGACGGCGCACTGCCTGGAGGGGTGTTGGAGCTTGACATTAGGGTGGCCGAAACCGGGCACTCTGTTCCCCCTGATAAAGGCATCGGTGGACCATCGGCACCCGGCCGCGTGCGGGCAAACCCGGTGTCGCATGGAAGATCTGCCTCCGAAGTCCTGCCCATGAGCCGGGACGTCGTTCCTGGGTCGAGGCCGCGGGCTCCAGGCTCCTCCGGACGCACTCGAAGGACCGCGCGGCTTCGCGGAGGGCCCGCTCGGCTAGCCCACGGGAGGCGGAGCTGCCGAGGTACCCGAAGGTGGAGCGCTCGTCCGGCCATGAAAGCCTTAACGTGACCGTGGGCTTTCCGGGCGAGCCGCGAATGCGACGGGATGGAAGCGTGGAAGGAACTCCCACAAGGTTGCAGGGCCGGCGAACGGGCTCGGATCCCACGGACCCTCGGGGACGGCTCCAGTCGCATCGAGGGAACAGTTCATGGCGACGGTGACCGTGACGGAGGCGGAGACGCACCGCACGCCCCGCTGGGTCGCGCCGGCGGTCTACCTCGCCCTCATCGTCCTGGCTGAAGTCATCCTCTCGATCCAGGAGCCGGGGAACCCGCCCTCGTATCCGTACCAGGCGTACGGGTACGCCCTCCATGTCGCCATCCTGTTCGCCCTCCTCTTCCACTCCGTCCTCGTCTCCATCCGGGACCGGACCCGGTCGTACCTCCTCCTGGCGACGGGCTTCGCGCCCCTCGTCCGGATCCTCTCCCTCTCCCTTCCCCACGCGGATTTCCCGATCCTCTTCTGGCTCGCGATCATCAGCGTCCCGCTCCTCGGCGCCATCGGAGCGGTCGCCTACATCCAGAAGATGGGTCCGAAGGACCTCGGCCTCGTCCTGAGCGCCCGGTCCGCGGCCGTGCAGGCGGGCATCGCCCTCACAGGGATCCCCCTCGGCCTCATCGAGTACGAAGTCCTGCGGCCGACCCCGTGGTCCACGGAGGGGCTCTGGGGCGGCTTGATCGCCGCGGTCCTCATCATCTTCGTCGCCACGGGCCTGTCGGAGGAACTCGCGTTCCGCGGGATCATGCTCCGGCGCGCGGTCGAGGCCCTCGGGACGAGGGGCGGCCTTGGTTTCGTGACCCTCGTCTTCGCGAGCCTCCACATCTTCTACCTGAACCCCGCGGACCTCCTCTTTGTCCTCCTCGTCGGCCTCTTCTACGGGGTCACGGTCCTGCGCACGAAGTCCCTCTGGGGACCCATCTTCAGCCACACCCTGGACAACGTCGTGCTGTACCTGCTCGCGCCGCAGATTCTCGCGCTGTTCCGATGAACCCGCCAGGCGTCTCGGGAGGAACGAAGAAAGCGGACTCTCGGCTGCCGCGGCTCAGAGGACTTCGAGCACCTTGACGGCGACGATGACCGCGAAGACGGCGAGGAGGGGCAGGATCCCGACGATCAGGGTGCGGGACAGGCTGTCCGTCACCAGATCGGACGTCTCCTCCGCATGGGCGCTCGCGAGCTCCCGCGTGATCAGGAGGAGGATGAGGGCCACGACCGCGGCGGCACCGAAGGCGCCGATGAGAAAGGTCGATGTCACCGTGACGACAGTCGTAAGCATCCTACGGCTCCTTCCCCTTGATGAACCGGCCCGGTATTTATAGCTGATGTTCCATTTTTCGCTTTCAAACGGGCCGTACCACCCTCCCGCGTCCGCCAGGGTTGCCCGGCGCGGCGGACGGCAGGTTTAAGGGGTCCGAAACCCACGACCATTCCAACGCTTGTGGGGCGGGTGGGGTCGCCCGCGGCGCAGTAGGGGGAGGAAATGGCAAGCGACGTGCGGCAGGCGGAGATTCGTCCCGAGATCATCGAGTGGAAGGAACGGAACGCCCAGTCCAGCGGGCGGCCGTCGTTGGGGCCCGAGGCCCTCGTGGCGCTGGCCGCGAAGAAGCAGCGCCTCATCGAGCTCCTCGCGCGCAACCTGCGGCGCGGCACGATCGAACCGTGGGAGATCGCCGCGTCCCTCGCGATGCCCCTCCGTCTCCGGCAAGCCAAGGCGCAGCTGCTGAATCTCCAAGCCGAGCTTCGGTATGAGCAGGCCTGGAACGCGTTCCTCGATGGAGAGGCGGACGTGCTCGAGTCGACCCTCGAACGGGACCGCGAGCTCGCGAAGGAGAGCCTGTATCGGAGCATGACCCTCGAGCGGCAGCTCCGGGAGGCGCGGGGGACGACGACGAAACTCGTGGTCGCGTTTCGGGACAGCGTCCACAGCTTGCAGCGGGTCGACGCCGAGCTCGATGACGGCGATGAGACCTACCTCCTCGACCCCGTGTTCCGCGGCATGTACTCCGTGGGCCGGGCCGTTGAGGAGCTGCACTCCGTCGCCCGCCCGCGGGATGGCACGCCGCCTCGGCCGATCGAGAACTTCTGAGGTTTTCCGGGACCCGGTCGGCCACGGGGGCGTTTGGTGAATCTCGCCCCGGGAGGCCGAGGCCGTGACCTTGTGCATCGCCCCGCGGAACGCGGCCGGAAGGAGGCCCTTCCCGAACCATGGGTGACCCATCGGCGCGCTTGGCGCGCGCGTCGCGCGGAAGACCCAGCCCTCAACCCCTAGCCCAGAGCCTCCACGAGGGGAGTCACCTGCTCCAGGGCGTCGCTCATCGCGTTCAGGCGGCCGTTCAGGTCGCTCAGGTCGAGGTCGAGCATCGCTTGGAGGTCGGCGATCGTCTGGCCGTCCCACGTGCCGGAGGCGATCGCGTTGAATTGGGGGATCACGTCGAGGTAGTGGATGAGGTGTCCCTGGGCGCCCCACGTCACCCGGTCATAGTTCGGGTCGCGCCGGGCGAGGTCGTACAGGTACACGTCGTGGCTCAGCATGAGCCCGTAGAAGGTGAGGGCCACATTGCTGAGCGCCTCGAGCGCCGTGTCCGTGTCCGCCGGGTCTTGCTGGAGGGCATCAATCGCCCACTCGAGGGACAGGACATCGTTGAGGACCTGCTCGTGCGGGTAGATCTGCCAGTCCCAGGCACTGAGGGCGGTGAGGTTGTCGTTGATCTGCTTCTCGATCTGCCTCAGCATCGCATTCACGGCGGGGACGTGCCTCGCCGGGATCGTATCCTTGCGAGCCTCATAGGCGGCCGCCGCGTCCTGGAAGGCGGCGATCGCCTCCGCCAGGCGGTCGACGGCGTCCGGATCCGCGCCAGCACCGAGCAGATCGTCCGGGATGACGAAGGCCGCGAGATCGTCCGCGCGCGCACTGAGGTCGTAAGGCAGGAGACCGCGGTCGAACTGCTTCACGATCCGAAAGATGAACTTCGTGTAGTCCGCGACCAAGGACCAGTTCACCTGGCTCGGCAGCATGTAGTTCGTGTGGTAGCTCCCCGCGTCCTCGTCCTCGGGCACGGCTCCGAAGGCGACCGTGGGGGCGCCCGCCGCGGTGAAGGTCCACCCGTCCTGCCACGTGCTCATCGGCGTGATGACGTCGTAGCCGAAGGGAAGGAGGTCTCCGTCGTCCTCGGCTTGGCCCGCGAGGACCGTGGTCAGCTCCGGGATCGTCTCCATGGTCAGCGGGGCATCCCCGGAGAAGTAGTCGAGGTTCAGGAACGCGCGGATCCGGCCCGCCCAGTCGGGGTGGGCCTGGGTGATTGCCCACCACGCGCCGATGGACCAGTCATACCAGGCGTCCGTGTAGCCGAACTCCTCCGCGGTCGTGATCATGATGCGCACGGTGTGCTGGGGCCGGTAGCCGCTCATCACCATCGCCTTCGCCATGGCGAGGATCGCGGCCACGCACGATGAGTCGTCCGTCCCCGCGCGGAAGTGGACGTCATGGTGGGCGCCGAGGAGCACGAAGCTGCCGTCCCTCACCCTGCCGGGCAGATCCGCGAAGACGTTGTAGCCGACGCCGCCCTCCGTGGCGAGCTGGACCTTCTCGAGGAGCTTCATCGTCGCGGTCACGCCCACGCCCTCGGAGTTGAGCTCGCCCTTGAGCCAGTTGCCGTCGTCCTGGGAGATGTACACCATGGGCGCGTAGGACATGTCGTACTCCGCGTCGTTGCTGCCCAAGGCGTCCGATGCCACGGAATACCAGGGATACGTCGCCTCCTCCGCGTACGTCATGATGAGGCCGACCGCGCCCCGGTACGTCGCCTCGGCGGCAGGGTAGTTGAGCCACCACATCTCGAAGTTCGCGTCGACGAGGACGATCTTCCCTTCGACGTCGATTCCCGCGGCCTCGAGGGCGTCGAAGTCCTGGGCCGTGCCGTTGTACGCGTAGACGACCTCCGCGGTGAGGCCTCTCCTCGGCGTCGGCGGGATCCCCGCGAACGTCGAGGCGACGATCGTCCGGTCGCCGACGGTGACGCTCGCGGACCGGAAGTCGAAGACATCGACGGGCACGGGCTCGAGGCGGACGTTCCGGAGGCCGATCGCCCGAAGTTGGGAGGCCAAGTACACGGCCCGGGCATCGTCGGCCCAGGTCCCTCCCCAGCTGAAGCCGAGGGCCCGGTTCGTCCCGGGCATCCTGTAGAGGCGGTCGTCCACGCGCTGCGGGTACCCTCGATCGAAGAGCCGGTCGAGCGCCTCGTCGAAGGTCAGCCGCGTCTGCGGCCGGCCGTGTTCGAAGAACTCGCCGAGGGCACCGCCGGAACTCACATTGGCGTGCGGTGCACTCGCATTCCTGGAAAGGGAGAGCGCTCCCCCCAGGAGAAGCAACACCCCAAGGACAACTGCCACGATCGCGCGTCCGCTGTTCACAGAACCCCCCCTGAACTCCCACGGCGGGACTCCAAGAGAACCCATGAACCGAGCGGCCGCCGCGTACATGCCGATTCTGTCGATACAATAAGGGCCGTGCCGCCCGCACCGTGTCTTGGAGGAACGCGAGCCGAGGCAACGCCACTATCTTTATAGGACGTCCTCGACCTATCTGTCAATCACGGGGACGGACCGAGGCCGTCCGTCGCATTACGGAGGCGGGGTTTCCCATGGCACTTTCATCCGATGGATCGAGCGGGGCATCGGAGGCAACACGGGCCTCGGGTCCCCGCGCACGCTTCCCCCAGGAGACGCTCTCGGAAGCCCTCTCCGATCCGATCCTCTTCGAGACGATGAAGAAGCGGCTCCTCGAGCTCATCGAGATCCTCGGGAGGCACGGGCCCATCTCCCTGGAGGAGGTCGCGGCGGCCCTCGGCAAGTCCTCGGAATACATCGCGCCGGAGCGCCTCGAGGCCGTGAAGGAGCACCTCGCGGAGGCGGAGGCCCGCCTCACCCTCGAGAAGGCCTCCCGGGAGTACCACGAGGACGAGATCGCCGAGCTTGAGTCGTCACTGACCTTGGAACGGGATCTCGTCAAGGAGAGCCTCCTTCGCATCGCGCGTCTCGAGCGACAGCTCAAGGACGCACAGCGGACGACCGTGAAGCTCATCGCCGCGTCGCGGAGCAGCCTCGCGAACCTGAAGAGGGTCCGTGCGGAGTTCGTCACGGAGGACTTCGCGCAGCAGGCCCTCAATCCGCTCGTCCGCGATCTCGAGCAGGTTGCGCAGACGATCCAGGAGCTCCACACCCTGGCCCTCGTGCGCGCCGCGCCGGCGCCTGTCGAGGCACCCGGTCCCTGAGCACGATGGGCTCTCGCGCAACTCGGCATGCGATGCTGTTTCCTCGGCGACACGGTCGCGGACACGTCTCGGCTCGCATCAGCTTCGTTTTCCCGCGAAACGACGTCCGTCCGACGTGTCCGCAAGGAGGCGTTCGACGTCCCGCCGACGATTCAAGGTCGTAGCTAGGCAAGCTTCATATTATCACAGTTGATTCCCATTGCGACACCCCGCGTCGATGGTTTCCCTGACCCCCTTGCTAGGACCCGCGTTTGCCCCGAACCGGGCAGCATCTCTTCGCGGATGCGACGTGACTGAGGGGTCTGTCCACCGTTCGTCCTCCCGCCTCCCTGTCCATGGTGCACCTCTTTCGGTTCCTCCGGATGTATAGATGGTATCGGCGGCGGGGACTCTCCCGGCCCTCCGCCCGCCGGAAGGCCTCCTGGCAGGCAGGAGGCCACCCCGGGGTCGATCGAAAGCATCGCGCCGCGTGAGGCCGCAAGGGTCGACAGGATTCTGTGTCTCAGTCCTCGAGCGCGAACTCCTCGTCTTCGTCGGGCTCTTCGGGCGGAGTGGGCTTCGGCGTGGGTGCACGCCGGGGTCGCCCGGACATCCACACGACAGCGATGAGCACCGCGAACCCGGTCTCGGCAAGCACCGCGATGGAGAAGACGCTGTCCAGGGTGATCGTGTCCGAGATCGACGTGCATCGGTTCGCGGTGTCGCAGACGGTCAGGGTGACGTTGCGGGTCGCGGAGAAGCCGAACCCGCCGTACGTGTGCTCGACCTCTGCGCCCTCGCCGCCCCGGCCGTCCCCGAATGTCCAGAAGAACTCGTACGGCGGCGCACCGCCCGTCGCGTTCGCGAGGAAGGACACAGGCTGGCCCAAGAGGGGCCGATCCGGGGAGTAGATGAAGTCGATCTGGATCGACGGCCCCACGGCGATCGTGACCTCGAACGGGAACGTGTGCCCCGCGGAGTCGGATGCCGTCAGCGTGACGGTGAAGTTCCCCGGCCTCGCGAAGGTGTGGGTGACGTTGTCGCCCTCCTCCGACGTCCGGTCCCCGAAGTCCCAGACGAACGTGTACGGCTTCGTGCCGCCCCTCGCGGTCCCGTTGAACGTGATCACCTCGTGGTCGACAGGGCTGAGCGGCGCGAAGGTGAAGTTCGCGAAGAAGGCGTGGGAGGTCGAGATGACCTGCGTGACGCTCGCGTTGTGCCCGACGGAATCGAAGACGAGGAGCGTGACATTGAAGATCGACGAGTTCGTGAAAGCGTGTTCCACGGACGCCCCGGTGTCGTTCGACCCGTCCCCGAAGTCCCACGCGTACGTGTACGGAGGCGTCGCGCCGTTCGCCGACGCCGTGAAGGTCACCGTCTCGTTGATCTCCGGCTCGAACGGGGTGAAGACGAAGCCGATGACGAGCCGAGACGTCACAACGATCGGCTTCGTGACGTCAACACTGTGGCTCGCGGAATCGTACGCGGTCAGGGTCACGTCGAACACCCCGGAGGATGCAAACGCGTGGCTTGCGTTCGCGCCCACCGCGCCGGACCCATCTCCGAAGTCCCATGCGAAGTCGTAGGGGGGATCCGCGCCTCGGGCCTCCGCGGTGAAGTTGACCGTCTCGCCGATCATCGGGAAGACCTGCGACGCCGTGAAGTCCGCGGCGAGGAACAGGCCCACGGACACGAGCTTCGGGATCGCGAGGACGTGGTTCGCGGAATCGGTGACGGTGAGCGTGACCGTGTACGACGCCGACACGGTGTAGACATGGGTCACGATCCCTCCGCTCGCCGAGGCCCCGTCCCCGAAGTCCCAGCCGTACGTGTACGGCGGATATCCTCCGGACACGATCGCGGTGAAGGTGACCTGCTCGAGGACGAGGGGAGGGGCGGGGACATACGAGAAGTCTCCCGCCACAGGATCGGCGACGGATACCGTGTGGGATGCCGGCGCCACGCGGGAGAGCGCATCGGAGACCTGGAGGGCGACGAGGAAGGGGCCCGCGGACGCGAAGGCATGGGTCACCTGGACACCGAAGGCGATGATTCCGTCCCCGAAGTCCCAGCTGTACGTGTACGGCGGCGTGCCTCCTGACGCGGTCGCCGTGAACGTCAGCGTCTCCCCGGGGACGGGTTCCGTCGGCGAGAAGGTGAAGTCCGCGGTGAGGTCCGTGGCTACAGGCACGGACTTCGTGACCGGCGTGCTGTGGCCCGCGTCATCCGACACGGTGAGCGTGACGGAGAAGACCCCGGCCGTTCCATAGGCATGGGTCGTGGTCGCGCCGCTTCCGGACTCGCCATCCCCGAAGGTCCAGGAGTACGTGTACGGCGGCGTGCCGCCCGAGGCGGTCCCGGTGAAGGTGACGACCTCCCCGATCGCCGGCTGGGCGGGCTCGAAAGTGAAGTCGGCGCTGAGCGCCGACGTCACGAGGACGGAATGCACGGCGGTCGTGGTGCGGGCAGCGTTGTCGTTCACAGTGAGGGTGACGGTGAACGTCCCCGCGTCGGCGTAGGCGTGGGACACGCTGACTCCGCTCCCCGTGCCCCCGTCCCCGAAGTCCCACCCGTACGTGTACGGCGGGGTTCCTCCAGACGCGCTCGCGCTAAAGGAGACCGACTGTCCCACCGCGGGCACGGGCGGCGTGAAGGTGAAGTCCGCGATGAGCGCGCCTCCGATCGAGATCGGCTTGACCACCGTGGCCGTGTGGCTCGCGGAATCGTGGACGGTCAGGGTGACGGAGTAGGGGCCCGCGGCACCATAGGAGTGCGTCGCGGTCTGTCCGCTCCCCGTGCCGCCGTCTCCGAAGTTCCAGGCGTACGTGTGCGGAAGGGTCCCTCCCGATGCGGTGGCTGTGAACGTCACGAGCTCGCCGACGGCGGGGGAAAGAGGGGAGAAGGTGAAATCCGCGGTCAGCGGGAGTGTGACCGTGATCGACTTCGTGAC
>DATBLI010000084.1:0-74455 GCA_036555455.1 Thermoplasmata archaeon
TCACAGCGAGCAGCTTGTCGAATCGCGTGCGAGTACGTTGTTCGAACGCGTCAAACGCGCCCCGTGCCATTGCAGGCAAGAGCTTCGCGGGGGGCGCAATCTGGGGCACATTCCTAAGCCGTTCCCGCGCCTCCGGAGTGCTGCCGGCCCCGATTCCGCCCGGGACGCACACTTTGTCTCGTGGCCGGAGTTCCGTTACGGAAGCAACACGGACGACGAGGCTTCTGCGTTCCATCTCCTCCAAGAAGGGCTCGGCCCACTCGATTTCGCCCCCGCCGCCACATGCCAAGACCCTCCCTCCAACAAAGACACTTCTGAGTTCCGAAACGTTCATTGTTTGCATTGCGTCACCCGATCTGAAACATACTCTAGACTCTTCTCCCCGCGGTGCGAACCTGATCCGAAGTCCACAAGTCGACGGGCGCATTCGCGCAGCGTAGGTACGCTCTTACAGAATGAGAACCGGACTTTGTCGCGACCTCGCCGGGGATCCGAATAGAAGGATCGGCCAGGTACAGTTGCGATCCCCGTGGATTCTAGGAGCCGCATCGCAAACTCCCTGTCATCGCATTCCGCGATGTCAGAAAACCCGGCCAGTACATAGAAGGCCCCTTCGGGATTGTGGAATCTGAATCCGCAAGCGCGCAGTGCCTCGCATAGTATTCGCCGTCTGAACGCAAATTTCCTCGCGATGCGCTCAGGATGCGCCTCTTCATTACGGAGTGCGGAGGCAATGGCCCATTGGAATGGAGTCGGGGCGGCCAGCGTCAGGTAGTCGTGTATCCTCCGTATGCTCCTCACGAGTGTGTCAGGACCGGCCACATAGCCAACGCGCCATCCCGTTGCCGAGAACATCTTGGAGAACGAGCCGATCGTCAGGGTTCGACTGGCCATTCCTTCAACCGATCCCAGACTCACGTGGCTGGTTCCGTCATAGGTGAAGCACTCGTACGTTTCGTCAGAAATCGCAATGAGGTCATAGTCAATGCACAAGTCGGCGAGGAGCCGTAGCTCGTCGAGTCTGTACACCTTGCCGTTTGGGTTCTGTGGTGAGTTGACGAGAACCGCCCTCGTTCGGGAGTCAATAGCCTCCTTGATCGACTCCTCAGGCAATCCCCAGTCGTCGCGTAGCGGAATACAGGCTGGAATTCCGCCCGCCGTAAGAACAGCTGGCACGAAGCTCTCATAAGAGGGTTCGAACAAGACCACCTCTTCGGCAGGATTAACGATCGCCAGCATGGCGCATGCAAGAGCCTCCGTGGCGCCACAGGTGATGACTAGTCCTGTCCGTGGATCCACCTTCACTTGATTGAAGCGAAGAAGCTTCTGCGCCAGTGCATCTTGGAGCCCCGGCAGGCCACCGGTTGGCGAGTACTGGTTGGAGCCATCCAGGATTGCTTCAATCGCCGCTAGGCAAACCGCACTCGGAGTGGGCTCGTCGGGATATCCCCTTGCCAAATTGATGCCTCCATGCTTGCTGCAGAGCTCGGTCATTTCTCCGATCATGGAGTCGACAAGCAAGCCCGCTCTGCGAGAAACAGACGTGCCGGTTCCTGCTCGGGCGATGGGCATTGCACACCCGATTACCTGAGGTTGACTAGCCGTTTTGGTCGGCGAATGCCAGCCGGCCAATGCCGCCTAAGTGTTCTTATCATGAGGGAACCTACATATCCGAGGTCCGCGCCGTTCGGAGGTGGACGGAGCATGGAAACAGTTCCGTCAGGTCATCCAGAGGGAGAATCGGAAGTGGCAAGAGAGGTTCAGCCCGCCCCGCCCAAGAAGGGCATCCGGCGCTGGCGCATCGCGATTGTTGCTGTAGTAGTGATTGCCCTGATACTCGCAGGGACCTGGTACTACTTGACTCTGCCCAAGCAGCCAACTGGGACACCCCCTGTCACCGTCGCCTCGGCCTCAACGACGACGACTTATCCGAACACCCCGATAGAGTTCGATGCTACGAGGTCTTGGGATCTCGACGGCACCATCGTCGCCTATGCTTGGGACTTCGGGGATGGTACCCAGGGAACCGGCGCAACTACAACCCACAGCTACTCCGTCCACGGCCACTATGTCGTGACGCTCCACTTGACCGACAACCTGGGGGCGACGGCAAACAACGATGTCTATCTCTTGTACATTGAAGTCCTCCCGATTATTCCGGCACAAGCCACGAATAGCCCGCCAGTTGCCGCAATCCACACCGATGGCAACGCGCGGCCTGCGGGGACAACGGTGGCGTTCGACGCCGAATCCTCGTGGCAGTGGACCAGTGTTGGCGGGAGACTGGTGGGCCTGAACGTTCCTGCGTTATCATACGACTGGAGCTTCACGGGAGGCTCGACGATCGATTCGTCATCGCCAACCCCGACGTGGAATTTCACCCAGCCGGGAAACTACCCCGTCAAATTGACGGTGCGGAGCACTTCAACGGGGTTGACGGATATCACCATCAACACGGTCCGAATCCTGGAGCCTGAACCCGCGTACACGGGAACCGTTCCGAACCCGGACGTCTACACCATGGAGATCCCGAACGAGCCCTCGTATCTTGACCCAGCTCACGACTACTCTTGGCCGGCATTCAACAACCTGTTCGACAACGTTTACGAGCATCTCGTTGCCTACGACCGCGATGACGTCAACACCCTTGTGCCCATATTGGCGACCACCGTCCCAACGATTGCCAACGGTGGGATCAGCCCAGACGGCAAGAACTACACGTTCCACATCAGGCAAGGTGTGCAGTTCCAATGTGGCGGTCAACTCACCGCCAACGACGTCAAGTACAGTTTCGACCGCTCCGTAACAATGAACCTCCCCGACGGGCCGGCATGGGAGCTCAGGGAGGTCCTAAACAACCAGAGCATCCAGGTTGTCGATCAGTACACAGTCGTGTTCCACCTGACACGGACGTTCGCACCCTTCCTCAAGCTAATCACTTTTGGAGGCTTCGGGGTCCTAAGCAAGGCATATGTCACCAGTAACGGCGGATGGGATCCCAGCGTACCGGGTAGCAACTTGTCGTACGACAACGGGGCGAATGCATCGGGCTGGGGCGGGCGGGACGATCCGTTCATGGATGCTCACATGTGCGGCACCGGGCCTTACCAGCTCAGCAGCTGGCAGCATGGTCAGTCCATCACCATCGTGCGATTCGACGGCTATTGGCGGGAGCCTGCCTCGATCGAGACCGTAGTCCTATCTCTCGCGAGCGAATTCAACACACGCCTCCTCGCTCTCCAGGGTGGGAGCGCCGATTCAGGCTATTTCCGACAGGATCTGGCACAATATGCGGCCGTTCGTGCGTTGCGGAACTCTGGATACAACGTGGTCTCGGGGAACCCGTCGCTCTCGGAGACCGCGAAGATTCAGATGAATCAGAATATCAACCTCGCACAGGTGCCAGCAACGGATGACGTCCCTTCGAACTTCTTCCAGGACATCCACGTTAGACTAGCGTTCAACTATGCCGTGGACAGGACCGCCATAATCCAAAGCGCGAGAGCGGGGCAGGCCGTCGTATCTAGGGGGCCCTTGCCTGAGATCGTGTTCGGCTACAACGCATCTGTTCCCACCTACGACATTGACCTGGCGAAGGCTGAACAAGAGCTCAAGCTGGCAGTAGCGCCCGACGGCTCAACGTGGTGGGACAAAGGATTCACCCTCACTGCAATCGATCTACAGGGGTTCCCGGCCTACACAGCGATTCTCCTTAACCTGAAGGACAACCTCGAATCGATCAACCCCAGAATCCATATCGATGTCCAGGAGTTGGCGCTTTCCGCTTTCTTCAGCAAGTGGGTCAGCTGGGGTTATGCGGTTATGGCGACAACTATGTACCCAGAGTACGCCGATGCGTACACATGGCTGGGAGAGGAGGCGAATTCCCAAGCGTTTATCGCGAAGTTCATGGGCGTTCCAAACACGCTTGACCCGTTGCTCAGCCAAGCGCTAAACGCGACGAGCCCGGCCCTCCAGGCGCAACTCTACGGGGACATTCAATACAGGCTCTACCAGCTGGCTTGGTATGTCTGGATTGACTACACCTTGGCTCTGGACGCCGCCGCACCGTGGGTCCACGGCTACTACTATCAGCCACTCCGTGCCGCGCCATTGTTCTACAGCCTGTCCAAAGGTTGAACGGATGGAGGTCGTCGAACTCAGCGGAGGTGACAAGCCACCCGGTGCTGATTCCCCTTGTCCTCTAGGGGTGGCTTAATGCGGCGACATACTTCGACGGCGTAAGGACAACGCGGATGAAATCGGCAGCCCGCCGGCGGATTCTCGGGACTCGGTACATCACCCGCGGCGACAACTCGGGGAGCCCGCCGTTGCGGGTCTGGCCGTGGAACCGCGGCTAGTAGGAGTTCGCTGTACGGATGGAGGGGTTTGGCAAAGAAAGGTTCCTTGTCCGCAATCTCCACGATTTCGCCAGCATACATCACGGCAACACGATCAGCCATGTGGTCGACAACACTCAAGTCGTGTGAGATGAACAGGTAAGAGAGCCCGGAGGATCTCTGCAGTCGGCGAAGCAGGTTGAGCATTTGAGCTTGGACAGACACGTCCAGGGCACTTGTCGGTTCGTCGAGCACGACGAACGTCGGATTTGGAACCAGTGCTCTCGCAAGCCCAATCCGTTGTCTCTGCCCACCGCTGAATTCATGGGGGAAGCGGAAGAGATCATCTTGCGTCAGCCCCACCTTATCCAGAACCTCGACTACCCTATCCTCCAGCTCGGAGCCTCGTGCTAGGTTCAGTACCACCAGAGGTTCGGCCACAATGTCACGAACAAGCATCCGTGGGTCTAAAGATGAGAAGGGGTCCTGGAATACCATCTGGGCCCTACGCCTCAAGCGTTTGAGGGCCTCCGACGACTTTCCCACTCCGTACTTCGTCTGCAATTCCGCAAGACGAGTTCTCGATTCTTGAGTTGCAGATGATCGATCAAGCTCGGCCAACTCATCTGTGCCGATGTCGAAATAGATATCCCCGGACGTCGGTTCCACCAGATGAAGCAGCAACCTGCCCACCGTGGTCTTCCCGCTCCCACTTTCGCCAACGAGTCCCAGTGTGGATCCCGACTCAATCTCGAGGGAGACGTCATCTACGGCGTGTATGCTCCGAGTGGCCCGCTTTCCGAAGCCTCGGCGCCTCATGAAGTGTTTGACCAGCCGTCGGGTCGCCACTACCTTCCGACTCATGTTGGCTCGCCAGGTCCATAGAGATGGCATGCGACATAGTGCCCCGGAACCCACTGAATCGGCTTCGGGACCTCAGTTGTGCACCTGTCAAACGCAAAAGCGCACCGAGTGCGGAACCTGCACCCACTCGGCGGACTTACGGGGTCCGGCAGTTTTCCCGGGATCACGACGAGTTCTTCCTTGCGTTGGCCGGGGATCGGTATGGATTGGATGAGCCCCTTCGTATAGGGGTGAAGCGGGTTGCTGAATATTGACTTCACGTCTGCGATTTCGGCTATCGAGCCTGCGTACATTACCGCTACGCGATCGCATTGCTCAGCAACGATCCCGAGGTTGTGCGTTATCAGGAGGACGGACATACCAAGTGCTTGCCTGAGGTCCGAGATCAGGCCCAGGATTTGCGCCTGGATGGTCACGTCGAGTGCGGTCGTTGGCTCGTCTGCGATCAGCAGTGACGGACGACAGGCAAGCGCCATGGCTATCGCCACACGCTGCTGCATCCCTCCGCTCAACTCGAACGGGTAGGAATCCGCCACCTTGTCGGCGTCAGGCATCCTGACGCTCTGGATCAACTCAATGCAGCGCTCCCTTGCCTCGTTCTCGAGATGGCCATGGTAGTCCACAGTGGGCATTCGCTGCAACAACCTGGCAAACCAGTCGTCTCGGCCGAGAGTCCTGCGGCAGATTCTCTGGAGGTAGCTAAGTCTTAGCCTGAGCAACCGGGTTCGGTGCCGATTGCAGAAGTAGGAGTCACACTCCCTGCAGAGGTCCCGGTCGCGATGAACGGGCTTCTTGCATCGGGAGCACTCCCACCCATCTTCGTTCCAATTGCGCTGTGGAGCGTCCCCCGCGTCAAGCAACTTGACCGTGGTCGCCGCTCGGTCCATGACCACTTGCATCAGGTCCCGTCTCCTGTGAATCATGAAGGACTCTGCAATCTGGTCCGCGACCCTTAGAACCGGGTCGAGCGAAGTCATGGGATCCTGGAAGACCATCGAAATCGCGTTTCCGCGGAGCTTGACAAGCTCCGGCTCGGGGAGGGCAAGTAGGTTCGTACGGACCAACTCGCTGTTGTTGCCGGATCGCGTATAGTACCAGACGCGTCCTCGGTGGAGCTCTGCCGGCGGCCGATCAACCAACCCGAGTATGGTCTTCGCAGTCACACTTTTGCCACAGCCAGTCTCGCCAACGAGGCCTAGAATCTCGCCTTCATACATCTCGAAGGCGACATCTTCCAACACTCTGGCTCTGCCTCTGAGTGTTGGGAAAGTCAATGTGAGGCTCTCCACCTTAAGCAGCAGTCTCCCCATACATCAGGCTCCTCAACTTCGGGTCAAGTAGGTCCCGAAGCCCGTCACCGAGCAAATTGAATCCGAGCACGAAGATGCTGATTGCCAGGCCCGGGAACACTACCATCCACCAGAATCCTTGTGAAATGTAGTCCCTGCCCTCTGCGATCATCAGTCCCCACTCCGAATAGCCTGGCGACGCGCCGAAGCCAATGAAACTGAGGCCCGCTGCGACTAGGATGACCACGCCAAGGTCAAGGGAAGCCTGCACCAGCAGTGGAGCGACCGAATTCGGGACAATATGGCGGAAAATGATTCTCCAGGATGATGCCCCCGAGCAACGTGCAGCTTCGATATACTGGCTTTGCTTAGTGACGAGGACTTGACTTCTGAAGATTCGGACGTAGGATGGCCACCAGACAATGATCAACGCAATCATGATATTCTGGATGCTTCTGCCGAGGGCGCTCGCGACAGCCATGGCAAGAATCAGGCCGGGGATCGCGATGAAAAGGTCCGTCGTGCGCATGATGGCCTCGTCAACCCACCTGCCAAAGTAGCCAGCGATCCCCCCGAGTAGAAGACCAATGAGCAACGCGGCTCCGACCACATACAAGGAGATTTGCAGGGACACTCGGGTCCCCCACACTAGTCCGTAGTAGATGTCGGCACCATTTACGCCGGTCCCCAGGAAGTGACCCGGTGTTCCAGGCGGCTGAGGCTGCAGCCACGTCCGGGGCCTCTGATATGGATCCCCTGGGGAAGGTGGTGCGAGGACAGGGGCGAGGATTGCGACCGCGAGGAGCCCGACGGCGATAACGAGCCCAATGACTGCGAGAGGATTCTTGCGGAGTAGCCCCAACATATCCCGCATTCCTTTTGCACGCGCTCGGAGAGCTTTGACAAACGAGGGCATCTGTTGGCTCATCTGCGATCAACCGAGAGAAACACGTGGATCCAGGTAAGCATAGGCGATGTCTACCACGAGATTGATCGTGACATACACGATGCCTGCCAATAAGGCCAGACCTACAACCGCTGCGTGATCCAGCCGTAGAATCGCCGCTGCTGCCCAGAAGCCGAGCCCGGGGTATCTGAAGACGGTCTCAACGAGGACTGAACCACCGAGGAGAAATCCCGCGGACAAACCGATTACTGTAGTGGTAGGGAGCATTGCGTTGCGCACCACATGACGCTGGACTACCTGCTTCGCTGTCAACCCTTTGGACCGAGCAACCTGAACATATTGCTGCCCGAGGACTTCCAGCATCGAAGAGCGCATCATTCGCATGATTATGGCCATTGAGGCGTACGAAAGAGCCAGCGCGGGCAGAAGCAAGTGAGCGAGTACGTCAACCAGGAACGCAGGATCGCCATTGAGGATTGCATCGATGATGAGAAAGCGCGTGTAGAGTTTGATATGATGATTGATGAACAGGGACTCAGTATATGGTCCCGGCGAGAAGGCGGCAATTCCGAGCATGCCGAAAAAGAAGTACAGCAGGATGATTCCAAGCCAGAAAACCGGTGTTGATACACCGTAGAGCGCAACGAAGCGAAGTGCGTGGTCGCCGAGCCGATTCCGGTGGACTGCTGAGTACTTTCCTGAGACGATCCCGAAGAGAACTGCCAGTCCTAGTGAGACTGAGGTCAGCTCGATCGTATTTGGGAAGAAGGTGAGGATCGCATCCGTCACTGGCAGTCCTGCTGACACTGAGTATCCGAGATCGCCATGGAAAGCGTCGCTGAGCCAATAGAAGTACTGAATGTAGAGAGGTTCATCGAGATGGTGGATTTTGATCAGCTGTTGGATCGCCTCTGGGGTGAGTCCTTGCGGATTCGTAATGTAGACCGTGACGGGATTCCCGATGGACCGTGTCAGGATGAAAATGATCACACTGATCCCGAGCAACACAGGAACCGTTAGGAGGATCCTCTTGATTGCGAATCTCAGGAAGCTCGAAGTCAAGCCAGTCTCACCCTCGAACCATCGGTCCTGGAGTGTTGGAGTTAATCACCTGAATCCCGCCTCCATTCTTGCTGATATAGCCGGCCATGGCCGGGTGGTTCATTTGGGACCTTTTGGCGTATCGACGCCGCGCCTACGCCCTGGGTTCGGCCGAGGTTTTCGGGCAATTTCCTCGGACCCACGTGAGTCGCTTGACGGATCCTCCGTTTGGAATGTGTGGGTGAGCAGCCTTATCTCAGCAAGCCGGAGATGCTCTTGGAAGGTGGAACGAGCGGATCCTGCTTCCTTTGCCAGGTCCGAAATGCGGATCCTCCGAGGGTAGTTGTAGAAGCCCCGCCTGAAAGCTATTCGAATCGCCTCAAGCTGTTTGGGGGTGAGGAGTCCGCTCTCTTCGACGGTGAACAGCATCCGGGGACCTGGTTCAACCTCGCGAATGGCCATGGTCTTGTAGTCACGCCGATGTCGCTTCAGGATCCGGAACAAGCGGCGAATGTTGTCGGAGGTAGGGGCAAGCATCGTCTGAAGCTCGTAGCGGCCCCTAACGATGGCAGGTGGCTGGAAGAGACAACCCGATTGGAAAAGCATGTCAGCGGTTGTCTCGTCCGCTTTCTCATACAACATGAACTCAACGTAGTATTGCCATGTTTTGCCGTCAAGCCGAGCTTCGCGGGCTCTGCAGTACTCCAGCTTGTACGGGTTGAAATCCAGGAGGTCCACCCGTCGATTCGTCCGCACGGTCATGCTCCCAAGCACTCGATGCGGGTCAACCTTCAAGCCCGACCAAAACTGCACATCGCGGACGCGGGGATCGGAAACGAGGTTGGCGCCCCAGCAGTCCTTGTGCTCGATAGCGATTCGGGCCCAGTGAGTCACGTCTGCCCCCCATGTGAAACCCTAAGAAGCTACTTAAGCACTGCGTAGCTCCAACTAGATCGGTGTTCGAACCTGCGATTGTCTCCGACGACAGTCCTCCTCGTCCGCTGGTCTTTCGGGCGGCCTGCAGGCGCCTCTCACCCTCGCAACTCTTCGGCGATCAGAACACGAATGGCGCCTCGCCGTTCGACAATTGTGGACCTTTCGACCCGCGACGTCATCGCCGCGGAAGGCGGGAAGTACAGGCTCACGATCGCGGCCGTCATCCGGATCCTGCCCCACAAGCTCCCTGGCTTCGTTCGCCACTGCTATCGCGAGACTCTTCGGGCTCGTCAGCCCCGACTCGCTCGCATAGCAAGCCTTCGGGCCTCGCTTCCTGTCCGCGGGCCATGCCAGTCTCGCTACGATTCCCAGCGGGGTGCCTTTGAACCCGAGGGGTTCCACCAGAAGACTCATCGTCTGCCTTGGCGCAGAACATCGACCAAGATGAGCAGAAGTCGGCCGGACTTGCTCGACATCGGCCTCTATGTGTTCCAGGCGATCGTCCTCTACATCGTCGTTGACCTAATCGTCGGTGGCGCGATCGAGGACGCGCTGGTCGGAGCGTTGAGTCCCGTTATCGGCCCCGGCCGGCGGGGGCGCGCCGTTTCGGACGCCGCTTGCGAGAAGACTCCGCGTGAACGTGATACGTCGCGGCCTGGAAGCGTGAGCAGGATGGCAATGATGCGCGATCACGTCTGGGCTTTCCGTCTTTCAAGCGCACTATCTTGCGTACTCGAGTTCGTCCTGCTTCGCTGAGAGCAGCGCGACCGTGCTACCATATTTCCGGGCCACTTGACGTCGGACGGATTGTTGCCCGGTGGTATATGCCCTCCCGAGGCATTCGGTTTGGCACCGATTCTTCGCTGGCTCACCGACCGGGGCGTGCTAATTTGTGGCACGGCGACCGCGTGACGAAGGACGACCTCGTGAAGACGATGTCGGGCGTGCCACTCCTGTCCAGATCGCCGATCGCGGGCGTCCCGCTCTGGACCGTTCCCGGGTTGTGAGACCACAGGGGCGACCCGTTGGCCGAGAGGGCGTAGAAGGTCCCCGCGGTGTTCCCGAAGAGGATCTCGAGCGTGCCGTCGCCGTCGAGATCCGCGAGGGTCTGTCCCCCGAGACGACCGCATCGATGCCATCCCCGCGCAGGTCTCCGTAGGCGAGGGGCATCTCGACGAACTGGACCCGGGGAGGGGCACTCGCCCAGAGTTCGGTGCCACCGAGGCTGAATGCGTGGACGACTCCGTCACTCCCGCCGAAGAGGATTTCTGGTGTGCCGTCCCCGTCGATGTCCGCGACCATCGGCGTGTACGCCTCGAGCGGCACGGAGTAGTTCCGCAGGACCGTGAGCCCATCTAGGCCGCTCAGGGCCTGCATCTGCTTCATTTTCCCGCCGACGAGGATCTCCAGCACGCCATCGCCGTTCACGTCCACGAACGCGGGGATCGTGTGCAGCAGCGGGACCGCAGGGTTCGCCCACATCACGTTGCCGTTGGTGTCCAAGCCCGCGAGGGAAGGGTCGTTCGTGATGGCGATGATCGCCACGCTGCCGTTGTGCCTCAGGTCCACGACCTGGGGTGGGAAGGGGATCGAATTCCCCAGGGCGGACACTTGGACAGAACGGACGACGGTTCCGGTGCTGTTTGCGATGCGGAGGACGCCGTCGTCGCCGCCGAAGACGGCTTCGAGCTTGCCGTCCCTATCAATGTCCGCGATCGTCGCGCCCGTGACGGAGACTCCCGCCGGACCCGCGGTCCAGGTCGGCGACGAGGACCACGTGAGTTGGCGATACGCGGGCACGGCAGAGCCGTTCGCGCTGTATGTGACGTCGAAGGTCTTCGACTGGAAGGCTCCGATGGTCACGCCGAAGTAGAGGAGGGCCTCCGATACTTCGCCACCGGTGTACCCGTACCGGTACACTTGGGACGGAACCTCCCTCGTTCCATCCCACACCCGGACGTCCTTCGCAGGATCGGCAATCGATCCGGGCGGGAATGTGAGGGTCACGGCGATAGGCTCGAGGGTCCGCGGGACCCCCGCGCTCTCGCGCACGGTGATGGGGACACGGGCCCACTCACGGCTCCCGCTTCCCTCCGTCCAGGATGCGAGAGCGCGGCTCGCCCGAACCGTGCCGCCGATTCCTGTGGTTTCGTGGAGACTCAGCATCGCGTCGACGAGCGTCGCGTTCCCCGGGAATGCGCTGAGGTCGAAGAACAGCAAGGATCGGTATCGTCCACCGCTCAAGGCGTCCGGACCGACCCACAGGGGTCCCTCACTCCCGAAGTTCGAGCCGGGCGTCCGGCTCAACACGAATGTGTCCGTGCCGTTCACGGCATCGGGCTGAAGCAGGAGGGTCTGCGGTGTCGCCGATGCTCGGAGAAGGAAAGGACTCGCGACACCACACGGACGGAAGGCAATCGCCACGAGTGCAAGGAGGGCGAGGCCGAGGACCCCCTTGGCCGCAGGGGGAAGCCTCGAGCTTCGCATGAGCATCCCGCGTCGAGTGCGCTCAGAAGCCGACGGCTAAGGATTTCGAGGCGATTATCGCAGATGATTCGTGCCAAAGGATCGATGTACCGCTGCTCGGAGGGTTCGAACGCTGGGGTGTCCTGTCGCGGGCTTGGTGTGCAGCGGGTTCGGACCCAAGCACCCGGATAGGTCGGCCCGGCGCCCATCAGGGTTCCGCGAGTCCAAGGTTTGCGACCCATAATGGGGCCGCTGCCCGACCGGGGCGTTTTGCCCAGGTGAGAAGGATTTGCGCGCCACCTCGGGGGCGCGCGGGTCCCGAAGCTCCTGGAAGGCGGCCTCAGGGCGAAATCCGGGCATAGTCAGCCTCTGTGGTCTTTGTGCTCCGGTGCCTCATGGCTCCACCTGCGCCGCCTTTCGGAAGACCGACGGTTCAAATAGCCCCGAAACGTGGGACCGGCGAGGTTTCCCAGCATGCGGCAGGGAGGCGCATCACGTCGCGACGACCGAGACGCGCAGGTCCTGGACTGGTTGCTGGAAGAGGACCAGCCGTCCGTTCGCTATCACGCACTGGTCGACCTGCTGGGGCGGAAGCAAGACGACCCGGACGTGAAGGCATCGCACACGACGATCCCCCGAGTGGGTTGGGCGCATGACCTTCTGAGAACCCAGAAGCCGAAAGGGTACTGGGAGGCCCATGAGCCGAGGACCGTCCGGGAGTGGGTTAGCTTCCTCCGTTTCCCCCGGTTCGACTCGTCGATTTGGAAGGGGATCGTCCTCTCCGACCTCGGCCTCACGGCGCCTGACCCGCGGATCCGAAGGCTCGCCGACCTCATCTTCGAGTACAAGCTGCACCTTAGCTCGGAGGTGAACTTCTTCACGGAGGAGGTCTGCATTGTCGGGAACGTCGCGCGTATGCTGACGCGGTTCGGGTACGGCGACGATCGCCGGGTCCGGAAGCTCTACGACTGGATGATCGAGGACCAGCGGGAGGACGGGGGCTGGAACTGCGCCGCCGACAAGCCCGGGACCCTCGACTGCTGGGAGGCGTTGGCCGCGTTCGCGACGATTCCGAAGGCGAATCGGAGCGCCGCGACGGAGCGGGCGATCTCGAGAGGGGCGGAGTTCTACCTCGAGCGGAAGCTCTTCGAGGAGGGGCGACGGTACGCTCCTTGGTTCCGGTTCCATTACCCAACGCACTACTACTACGACATCTTGGTAGGGCTCGACGTCCTCACGAGGCTCGGATACGCCGGGGATCGTCGCCTCAAGCCCGCCCTCCAGATCCTCCGCGAGAAGCGACGGAGCGACGGGACCTGGGGTCTCGACCGGATTCATCCCGACGAAGGGCCGCGAAGCGGTCCCGGGGCCGCCGCGAGGAGAGTAAGACCGCTCGCGCTGGAGCGGGCGGGGGGACCGAGCAAGTGGATCACGCTCACGGCTCTTCGCATCCTGAAGAGAGTTGACGACGCGAGCTAGGGCGGCGTCGGAAGGACAGCCGGTCTACAGCCAGGCTGAACCTGGATTGGGCGTCACAGGGATCCGCAGGGCGGGCGACCGTGATGTGGAAAGTGCCGAGGCCGTGAAGCCTCGGCATGACAGGATCACAACCAAGGTCAGGTACCTGTTCGGGGGTCAAGCCTGACATCTCAGATGGGCAAAGCGACCCCGCACGATGGCGAACATCCCGGCCTCTCTCTGGTTCGCAGCCCACAACAGGGCCACTGCCCGACCGGGGCGTTGCTCTCCCGCTGCGAGGTCCGCGGGGGGCGCTTCGCCACCGACGATCATTGATCGCCGAACCCGGCGGTCAGGAGCCCTTTCAACAGCTCGTCGTGCTTCCGCTCGTCTGCCTCCATGCTCGCCGCGAGGAGTCCCATCGTCCCACCGAGTCCTCGGGATAGATTCCGTCCCTCTCTCTCCGCTTCATTCTCCGCCTGAATGAGCTTCTCCACGTCCCGCCGCGTGATCCCGGAGACGTATGTCGACGACGTGCCGCGGTCGAGATGACCCGCGAGGGAAGCAACGATTTCCGCATGCCGCAGGCTGTCGGCTGCGATTTGGCGAAAGATCGCACGCGTTAGCTCGTCCCGGGCTTTCTGTGCGAGGTGCATGCACCCCGCGACCGCCGCCTGCTCGCCGACCACCCGCTTCCGCAGGACCCGTACGAGCTCGCGGTCGGGGAACGGGCCCTCCGGCACCTCCGGGACGGGAGGCGGTCCCGATGGGCCACTGACCCGCTCTGCAAGATCCGCGGCCGCTTCGAGCAGCAGTCTCGGAGGAGCGGCCATGCCAGGCGGGACATCCGCGAGCGCCTGCGCAACGCGCCGCGCGGTTCGTCGAGCCTCCCCCCGGGCCGCGAAGGCGGGGAACAGGGTGCGCAGCCGCCGGCCGGAGAGGTATTGGGAGACGGCGGAGGGTGCGATTCCCAGCAGCTCCGCCGCGCGACGTCCCGAGACGCCCATGTCCTCGACAAGCTCCCGGGCGACCAACCCTTGGAGCGCGGTAACCCATCCTGCGGGGGAAATCGACCCTCGTGTCATGGTGGGACGAGACAGCGCGGCCGGCCATAAGGCTGCGGAGGGAACGGTTCACGTCGTGAATGGCGATGCGCCCGGGTCACGGACCGAAACCTTATAGGCCCGATGGGGCTGCGCGGGCTCGGTCGATTTCGGCTGACCGAAAATCGGAGGATCGGGACGATGGCAAGGCAGACAGAGCCGAAAGGGCGCACGCGCAGCGAGACGTGGCGGACGAGGAGCGTCCTCGGGATGGCCCTCATCGCCGCCTTGGCGGCATGCCCCTTCGCCGTCGAAACCGCCGCGGCGAATCCCGTCGAGCACTACAACATCGAAATCGGCGACTACTACTTCGACCCCTCAACGATTGCGGCCCAGGTCGGTTCCGAAATCAACATGACCCTCCGGAACCTCGCCGCGCAGCTCCACGAGTTCGAGATTGTCGGGTATGACATCGAGGTCGAAATCCCTCCCGGCGAGACGCGGTGGATCGAGTTCGCCGCGAACAAGGCGGGGAGTTTCGAAATCCTCTGCGCGATGCCCGGGCACGCGGAAGCAGGCATGGTCGGGCGTTTCGTGGTCATCGGGAACGCGGACCCTGCAGTCCTCCAAGACCGCCTGGGAGACATCGACATGCTGTTGGAAATGGCGGTCGAAGAGTACCAGGCGGGCGTGGCCGGCGCAGGGGGCCAAGTCCTCGACCAGGGCGAGTACCTCGAGGCGCGGGCCTTCCTGAACCGCACGGAGTCGGCTCTGGATGAACTCGAGGAGGGCCTCGCGGCCACCGTCCCCGCGGCCGCGGCCGACGTTGGAGAGCTCCGGACGATCCTCGACACGATGGAGGAGAGGATGACGGTTCTTGCTCCGCCCGCGGAGGTCGAGGCGGTCGCGGAGACCGGGCACAGGAAGATCTCCGACATCGTCGCCGCCTTCCGCACTTCGGGCGCCTCGTCACCCGCGAGCGGTGGGACTGCGGAGATCGCCCTCGGACTCGTCGCGGGCGTGATCCTCGGCATCGTCCTGTCGATTCCCGCGGTGCTCCTCTACAAGGGGCGGCTCCTGCGGCATGCAACGGCAGACGAGGAAGCCGCCTCGCGCCGAAGGGAGGGATCGACCTGAGACGGTTGGTCCTCGTCACTCTTCTGGCCCTCGGAATCGTCACGACGTTCCTCGGGACCCCCGTCGCCGCGCAGGAGACGGACGCGGAAATCGTGGCGGGGATCAACGCAATGCTGGACGATCTCCTCGTGGCCTATCACCACGGGCAACTCGAGAGCGCGGAATCGCTCCGGGCCGACGCGTACCTCCTGGGCTTCGAACGGATCGAGGGAAGGCTCCGGACGGTCGATCCCATCCTCGCCTCGGAGATCGAAGGCCTTCTCGGCATCGGGGGCACCCTCGAAGCGCAGATTGCGGCGCGCGTACCGATCGATGCCCTGGAGGAGACCGTCGCGGCCGTTCGGGCGAAGCTCGCCGACTCGCTCGAACGCCTCGTGGGAAGGATGGATGCGGGGGTCGCGTTCACGAATTCGCTGATCCTCATCGCTCGGGAGGGGTTCGAAGCGGTCCTCATCGTCGGTGCCATCGTGGGCTACCTCCATGGGACGAAGAACCCGGGCAAGGTCCGGACCGTATACCTGTGGTCCGGCGCGGGGGTCCTCGCGAGCCTCGCAACGGCGTTCCTGATATGGGCGTTCCTCTCGACGCAGCCGGCGCACCGGGAACTGCTCGAAGGAGTGACCTCTCTCCTCGCGGTCGCGGTCCTCTTCTACGTGTCGTACTGGCTGATCAGCAAGGTCCAATCGGATCAGTGGATGCGCTTCATCAAGGGCAAGCTCAAAGCAGCGCTCGCGACCGGCAGCGGGGTCGCCCTTGGCCTCGTTCCCTTCTTCGCCGTATACCGCGAGGGCTTCGAGACGGTCCTCTTCTACGGCGCCCTCGGGGCGCAGGCGAACGGCGTCGAGATCTGGGTCGCGGCGGGGTTCGTCGCGGGCCTCGGAATCCTGGCCGTGGTCTTCCTCGCATTCCACAAGTTCGCGGTGAGGATTCCCATCCGCAAGTACTTCGCATTCACGAGTGGACTCCTCTACTACCTGACCGTGAGCTTCGCGGGCTACGGGATCCACGAACTCCAGGAGGCGGGCATCGTCTCCGCCACACCGGCGGCGTGGATTCCCCGCATCGAGGCGCTCAACCTCTACCCGACGTTGGAAACCCTCACTGCGCAGCTCGTCCTCGTCGCGGCGCTCGTGTTCGCCCTCGTGTTCGTGTTCGTACTGCGGCCCGTTGCCGAGGTGCTCGCCCGCCGGGCCCAACGGGGCGCAGGGGTGCCGTAGCCGTCCGTGTAGATCGTCGCAAACGACATGGCGAGGCCCGAGGGGAGGACAGAGGTCGGTACCGCCGGGGCGCGCTTCCCGATAATGTTGGCGGGGAAGACCCACGAGGTGGAGGTTCGCCCCCCCTTGGCTGAGTCCCCGCCGTGCTCGCCCGGAACCGGTTCCCGATTCGGATCCCGCGACACGCCCTACGCAAAGAGCTCGATCCAAATCCCGTTCGGGTCCGCGATGTAGGCCCAGCGGCTCGCTGCCGTTTTTATCTCCTTGACGACGGGATGTCCCGCTCGCTTCGCCTCTGCGAGTGCCTGGTCGAGGTTCTCCACCTGGAACGCGAGGTGGTCGAGTCCCTCGCCGACTTCGTACTTCGCGGCGAACGGACTGCCCTCTTCGTAGTAGTTCAGCTCGAGGGGATGGCCGTTGTCCTCGCTGACCAGGTTGACGGCCGTCCCCTTCGCCACATCGATCGTGCTCCGTCCGATTTCCTTCATCCCGAGGACCTGCGTGTAGAACTTGACCGACTCGTCGAGGTCCTTGACGCGGATGCCTGTGTACGTCAGCTTGGTTTTCATCGTATCGCGGAGGGGAGCCCCTCGACTAGGATAAGGCATCGCCCGCCGCCCGACGGTCTGGGTCGGCCAATTCGGTGCGCCTTGGTATCGAATCCCGCGTGAGAACGTGTATCAGCTTCCTGCGATGACTTGCGGGGACCGATTCTTCATGGTCGCGGCGAACCTGCGGGACGCGGGCCGCGACTTCGGCCGGTCCTCTTCTCCCGGGAATCTACCCGGATGTCTATAGAGATTCTTCGCGGAGACTGTAACATCCGTAGGTGCAGGTTTTAGTAGACGCGGCTGCGTTCCGCCGCAGCCGCGAGCATTCGAGTTCGTCGCCACAGGTGGAGAGGACGATCGGGCCGATTGGTCGCTATGCCGAGGAGTTTGGTGGACAGAGCCCCGCGGCGGCAGGTCTCAGTTCGAGCAGCGAGGACATATGATACGATCACGCGGAAGTGAGTCGGCGACGGCTCGCAGCCACCTGGACGACCCCCGCCTCTACATCGGGCCGAATGTCGCTCGCGTCCGATTCATGGAGCGCGTCCTCGAGGAGTCGGAAGACACTCGCCTTCCGCTGCTCGAGCGGGCCAAGTTCCTCGCGATCCTGGGAAGCAACCTCGATGAGATGTTCATGGTGCGGATCGCCGAACTCCGCCGCCTCGCCCGCACAGGTTCCACGCGCAGTGCCGCGGACGGGATGACGCCAGCGCAGACCCTCGCCGAAGTGAGGCGGGAAGTCCTCCCCATCCTGGAACGGGGCTCCGCCTGTTGGCGCAACGGCGTGCTGCCAGGGCTCCGAGAGAACGGAGTCCCAATCCTCAACCACGACGAGCTGGGCCGGGCCGCGCAGCGACGGCTGCGGAGGTACTTCCGGGAGCACATCTACCCCGTGCTGACCCCGCTCGCGGTGGATCCCGCGCATCCTTTCCCGCACATCTCCAACCTTAGCGTGAACTTGGCCGTCGTCCTCCAGGACTCGAAGCGCGGCCAGCGGTTCGCACGCATCAAGGTCCCGGACATCTTCCCGCGATTCCTCCCGGTCCCGACGAACGGGCACGCCCCCCCGTCCTCGCGATCCGCCGCGGCCCGCGAGGCCCACGAGTTCATCTGGATCGAACAAGCGATCGCTGCGAACCTCGACAGCCTCTTCCCGGGCCTCCGCGTGGACGCCGTTTACCCCTTCCGGGTCACGCGGGACGCCTCGGTCGACATCAAGGAAGCGGGGGCCGACGACCTGCTCACCGTGGTCGAGGAGACGATCGACCGGCGCGTGTTCGGACCCGCCGTGCGGCTTGAGATGACGAACGCCCCCGTGGGGAACCCGGTGCGCGATCTCCTCACAGGGCATCTCGGCCTCGAGCCCGAAGACGTGTATGAGACGGCCGGGCCTCTGGGGAAGGTCGATCTCTGGGAGCTCACCCGTCTGAACCGCCCCGACCTGAAGGTGCCGTCGATCGAGCCCGTCACGCCGCCCTTCCTCCGCCCGGACGAGCCGATCTTCGACGTGTTGCGCCGTCGGGACGTCCTGTTGTACCACCCGTACGAGTCGTTCGTGCCCGTCGTCGACTTCATTCGCCAGGCGTCTCGCGACCCTCAGGTGCTCGCGATCAAGCAGACCCTCTATCGGATCGACAAGAACTCGCCAATCGTGGCGGCGCTCCTCGAGGCCCGGGAGAACGGCAAGCAGGTGGCCGTCCTCGTGGAACTCAAGGCCCGCTTCGACGAGGAGAGGAACATCGCCTGGGCCCGGACCCTCGAGAAGGCCGGGGTCCATGTCACCTACGGCCTCCTGGGTCTCAAGACCCACGCGAAGATGTGCCTCGTCGTGCGCCGGGAAGGGGAACGGATCGCCCGCTACGTCCACGTCGGCACGGGGAACTACAACACGGAGACGGCCCGGATGTACGCGGACATCGGGTTCCTGACGAGCCGTCCGGACTTCGGGGCGGAGGTGACCGAGCTGTTCAACGCGCTCACCGGGTACGCGCGCAGGCCGCGATACCGCACGCTCCTCGTCGCCCCGGGCGCCCTGCGACGCGCGTTCCTGAGCCGCATCGAACGGGAGATCCGTGGGCACAGGCGGAGGGGCGACGGGTACCTCGCGTTCAAGATGAACGCCCTGGAGGACACGGAGTGCATCCGGGCCCTCTATCGCGCGTCTCGGGCGGGTGTCAAGATCGACCTCCAGGTGCGCGGCTTCTGTTGCCTCCGGCCGGGCATCCGGGGGGTGAGCGACAACATCACCGTCACCTCCGTGGTAGGCCGGTTCCTCGAACACGCGCGCATCTACTATTTCCACAACGGCGGCGATGGGGAGATCCTGCTCGGGAGCGCCGACATGATGCCTCGCAATCTCGATCGCCGGGTGGAGCTGCTGTTCCCCATCGAGGATCCGGCGATCCGTGTCGCCATCCGGGATCGGATCCTGGCTGTTCATCTCATGGACAACGTGAAGGCACGGTGGATGAAGCCGGACGGGACCTATGTCCAGCTCCACCCTGCGCTGGGCTATCCGGAGATGGATTCCCAACGCTGGATGGCCGAACACCGCGGCGCGTGGAACGGATACGGCGTTCACGAGCCCCTGGACCTCGGGGGCTTGGCCTCGATCATGAGGCGGAAGAAGACGTTGCCAGGACAGTCCGAGCGCAGCCGAGCGGCGAGTCCGCATCCCGCATCGACAACCCGACATCCGTCTCGTAAGGGCCGGCGCCCAGGAGTGCGCCCATGAGGGTCGCGCTCCTCGGAGACGCCCACGGGAATCTCCAGGCGCTCGATGCCGTGCTCCGGGACATCCGGAGACGGCGCGTGGACGCGATCTGGAACCTGGGAGACCTCGTCGGGTATGGACCGTGTCCCGAGGAGGTCGTCCAGCGGCTGCGGAAGGAAGTGGCCCTGGGCATCGCCGGGAACTTCGATCTCCGCGTCCTTGGCGCCGATCCCCGCGACCCAGGGACGAAACGGAGCCCCGTCGACAAGTGGATCGCTCCCGCATGGGCGCACGAGAACCTCTCGCCCGCAAGCCTCCGGTATCTCGCCTCGCTTCCGCGGGAACGCCGCCTCGTTGTTGAGGGTCACAGCGTCCTGCTCACCCATGGCAGCCCGGCGTCGAACACGGAACGACTTGAACCGGCGACGGATCCCGAGCGCCTCGCCGAACTCGCGAAGATGGCTCGCGCGGAGATCGTGCTCTGCGGTCATTCCCACATGCCGTTCGTGCGCCAAGCGGACGGCATTACCTTCGTGAACCCCGGCGGCGTCGGTCGGTCGGACGACGGAAATCCCCGCGCCAGCTACGCCCTCCTTGAGCTGGACCGGGACCGAGTCCGTGTCGTCCACCATCGCGTGCGCTACGACCTCCATGCCGCCGTGGCCGCTCTCCGGCAGCGTGGGCTCCCGGAGTCATTCGGCCGCATGCTCTTGGAGGCACGGACCCTCGACGCCGTCCTCGAGAAACCGAAGGGGCATCTCCCGGGATCGACCGCTGCACGCGCCCGGATTTTGGAAAACGTACTTGCCCTTGCGCGGAGTTGCCGGTACGAAGTCGGCCACGCCCACCAGGTGACCCGTCTGGCATTGGATCTCTTCGACGAGCTCGAGCCCCTTCACAGACTCGGCGAGGCCCCGCGGCGCTTGCTGCTCTACGCGGGCCTTCTCCACGACGTCGGATGGGTGGAGGGTGCGAAACGGCATCACAAGACCTCCCAGCGGATCATCGAGTCCTCAGACGTCATTTCCTTCTCCACGAGGGAGCGGAGGATCGTCGCATGCCTTGCCCGATACCACCGGGGCGCGCTTCCGAAGAAGCGGCACAGGCCCTATGCCGGTCTCTCTGCGAAGGACCGGATTGTCGTTTCCCAGCTGTCGGCGATCCTTCGTGTGGCGGACGGTCTCGATCGCACACACCGCTCCGTAATTGCGCGCCTCTCAGCGAAGGTCCTTCCCCGGCGGGTGCAGATCCTCTGCGAAACTCGGGCGCCGGCGGAGGAGGAGCGCCGGTTCGCGCTGAAGAAGGGGGATCTGTTCACCGAGGTGTTCGGGCGGGAGTTGGCGATCGCATGCTCCCGGCGGTAGACTCGCCGACAGATCCACCGGCGTCCCGGGTCGTCGCCTTCCTGGACATCGGTTCGAACTCGGTGCGGTTGCTCCTGGTCCGCATCAACCCGAACCAGACGTACACGGTGCTCACGGAGCAGAAGGAGGTCGTCCGCCTCGGCGAGACCGTCTTCGTGGACGGCCGTCTCCACCCCGCGGCCATCCGGAGGACTGTCCACGCGTGCCACGACTTCGCCTCCCTCGCACGGGCTCGCGGTGCGCATGAGGTCATCGCGGTCGCGACCTCGGCGACCCGGGAAGCGCGGAACCAGGCGGAGTTCCTGCGCACGCTCAAGCGTCAAGCGCATCTCGATGTCCGGGTCATCTCAGGGAAGGAGGAGGCGAGGCTCATCTACCTGGGCACCTCCCACGTGGCGAGGAAGGAGGACGCCCAGGCGCTCTTCATCGACGTCGGGGGCGGAAGCACCGAGCTCGCGATCGGGGACCAGGAGCAGTATGCGTACCTTGACTCTCTCCGCCTCGGGGCGATCCGCCTCTCCGCGATGTTCCACCTTGACGGGGAGGCGCCCATCTCCAAGAAGCACTACGATTCGGTCCGGGACTATGTCCGGGACACCGCGGCGCCGACGTTCAAGCGCATCCAGCGGTTCCGCATCGGGCAGTTCATCGGGAGCTCGGGGACGATCGAGAACCTGGCCGACGTCCTCTACCGCGTCCGCTACAATCGGCGCAGGGACCGGTCCGACACGGTGAGGTACAGCGAGCTGACCAAGATCATCGATCTCCTTCGCGTGACGCCCCTCGAAGACCGGCGGAACATCTCCGGGATCAACCCTGAGCGTGCGGACATCATCCTCGGGGGCGCGGCCATCGTCGATGTCTTCATGGACGAGCTCGACCTCGGGGAGATCCGTCCCACGGACCGGGGGATGCGGGACGGGCTCCTGCTCGACTATTTGGCGAACAGCGAGCACGCGGCCCTCTACGTGGGTGTGCCGATCCGGGATCGGAGCGTCCTTCAACTCGCCCGGGCGTGCGGCTCCGACGAGGCCCACACGCGGGTCGTGGCCCGTCTCGCGACGGAACTCTTCGACAGCGCGAGGAGGCTCGCGGTCCACCGCTACGGCGCGGAGGAGAGGGACCTGCTCGGGTTCGCGGCGCTCCTCCACGATGTGGGGGCCTTCCTCTCCTATGACAACCAGCACGAGCACACATGGTACCTCATCTCGAGCGCGGACCTCCTCGGATTCAATCGCATGGAGACAAGGATCATCGCGGCCCTCGCTTTCTTTTCGCGGAAAGGTTTCCCCAAGAGAGGACACTCGAAACTCGAGGGCCTCGACGAGGGCTCCCAGAACGTGGTTCGCACGCTCACGGCCTTCCTGCGCATCGCAGACAGTCTCGATCGCAGCCGGCGGGGACTCGTCCGGCATGCGCGGCTCCTGCGGGGCCGAGACGGTCTCGTCCTCCAAGTCAAGGCGGATGGGGACATCGCCACGGAACGTTGGGGGGTGCAGTACAACCATCAGGCGATCGAGAAGCTCCTCGGCCGGCGCGTGACCGTCGCGTGAACCCCTCATCGAACGCAGCTGCGGCTAGAAGGAGGCAGCGATGGCGGCGATTCGCCGGTGGACTTCGCGGTTGCTCACCGTGGTCCACACCACCGGGAAGGCCTTCCGAAGCTCCTCGCAGTGATCGCGCCGCGACGACATGTACGCGGCGATGCCGGGATGAGAGGGGGACTTGGGACCGCGGGCGGCCCCTCGCAGGAACTCCCGCTCGAGGAGGTCTGCGGTCATCCAGGCCTCCCGCATTTCCCCAAGATGGTCCTGCACCGCTTTGAGGGATCCGACGAGCGGCTCGGCCTCGGGGCCGGCGATGTCGGAAAGGAACTCAAGCGTGTAGCGGAGGCGCTTCACCTCGATCCGGAGGCGGTGGTACCTGAGGAGGGGGACATCCTCGCCATCGAGCCATCCCTCATAGGCCCGCACGGCGGCGAGGCGCTCATGGAGGACCACGGGGCCCTCGTGGCTGAGGAGGGAGGGCCGCACCCGGCCGCTCTTCCCGACGACGGGGAGGACGCCTGCAGACGCGTCCTCGAGGAACCGTGGGAAGTTCTCCTTGAACCGCGCGTAGGCCGAGGAGTCCAGATGATCCAGGAGCCGCCGGCGCAGTTTGGCCCTCCGATCCTGCCACTCTCGGAGGAGCGTGTCTAGGTCGAGCCGCTCCCTCATGGGAGCCTTCTCCCGGAAGCCGCGGGCGTGATCCATCATCACGTCCAAGTCCCGCACCGACCCGAGGGCGCGACCGAGGGCGCGGAGTTCTCGGGCGAAGGACTGGAACTCGCCGGCATCGAGGAAACGGCCGAAAATCCTCGCCGCCGTACGCATGCGACGGACCGCCACCCGCATGTCGTGCAGCTTCTCGATGTCCTGCCCCTTCCTCGTGCCCTTCTCGTTCGCCTCCATCTTGCGGAAGTGGACGGACAAGACCTTCTTGGCAACCTCGGGCATGGAGTCCTCCCTGCGGACGACGAGATCGCGGCGGGGCGGGAATGTCGGCCGGCTCCGACTCGGATTTCTTGCGGGCATGGTGCTTCGTCCAGACGGGCGCGGTGCGGGCGCGGAGGAATGAGAATCTCCCGGTCCCCTTAAAGCATGCGAGGCCGAGTCGTGCGGGAGTCGCCTCGTGAACTGCGAGAGGGAACCGCGGAGGGCTAGAATCCCGGGCGAGGCTGGTAGAGCTGAAGGCGGTTTCCCTCGGGATCCCGGAAGTGCACGTATCGCCCCCAGTCCGCCTCACCGATTCCCTTGGAGAACTCGATCCCTCGGCCCCGCAGTTCGTTGAACGTCGCGCGGATGTCCCCGACCTTGAACGCGATGATCATCGCGTTGTTCCGGGGAAGGGGGAGCGGACCGGTTCGGGAAGCCCTCCTCTCGTCGAAGAGCTCAATGGCCGCGCCCTTCAGCTCGAACCTCGCCCAGTCGTTCAACGGAGTGAGTCCGTCCCCGGGCCGAATGCTGCTGAGCGGCAGTCCGAGGACGTCACGGTAGTAGGCGAGCATCCGCGGAAAGTCGTGGACACTCAGGAACAGCACCCCGATTGTGTCGACGCTGGGACTCTCGCGTCCTGCGGCCATGTCGCGTCTCGGGCTCCCTGCCTTGCGTCCATTGCGGCGGCTGCCTAGACATTTCCGGTCTACGAATGATGGAAACGCGCCTCGGGGCTCCTGGCGCGCCCGGTGAGACACGCCCATGCAGCCGGCTCTCCCGGGCACGAAGTCCGGGTTCGAGTTCGGCCCGTGACCGGATGGCTCTCCCCCGCTGCCTCAGCGCGAGGCGGCGAGGACCACCACGACGGTGCATCGCGCCTTCGTCGCGATGGCGCGGTCTTCCTTCGTGGGGAAGCCGACTCGATGTTGCTTCCACTCCCCCTTGAGGACGATCGTGTCCACGTCGTGCTCCGCGGCGAAGTCGACGACGTCTCGGCCGACGTCGCGCACGAGGAGGACGCGGGGACTGAGGATCCGGAACAGTGGCCGTCCGCGAAGGGCCGCGAGGAACGAGAGCTCCCGGCGGGTGTCCACGAGGGATTCCGGGCGGTACGTGGAGTAGAGGGGAACGATCGCAGGCATCCGGATCACGCGGGCCGCCACGACGTCCACTTCGGGGACGACGGACGATGCCGTGAACGCCGCGGCCACGTCGAAGGGTTTCGGCTCGAACGCGCGGAGCACGGGGATGAGGATCCGTTTCGGCCAGGCCGGCGCGGCGGCCCCGACCGGCGGGCGGACGAGGAAGACCTCGAGCGAAGCAAGTTCCTCCAGCCACCTCGGCCCTTTCCCCGCGAGCGTCGCCGGCTCGGTGGGCACAACGATCGTCTTGGCGCCCGCTTCCTCCGCAAGCCTTCGGAGGGCGGACCCGACCACCTCCCCCTTCGCCGCCGGCCCGGCGAGGGGCACGTCGGCGGACTCGTGGGAAACGCCGATTTCCTGGGCCCACCCGTCGATGCTCCCCTCGAGGTCCGCGAGCAGGTCCGGATCCCCGCCCTCGAGGACGCGGGCGACGAGGACGCTGGATCCCGAATAGGCGGCGAGGTTCAGGGCCGGCTGGATCGCGCTCCAGCTCGCGGGCTGCGCAAAGAGGACGAGGACGATGGGCGGGGCGGCCATCCCGGCGGGCACGCGACGGATTGGCTTCGCCTCGACGGACGGGAGGAGGCCCGTGTCGAGGCCCGTGAGAGCTGCCAGGGCGGGCACGGTCGGGACGCGGATGGGGAAGGCCCTCCGAGCGACGAACTTGCGCGCCTCCTCGAGCGCCACGACCATGGGGGCCAGCAGGATGACGAAGGCCCAATCTCCCGCGGCCAGGGAGGCCGTGTGGAAGATCGGCTGGAAGAAGGGCACGTAGATCGACGCAAGGAGAAGGCCGACCGTGCCGGCGAGCGCCGGCAGGAACCATCGATTGCGCATGAGCGGCAGAGCGAAAGCGGATTCCCGTCGGCTCCGTCGAGAGAGGGCGTTGCCCATCTGGCCCATCATGATGCCTGCAATGACGACGGCGACCCCTTGGGCGTAGATCGCGGGATCGGCGACGGACGGCTGGCCCAGGGTCCAGCCCGCCCGGGACCAGACTGCGAAGCCCGCGAGGACCGCCGCGATCCCCACGGGTACGCCGACGTAGGCGGATGTCAGGAGGGCCCCGAGGTCGAACAGCCGGCTCTTCGAACCCCTCGGCGGTCGCTCCATGACCTTCGGCTCCGGGGGCTCCACGGTGAGCGCAAGGGATGGGGGAATGTCCATGACGAGATCGATGAGCAGGACTTGGACCACGCCGATGGCGACGGGAGTGCCCAGGAGGACGAAGGCGACGAAACCCATGAGCTCCGCCCAGTTGTGGCCGAACACGTAGACAAGGAACTTCTTCAGGTTGTCAAACACCCCGCGTCCGAGCTCCACGCCGGACACGATCGACGCGAAGTCGTCGTCGAGGAGGACCATGTCCGCAGACTCCCGCGCCACGTCGGTCCCCGTGATCCCCATCGCGATGCCCACATCGCCTTCCGCGAGGGCAGGCGCGTCATTCACGCCGTCCCCGGTGACGGCCACTGTCTCACCCTTCGCCTGGAAGGCCTTCACGATCCGGTGCTTCTGCTCCGGCGTCGTCCGGGCGAAGACGATCTCCGGGGCATCGAGCAGGGCGGAGAGCTCGCCGTCCGAGACCGACGCGAGCCGCGCGCCCGTGATCAACTGGTGATCGCTCCCCGTGATGATCCCCACGCGCCGGGCAATCGCCTCCGCCGTGAGCTCGTGGTCCCCTGTGATCATGACGACCTTGATGCCCGCGCCGCGCGCCTTGAGGACCGCCTCCGCGACTGCAGGGCGGGGCGGATCATGGATTGCGACGAGGCCAACGAAGGTGAGATCCTTCTCCACTGCCTCCGCGGGGTACGAGGCAAGGTCCGGGGGGAGGATGCGGTATGCGAGCGCGAGGACACGGAACGCCTCACCCGCGAAGCGGTCCACATGATCCAGGATCGTCTTCCGGATCTCGGGCGTGAGGGGCTCCTCTTTCCCCTCGCGAAGGAACCGCTCCGACCGTTCGACGAGCCCCTGGGCCGCGCCTTTCGCATACGCGACGACGCGTCCGTCCTTCTTCCGGTGGATGCTCGTCATCATCTTTCGCGTCGCGTCGAACGGGAGGAGGGCAATCCGGGGGCTGTCGAGGAGAGCCTTCTTGCCGTCAAGTCCGCCCTTGAGGGAGAAGACGAGGAGGGCGGCGTCCGTCGTGTCGCCGATCGCGGTCCAGCGCTGACGGCGTCGATCCAGAGGCGGGGTGAGGGTCGCCGTGTTGTCGAAGGCGGCGATTTCGCAGAGACGCCGGACATCGTCGCGATCCGTCACGCTGACCTTCTGGCGGTTGAGCAGGATCTGGCCTTCGGGACCGTATCCCTGGCCGCTCACATCGAAGGTCGTACCGTCCACCCAGGCCTTCCGCACGGTCATTTGGCCCGCGGTGATCGTACCCGTCTTGTCCGTGCAGATCACTGTCGAGGAACCGAGGGTCTCTACGGCGGCGAGTCGCTTGACGACGACGTTCCTCTTCGACATGGAGACGCTGGCGAGGGCCAGGGCGAGAGTCACGGTGATCTGGAGGCCTTCGGGGACGAGGTCGATCGCCACAGCGATCATGATGAGGAGGCCGCTGAGGAGGGAGAGGTTCCGGAATGCGAGTGAGATGACGAGAAAGAGGAGGCCCATCGTCATCGCGGCCGCGAAGTTGAGCCGCGCGGTCTTGCCCAGCTGGCGCTGCAAGGGACTCGGGGCCTCCTTGATCTCGCGGGTCTCGGCGACGATGCGGCCGAAGACCGTCTCGGTGCCCGTCGCGAGGACGACGGCACTCCCGGAGCCCGAGGCGACGGTCGTTCCCGCAAGGAGGATGTTCGGGCAGTCCGTGGGGCTCTGGACGTCAGCGGTTGGAAGGTTATCCGCGGACCGCTCCCGCAAGGAGGACTCCCCGGTGAGGGTGGACTGGTCGACGGTGACTCCATAGGAAGAGACGAGGCGCGCATCCGCAGGGACCCGGTCGCCCTCGTCGAAGCTGAAGAGGTCCCCGGGGACGAGCTGGGCGATCGGCACCTGGGCGACCCGGCCCGCGCGCGTCGCCTTCGCGTTCGCGGGGATCAGCCGGCGAAGCGCTTCGACGACGCGTTCCGCGCGGTGCTCCTGAAGGAGGTTGAAGACGATGTTGAACACGACGACCGCGAAGATTGCGATTCCCATTTCCAGGGAGCCGATGTCTCCGTACGCGAATCCTATGACGAAGGAGAGAGCGGAGGCGAAAACGAGGAGGACGTTGAAGAGATTCCGGAGCTGGAGGATGACGCGCTCCGCGACGCCCGCCTTCCGAGCCACCGGAAGTTCGTTCGGGCCACAGGCGCTCAGCCTCGCCTCGGCCTCGCGGGCGGAGAGGCCTTCGGGGCCTGTGCGGAGTTCCCGATACAGGTCGGCCAGGTTGCGTCGCGCGGCGTCGAGGAGAGCCGTCGCCTTCCCATCGACCCGCGCCATGTCGGTTCCCGCCTGACCTATGGAGATCCTGACCTCGGTTCAAAGGCGGCTCCCCCTACGGGTTCTCCCGTAAGAGCCTTTCGGGGGCGTCTCCTGAAACGGACGCAGTCGGCGGTGAGAGGAAGTGTGCATAGGTGTCCAGGAAACGGGGGATGCGGGGCTATCCCTCGGCATCCTTAAGGGCCCATTTCTCCATGGAGGCGCGGCGATGTCTACGCAAGCCATGCCGCCGGAGAGCCGGCGAGCAATCCTGACGCCGGAAGATCCGATCCTCGTGATCCTTCTCCTCGTCGGAGCGGCCGCGCTCGGCGTCGGGCTCGCGTTCCTCGTGAACTGGCTCGGCCGGGCGCTCGGCCTGTAGGCCTCATCCGCCCGTTGCCCTCAACGCGTCGGGGGGAACCGTTCTGTTTCCAAGAGTTCCCCGGCCCGGTTCGACCCCCGCGGAACCCACCGGAACCGGACGTCGAGCTCCTGGGCCAACGCCCTGGCTTCCTCGCGAAGGACCGCGAGGTGCGGTTCCTTCACGCGGTATTCCCCCGTCATCTGGCGCAGGATGAGTTGGGAGTCGCCGCAGATGAGGTAGGCGTGCTTCCCCGGTGCACCCCGTTCGCGACCTCGGAGATCTTGTAGGAGGAGGATGAGGCCTTGATACTCCGCGATGTTGTTGCTTCGCTTCGCGCCGTCCTTCGTCGGGCAGTCCGCGACGCCTCGCAGGAAGGCCTCCTCGCCGATCACGTACGCCGCGCGCATGGGGCCTTTCTGTCGGAACTGGTTGCTCGGGCACGCGCCATCGAAGTAGCAGACGACCCGGCCTTCGTCCATTGCGGTGGATCGCGGCATCGTACGGGCAGACGTCATCGAGGACTTAGCCTCTTCGAGAGTCCGCAGGGCGGTGGGGACGACGAGGCGAGGATTTGAGCCGTGCGGCCTCGGTTCTGATCGCCCGCCCACTTCCCGTTGGCGGGTGTCCCGTCGCAGTCGGCCGCTTCTGTAGCCAGGGAGATTTCGGCGACCTTAAATTCAACCGAGGAGTGGCGCACAGCATGGCGCAGGAGGCCGCACTCGCACGACCTTCTGCCGCGGCCACGGAGGCCGTTGTGGGGAAGGTCACGCTCGCGAAGTCCCCGGCGAAGGCTGAGGCGATCGTGGTCGTGAAGGACCTCCGAAAGGTCTTCGATCCCGACGTGAAGGCCGTCGATGGCATCTCGTTCCACGTGAAGCGTGGGGAGGTCTTCGGCTTCCTCGGGCCCAACGGCGCGGGCAAGAGCACGACGATTAAGATCCTCACGACGCTGCTCCAGAAGACCTCTGGCCGCGCGGTCGTCGACGGCCTCGATGCGGAGAAGGAGCCCGCCAAAATCCGGGAGATCATCGGCTACGCGGCCCAGGACGTCGGGGTGGACGACGACCTCACGGGGCGGGAGAACCTCCGGCTCCAGTGCAAGTTCTACCACATCCCGCGTGGGGAGATCGAGTCCCATGTGGAGCACATCCTCACGACCGTCGGCCTGGTCGAGGGCGCGGACCGCCGCGCAGGGACCTATTCCGGCGGCATGCGCCGCCGGCTCGACCTGGCGATGGCCCTGATCTCTAGGCCGAAGCTCCTCTTCCTCGACGAACCCACAACGGGCCTGGACCCCCAGAACCGGATTGGCATCTGGAACTACATCAAGTCGCTCAATGACCAGGGGATGACGATCTTCCTGACGACGCAGTACATGGAGGAGGCAGACCGCCTCTGCGACCGCTTGTGCATCATCGACCACGGGAAGATTGTGGCCGAGGGAACCCCCGCCGAACTGAAAGCGGAGATCGGCGCGGACGTCATCCAGATCGCCCTCAAGTCGGACGGCAGGAAGAACCCGAATGACGTGGCCCGCGAGGCGCTGCGCCGGATCCCTGGGGTGCAGGAAGTCCAAGACTACGACGCCGGGGTGACGGTGTATGCGAAGAACGGGCCGAGCCTCGTGCCTCAGCTTGTCCGGATGCTCGACGACGTGGGCGTCCAGATCTCCCAGCTCACGCTCTCCGCGCCGTCCCTGGACGACGTGTTCCTGAAGCACACGGGGCACCAGATGCGGGTCGAGGAAGTGAAGCCACCGAGCCGGATGTGGGGCGCGCGGCGGAGGCCGGGACCATGACCTTCTCCAACTACGTCGTCGAGGTCAACGGGATTTTTGGCCGCTGGATCAGGAAGACCCTGCGCCGGCCGCAGTTCCTGTTCTTCAGCCTCGTCCAGCCGATCGTGTGGTTTGTCCTGTTCACGCAGGCCTTCCAGGCCATCGCGAACATCCCAGGCTTCTCTCAGTCCACAGGGACAGACTCGTACGTCACGTTCTTCAGCGCTGCGGTAATCCTCCAGACGGTCATCTCCTCCGCGATGCAATCCGGCATTGGCATGGTCACGGACCTCGAGAGCGGGTACATGGACAAGATGCGCGTCGCGCCGATTCACCGCTCGGCAATCCTCATGGGGAAGACGCTGAGCGACGGGGTCCGCATCGTGATCCAGACCGTGGTCATCCTCATCCTGGGATTCGCCCTTGGAGTGCATATCGCGGCCGGCATCGGCGGCCTGCTCCTCCTGCTTGGGATCGCCATGGCTTTCGGGATTGCCTGGTCGGGGATCTCGACCTTCATCGGCCTCGCCACAAAGAACTCCGAGGCGACGTTGATGATCAGCCTCCTGACGACGTTCCCTCTGCTGTTCCTCTCCACCGCGATGATGCCCAAGGTCGCCCTGAGCCCCTGGATCCAGACGGTGGCGACGTACAACCCGATGAGCTACATCGCGGACGCCCTGCACGGGCTCATCATCTCCGGGTTCGACTGGAGCGTCCTGGGGTTCGCGGCCCTCACGATCCTCGCGGTCGGTGCGATCAGCCTCACTGCCACGACCTCGATGTTCCGCCGCACGCTCTCCGGATAGGCGCGGCCTTGGGACCAGGCTTAAGCCCAGGGCCGAGTTCCCGACCCCATGGCCGTCCGTCCGTTGCTCTACTCGATGCCCATCAGCCACTACTGCGTCTCCGCGGATCGCATCCTCGCGTACAAAGGGATTGCGTTCGACACGGAGTACGTCCCGTACCACGACAAACGTGACCTGATCAAGGCCACGGGACAGGACTACGTCCCGACGCTCATGTGGGACGGCAAGCCGGTGATGTGGTACGACATCCCGGAGTTCCTGGAGAAGGTCCGGCCGGCCCCGTCCCTGTACCCATGGGGCCAGAAGGGCCTCGCGACCACCCTCGAGCACTGGGGCCATCAGGTCCTCGAGGAGCGCGTCTGGCGGTACGTGGTCACGAAGGCCCCGCCGATCTTCCGAGACGACCATGAGCGTTGGGTCTTCGAGGAGATGCAAACGCGGGCGCGCGGGCCCTGGCATGTGCTCGAGATGCGACGCGAGGAGTTCAGGCAAGACATGATGAAACACCTCGGCATGGTCGAGGCGATGCTCGACGGGCGAGACTGGGTCCTCGGCCAGCCAAGCCTCGCGGACTTCGGGATCTTCGGGTCGATATCGTCCCTGCTCACCGTCGGCGAGAGCGTGCCGAAGGAACTCCCGAAGACCTCGGCCTGGGTGGAGCGCATCCAGAAGCTCGGGAAGTAGGCCGATTCACGCGCGCCGCAGGGCGTCCACGAGGGTCTCCAGGGACACCTGCGTCTGCTTCCCGCTCTTCAGGTCCCGTACAGCGACGGCGTCCCCCTTGAGTTCCTTCTCGCCGACGAGGACCGCGAATCGAGCGTCGACCGCGTTCGCGTAGTCGAGGTTCTTCGACGGCCCGCGGCCCACGAGGTCCACGTCCGCGCGCAGGCCCGCGGCGCGAAGGGTCGTCAGGACCTCAATCGCCTTCGATCGCATGGCCTCGCCGATGGGGATGACGTAGGCGTCGAGGACGGAGGGCTGCGGCAGGGTCCCCTCCGCCTCCGCGGCGAGGATGAGGCGGTCGACGCCGAGGGCGAAGCCCGTCTGGGCGACCTTCTCCCCGCCGAAGACTTCCGCGAGGCTGTACGCGCCGCCGCCACCGACCTGCTTCTCCGCGCCGAGGTTCGGGGAGTCGATCTCGAAGACCATCCCGGTGTAGTAGTCCAGGCCCCGCACGACGCCCATGTCAAAGCGGTACTCGCTCTCCGGAATCCCGTAGTCGGCCAGGGCGGCCCCGAGTTTCCGCAAGTACTCGAAGCCCTCTTGGCCTTTCCCGCCGAGGACCCCCTTCGCCTCGTCGAGGATCCTCGAGTCTCCGGAGAGACTGACGAGCTGCTCGAGGGGCTCCGCGAGATCCGGCTCGCCGAGGCGCTTGAGTTCGTCGCGGAGCATGGGGAAGTTCTTCTTGTCGAGCGCGTGGAGGACGATGCTCTGGCCCGCGGCGTCGAAGGGGAGGAAGGCCCGCAGCATCCCGAGGTTCCCGATCCGGGCGATTACCTGCTTGAGGCCGATCGCGCGCATCGTGCGGATCGCGAGGGCGACGACTTCCGCATCGCTCGGGAGGGGTGCGCCGCCGATGATCTCCGCGTCGACCTGGTAGAACTCCCGGTACCGGCCCTTCTGCGGCTCCTCGTAGCGGAAGGCGGGACCCGAGCAGTAGACCTTCAGCGGTTTGGGCAGGCTCCTCAGCTCAGCGACGTAGAAGCGAAGGATCGACGCGGTGAACTCGGGCCGCAGGGCAAGGTCCCGTCCGCCCTTGTCCTTGAAGGCGTACAGCTCGTTGACGATCGATGGGCCGGACTTCGCCTCGAAGAGTTCGAGGCTCTCGAAGATCGGAGTGGCAATCTCGCGGAAGCCGAAGGACTCGGCGAGCGCGCTGAACTTCGACTCGATCCAGCGGCGCTTCGCCATTTGCTCGGGGGACCAGTCGTTCGTCCCGCGGGGTCGCTCGAACATCGCGGACGAGGCCGAAGCAGGGAGCGGGCCATAAACGTTTCTGGCGCGGGCAGAGCGGCATCCGTCCCTGGCGCCAGCCGGGCAACCGCACCCGAGGGTGGAGCGCTTCTCGCAATCTCCGAAACCCTCATGAGGACCCCTCGCCTCGCCGAGCCGTCATGGACTCCCGGCGGCGGGACTACTTTCTCGTGATCCTTTCGAGCGTTTTCTGGGGCACGTCGTTCCCGGGAAGCAAGCTCGTCATCGGGGCAGTCGACCCGCTCTTCCTCACGATGGCGCGCCTCGGCCTGGGTGCGGCGTTGGGTTTCGCGGTGCTCTTGGCCCTGCGGCGCCTCGATCTCCGCGTCTTCCGCGATCCCTTCGTCTGGGGACTCGGAGCGTTGAACGCGATCGCTTTCGACCTCCAGAATGTCGGCATCTCGATCACGACGGCATCGAAGACCGCCCTCCTCGTGAACGTGAATATCGTCTTCATCGCGATTCTCATGGCCGTCTTCTACCGGGAGCGTGTGACCGTGAACCGCGTCGGAGGGATCGTCCTCGGCCTCTTCGGCGTCATCGTCCTCGCGACGCGGCTCGATCCCGCCGCCCTCCAAGGCGGTGAGTTCCTCGGGGATGGCCTCGTCTTCCTGTCCGGCGTTGTCTGGGCGTTCTACATCGTAGGGACGAAGGCCCGCGTGGATCGCGGCGGGGACTTCATCGCCTGGACCACGGGCGTGCTCGCGGTCACGGCTGTCGTCGCGGCGCTCCCGGTCCTCATTTTCCGCGTTCCCGTACCGGTAGGGGGCCTCTCGTGGACCGGCATCCTGTACCTTGGCCTCGTGCCCACGTTCATCCCGATCCTCCTGTACACGTACAGCATGCGGACGATCAGCCCGACGATCTCCTCCCTCCTCATCCTCCTCGAGGTCGTCATCGCCGCGCTCCTGTCGTTCCTCTTCCTGGCGGACCCGATCGACGCCTTCACCCTCGGGGGAGGCGCGCTCATTCTCTTCGGTGCCTACATCGTCTCCCGCGGGGAGAAGGAGATCCCAGAGCCCGGTGCGGCGGGGCTGGCGCCCGTTCCCGTGGACACCGCGGATCCCGAGCCGGCCGGGTTTGCGCGACGGTGATTGGAGACTAGGCCGCTTCGTGGAATCCATGAGCCGCGTGCGTGCCATGTTCGAACGGCCGTTCTTGGTCCCACCAACGGGGGGAGATAACCGCACCGCGATGTCAGTCCGGGGAGAGGTCCGCTCTGGGCAACGCCGAATGGGAGAGACGAACCCGCAGAAGCTCCTCCTGCCCCCGGAGAGCCCCTTCGGAGCACCTCGTGAACGCGCGTGGACCAAGGCAGGCTTACGCGCGCCTGCCCGGCATCTGGGCGATTCCGAGCTGTTCCAACATCCCGAGACGGTCCGGCACTCCCCAGTGCTCGACAAGCCTGCCGTTCTGGAAGCGGCCGACTTCGATCGCGGTTGTCTCGAATGCCTTGCCCGTGGGTGGAATTTCCATGAGCGGGCCCCCGTGCGTACCGCGGCAACGAAGGCGCACCCACACCTGTTCCCCCGAGGCGACGACGTCCTCGATGGTCAGCCGTAGGTCCGGGAAGGCCGTCCGAAGCGTCGTGATGGCCCCCTTGATGCCATCTACGTTGGGCGGGTGGATGCCGCTCTGGTGCTCTCTCATCCCGGGCGCGCAGACCTCGTCCAAGACGTTCAGCTTCCCCTGGCTGAAGGCTTCTTCCACGATTCGACGGAAAGCGGCAATGTTCTTCTCGACAGACATGCGAATTCCTCGATGGTTTGAGAGTCCTGTCAGAATTTCAACCGCACGAGAGACCGAGGGCACAAACGAGACTCGGTTCCTCCATCGTGGCCGATTCGTTGAGCGACCGTCGACAAAAAGGACGAAACGGCTTTCTCCACCTGCGGCGCTCCGGATTGTGTGGACGAGTTAGACGTGGGCATCCTCCGGGAACTTTCCCGCGGCCAGGTCATCTGGTTCGGCAGCTTAGATCCCCGCCTGTCCGCCGCGGAAATCGGCCGGAGGTTGCGTGTGGATCGAGGCACTGTCGGGGCACGCCTCCGTGCCTGGGAGCGGAGTGGCTTCCTGCGCGGCCACGAGGTCGTTCCCAGCCCGCTCCTCTTCGGCGCCGCGTTCGCTGGAGGCAGCCTCCGTGTCGACGACGTCACCGCCAAACCCCGAATTCTCGCGGACCTCGGCCTTGTTCCGGGTGTCGTCAGCGCTGTTGACCATGTAGGCGCGTGGATGAGCTTACTTTACGTTTTCGAGGTTCGAGATACGCTGGAACGATCCCGGCAACTTCTCCTCCGACTTGAGGGAGTCCGCGAGGCGACGCCTTGCGTCCCCTTCCGAGCACCAGAGCCCGCGGTGGCCCCGTCGCGCTTGGACTGGAAAATCCTGAAAGCCCTTCGGAGGGGCGCGAAGCGGCCCTTGGGTGTCATCGCTTCGGATGCGGGAGTCGGCACAAAGACGCTGACAAGGCGGATGGAAACACTGATTCGCGGGAAAGCGATCTGGTACGTTCCACTCCTGGATTTCGCACGGTACACGAACGCAACCGTCGCGCGTTTCCTCGTCACTCTCAGCGACGGCGGGAACTCCCTGCGAACCTCCGAGCGCATTCGCGCCCGCCTTCCGGGCGTCACCCAAGTCGTGGATGCCCGCGCGATGATGGACACAACGGAGGGTGTCCCGCGCGTGCTCGATGTGGGAGCCCATCTCAACTCCGTTGGCGACGCAGAAGACAGACAACGAGAGATCCGGGGCCTTCCCGGAGTAGAGGACGTGGAGATTCTCTTCCCGCGCCGCTTCTACATGTACCCTGCGTGGTTCGACGAGCGCATCGCATATGAACTCACTCGTCTGGAGAGGCCCCGCCCACCCACGCGCCCAAAGGCATGACAGGGAGACGCACTGACCTCACGCACCGCACGTGTCCGGGAGGTGTTTGCAAGGTCCGAGCGTACACGTCCTTCGAGAGCGGGCCCGTGGACCTCGCGAGCTGGGGTCGCTGACGCCGCAGTTCCGCACGACACATCTTTGAGACCTGTCTTTGGACAGATCCCTCTTCGCGGTCGGAGATTCGTCATATGGTTCGGAGCCGTGGAAGGTAATCGGCATACGAGCGGTTGGTTCTACTTTGTCATAGGAAGATGCAGTCACTTCACTCGACCGTGACGCTCTTCGCGAGATTGCGGGGCTTGTCGATCGGGCAACCGCGCTTCCGAGCCGCGTAGTAGGCGAAGAGCATGAGGGCCACGGACACCGGCACCGGGCTGAAGATCCACGACAACCTCGGGATCGCGATGAGATCGTCCACGAACTTCGCTAGCTCGCGGTCGTCTTCGCTCCCGACCGCGATGACGGGGGCGTCGCGGGCGCTCACCTCGCCGATGTTCGAGCGCATCTTCTCGTATGTGGGGTCGTCGACGGCGATCGCGATCACCGGCGTGTCCTTCGTGATCAGCGCAAGGGGCCCGTGCTTCAGCTCCCCCGCCGCGTAGGCTTCCGCGTGGATGTAGGAGATCTCTTTCAGCTTCAGCGCGCCCTCCATGGCCACGGGATAGTTCACGTGCCGCCCGATGTAGAACATGTCCTGCGCGCCCCCGTACCTCTCCGCGAGCGCCTGGATTTCCTCGGAGTGGTTCAGGACGGAGAGGACCGCGCGCGGGATGGACCGAAGCTCGTCCTTGAGGCGGTCCGCCTCCTCGTATCCGAGGGTGCCGCGGTCCAGGCCGATCTTGAGGGCGATGAGGTAGAGGACGACGAGCTGCGCGACGAACGTCTTCGTCGCGGCGACGCCGATTTCGATCCCCGCCCGGGTATAGATCGTCCGATCGGCCTCCCGAGCGAGGCTTGAGCCGATCACGTTGCACACGGCGAGGGTCCTGCAGCCGCGCCGTTTCGCCTCCCGTGCGGCGCCCAAGGTGTCCGCCGTCTCCCCGCTCTGGCTGACCAACACGACGAGGGGCCGCTCCGTGGCTCCCTGGGTGTACCGGTACTCCGAGGCGAGCTCCGCGGACGCGGGGATCCGTGCGATTTCTTCGAGGATGTACTTGCCGACGAGGGCCGCATGGTACGACGTCCCGCAGGCGACGACCTTCACGCTGTTGAAGCCCTCGTCGAAGAAGCCGTTCACTTCGAGGTTCGCGATCCTTCCCAGGAGGGTTTCGTGGATCGCCTTCGGCGTCTCGTGGATCTCCTTGAGCATGAAGTGGTCGAAGCCGCCACGCTCGGCGTCCTCCAGGGTCCACGTGATCCGCTGCGGCGCTCGCGGCACCGGGTTCCCGTCGAGGTCTTCGATCGTCACCCCTTGGGGCGTGACGACGACGATCTCGCGGTCCATCACATAGAGTACCTTGTCCGTGTGCTTCAGGAGGGCCGGCACATCGGACGCAAGGAAGTTCTCCTCGGGCGCGAGCCCGACGACGAGCGGGCTTTCGTTCCGTGCGCCGACGACCTTCCCCGGCTCGCCTGCGTGAACGACGGCAATCGCATAGGAGCCACGGATGTCGTGGAGCGCCCTGCGGACGGCCTCTTCGAGATTCCCGTCGTAGTACGACTCGATGAGGTGCACAAGGCTCTCCGTGTCCGTCTGGGTGTGGAACGTGTGGCCTCGAGCTTCGAGCTTTTCCCGCAGGACGGCGAAGTTCTCGATGATGCCGTTGTGAGCGAGGGCGATCCTCCCGGTGCAATCCGTGTGGGGGTGCGCGTTGATCTTCGAGGGCGGACCGTGGGTCGCCCACCGCGTGTGGGCCAAGCCTGTGGTCCCCTCCATCGGCGGGAGCTGGGCCTCCAGGTTCGCGATGAAGCCCTTGTCCTTGGCCACTTGGAGGGCGCTGCCGACGATCGCGACCCCCGCGGAATCGTACCCGCGGTACTCGAGGCGCTTGAGGCTGTCGAGGAGAATCGGCAGGGCATTGCGGTTCCCCGCGTAGCCCACGATCCCGCACATCTACAGGACCACCGCGGCGGATGGGATCGTGCCTCGGAGGCGTGCCCCCGAGGCCGCCCGGACGCGTTCGTTGATGATCGTGCCCGGCTCGATCGTCACGCCGCTGCCGAGTTGCGCGTCCTCCCCCAGGAGGGCCCCGATCTGCCGGACGGAGTGCCATTCGCCCTCGATCTGGACCTCGCCGGACCCGGAGGCGGCCAGGAGGCCCGCGCGGGCCGTGGCGCCGGAGCCGATCACGGAATCTTGGACGACGCACGACGGGCCGAGGTTCACGTCGTCCATGAGGATGGAGTTGGACACGGTTGCCAGCGGCCCGATCCGCACGTTCTTCCCGAGGCTTGTCGACGGCAATAGGACGGCGTTCGCGCCGATCTCACAACCCGGGCCGAGGGACAGGGGACCTTGGAGGTACGCGCCGGAGCGGATCACGCAGCCGTCGCCGATGGACACGCGGCCCTTGATCGTGACCGCGGGCTCGATCGTCCCCGCGTGGACCGCGTGGACGTTCTGCAGGGCGACCGCGTTGAGCCGGAGGAGGTCCCAAGGATAGAGGGCGTCGATCCATGTGCCCGCGGATCTCGAGGCCGCGACGGGGGTGTGGTCCGCAAGCCGGGACACGACTCCGGGAAGGTCGTGCTTCCCTTCCCCCGCGAGGACATCGATCTCCCCGAAAACCGACGGATCCAACGCATAGGCGCCCGTATTGATGAGGTTCGAGACGATTTCCGTAGGTTTCTCGAGGATCGCGGCAACATGGTTTCCCTTAAGGGTGACGACCCCGTACCTCTGGGGGTGCTCGCTCTCCGTGATCATGACGGCGGGCGCTTTCTGCCCGAGCAGGTCCTCGACGAACGGCCTGTCGACCATGTTGCTGCCATTCAGGACGACGAAGGGTGCGTCGAGTTGGTCCCGGACCTGGCCAAGGGCGTGGGCCGTGCCCAGTTGCTTCTGCTGGACGACGTAGCCGATGTGCGCACCGAAGGCCTTGCCCTCCGCGAAGTAGTCCTGGATCCGCTCCCGACGATAGCCGACGACGAGCATGATGTCCCGCACGCCGTTGTCCACGAGCGCTTGGACGACGTACTCGAGGATGGGGCGGTCCCCCACGGGGATCATGACCTTCGGGACAGACGCCGTGAAGGGGCCCATCCGGGCGCCCTCTCCTGCGGCGAGGACGACTGCTTTCATGCCTCCTTCACCACCTTCGGGACGCCTGCGGGTCCCATCCCCTTGCGGGCGTGTATATCCCTTCCCGGCCCATTATCCGTCCCGATACTAGTGGATTGCCCCGACGGTTTCGGGCCCGAGCAGACGCCGACATAGTCGGGAGCGAGGGGCGCAGGATATTAAAAGGATTGCTATAACGGTTTGATATCCGCTACAAAAAAGTCAATAGTACGGGCGCCATGTCCTTCCCGTGGTCCGGTCCACCCTCATCGAAGAGACCGCGGAGGGCGCGGTCGCTCGCGACACCGAGGTCCTTGATCGCCCCGCCCGCCTCTCTTCCCTCTCCTCCGGCCTCGCTTGGCGGATCCTTCAGGAGCTCGCCCGGACGCCAGACTATCCCGGCTCCCTCGCGGTCCGCCTCAAGGTCCACGAGCAGAAGATCTACTACCATGTGCGCCGCCTCCTGGCCGCAGGCTTCCTGCGCGTCGTCCGGGAGGAAGCGCGCCAGGGTGCGTCCGCGAAGATCCTTGCGCCCACCGCGGAGGCGTTCGCCGTGGTCCTGAAGGGCCGCGGCACGCCGACCCCGGCCCCCGCCTTCCCTCGGTCCGGAGTGCTCGCGCGTTTCTTCGAGGGCTTCTCCCGCCGCGGAACCTTCGACGGGTCCATCGTGATCGGCTCGCCGTACCCGCACGGCCCCTTCCTGACGACGGCCCGCGATTCTCCCTACGCGGTCGAACTCGGTTTCTTCCTGGGCCGTCTGTTCTCCGCCCCGAAGGGATTCGTCGTTCGCCTTGATACCGAGGTGAAGGCCGCCGGGACAGCAAGAGAGGCGATGATCCTCGTCGGCGGCCCCGTCGCGAACATCATCACCGCAGATCTGAACTCGCACCTCGCCGTGAACTTCGAGTGGCGGCAGGTATGGCGGGTCGAGTCATCTAAGACGAAACGCTCCTATGCGGACGAGCAAGCGGGCCTCATCGCGAGGGTCCGCAATCCATGGACGGGCGGAGCGCCGATCCTCCTCCTCAGCGGTCTCCATCACGCCGGCACGCATGCGAGCATCCTCGCCCTCACGCGTTTCGCGGATGAAGTCCTCGAGGGCTACGAGGACGGCCAGGACTTCTACCGGGTCGTGGCCGGCCAGGACCGAGATGGGGACGGTCGCATCGATGCGATCGCGATCCTGGAGTAGTCACCCCAGGGCGAGGCTCTCGTAGGAGATCTTGTCCTCGAGTTTCGCGTTCGTTGCTTCGATGGCCTGGACGGCATCTGCGGCGCGTTCCTCGGGCACGAAGAGCACGACGTCCACGCCTCGTTCCGCGGCGTCGAGGACGGCGGGCAGGACCCCGAATTCGATTCGCGGGGCCAGGCCGAGCAACCTGGCGGCCACGGGGCCTTGCACGTCCATTCCTGCGACGACGGCTGACTTCACTTTGCGGAGGATGCGGCGAGCCCTCGCGGCATCGATGGCCTTTGCCCCTCCGCTCCGGATGGAAGGCACGCGAAGCAACGTGATCCGGCCTGGGCGCAAAGCGACGATTCCTTCGAGGTCCCTCACCGCGACATCTTCGCCCTTCCCGGCGTCTTCCCCGGCAACGCCCATCGAGGGCGAGGGCCGGTCCGGGTAGGCGACGAGCTGTCCCCTCTCCATGAAGAGTCCGACCCGATCGCCCCGGTGGATCGACGCGCCGGCGAAGGCTGCCGTGGTCTCGACGAACGCCATCGAGAGCCGGGCCTGCTCCACGAAGGCCCGCAGTTCCCGGATGCGCCCCTGGAGGAACCCGATTCCCTTCTTCGTCGCGCGGTATTCTCCACCGACGGTCGTCAGGAGGCCGTCCACCTCGAGCCCCTTCGCGTAGTCGGAGGCGCCCTGAACGGTCATCCCGAGCCGCTCCGCGATCGTCCGCAGCCGCGTGTGGCGATTCGCGATCGCTTCATAGAGAAAGAGGAGTCGCGTGGTCTCCCGGAGGTCCCGGAGGAGCTTCATGAGCGACGCCATGGTCGCCGCGAGGGAAAAGCCCGCGCCAACATTCTTAAGTATTCAAGTCCATCGGAAACCCATCAAGTGGACTTGAAGGGGCGTGTCAAGTGGGGTTCACGGGGAAGGGGATCCGAATCGCCATCGGAGTCGCCCTCGTGGCTGCCCTCCTCGTGCTCCCCGCGTCGACGCGGGCGTCGGAGTCAGTAAGCCTTCGGGTCCTCTTCGATCTCGGGGACGGCACGTACTCCTGGTCTCCGTCTGTTCTGGTCCCGGATCCGACGGCCCTCAACGCGACTTGGAACGCGACTCGATCGGCGGCGGCCGCGGCGGGCGTCCGGATGGACTGGACCTGGTACGAGTGCTGCGGCGTCTTCGTCACGGGCCTCGGCGGGCAGCGTCCTTCCGCGGGGACGGGCTTGTTCCTCTGGAACGTCACGGCCCACGCTTGGGAACTTGCGTCCGTGGGGATTTCGAGCCTCCAGGCCGCCGGGAACACCACGATCGCGATTTCGAACGCGGGATTCGACTCCGTTACATACGCTGCGCGGGCGCCCGTCCCAAGCCCTGACGACCCGGAGCCCGCGACACAGTTTCGGTACGACCTATCCAACGACGGAGTCGCAGCGACTGGCGGGCCCATCCGCGGAGAGGTCCTTTGGGACCGCGACCTGCGTCTCCAAGAGATTGTGGCCTCCCCCGCGATCGGCTTCGGGAGCGTGTTCGTGAACACCCTCGACGGCTTCTTCGCCCTGGACGCATCGACGGGGGAGGTCGATTGGGAGAACCTCCTGGTGAGGGGCCTTTCCACGCCTGCTCTCGTCGGCGGCACCGTGCTCGTCGGCGGCTCCGACGGACGTCTCCACAGCCTGAACGCCACGGATGGCTCGGAGCTCTGGAACACGAGCCTCCTCTCCCACACGGTGTTCAGCGGCATCACCTCGAGCCCGAAGGTTGCGGGGGACTACGCCTACGTCGGCACATTCAACGAGACCGGCGGGCCCGGAGAGGTCGTCTCTGTGTGGATCAGCAACGGGAGCGTGGCTTGGCGACATCCGACGGCTTCCGTGGACTTCTCCTCGCCGGCGGTGGACAACGGATCCCTGTACATCGGCCTCATGGGCCTGTACAACCCGACGACCCAGGTCACCTGGGAACCGCCCTACGGGCTCCTCGCCCTCGACGCCGCGACAGGCTCCGAGGAGTGGTTTTTCCCCACGAATGGCTCGGTCGCCGCCTCACCGGTTCTCACGTCGGGCCTCGTCATCGTGCCCTCGAAAGACGGCGCTGTGTACGCCCTCAACCGGACGACGGGGGCTCCCGTCTGGACCGCGGACGTCGACGCGGGAGTCTCTTCGCCCGCGCTGTTCGAGAACGAGCTGATCGTCGGCGGCGGTGCCTTCGGCGGCCCCGGGTTGGTGAGGGCCGTCAACGCCATGAGCGGCTCGATCGACTGGACCTTCCTTGCCAACGGGCCGGTTCAGTCTTCGATCACCGTCGCGGGCGGCCTCGCCTACTTCGCGACGAACATCGCAGACGGGACCATCTACGCCGTCAACGCGACGACGGGTGCCCTGGCATGGTCCTACACGCCGACTCCGGGCCAGTTCATCTTCAGCTCCCCCGTCGTTGCGGGCGGCATCCTGTATGCGGCTAGCGACAATGGGCATGTGTACGCGTTCAAGGTGGGGGCTACACCGGGCCCGCCCCTCCAGGGGAGCGGCACGATCTTCGTCTTCGCGGCGAGCGCCGTCGTCGTAATCGCGATCGCAGCTTCCTTCGCGTGGTGGAGGTTGAAGCGCCGTGCTCCCTAGGCTCAGCGAACGCGCCAAGGCGATTCTGTTCGTCGCCGTCCTCGGGGTGACGATCGCCAGCCTGTGGGCCTACGCGAGCGCCGCCCAGCCGCCTCCGGTCGCACCGCGATCCGTCCAAGTCGATCTCGTCATCGAGGGCGGCGGCTGGAGCCTCGTTTACACGGCGAACGGCACGCTCAACAATACGGCCTTCTCGATCCTTCGGGAGGCCTCCGCTCGGCTGGGCTTCGACCTCGACTACATGCGGTACACGCTCCCGCCCGGCGTGTTCGTGACCTCGATCAATGGGACCCCGAACGGCGAGGGCGGGTCCTTCTGGCAGTATTGGGTGGACGGCGTCTACGGGAACAGGGCGGCGGACCAGTACGAGCTTCACGATGGGGACTCCGTTCGATGGGCGTTTGTCCCTCCCCAGGAGGGCGCGTCATGAGCGCCAGGACGTGGAGGGCCTCCTTGAACCGCGGGCTCGGCAACCGGAGGACCCGGATCCTCGGCGTCGCCCTCATCGCCCTCGGTGTCGTCGGGAAACTCGTCCTCCGAGACTATGCGAACTTCGAGACCGTGTTCGTTGCCTCCTTCCTCGCAGGCTCCGTCCTCGGGCGGTGGTGGACGTGGCTCGTCCCCTTCGCGACCCTCGTGATCCTCGAGCCCCTCCTCTGGGGCACCGCCTACGGGTCGTACACGATTGACGTGGTCCTCGGGCTCACGTTCTTCATCGCGACCGGCTACCTGTTCATCGCGTTCGTCGGCGGCCGCGTGCGGCCACGGATCCTGTTCCGCGTCGGCTCCTTGGCCCTCCTCACGACCCTGAGCATCCCGCTCACGATCGCCTACGATCTGTGGACGGACATCGGCGAGTACGCCTTCATCGCGCGCCCCCTCGGCCTCACCTTCTGGAACGTCCTCGAACTCCAGGTGCCCTTCACGATCTACCACCTGCTGAGCTCCCTTATCTTTGTCCCCCTGTTCGGCGCCGGGGTCCTCTGGCTCCACCGAGTCGCGTGGTCCGCCGAAGAGGAGACGGCGGCGCCCGAGCCGACGGGGCCCAGCAAACCTGCGGAGCCTCCGTGATCAGAGGAGCTCTTCGAGTCGCTCCCGTGTCCTACGGAGGTCGTCCCGGCGTCGTTCGAGCTCCTCCTCCTGGACACGGACCGAGCTCTCACGGGTTTCCAGCCTCGCCTTGAGGTCGACCAGATCCCTTTCGAAGGCCTTGAGACGCTGCCTCTCGCGCTCCGCAGTCTTGTGCTTTCCCTTCAGGTCCGCCGCGATTGCCCGCACCTTGCGCGTTTCTTCGGCGAGGGTCTCCCGCTCCTTTTCGAGCATCTTCGTCACGAGGCTCTCGATGGCCTCTTCCTTTCGGAGGACCCGTGCTCCCTCCGACTCGAGGTTCCGCCACAGGATCTTGAGCTCCGCACGTTCCTTCGCGAGGTCCTTCGCGCCATCTCTGAGGCGCGTGTCCCGTTGGTCGAGGGCCTTCCCGCGGGCCTCGAGGGCCGCCTCCGATGTCTGGAGCCGCCGCTCCCGCTGCTCGAGGTCCTCCCTCTGCCGGATGAGCTGCTCCGCCTCGCTCCGCTGCGTCTCGACGACGGCCTCCGCCTCTCGCGTCCGCTCTTCAATCTCGATCCGCTTCTGCTCCGCGGTCTTCTCCGCGTACTTCAGAAGGGTCATCGCTTTCGCCTTGAGATCCGCGGCCTCCTCCTCGCGGGATTGCAGGGAGAGGGCCTGGGCCTCGAGGTCCTTGGACCGACGAGTGAGTTCGGCGTGAGCGCGGTCGAGGGCTTTGCGGTCCTCGGCGAATCGTTTCGATTCCGCAGCGAGCCGGCCGCGGTCCTCCTTGAGGTCTTTCTCGACCCGAGCAAGATCCGCAGTGCGTTTCGCAAGGCCCTGGGACAGTCTTGTCGACTCCGCCTCACGCTTCTCCAGGCTTGTCGCCAGGACCTGCAATCCTTCCTCACGCTTCGCCAGTTCCTCTCGCTGGTCCTCGAGCCCTGCGGACGCTTTCGCGAGGTCCGCGAGTTTTTCCTTCAGGTCAGCCTCCGCGGTGGCCACCTGCGTCTCCCTCGCGTGGACGTCCTCCGACGCCTCAGCGAGCCGGGCTTCCGCATCCTTCATGTTCTCGAGTCGTTCCTCGAGACGCTTCGACTCCCCACGGACCTTCTTGTCGAGGACGCCAAGGGACGCCCGCATCCTCGCGAGATCCTTCTCCGCGGCCCGGACGTCCTTCGCCTGTTTCGCGACGTCCCTGGATGTGGAATCCAACTCCTTCTTGCGACCCTCGAACTCGGCGAGACCCTCTCCGAGTCCGTCCTCTCTCCGCTGAAGCTCTCGAGCCCGCTGCGCGAGCCGCGCGTCCAGTTCGGACAAGGATCGCTCCTTCTCGCCTGCCGCTTTCGACGACGTGGTGAACGTGGCCTCTTGCTTCTCGAGATCGGCCTCGAGCCTTCGGAGTTCCTCCTCCTTGCTCTTGAGGGACGCCTCGAGCAGAGCGTTCTGCTTCTCCTTGCCCTCTGTGATCGCGATGAGTCGTCGGGCCTGCTGAAGCTCGCCGCGGGCCTCCGCCTCGCGTCGCTTGACCTCGGCCTCCGCCTCGGCCTGTGTCTCCTTCCACTCCTTGACGTTCGCAGTGAGGACCTTCTCGCGGCGCGCTAGGTCGGTCTCTGTTGTCCCCGCGGTCTTCTCCCGCTCCCGGAGTGCGGCCTCCCTCGCGGCGAGATCCCGCGCGAGTGTGTCCGCGGCTTGGGCCTTCGACGCGAGGTCCGTCCGCATGCCGTCGGCCGCCTTCCGGTCCGCCTCGAGGGCCCTCCGGGTCCGTTCGAGTTCCGCGAGCCCTTCCCGCAAATCGGCGCGGCCCTTCGCGAGTTCCGTCTCCCGCCGCGCGAGTTCCGCGTCCTTGTCCGCGAGGATGTCTTCCCGCCTCTCCAGGTCGGTCGCCCGCGCGTTCAGCCGCGCTGCCGCAGTCTTCTGGACTTCCGCGCCCGCCTTCAGGTCCTTCTCTCGTCCGTCGAGTTCCTTCACGCGTGCGGAGAGCTTCTCCAGTCTGGATCCGAAGTCTGCCGTGTCCCGCTGCAACGCCTGCCGGTCGGCCTTGAGTTCCTTCTTCTCCTTCGCGAGGGCCTCTGCCCCCGCCTCGAGCTCCTCTTCACGACGCACGAGGAGGCTCTCCCGGCGTTCGAGCAGCCGCTGTTGTTTTCGCGCGGCATCGAGTTCTTCCTTCGTTTGCGCCCGTGCCGCCTCGATCGCGCTGAACTCCCCCCCGATCGCCTGTTCTCGCTTGAGGAGGGCTGCCTCCCGCTCGCTCATCTCCGCGGTGGAGAGCTTGATTCCCTTCCGCATCCGTTCGAGTTCGGCGCGCTGAGCCCCGATCTCGTCGCGCAGGGACGCGAGGGCGTCGCGGTCCGAGGCGATCTTCTCCTGGACCTTGGCGATCTCCTCCTCCCGCCTCTGGAACTCGGCTTCGAGCTGGGCGGCCGCGGACTCCCGCGTCGCCACGGTATCCTCGCGGGCCTTCAGCGCCGCGGCCGTCGACGTCGCGTCCTGCTCGATCTGCCGCGCTCTCTCCCGCTGCCGCTCGAGTTCCGCGATGCCGCGATCGAGTTCATCCCGCGCGGCCGCGGTTTCCCGCGCTTCCTCCCGCAATGTTCTGGACTGGGATTCGAGATCCTGTTTGAGTTTCGCCAACGTCTGCGCGCGTTCCGCGAGTTCTTGGTCCCGTCGCAAGGTCCGCGCCTCGACGGCCTTCCCCTTTTCGTCCGCACGCTTTTCGGCGCGCGCGGCCTCCCGCTCCCGGTCCTTCACGGCCCGCGTCGCTTCTTGGACTTCTGTCTCCATCTGCTGAACTGCGGCCTCCCGTCGTGCGATCTCGTCCTCTCGCCGGAGGGCCCCCTTCATCCGCGACTCGAGATCTGCGCGGGTCTGGGTGAGCTGCTTCTCCCGTTCCGCGAGGTTCGCACGGTTACGTTCCAGGGCCGCCTCCCGGCTTGACAGGTCGCTGGCTTTCGCGCCGGTTGCCCGACCCTCTTCGAGGTCCTTGCGCAGGCCGTCCGCCTCGTGGCGCGCAGTGTCGGCATCGGCCTTCGCGCGCGTGAGTTCCGCATTAAGCTCAAGTTCCCGCCGCTGGAGGTTGTCCCGCGCCATGCGGAGGACCGCCTGGAGGGATTCCACCTCCTTGGACATCTTCGCGATCTCGCGGTCGCGGGCCTGGACCGCCCTCCGGGCGTCTTCGGCCTCGTTCGCGAGGGTTTCCTCCTTCGCCTTCCAATCTGCCGCGAGCTTCTCCTGGGATCCGCGGGCCTTCTTCTCCGCCTTCTCGACAACCCGCTCCCGGTCTTTGATTCGGCGGAGCTGCGTCTCCGCCTCGAGCGCTCGCTCCGCGGCGGCTTTCGCCGCCTTCTGGGCGTCCGCCTCCCGGGCCTGGAGTTCCTTCAACTTCGCAGCCACTTCCGCCTCGCGGCTCGCGAGATCCTTCGAGCGGGCGTCCAGCTTGGACCAGCGGTCTTTGAGGTCCGCCTCCCTATCCGTGAGTTCCCCCGCCTTCCCGGCCCTGCGGCGAAGGTCGTCGATCTCCTCCTGAAGTCGCGCGGCCTTCTCCTTCTCCTGTTCAACCGCGGCATGGGCCTTCGTGATGTCTGAGGTGATAGCAATCTCCCGCTCCTGCGAGGCGCGCTGGAGATCCTCAGCGTCCTTCCTCGCTGCCTCCAAGTCCTTCTTGGCCTTCGCGAGTTCCTTCTCCTGCGCCTTCAGCCCCTTCTCGAAGTCCCTCGCGCGCTCGTCGGCGGCCAGGCGGAGAGACTTCTTCGTCTCGGCGAGTTCGCTCTCGCGGGCCTCGACCTGGGCTTTCGCCTCCGCGACCTCCTTTTCCGCGGCCTTCAGGACACGGCTCACCGCATCCGCTTGCTGCTGCTTCGCGATGAGAGCGGTCTCTCGCGCCTCGAGGTCCTTCGTGCGCCGGTCCATCGTGGACATGAATTGATCCACGTCCGCCTCGCGCTTCCGGAGTTGTTCCTCCCGGACATCCAAGGTCCCCTTGCGCGACTCAAGCTCGCGCGCGGCCGTCGCCGTCTCCTTCGTGGGTTCCTTCGCCCGCCGAAGCGTCTCGGCATCGACCCGAGCCCGGGCAACCTCCTCGTGGAGTTCGCCGATCGTCTTCTCGGCGCGCTTCGAGTCCGCGATGGCCTTGGCCATCTCCGATTCGAGGCCGACGAGCCGTTCTTCGAGGGACTGGATCGTATGTTCCCGCTTCGCGATCTCCGCGGACTTCGCCTCGGAGATCTTGCGGGCCTCCTCGAGCTCCTTTCTGAGCTGCTCCTCTCGTGCTTCCGTATCGGCCTCAAGTTCCCGGAGCTGCTCGTCGACCTTCAGGACCACGGCCTGCTCCTCCGGCCTCCGCGATTCATCAGCCTCGCCCGCCTCGAGCGCCTTGCGGGCCTTCTCACGGAGTCCCATCGCGGATCACAGCTCCAGCGTGTCGAGGATCTTCTCGTAGCGTGCGAATCCCTTGGACTTGGCGAATCGCTGGATCTTCTCGTCGGGCAGCTCGCCCAGGAGTTCGTCGAGGTCCTGGAGGACGGCTTTCATCTGCTCGCGCAGATCGATGAAGCTCCGTTGTTCCTCCGCGAGGTGGGACTTTTCCTCGATCAGCTTCTCCATCTGCTCCTCGAGTTCGGCGAGCCGGCCCCTCAGGGAGTTCATCTCCTCGGATGACTGGACGGTGACTGTGGTCTCGGTCGGCGGAGCCTTCGACCCGGCCTTCTGCTCGAGTTCCCAGCGTCGCCGCTCGAGGTCGACCTCGGCCCCGCTCAACGCGTGGTGACGCTCGTCGAGGAGCCTCGCTTTCTCCCGGAGGAGCTCCTCGCGCTTGTCGAACTCCTTCTCCCGCTCATGGAGGCGATTCACGAGCCGGCGGAACTCGTCCTCGCGCCGCACCATGTCGCTCTCCCGCTCCCGGATCTGCCCGAACGCGTGTTCCCGGGACTCGAGCTCGTGGCGGAATGCCTCCACGCGGGCCCGCAAGGAGGTCTCGCGGGCCTTCAGCTCGTCCTGCTGCATCCGAAGGATGTTGCGATAGGTATTCTCGAGATCGACCAGGCCCTCCTCGAGCTTGAGGATGTCCTCCTTCTCCAGGAGGAGTTCCTCGATCTGCCGCTTGAGTTCTTCGCGCTCCCGGACCTCCAGGGGGTTCGTCGCCTCGCCAAGGGCCGCGATCCGCTTCCGCGCCCGCTCGATGAGGACGTCCATCTGCTCCAGGCGCCGCTTCCGCCGCGCGAGCATCTCGTCGAAAGGTTCGGCGAGCTTGTAGAGGGCCTGCTCCGTCTCGCTCCCTTCTTCGTCCGCCTCCGTGAGGGAGGCGGGCCCCTCCGAGGAACCGCCCGGAGGCGTGCCCGCAGAGAGGAGGCGCGCCTTCGCCTTCTCCCGGCTCAGGCGGAGGATGTTCCGGAGGTACTCTTCCTCGGAGGCCGTCCCGCCGCTCGTTCGGAGCTCCCCGAGCTCTTCCGGCGGGAACTTCGCCTGGCACTTGGAGCATTCCTTCGCGGCCGCGGGATTGATCGAGTTGCAGATGGGACAGAGGACGGCGTCCATGAAGCCCTCGAACTTCGCCCCGCAGCGGCCGCACGCCTCGGCCTCGGGCGGCGTGTCCGCTCCGCATTCGCTGCAGTAGGCGGCCTTGCCTGGGGTGAGGGCGCGGAGGGCCATCTCTCGCCTGGTCGAGGAGCCTGGGACGCGGGAGTCCTCATTCGTACGCGTTGTACGACAGGATCTCCGACAGATGCTTGCGTCCGGCGGGAGGCTCGAACGCCTCCGGGATGCCCAAGGGCGTCAACCCTACGACCCGGGCGTCCGCCGGGATGCCGAGCAGGGCCTTCACCTTCTCCTCGTTGAAGGAGAAGACCCAGGAGGTTCCCAACCCCTCGCTCGTCGCCGCCACGGTGAGGTTCGCGAGGGCCATCCCCACGTCGACGGGATACGAATTCATGTACCCCCCGACCATGGCGACGGCCTCGTCCATGCGCGCGCAAGCCACGACCACGAGGGGCGCGGGGGGAAGATGTTTCGAGTTCGTCGTCATCCCCGCGAGCTTTCGTTTCCGGTCCTCATCGGAGACGATGATGAACCTCCACGGCTGGAGGTTTTCCGCGGATGGCGCGAGGCGCGCCGCGTTCAACACCGCCTGCACCTTTTGCTCGGGGACCGGATCGGGCCGGAACTTGCTCACGCTCTTCACCGACTTGATGGCCTCAAGGACCTCCATGTCGTCCCGGGCGTTCGCATTTGAGGTGGTGATAATAACCTTTTCGGGGTGGTTACTCGCGGGCGGAGCAGCCGTATGGCGCACTTCGTCATTCCCTGGGGAGACCGTGATCTCGACAACCGAATCCGAGTCTGCCGCGGAAAGGAAGGAACGTTTAAGTCGAGCCCTCGCCTACCGCGCCGCCGCGGGCCCGTAGCTTAGCCTGGTTGGAGCGCCCGGCTGATAACCGGGAGGTCGCCAGTCCGAATCTGGCCGGGCCCACTTCTGATTGCTTGCCGGCATGATGGCCGTGCATCTGTCGCGAAGGCTTATCTATCGACGGCCGTCACCGATGCTCCGTATGGCGGCCCCCGCGAAACGGCCAGAGTCGCACCTTTCCGAGATTCGTCACGCGCTCACCCACCGACCCTCGTTTGCGGGATCGGATCGACGGTCCGCCATGCTTCTCGTCGCCGTCTTCGTCATGATCTTCGCGATGCTTGGCCTCGTGTTCTACATCTTCACCTCGCAAGTCGGCCACACTCCAAGCCTACCAATCACCCTTACGGCACCGACGATGGGCGTCGGCAACGCGAGTTTCCAAGTGTCCCACGTCCGAGGCGGTCCGTATCCCTCTGCGTCAGTTCGCGTGAGTTTGATCGTGAACGGCTTCGCGGCATCGCCCGTTTCCTTGCCGCTGAACAACTCCTCGTCGAAGGCTTCCATTGGACCGAACGACTATCGCATCTTCTGGGCGGACGGCGACGGAGACGGCGCGGTGACCATGGGCGACCGGTTCCGCGTCAGTGGAGACGGCACCCCTCTGCCCTCGTTGAGCACCTGTTCCTTTCGGCTGATCGGATCCGATGGCACCCTCCTAGGGAGTATCTCTTGGGCGACGAGCTCTGAGTAATCCGGTTCCTCTGGACCTGCCGCCTTGAGGGTCCGTCACGGCGAGTGACGGGAAGCTACGTCAAATGACGGAATCGCTGTCGGCAAGTGTTAAATAGCGACTTCCTCGTGCACGAACCGATCGAAGCGTCCGCAGCCCACCGTGCCCCGGTGCGTCGTGTTGCCTCGCTGCGGACCCGCGGTCGCTGGGCCCCCGACCTCGTTCGGACCCGGCGGCCCCCTTTGTTGATTTTCCGGAGTCGAGCCATGGCCATGCCCTTGAATCGCTCCGGGCAGGTGTACATGTTGCCCCGCGACACGCGGCGAGTACCCGCCGTTCGTCCCGCAGGCTTCGTTCGACTACGGCGTCCTAAGGCTCCCGCCGGGCCCCCTTTTCGTGGAGCTTCGCGGCTTCTGCCGCAAGTTCCGCGGCTCTGTTCGAGGCCGCCACGATTCCGTCAGAGATGGCCTGCGGAACCCCGCGATCCCGCATCACACGCCAACCGGCTTCGGTGGTCCCGTTCGGCGTGGCGACTTTCCGGTAAAGCTCCTCCGGTTCGATCCCGTCCGTGAGAAGAAGCTCCGCGGTCCCCTTCATCGTCTGGAGGGTGAGACGAACGGCAACTTCCTCGGGCATCCCAGACCGGATGCCGCCGTCGATCATGGCCTGGGCCAGGGCGGCCATGAAGCCCGGTCCGCTCCCGCTGAGGCCCGTGACCGCGTCGAGGTGCGTCTCCTCGACCATCGTCACGCGGCCGATGGAGCCCATGAGTTCTTCCACGAGGAGGGCGTCCTCCGCGGAGGCAGTGGCCCCGAGGGCGAACGCGGTGGCCCCCTCGCCGACCGCGCACGCGAGATTGGGCATCATCCGCACGACCCGTCCGCGGCCCCGGAGCGCCTCCTCGACGAACCCCGTGCGAATGCCCGCGGCCAAGGTGATCACAAGGGCATCCGCCTTCACGTGGCCCGCGACGGAGTCCACGAGGGCGGGCATGTCTTTCGGCTTCGCGGCGAGGACGAGGATGTCGCTCCGTTCCGCGAGGTCCGGCGTCTCGGGGATGCAGGTCACGTCGTACTTTGCGGCGATTTCCCTCGCACGGGAAGGGACCGCATCGCTCACGAGGATTCTCGCCGGCGGAAGGACCTTCCGCGAGAGGAGTCCCTTCACGAGGGCTTCGCCCATCTTGCCCACGCCGGCAATGCCGATGGTCTTGTGTCCGTCCACGGCGCTCAGTTCTCCCCCGCGACGTCCCCGGTTTTCGCGGCGTCACAGAGATCCGGCGCCGGCCCGAGGCCACGGAAACGGCCGAGGTGCGGCGAAAAGTTTGGAGACTGAGCTCACGCCCGCCTCCAGGACTTCCGGGATCCGTGCCGCGTCCTCCATCCTCGCGTGCCTCGCGCGCCGGTCGCGCGTAGAATGAACATTTCGGCCTCCCTACATGAAGCTTCTCCCGGAGATGGCCCCCCTGTTGCGTCGAACTGGACGCTGGACGGCATCCCACACGGGGCTCTAGCGAGGCGCTTCCCGCCTCTGTTGGCGCGCCTTCGTGAGGATCTCCCGCCGACGGAAGGCGGGGATTCGGCGGTCGAAGTGACCTGCCGCCGGACGCGTGAGGAGGTACTCTGCGATCAGAATTCCGCCCCCCGTGCCGACGACCAGGAATCCGATCAACTCGAAGGCCTGTTGGAGGTGGATGTCGCTCGCAAGGAGCCGGCAGGCCTCCGTGGGTGGCGTGGACGACGGGGTGCCGCATTCCGTGTCATGCTGGGCGGTGAGATGCGCGAGGTTCGTGGCGAAAGCGATCCCGACGATGAGGCCGGCGACGATCAGGCCCGCACCCGTGAGGAGGACCCATGTGCGCATGGTCGCATCCCTGCTGAAGCGTCCATGGGCGTCGGCGGCCATCAAGTCGATGTCTATATCCTATGGGGAGGGGGTTCGCGAGGACGCGATCGCCCCGAGGCGATTCCTGATAACCAGGTCGCCATCATTTTGAAGCGGTTCCTCAGCTACCGCCACGATGCGCCTCCGGCGGATGCGGTCGAAGATATGCCTCGTCGGGGACCGCGGCGTTGGGAAGACGAGCCTCATCAAACGCTACGCGGAGGGCAAATTCCAGCCCGATGAGAAGGGGACACTGGGCGCCCATCTGTATCCCGTAGAGGTCGACATCCCGCTGGACGACAAAGAGCTCGTCCGTGTGCAAGTCGCCTTGTTCGACTTCATGGGAGAGCGTGCGTTGCGGCAGAACTTCCGAGACGCGATGTTCTACGGGGCCCATGGGGCCCTCGCCGTCTGCGACCTGGGCCGGCCCGATACGTTGTACTCCCTTGTGGATTGGGTCCAAGCCGTCACGTTGGTCACCGGCGACATCCCCATGGCGATCGTCCTCAACAAGGCGGACCTCGGCCAGGAGATTGCGATCGGCACGGAGGAGATGCGTTGGCTGCGGGAGCAGTTCCCGCTCGCGCCTTCCACGATCACGAGCGCTCGGACGGGGCAAGGGGTCGAGCAGACCTTCAGCGGGCTCATCGCCCGCACGGTCGACCGGTTCCTGGAATCCCAACGCAAAGCCCAGGCAAACCGACTCCTGCGTCAGGGGATTCTGTCCGCGATCGCCTACCGGGAGTCCGTCGGGATGTCCAAGCGCGAGATCATCGAGGCCTTCAAGAGCACAGATCCGAAAGACGTCATGCAGGAGGTCGACAATCTCGTCGCCCTCAAGCTGATCCAACCGGAGGCCGATGATTCAGAGACATTCGCCAAGACGGAAGCGATCCCCGTGACCTCCCGGTTCCTCATCACCGACGCGGGGCGGAAGGCCGTCGCCGAGCCCGAGGCTGCGGACTCGGTCATCGACGAGACCCTGTGAAGCGCCCTGGATCATCCCGCGACCTCGTTGGCATTGACCTAGGGCGCGGCGACCCTCGGCTTGAGTGACGAGGTGGGCACCCCCAAGGTCTGCCGCCCGACCTGCCAACCCAGGAGGAAGTCACGCGTCGGTCTTCCCTGTTTCTCCCTGAAATCTTATTTATATCGAGACCGCATCCGCGCGTGCCTTGACCAATGTCGACGTGTCCTACGAGGACCTCACCGACCTCCTCGGAAAGCGCCTCACCCTCGAAGAGGTCGTCGACCGCATCACGTTCATGGGCGCTGGCCCCGAGGGCGTTCAAGGCGACGTCATGACGTTCGACATCTTCCCGAACCGACCGGATCTGTATTCTGTCGAGGGGATTGCCCGAGGCCTCCGCGGTTACCTCGGCATCGAGACTGGCCTTCCAAGGCTCGCCGCGGCACCTTCGGGGATCGAGTTCCGCGTCGACGCGAGCGTCGCCGACGTTCGCCCCTACGCGGTCGGCGGCGTGGTCCGCGGCGTCGAACTTGACGACCGTCTCCTTCGATCCGTCGTGGACCTCCAGGAGAAGCTCCACACGACTGTGGGCCGGCGACGACGCAAGGTTGCCATCGGCATCCATGACATGGAGAAGGTCACGCCGCCGTTCACGTACAAGGCCGTTCCGCCCCACGCGGTTCGGTTCACCCCCCTCGGCGCCGCGGAGGAGATGGACCTCCTGGATGTGATCACGAAGCACGAGAAGGGCAGGGAATACGGTCCTCTCGTGTCGACGAAGCCCCTGTTCCCCATCATCCTCGACGCCCGCGGAACGGTCCTGAGTTTCCCTCCCGTGATCAACGGCATCGTGACCCAGCTGACGCCGGATACGCGGAACCTGTTCATCGACGTCACGGGCACGGACTTCGAGGCCGTGAGCGGCGCCCTCACAATCCTGTGCGCTTCTCTCGCGGAGCGCGGCGGACGGATTCAGACCGTCCGGACGCAGTATCCGGACCGCACGCTGGACACCCCCGACCTGGAGCCGAAGCGTGTGTCCATCGATCTCCGTCGCGCGAAGGAGCTCCTCGGCATCGACATTCCCGTCGAGAGGGCTGTGGAGTTGCTCCGGCGAATGCGATACGACGCGAACGCCTCGGGCGATCGGATCGACGTCCTCGTACCCTCCTACCGGCTCGACATCCTCCATGAGGTCGATGTCGCGGAGGACCTTGCCATCGCCTACGGCTACGATCGATATCCGCGGGAGCTTCCCCGGCAGCAGACGATTGGGACCCCGCTCCGGCTCAATGACTTCGCCGACACGCTGCGTGTCCTCCTCATCGGTTACGGCTATCAGGAGACGATGTCCTACGCGATGGCCTCTGCCGCGGAGCCCCTCGCCACTCCGGATCGTGTCGTCGTTCGGAATCCGGTGACGGAGGACCTGACGACCCTTCGTTCCTCCTTGCTCCCAGGCCTCTTGAACCTCCTGAGGCTCAACAAGCACCGGGAGCTCCCGCAGCGAATCTTCGAAGTTGGGGATGTGGTCCTCGAGACCCGGAACCGCCGTCGAATGGCCGTGGTCGCGATGCACCCGAGAGCCTCCTTCACGGAGGCGAAGTCCCTCGCCCTCAGCCTCCTCCGGGACCTGAGCATGACCGGCGAGATCGAGCCCGTCGAGGACGGGAACTTCATCCCCGGTCGTGCGGCCGCTGTCGTCGTGGGAGGAACCGAGCACGGGCGATTCGGCGAGGTCCATCCGCGGATCCTCGAGGCGTATACGCTCGTCCAGCCGGCTTTCGCCCTCGAGCTTGATGCGGACGGACTCCGCGATGGATGACCGCGGGAGAAGGTATTTCTGTCCGGATTCGATGGCGCGTTTGCTGAGGTAGCGAAGCCCGGTCTAACGCGCCAGACTTGAGATCTGGTGGGTCGCAAGGCCCTCGGGAGTTCGAATCTCCCCCTCAGCGTACTTCCCGAGCATCGAATCGTGAATGTACAGAACTGTGCTTGCTTCTTTGTGTACTTTCAACGTAACACAATCGAGATGAATCGATGTCGAAGCAACCTGGCGGATCCCTGCAGAACCTACAACAAGAGAAGTGGTATCTACTGAGTGCGTCTGACGCATTTCAAGGATTGTCGGATGGAATGACGGGCATTTGCCGGATGATTGGCTGACAGAGTTCTCAGTTTTCGCTCACGTAGTCCATAGGGAAGAATCCATGACGATTTCCTCCGTCATGTCACTCATCTTCGCCGCGGCGCCCGTCAAGGCCGGGAACGAAGCGTGATATGTGGTATCGGTTTCGATAATGGCGCAACTCCCCCTAAGTAGGAGCGCCGTGTCCTCCGGGCCGCACATCGATGGAAGCGGCAGTCAGCAATCGCTTCGAGCGTTGGGTTGCGAGATTCCCTCTCTGGACGAGTGCGATTGCTGTCCTCGTCGGCTCTGCGGTGCTCCTCGGCTGGGCTCTCAATCTACCTGTGCTGGAGGGCGTCGCTCTGGTCCCCGGCTCGCCGAGCATGAAGGCCAACACGGCCCTCGCGTTCGTCCTCGCCGGCTTCTCCTTGCTGTTCCTGAAGGCGGTTCGAACGAACCGATGGACGCGCACGCTCGCCCGGGTCTTCCCCGTCCTCGTCGCCCTCCTCGGGATGCTGAATCTGACCGAATACCTCTTCGGGCTGAATCTCGGAATCGACCAGATGCTCTTTCGGGAGCCTCCCGGGACCTTCGCGACCGTCGATCCCGGTAGGATGGCACCCGCCACAGCCCTGAGCTTCAGTCTGCTGGGTCTCGCGTTGCTCTTTCCCGGCCGAAGGACGCGGCTCGGCCTGTCCTCGTCCGAAATCCTGAACATTCCAGCGATCCTCCTTGCGGCACAGGCGTTGATCGGCTACGCCTACGGGGCTCTGGGTCTCACAGGAATCGGCGCATACACGCCCATGGCGGTCCACACTTCCGCAACGTTCATCGTACTCGAGCTCGGGATTGTAGTGGCCTACCCAAACGAAGGCCTGGCGGCGATCTTCCTCGGCAACAGGGAAGGGGGCTACATGGCGCGCCGCCTACTGCCGGTTTTTCTCGCTGGTATTCTACTCACTGGATGGCTTGCGCTCGCGGGGGAGGGCCTGGGGCTATATGGGTCGGCAACGACTACCACCTTGGTCGCCCTTGCGCTTATGGTGGTGGCCTCCGGAGCCGTCTTCTGGAACGCTCGGTCGCTTAGCGTACTCGAAGAGCGGCGCGAGCGGGCGGAGCGGGACCGGAACCTCCTGTTCAACCATTCCCTGGATATGTTGTGCATAGCCGACTTCGACGGCTATTTCAGGCAGCTGAATCCCGCGTGGGAGAGGGTACTCGGATGGACGAACGAAGAGCTCATGTCGAAGCCCTATCTGGACTTCGTCCATCCTGAGGATCGCAAGCCGACGATTGACGCGGCCGGAGGCTTGGCGGAAGGCAAGACCGTCATCACCTTCGAGAACCGTTATCGTTGCAAGGACGGATCCTATAGGTGGATCTCGTGGAACTCCTATCCGCTTATGGAGGAAGAGCTGATCTTCGCGGACGCCCGCGACATCACTGACCACAAGCAGGCGGAGGAAATTCGATCCCGTCTGAGCGCAATCGTCGAGTCCTCGGAGGATGCAATCTTCAGCAAGACCCTGGACGGGATCATCGTCACGTGGAACCGTGGTGCGGAACGGATGTACGGCTACACTTCAGAGGAGGCGATCGGGAAGAACGTGTCGATGCTGGCCCCGAAGGATCGCATCGACGAGATTCCTCAGCTTCTGCAGAGAGTCAAGGCGGGGGAAGCCGTCCCGCACTCCGAGACGATCCGTCTGAGGAAAGACCGAACCCCCATCCACGTATCCGTTAGCATGTCTCCGATAAGGGATGCCTCGGGGAGGATTGCCGGTGTCTCCACGATTGCCCGCGACATCACGGAACGCAAGAGAGCGGAAGAACAAATCGCGCGGCAGGCGAAAGAACTGGCTCGCTCGAACTCCGAGCTGGAGCAGTTTGCCTATGTGGCCTCCCACGATCTTCAGGAGCCGCTGCGCATGGTCGCGAGCTACACAGAGCTTATTGCCAAGCGATACAAGGGTAAGCTGGACGCCGAGGCGGACGAGTTCATCTCCTATGCGGTGGACGGCGCGAACCGCATGCGGGCGCTGATCAACGATCTCCTCGTTTACTCCCGCGTTGGGACTCGCGGAAGGGAGTCCGCCCCGACGAGCCTGCAGGTCGTCCTCGACGAAGCTCTCTCGAACCTTCAGGTAGCGATTCGAGAAAGTGGCGCGGAGATCACCCACAATGCCATGCCCATCGTGATGGCCGACGGCTCACAGCTCGTCCTGGTGTTCCAGAACCTGATTGGAAACGCGATCAAGTTTCGTCGGGAGAGCCCGCCCCGGGTCCATGTTGCGGCGCAGCAGAAGGGGGACGAGTGGATTCTCTCTGTCCGCGACAATGGCATCGGAATCGATCCGAGGTATTTCCATCGCCTCTTCACGATGTTCCAGCGATTGCATGCCCGTAACGAGTATCCAGGCACAGGGATCGGGCTGGCGATCGTCAAGAAAGTTGTGGAACGCCACCTCGGCCGCGTATGGGTTGAATCGGAGCCGGGTCAGGGTTCCACCTTCTACTTCACGATTCCCGCGAAGGAGGTCTGATGAAGTGCTGGAGAAGCCCGGCTACGAGCCCATTGAGATCCTGCTGGTGGAAGACAACCCTGGAGACGTCCGGTTGACGATGGAAGCCCTCAAGGACGGCAAGGTGAGTAACCGGCTCAGTGTGGTTGGCGACGGCGTCGAAGCGATGGCCTTCCTCCGGAGGGAAGGGAAGTTCACGAATGCTCCCCGCCCCCACTTGATCCTGCTCGACCTGAACCTGCCGAAGAAAGACGGCCGCGAGGTGCTCGCGGAGGCTAAGCAGGACCCCGATCTGAAGCGCATCCCCGTGGTCATCCTGACTACCTCCGAAGCGGACCAGGACATCCTCCACAGTTATGAGCTCCATGCGAATGCGTACATCACGAAGCCCGTGGACTTCGAGCACTTCATTGGCGTCGTGAAATCGGTGGAGGACTTCTGGCTCACTATCGTGAAGCTGCCTCCGAGGTGATGATCAACATGGCAGGTCAACAAATCAGGATCTTGCTCGTGGAGGACAATCCCGGAGACGCTCGGTTGGTCCGAGAGGCAGTGAGAGAGGCTGGCAACGTGCTGTATCAACTGTCCAACGTCGACCGCCTCGAGGAAGCCCTGAGCAGGCTGCGCACGGAACGGTTCGACGTCGTCCTATTGGATCTCGGCTTGCCCGACAGTCAGGGGCTCGATACGCTCCTGCGCGCGCGGAAGGAGCAGCCGGGCGTCACAATCGTGGTCCTCACCGGCCTCGACGACGAGACAATCGCGATCCAGGCGCTCCGGAGCGGCGCCCAAGACTATCTGGTTAAGGGACAGATCGACGGAAGGCTGCTGGTGAGGGCCACGCGCTATGCGATTGAGCGCACCCGCCGGGAACGCGCCGATGCGTTGCGCAAGAGCCAAAGCCAGCAGATGTGGAAGTCCCTCTACAAGATTCTCGGACCCGGATCCTCGGCGGTCTTGTACCGCGCAGGGAGCGAAGCTGGGTTGAACACCTTCGACTTCATTCATGAGCACTGGAACCCCAAGGACGAACAGCAATTCCTCGAGGCCCTGCAAGAGCACCTCAGCTACGCCGGTCTGTGCACAACGCGGGAGTTCAGGATTGACCGGGAACCCTTTCGGGCAATCGTTCAAGTAGAACGCAGCTTCGAACACGGGCTCCACGAGGGCCCCGCAGAAAGGCCGGTTTGTCACTTCCTACGGGGCCTCGTCTGTGGCATCGCGATTCGATTGTCCGGAGAGCCGGATCTCATGTGCGATGAGACCGCTTGCGAAGCCAGGGGGGATGCAGCGTGCGTATTCAGCATCCATCGGATGTTCGCATAGAACCCCCGGCGGGGAACCCTCGGGGATGGTAACGTGTCCGCGCCGGCCGTTGCCGGGATTCAGGAACGACTGGAACACACTTTGGAACTCACCCGTCGCACCAGCGGCTGTCGCTCCATCGCGGTTACGCGCCACGACGGACTGGTCATCGTGCACCGAGTCGAACCCGAGCATGATCCCCGTCTTGCAGCGGCCATGGCGGCGGCCGCCTATGGCAGTGCGTCTTCCATATCAAAGGAGCTCGGTCAGGGCAAACTTGACCGGCTCGTGGCCGAATGCTCGGAGGGAAAGATCATCGTGCTGGGCGCGGGGCCCGACGCTGTTGTCATCGGATTGTACGAGAAGAACGTGAATCTTGGTCTCGCACTTCACGGACTCGCGCAGGCAGCCGGGGAGATTGAAAAGATCCTGTCGGAGCTGGCATAGGGTATGGCTGACCCGGGCGCCATGTCTTCGAATCCGTCGGTCTTGGAGCGGAAGCTGATTGGAATTCTGAGAACGTTCGAAGGCGAGGTAGACGGCGTGCGAGGCTCGGCGGTTGCAGACCGAGAGGGCTTGCCCGTCGTCAGCGGGTTCCGAGAGCCCTTCGATCTCACCGCGATGACAGGAACGAGCACGCTTGCGGTCGAATCGGCCCAGAAAGTTTTCGGCTACATCGGGCTAAGGGGGCTGCGGACCATCATGTTTGAGGGGGAGGACGCCAAGGTCCTGATCTACGACCTCGGCGGCGGCCAAGCGAGTTTCATCGCGGTTGTCCGACCCGACGCCAACATGGGCTTAGTCAAGTTCCGGATGGCGCTCGCGGCGAGACGCCTCGAGGAAGAGCTTGGTTTCACCCGGCCGACCGGGCCCCGGGTGGAGGAGATCTTCCTGATGACCCAGACAGGTCTTCTCATTTCCCACGACTCGCTCTCTCCGATCTTGTCGAAAGACCGGGACGTCTTCGCAGGGATGCTCATGGCGGTGCAGGCCTTCGTCAAGGACTCCTTCGGGGGGAAAGGTGGAACTCTCGACGAGATGGAAATGGCCAATCTCAGCCTTCGTCTCGTGAGGGGCCGTTCGTGTGTGTTGGCCATCGCCGCCACCGCTCGGGTGAGCGAGGACTACGTTGCGCACGCGAAGAAGGCGCTCGCGGAATTCGAAGATCGAAATCTCGCCCCACTGAGTCCCTGGAATGGAGACGCGGATTCCCTTCAAGGTACCAAAGGGCTGCTTGAAGAGGTGCTTTCCCGCCGTCCCGGCTAGCCTGCCAAATTCGGCGAGTCTTGGTGTGCCGTTTCACGTGTTACGAGAGGTTTCGGGACGCGGGCCAAACACGAACCAGAATCGGTTCGAATCCGGTCGACGGCGAACCACTTGTCTGATGGTGGACAAGTTCACTGCCTGTCGGATTCCTGGAAACGACACCCTGGCAGCCCTGGAACGTTGAACCTTCGGAGCACATGGCTGCGCGTTTTCGGGAGAGGGTCCCTCCCCATGCGCCGAAGCCCGTGGTCGGTCGTCCTGGAGCCTGGTCGGGAGAACCAGGAAGAGGGCCACCGGGGGTACGCTACCACTCATGCAGCTTGGGCGGGTCGCCCCTCGAGGCGTAGAAGTCCCTGCATCCGTCTAGAAACTCGGCCCTCGGAGGGAGAGTCGTCGTGGCTTTGGCCCTGTCCGGCAACAGGCTGTACAGCCTTTGGTCGTCCTCCCAGGCCTTCGTCCTCCCCTTCGCCTCGTGCACCCGTATGCCGGCTCTGAGCCTCAGAAGCTCCCCTCTCAACCAGTCGGGGGACGCAGACTCCAGGTCGGCATCCTCGTCGCCACTCGTGCCTGCATCAGGCTTGCCGCTCACGGTCGGACTCTGCCGCCTTTCGTAGAAGCTTTCGCACAGGCCGAGGAATTCCCTCCTCGAGGGAAGACGACGTTCGTAGGGATTCACGTACTCAGGCAAATTCGAGTAGACTCTCACATCGTCAAGCCAGCATCGGTCATGGCCGCGCTGATCTCTGTGCCACCGAATGTCGAGGCGCGTCTTCAGGATCAGCTCGCGCCATTGCTCGGGAGTTGTTGTCCCGACATCAGCGTCGACATCATCTCTGATTGGGTCCATCGTTGGCCCGCCGAGCGGATTCAAGGAGCCCGTTTCACCCCGAATCCGAACGCCTAATCGTCCCGTCCTAGCATAGCCCTTCCGGCCGCTCGGGGGCGACCGGGTGAGGCCGCGAAGCCAGAAGACACGAGCGTCTCGCCGATGGCGAGCCTGACGGCGGGGCCCCCGCCAGCGCCACGCGCACAGACTATCGGCGAAGCATCTTCGAGACTTCCTCGAGATGCTCCTGCTCCGTCTCGATCTGGTTCTCGAAGAGCACGCGGAGGTGGGTCTCGTCCTGGACCATGTCGAGGAGCCGCGCGTAGATGTCGAGGGCGGCTTTCTCGTTCTCGACGGCGAGCTTGAGCATGTCGTCCACGGTCATCCCTTCCGCCGGCTTCGCTGCATCGGCCCTCACGTTTGGCTTGCCGCCCAGGGCCACGACCTTCTCCCCAAGCATCGTCGCGTGGTCAAACGACTCTTTCGCCTCTTCCAAGAAGTGTTCAACGATTGGCTTGCGTGCCGGTCCGAATACTTGGAAAGACCAGGCCAGGTACTTGAGCGCCGACGTGAGTTCCAAAGCGAGGGCCTCGTTCATCGTCGAGATTACTTTCGCCTTGTCCATGGCGTCACCAACGATCGCGAAGGTCGCTCGCTCTCTTAAGCTTTGCAACGGGGAACTCGGCGACGGTCTCCGTCAACGTGGCCGTGCACGTCGAGCCCCAGCCAAGCATCTCAGGAACCCCTTCCGCACTCGGTCTCCTTGCCTCGGGCGCCATCGCCGCGACGGCGATTGCGATCGTTCTGCTCCGACGCCGACGGGAAGGCGGCGAGTATCCATTGACCTTGATTGGCTCCCTGCTGGTCGAATCCCGACTGGGGCGTCCGAATCGTCGGTAGGGCACCCACCCCGTGGATTCGATGATTGGGTAGTCTGCTCATCCCCCTCAGCGTTCCTTCGATGGTTCTCGGCTCTCTCGGGAACGGGGGCTTAGAAGCCTCCCTGCCCAGCGACCACCATGAGGAACAGCACGACCACGATGATGGCCGCGATCACACGCACCCCGACCTGGATCCGAGCGAGAAGGGCAGTGGACTGGGCCGGGATGGGTGCGCCAGGCGCCGCGGGAAGTGGTGATTTCCCCAGGCGGACGCTCGTCGGAATCACCCAACCGAACGAGATCGCAGCGGCGAGGAGGACCAGGATGAGGGAGATCAGGACGAGCATGCCGCTGGGGTCGGCCCAGATCGCAACAAGGTCTGCGCCGAAATCGAGGAACATGTAGGCCAAGCCGGAGGCGAGGGTAAGCAGGGAGCTCACGCTCTGGAACTGTCCTGTCCGCCGCTGAATCCCCAACCAGACACGGAGGTCTCCGACGGTCTTCGCCCGGTGCATCTGCGGGAACAAGACGGCCTCCGCGTAGATCGCCGTGCCCACCCACATCACGCCGAAGAGTACATGGAGGAACTCGGCGGCCGCGAGGTAGCTGACCATGACCCGGGGGACTGTCCTCGAGATAATCAAGCTTGCGGGCGCGCCCGGAGTACAAGGTATCGGATCGTCGAGGACGAATCCGTGATTCACAATCCCAGAGCCCGTGCGACCGCGTCGGGTGCATCTGTAACAAGATAGTCGACGTGGAATCTGGCGAGCTCTCTCGTGCGATCCGCGCGGTTCACGGCCCAGGTCAGGAGTCCAAGCCCGGCGTTATGAGCTTGGTCGACCAAGCCCGCGCTCACGGCGTCTTGATGGAAGCCCGCGACGACGGCGCCTGCCGACCTTGCGCTTTCAATCGCGTCCGATGCAGCTCCATGGAACAGAATGCCACAGCGAAGGGCGGAATCCGCCTCGCGAACTGCCTCCAGTTCGGACGCGATGAAGGAAACGGCCATCGCGGAGGAGCGGTCGAGGTGCGAATGCAGGAGGCACACGGCCGCGCGCGCAAGCCCACGGACTTTCAGCTCGACGACGAGGTCCGCTTGGCCATCGACCGCGTCGCAGACCTCCGCAAGGGTGGGGACCTGCGCGCCTCGCCCTGCGTCGAGCCCCCGGATTTCCGACGATGTGAGGTCCCTGACTCGGCCTCCTCCGTTCGTGGTGCGATCTACGGTCTCGTCATGCATGACGATGAGCTCGTCGTCCTTGGTCATCCGGACATCGACCTCGACTGCGGGAGCTCCCATGTCAATCGCCCGACGGATCGCGCGCAGCGTATTCTCGGGCTCGTAGGCCGACGCCCCGCGGTGAGCGACGATGACCGGGGTCCGAGCCCGCTCTTCACTCGACATGTTGCGCCGAAGGGAGTGCGCTCGCCGGTGGGAAGATCTCCACGGTCTTGATGTTCACCATTTCGAGGAGGCCGTAGCGACTCAGCTCACGTCCCAAGCCGCTGTGCTTGGTCCCCCCGAAGGGCAGCCGGGGGTCCGACTTCACGGCGTTGTTGATGAACACGAGGCCGCTGTCGATCCGCTTCGCGATGTCATCGGCCAGGGTGAGGCTCCGCGTCCAGATGCTCGCGCCAAGGCCGAATTCCGTGTCGTTGGCCACGCGGATTGCCTCGTCCACGTTCGGCACCCGAAAGACCGGCAGCACAGGCCCGAACGTCTCCTGCCGAAGGACTCGCATTTTCGGCGTGACGTCGCTGAGGAGGGTCGGCTCGAAGAACCATCCCGGCCTCTTCACTCGCCTCCCTCCGAGGCGGAGCTGCGCGCCCTTCGCGAGCGCGTCCTTCACCTGAGCCTCGATTTCATCTCGCTGGGATCGCGCGTAGAGGGGACCGATGTCCGTCGCCGGATCGAGGGGATCGCCGATCCTGAGCCGCCGCATGTTCTCTTCGAGCTTCGCGAGGAATTCGTCCGCGACGGCGTCCGCGACGATGAAACGCTTCGCGGCGATGCACGACTGACCGCAGTTGACGAACCGACCGGTCATTGCTCCCTTTGCGGCTTGATCCAGGTCCGCGTCCTCGCACACGACGAACGGATCGGAGCCGCCGAGCTCGAGGACCGTTTTCTTCAGGTCCTTCGCGGCCTCCCGCGCAATCCTTACGCCCGTGGCCACGGAGCCGGTGAGGCTCACGAAGTCGACCTTGGAGCGGATCAGGGCCGTCCCGGTCGTGTGGTCGCCCACAACGATCTGGAAGACGCTTTCGGGGAGCCCGGCCTCGCGGAACGCCTCCTCGACGTGGAGCCCGGTCTTCGGGGACGCGCTCGCGGGCTTCACGACCGCCGTGTTCCCCGCGGCGAGGGCGGGGATCGCGAATCGGACGATCTGCCACATCGGGAAGTTCCAGGGCATGATCGAACCGAGGACGCCCCGGGGGTGGAACGCCACGTAGGACCGCTGGGCGTCCGTCTCGACGATTTCGGGCTCGAGGAACCGCTTCGCGTTCTGGGCGAAATACTCCGCGCCCCACGCGCACTTGTCGACTTCGGCGAGGGACTCCCGAATGATCTTCCCCATTTCCATCGTCATCGTTCGGCCGTAGTCCTCCTTCCGCTTCCGCAGGATTTCGGCGAACCGCTGGAGGAACACGGCCCGCGCCCCTGGGTCGAGCCGGGACCAGGACCGGTAGGCCTCCCGAGCCCTCTCGACCTTCGCCTCGACCTGTTCCTTCGTCGAGATGGGGAACTTCTCGAACACTCGGCCCGTGGACGGGTTCACGACCTTCACGAACCTCGCCTGGGACCTTCGAGCCTTCACTCTCTTCGTGCTTCTGGCGGCCACGAGAACATCCTCCCGCGGCGTCCCTGACACCGAGACAGGGCATAACCATTGCGTACTTGCTCGTAGGATTCCTGTTCCTGCGCATCGCCGCCAGATCCTCTGCGCACCTCTCGAACCAGAGGCCTCGCCCAGAAGATTAATATCGAAGCCCGCGATGGAAGCGTGCTGTGCGTGGGTGGCCCAGCTTGGTCAAAGGCGCAGCGTTGAGGTCGCTGTCCCGAAGGGGTTCGCAGGTTCAAATCCTGCCCCACGCATCCTCGAGCCAACTGCGGCGGATTCCGTACCTAAGACCGCGGGACGTCGATTGACTGAGTCGAGCACTCGCCTCGTGATCTCCTCTCGGATCGCTTTGAATTCGGCCTCGGAGGGTTGGGGAGCGTCTCTCCCTTCAGAAGTGGGGACGGGCGAGTTCTCGTTTGTGGCCGCGCCCTCCAAAGGGCAACGGTCCAAACAGCGGCTGAAGGCTTCGAGGCGGTTGTCGCACCTGATTCGTGCCACGGAGAGAGCGTGCCGCTCTTCGGGGTTTCTCAGCGTCCTCGCGCAAGCACCGGACCGGCCACGGGGGCCGCAGGACGCGTCACGCTTCGGCGGTATGCGACGAGGACGTACGCGGTCGGCAGCGAGGCGGCCAGGGCGAGGCCCGCCAGGCCCACGCCGATGTCGTAGTCCGTCGCCACGAGTCCGATCACCGGTTCTCCGATCGCAATCACGAGCGTGCTGAAGAAAGAGGAGATCGCGAGGACCGTCGCGCGGTCCCCGGAGGCCACGCGGCGATTGACAATCGTCGTCACCACGGGTCCCTCGACGCCCCACACGAAGTAGAAGCAGGCCTGGGTGAGCACACCCAAGACGAGGGCGAGGACGGGCGCGAAGAAACCTTCGCTCACCGCGAAGACGAGGACGAAGGGCGGGAACACGAGGAGGAAGACGAGGACAAGGGCGCCGCTTTCCCCGAAGCGATCCAGGAGGCGGCCGACCGTCAGGCCGGCGAACGCAGCGACGCAGAAGAAGCCCGCGTAGACGGCGCCCATGAGGAGGTAGTTCCCTTCGACGACGTCGTCGATGAACCGGGGCCGGAAAAACGCCATGACATACGTCACGAGCCCGACGAGCACCTGGAACATGATGATGAGGACGATCTGGCGGTTCCCAGCGGTCGTCCGAAGCCCGCCGCGGATCTGGGCGACAAGGTTCGACGCGGGTTCCCGCGGGACCGTGGGTTCCTGGAAGGTCAGGGCGAGACCGAGGGCCCCTACGCCGACGAGCCCGTACAGGATGAGGGGCAGGTCGAAGCGGCCCGATGTCGCGACGACGGCGCCGCCCATCACGGACGCGAGGGCGGTGCCGAGGAAGGCGTACATCTCGACCCGGCCGCTCAGTGCGGGGTAGCGAGCCTCGAGGCGTACCTCGAGGAGGGTGTCGTAGAGGTACGCGGACCCGGCTCCCCAGAGGAAGCCCGCCCCGAACGCCCAGACCCCGTTCGCAATCGCGAAGCCGACGACGGTCGTCGCGAGGCCAAAGAGGACGATGCCCAAGACCCAGATCACGACGCCGAGGACCATGGCCCGCTTGCGGCCGTACCGATCCGCGATCGCCCCCGCGGGGATCGCGACGAGGAGGCTCACGATCCAGAACGCGACGTCGACGAGGGTGGCCTGGAAGTAGTCCGCGTGGGCGAAGAGCCATAGGGTCCAGAAGGGGCTCCAGAGCTGGAACGCGACGAGCACTTGGAACGCGTAGTAGCGCCGGACGCGAGAACGGATGCGCTCGGGATCCTCGCCCACGCGCCGCGGAACGGGATGGATGACATAACCCTTGCGAAGGGACCGCCTAGGAGATGAGCCAGCCGCGCGCATCCGCGAGGAGGATCGCGAGGGCCACGATCGTGGACTCGAACTCCCCCCGGCGTGCGAGGTCGAGGGCCCGGGTGGGCGTCAGCTTCTCGAGGGCTTGGACCTCGTCGGGATCGGGGGCCTGGCCCGTCCACGCGCAGTCCCCCGCGAAGAAGATGTGCAGGGTGCCTTCGAGGTAGCTCGTGAGGCTGTTCCCGGAGTACAGGTGGAGGAGCCGGCCCGCCTTCAGCCCCGTCTCTTCCATGAGTTCACGATGCGCGCAGGCCTCGGGCGTCTCTCCATTCTCGCAGATGCCGCCGGGCAGGGCGATGGCCACACGGCCGAGTCCGTGGCGGTACTCCCGCGTGAGCACGACTTCCCGGTCCTTTGTCAAGGGAAGGATCGCCGCGGAATCCCCGAACTGGAGTCGCACCCACTGCTTGCGGTGCCCGCTCGGCAGCTCGACGTCGTCCTCGGAGATCGGTGGCCAGGTCTCCCGCAGACGACGGGAAGCCAGCACCCTTGGAACGCCAGCCATGGGGAGCGCTCTCGGCATCCCGAAGCGGCCCAACTACTTAGCACGAGCGGTCCGACGCTCTCGACCGTGCGAACATGACCAAACTCTTATTATCATCCTTCCGAGTACGCACGGCCGATGCCCTTCAAGTTCTGGAAAAAGGAGCAACCGAGAGAGAAGGGCGGAGCGAAGGAGCCCGCGCCGAAGGCGGAGGCTCCGGAGAAGAAGGTCAAAGCCGGAGAAGGCCCGAAGGCCGCGGAAAAAGCGGAGGTCGTCGAGGCGGCGCCGAAGCCCGCGGCGGCCGCTGAAGAGGCCCCGAGCCCCGAGGTCGTTGAAGGTGTGATTCATGAGGCCCATGCGGCTCTCGTGGAGCTCGGCCTCACGATTCCTGCAACGATGGGTGTCTTCACGAAACGGGTCGACGCCTATCCCGGCGGCGCCGCGGCCTTTGCGAAGGCGTTCCGAGCGACCCCCTACCGCGCGACGACGAAGCTCCTCGCGGACTGGCTCGGGTTCCACGCCCTGTCCGATTTCGATCCCGAGGCGTTCCTCAAGGACGTGAATCTCCGTCTCAGCTCCTTCAAGCTCGCCGTGAAGATGACGGACGTGAATTGGCTCGACCAGGAGCTGAGCCTCCGGAAGGCGCGGATCCGGTTCGATGGGCAGGAGAAGGTCGTCCGCTTCAAGGACGCGAGGGACTTGCTCAAGGGCATCAACGAGTTCCTCACGTCTCGGAAGCTCGTGTTCATCGAGCTCGAGACATGGTCCGACGAGTTCGCGTTCATGCTCGTGCGCGAGCCGAAGTGGGAGAAGCTCGCGGCGACGGAGCTCGTCGTCGTGAAGGCCCACGAGACCGCGGTCGGCGGCGAGTGCGGGGAGTGCGGTGCGGCCGTCGGGCCGAACTGGCACGATTGCCTAGCGTGCGGTGCCGTCTTCGGCTCCGAGTAGCCGCCCTAGGTCTTCTCGTCCTTCTTCTCCGGCTCGCCGGGCTTGGAGCGCAGGATCGGCGTGGGATCATACAGCTTCTCCGGCGCAGGCCACTCCCGCCGGCTCACCTTCATCCCGCAGTGGGGGCAGTTCTTCTCGTCGAGGTGTTCTTCGTTCCGCGTGAAGACGACTTTGCCGTCACAGAAGGGGCAGTGAAGGGTCCGTGGCTTCCGCATGATCCGCTTCGCGAAGACGGACACTTGTCCCTCCCGGAGTTCCGGCGCCATCCGGCCGCACGATGGACCGGCCGAATAAGAAACTTTCCGCATTGGGCGTGCCCTCGCCGGCGCGTGAGGGTCCCCGCGCAAAGGTCAAGCCTCGCGGGCGCATGCCTGCGATGGGATCATGGCTGACCTCCTCCTCCGTCCCTACCACGAGACCCGCGGCGCGGTCTTCCGCTCGGAGGCGGGATGGGAGGTCCCTTCGGGCTACGGCTCCCTCGAGGCGGAGGTCGGCGCCGTCCGCCGCCGAGCGGGAATGATCGACTTCGGCGACCGCGCGAAGTTCCGCGTGACCGGGGAGGACCGCGTGTCGTTCCTCGATGGCCTCGTGACCGCCGACGTCAAGGTCCTGGCTCCCGGGACGTCCGCGTATGCCTTGGTCCTCAACGAGAAGAGCCGCGTCCTCGGTGACCTGCGCCTCTTCGCCTTCGAAGACTCCTTCGTCCTCGAGATTGAGGCGTCGCAGAAGGACTCCCTCCTCGCCCACTTCCACCGGATGCTCGTCAGCGATGACGTCGTATTCGAGGATCTCGGTGCCAGTGGCCATCTCGAGGTCCATGGGCCGAGGGCAGCCGAGGTCGTCTCCTCCGTCCTGGGCCTCGACGCGGAGGGACTTTCCCTAGATGCCTGTGCTGCGTTCCAGGTCGACCGGCACCGGACCGGATACATCGGTCGGATCCGGACACTGGGGGTCCAAGGCTACGCGATCTGGGCGCCGGGCGCCGACCTCCGGGACGTGTGGTCGGCCCTCGACGGGTTGGGAGTTCCTCCCCTCGGGCGAGAGGCTTTCGAGGTCCTGCGGATCGAGGCGGCCGTCCCGCGGTACGGGTTCGACATGACCGAGGAGACCTTGGCGCTGGAGGTCGCCCCCATGGGCGCGATCAGCTTCACGAAGGGATGCTACCTCGGGCAGGAAGTTGTCGCTCGCGGAACGTACATCGGGCACATGAATCGGAAGCTCCTCGGACTGAGAATCGATGGCGATGTGCCCCCGTCCCGTGGCGACGTCGTGCGGGCGGAAGGCCTGGACGTCGGCTTCGTGACGAGCGGCACATGGTCCCCGACGACGGGGTGGGTGATCGCGCTCGCCCTCCTGCGCGTCGCCGCGGTGCGGCCCGACAGCGCGTTGTTCGTCGATCATGGTGGCTGGGACCTCCGCGCAACGCCTTGGCCGACGCCGTTCGTGCGCGGTTCCGCGTGACGTGGCCCGCCCATTGCCCCGTTCCGTGCGAACGGCACGAGAGTCGCGGCCTCACCCGTCCTGTCTCCTTGCGGTTCGGTAGGTTTATCCACGGTCACGACCGTTCCCGGCGGCAGTGGGTGGTCCCGAGGGGCCGATGGCCCCGAAGGAGCGGACGGAGGAGAGTATCTTCCATTCGTGGAGGACGGAGCGCATGAGTTCTATTCGAAGCGACCAGGTAGTGCAAGCTGTGTCTCGCCGCATCGGAGAGCGCGCAATCGCCGTCGTGATCGTCTTCACGATGGTCGCGACCGCGTTCCTCGTGTTGGCGACTCCAATGATTGTCGGAGCATCGCGGCCGTCGATCGGATTGCCGCGCGGGGTTCCCGACTACATGCGGTACATCCAAGTGAACAACTTCCGGTTCGATCCCCTTGGGGACACGCCGTCGATTCCGGATTCGCTGCAGTACACGTCGATTCCGCTCAACGAACCGTCCTACTATCTCGTCCAATTCAACGGACCCGTGACGCCGGCGATGAAAGCTTCGCTCTCGGCGACGGGTGCCACGATCCTGTACTACATCAACTACAATGCGTTCATCGTACGCGGAGACGGGCTGACCATCCAGCGGGCGAACGCCCTGCCCACGGTGCGCTGGACGGGCGTGTTCGAGCCCGCGTACAAGCTGAGCCCGAGTCTCTCCGACGCCTACGCGGCGGCCGTCGAGTCGGCCCTTGACCGCGAGCGGTCCGGGGACCTCGCAGGAGAGGGCAGCGCCCTCACGATCGCGGGGGATGGTCTCCCCGCAAAGACGATCACCCTCGACGGCTCCGGAGCGATGGCCTCTGCGGCCTCCTCGAAGCAAGTCGGTGTCGCCACCGCAGCCTCCCTTTCCTCCGGCAACTCTCTTGCCGCCGTAGGGACGGGAGTCCTCGGCTCGAGCGGCGCCTCACCCAAGATCTCCGTCGAAATCCTCCCGATGGAGAAGGTCCGCATCCCCGAGATCATGAACGCGGTTTCCTACCTCGGTGGCAATGGCATTCTGTACTCCACGACCGCTTTCGGCGCGGTCCGAGCAACTCTCGACAAGAACTCACTCCCGATTCTCGCTCGCCTCCCGAGCGTCATGTGGATCGACCGCCAAACCCAACCCCATGTGTTCAATGACATCGCTCGCTGGGTTATGCAGAGCTGGGACGGCGTGGACTACGCCACGCCCGTCCACGACCATGGCATCTGGGGAACGAACCAGACGGTGACCCTCGGGGACACGGGGATCGACTTCATGCATCCTGCGTTCTACGACCCCGGCAACACGACACCAGGGCCGGACGCCCGGAAGGTGACGGACTACTATGAGGGCTGCAGCGATAACTGCGACCTCACGGACAACGACATCAACCATGGGACCCACACGTCGGGGTCCATCGCGGGTGACGACGGCATCTGGCATGTCTACGACGGCGACCCTCTCGGCTCCAACGGGACCGTAGGCCCCCACGACGGCCAGGCCTTCGACGCGAAGATCCAGATGCAGGACCTCTCCAACGACGGCTATTACGTGTACTTCGACAACATCACCGAGCTCTGGCAGATGGCCGTGGACCGGGACTCCTGGATCCACTCCAACAGCTGGGGGTCCTGCTGCAGCACCTATGAGGCTGACTCCGCCGCGACGGACGACTTCATCTTCAACAACCAGGACTTCCTCGTCGTCTTTGCCGCGGGCAACGCAGGCTCCGGTTCCTCCACGATGAACCCCTATGCCGGCTCGAAGAACGTCATCGCGGCCGGCGGAACGGCGAACGGTCCCGGCGCGGACAATATGTACCCCTCCAGCAGCCGCGGGCCCATGGCGGACGGCCGGATCAAGCCGGATGTGACCGCGCCCGCGATGGGCCTGTGGTCCGCGGAAGGACTCGACCCGAGCGGCGATGGCACGGGATACTTCCAGCTCACCGGCACGAGCATGGCCACGCCGACGATCGCCGGCACGGCGACGCTCGTCCGGCAGTACTACATGGACGGCTGGTACCCGACGGGAACCCCGGAGTCCGCGAATGCCTTCACACCCTCCGCGGCGCTCATCAAGGCGACCCTCGTGAACAGCGCGGTCGAGATGACCGGCTCGGGCGCGTACGACAACGGGGAGAACTGGTATCCGAACGACAACCAGGGCTTCGGCCGCGTCCTCTTGGACAACGGGCTGTACTTCCAAGGAGACGTCCGCGGCCTCGTCGTCGACGACCACCGGACGGGCCTGAACACGAACGATTCCGTAACGTACGACCTTGCGATTGGCGACACCTCCCTGCCTGTCGAGATCACCCTCGTGTATTCCGACTACATGGGCAACCCGGCGACGACCCCGAACCTCGTGAACGACCTCGATCTCATCGTCACCGCGCCGGACGGGACCGTGTACTATGGAAACCGGTACACGGGATACAACCCCGGCGAGTCGGAGCCGAACCCGTCGGAAACGGACCACTTGAACAACGTCGAGGGCGTCCTCGTGATCTCGGACGTGCAGGCGGGCCTTTGGACGGTCACCGTGAACGCGGTCAACGTGCCCCAGGGTCCCCAATCCTTCGCCCTCGTGATGACGGGTGGGATCGCAACGGAGCGGGGCACGATCTCCTTCGACAAGGGCCGGTACCAGTCGAGCGCCACGGTCGCAATCGGCGTCGTGGACACAGGCCTGAACGTGGACCCGGACGCCCCGGACACCGTCGACGTGAACCTGACGAGCACGACGGAGACGACCCCCGAGGTCGTCACCCTCACGGAGACGGGCGACGCGACCTCCGTGTTCGCGGGTTCCATCCAACTCGATAGCGCGGCGCCGGTCACGGGGGACGGCCTGCTCCAAGTCTCGGACGGCGACACGGTCACCGGGGAGTACGTCGACGCGGACGACGGCCTCGGAGGCAGCGGCCCGGTGTACGCGACCGCGATCGTCGACGACACGGCACCCGTCATCTCCGCGGTCGGCGCGACGAACCTGCGGTTCAACCGCGCGACGATCGTCTGGGACACGGACGAGCCCTCGGACTCCGTGGTGTACTGGGACACCGTCACGCCCCCTGGGAACGTGAAGTCCAGCGCGTCGCTGGTCACGGGCCACTCCGTCGCCTTGTCTTCCCTCACCGAGAACACGACGTACTTCTTCTCTGTGCAATCGACGGACGAGGCCGGGAACACCGCCTTGGACGACAACGGGACCGCCTACTACCAGTTCACGACCCCGTTGAAGCCCCCGACAGCTCCACCGAGCGCGGACTGGCCGACGTTCCACAACAATCCGCCGCGGCAGGGAATCTCCCCGAGCAACTTCGAGCCGCCCCTCAATGAGATCTGGTCGGACGGTCCATTCCGCGTCCAGCGGTGGAACGGCCCCGTCTTCGCGGACGGGATCCTGTTCACCGCGCCCCTCGACGGCGTCCTTCGCGCGAGGGACCCCTACACGGGGGAGGTCCTGTGGAGCCGCACTCTCGGCGGGGCGGACTACTACACGCCGACGATGTCCGTGGACAACGGCGTCCTCTACGCGGACTTCTACACGAGCGCTGGCGGGCGAATGTATGCCCTCGATGAGGCCACGGGCGAAACGATCTGGAGCGTCGACCAGGCGGACACGGGCCTCGACTTCAACGCCCGCGTGGCCCTCGCCACGACCGACGGCATGGTCTTCGGGAGCGCGTGGGGCGGGGAGATCTACGCCCTGAACGAGACGGACGGCACCGTCGTCTGGACGTACTCGACGGGAGACCTGCCCTTCGGCGGCCCGAC
>DATBLI010000085.1:0-26642 GCA_036555455.1 Thermoplasmata archaeon
GCGGCGTCGAAGGCCCAATCCGCAGGCGCCGCGGGGTTCCCGAGATCGCTCAGGCGGTTCCCGGTCATCGTATAGGATGGCGTCGACAGGGCTGCGGCCAGATAGAATGCGATCCAAGCCGCCACCGCGCCCCACCCTGCATACGCACCCATGCGGGGCGGAATCTCACGCACGGTCTGCGGGATTCCCCCGCGGGCAATAACCCTTCCTTCCGACCTCCGGACCGTCGAAACGTTTATGGCTCGCGGTCCTCTCGGGCGGGGCCACTGAGGTTCCAACCATGCCCGAGAAGATCGAGGCCCTCGTCGACGGCGGCAAGGCAACGCCGGGACCGCCCCTCGGACCCGCCCTGGGCCCCCTCGGCGTGAACATCGTTGAGGTGCTCAAGGCGATCAACGAGAAGACGAAAGCCTTCGAGGGGATGAAGGTCCCCGTCACGCTCCTCGTCGACCCGAAGACGAAGACGTACACGATCGAGGTCGGCACGCCCTCGACGTCCGCCCTGATCACGAAGGAGCTCGGGATCGAGAAGGGTTCCGGGGCTGCGGGGAAGACGAACGTCGGGAATCTGACCCTAGACAAGGCGATCAAGATTGCGGGCATGAAGTCGGACGCGATGCAGGGCCGATCCCTGCGGTCCCGCGTCCTCGAAGTCGTCGGGACGTGCACGTCGATGGGCGTGACTGTGGAGGGCAAGCCCGCGAAAGAGCTTTCGAAGGAGATCCGCGCGGGGAAGTACGACGCGAAGCTCGCGGGCTGAGGCTTCGACCGAACGACTACCGGCGGCGTCGCTTGATTCGATGGGACGGTCCGGCTCCCCTGCGGCGACGCGCACGCCGCCGAGATGCCCGTGTCATCCGGACTTCCTTGCGCGCCATCGGCGCGGGGAGACGGCACGAGCTATTTGAATCATCTCTTCGCAACGGCCGGCGCTTGTGCCCGCACGCCTATCGATTCTGTAGCGCGGAGACCTTCGTCCCTTCTTCGCCGAGGTTCTCGAGCATCGCCTCGAGCTGGATGCGCACGAAGTCCGCATCACCGACCCAGAGGCCCTGGAGCTTGTCCACGATGAAGCCGTCGTCGCGGTAGAAGGAGTTCAAGATGAACACCTCGCGGTCGCTCGGGAAGACGTAGCTGTGGGCGAGCCGCGTCTTCGGTGCCGGCCGGGCGGGGAACCGGAACTGGACGCGGATGTTCCGACTGAGGATCGCGCCGATCCTCGCGAGATCCTCCTTGTTGCCTTCATTGAGGACGACTCGCACGCCGCGCTTCGATCGGCCGAGAGCGTCACAGATGAGATGGAGCACCTCTGGGGCCACGGCAAAGGGGCTCACGCAGAGAATGGGGTTCGAGGACGCAAGGATGATCTCCCGCAGCTTGCGTCCGATCGCCTCGGGGCCCTTGTAGATCCAGAGGTCCCCGTCCGTGTCGCGGCTCTTCCCGGGGAGGGTTTCCTTGAGCGCTCCGGCAACCTCCGCGGCCGCGATGAGGTCATCGCTCTTGTTTTGCCTTGCCTCCTCCGCGACGATGCGAGGGGCTCGGGCGCGATAGCGGTTCGGTCGCTCCTGGGAGACCTCGATCCAGCCTTTCCCGTGGAGGGATTGCAGGATGCGGTACACCGCGGGGTACTGAACGCCGAGGTTCTGGGCGACTTGCTGAGCCGTGGACACACCGTTCCTCAGGAGGCCAAGATACGCCCGCGCCTCCTTGCCCGTGAGGCCGAGGGTCTCCAGGGCCTTTGCGATGTCCTCCTCCCGCATCACCCGGCCATGGCCCGGCCCGCTACTAAAGGGTTGGCATCTTTATCATCCCGAGGCTGATAATTCGGACGCCCTAGAACTCCGGTGCGTCGCCAGGACCGACGAGGTATGCCTGCTCCGCGTGAACATCCGTGCCCCGGGCGCGGCGACGGGCGGCCTCTGGGGAGGCGGATCCGGCGGCTGGAGGTCTCCTCGCTCCTCCCACTCTTTGAAGGAGGCGGCGACGAGCGCGCTTCCCGAGTGACTTCTCGGTCGAATGAATCCACACGGGGATCCACGACGGATCGGCGTGCCATTCGTGTCGCAGGTAGGCCCTCAGCTCATTGGGAACGCGGCGGTTGTGATCCTGTCGGGCGTACGATACGATTAGGGAACTCAGCATCATGTTGAGATGCAGGACTCCCGAGGTCATGGGGTTTGGGCCCGCGTTCGCCGGGCTCCTTCGGAGCCGTCATATGACGCCGGAAGCTCCATAGGCCTCCGGCGGGCCACGGTGTCTGGGGGCCGCCCGGCCCTCGGAACCGCCGGAGGACGTTCAGCCCGCCTCTTTGCGGACACGAATCTTGCGAAGGGCCCCTTCCTTCTCGAGGAGCCTCCGCTTCGTCGCCGAGCCTCCGGCTCCGCCGTAATTGCCGACGCCGCCCGCTGCAGGAACGACGCGGTGGCACGGGACCACGAGGATCGCGGGGTTCTTCGCGCAGACCTGGCCGACGGCCCTCGATGCGGCAGGCCGGCCCAGGCGTCGCGCCAGGTCTCCGTATGTGACGACCTCGCCAGGCGGGACCGTTCGGAGGAGTTCGAGGACCTCTCGCTCGAAGGGCGTGACGTGGAGGTCCAGGGGGATGTCCCGCAAGTCGTCCCGTCCCGACTCGAGGTGCTCGAGGATCCGCGCGAGGTACGGATGCTCCTCGCCGTGGGGCTCCCGAGGCGGTTTCGGGGCGAGGGTCACGCCGGCGACGCGGTCCCCCCGCACCGTCATTTGGACATACAGCCCGAGGTCCTCGCTGAACTTCGCGTAGAGCCGAAGCGCCTCGGCCCCCGCGGCCTCCGAGCCCTGTTCCGACTCGAGGAGGCGCATCTGGACCACCGGGGCCATGGCGCGGACGAGCTGAGACTCCGCGGCTTTCAGGTGCTCCTCGAAGGTGCTGCGGGCGATGCCCATCGCTCGTGCGACCTCCTCGGTCGTGACCTTCCTCGGGGCGTCGTAGTAACCCCCCTCCAAGGCCGCGAGGACCGCCTGGCCCTGGCGCCGCGTGAGTGACGGGAGCAGGAGGCCGGAGGCGAGGAGTTCCCGCTCGACGTCGTTGCCCTTCAGGATCGTCTTCGACTCCAAGTCCGCGCCCGGCAGGATGTCCGAGAGGGCCTCCGCGCGGACCTCGTCGAAGAGCAGCAGCCGCACGTGCACGCGTCCTCGGTGCCAGCGCAGCGGTGGCAGTAGGAGGACGTCCGCCGCCTTCGCGCGCTCGAGGATGTGCGCCTCCCACGGAGGCGCCTCGACAACGAGGGTGAGGACATCTCGGTCCCCCGCCTCGTGATGCGTGAGCAGGTGTGAGGGCAGCGTTTCCTTGGCACCCTCGATCGCCGCGGCGTCCCCCGTGCACCGGAGGAGGAGAAGGCGTTCGACGGGGGTTCCCTCCACAAGGAGCCCGGGATGGACCTGGGAGAGGTCCGAGATGGGGCCCGCGGCGGAGGCGGACAGGACGACCCGGTAGGCAGTCATCGCCCCGCACGAAGGCAGCCGGCGATGATAGGTCTTGCCCCGGCACCTGTCGGGATGGGCCCCCAGGCGGCATCATCGGTCGCAGCGAAATGACCGGGTGGGCGATACACAGGCGGCCGATAGAATACATACGGCGGTTCCATGGAACCCGCCCCAGGTCGTGCGCATGCTGGAGAGGGACACGATGCGCATCCTGGTTGCCTATGCCACGAAGAAAGGATCGACCGCGGGGATCGCCTCGGCAGTCGGCGATGAACTGAAGCAGCTGGGGCTCGAGGCGGACGTGCGCTCCGTGAAGGAGGTCGCAGATGTGCGGCCCTACGGGGCCGTCATCCTTGGGAGCGCAATCTACTTTGGCCGATGGCGCAAGGAGGCCCTGCGGTTCGCGCAGCGTCATGCAGGGGAGCTACGAGGGCGGCCCGTGTGGCTCTTCGACAGTGGGCCCACGAACACCTCTGCGGATGCCGGGAAGCAGGAACCGGTCGGGGCGGCCGACGAGCTCGCGCGCGCGATCGGTGCGAGGGGGCGTGTCACGTTCGGCGGCCGGTTCATGCCGGAGGATGCCGGGAGGTTCACGCGTCGCCTGATCGAGAGCGATAAGTCGGGTAGCTTTGTCTATGGAGACTTCCGGAATTTCGAGCGGATCCGCACGTGGGCCCGCGGAATCGCGGCGGAGATTCAGCACGCCACCGGATCCGGGGGTCGCTGAGGTGGAAGAGGGCAGGGGGCTTCCCGGGAATCGGACTCGAGGACGGTGACATCCGTGGTGGATTCATCGGCAGAGCGCGATCGAAGGCGTGAAGGGTTCCTGCCGCGCGGGGTGGTCGTCGCCGCGGCGTTCGTTTCCGCAGTCGTCCTGATCATCGTGGCCCTGCTCGGCCCCTTGGGGCTCGGGGTCATCCGATACTGGACCTCTGCGTCCGGCGTTGCGCAGACGATGGGGGTCGACTTCGTGAATCTCGTTCTGATTGCGCCGATCCTCCTGATCGGCGGAGCGATGCTCCTCGCGCGAAAGGACGCCGCGAAGTACTTCCTGGTCCTGACCCCCATCACCTTGTTCTCCCTCGCGATCGAGGCCGGCGTAGGGCAGGAGTGGGGCAACCCCGCCTACCCTGGGAACGCGGAACGGTACGCCGGGCTCTTCATCCTCCTCATCGCCGGGAGCCTCATCCTCCTTCTCGGAAGCCTTCCCCTATTCACGCCGGAGGATGTGCCCCGGTTCGGTCGCAGAGGTTTGCGGGTCTACGTTGGCGTCATGTGTCTGCTCTTGGCCGTATTCACCGTGATGTGGATCTCCGAGTTGGCCGAAGTCACCACGACAGGCGACACCGCCACCGGGTCCTATTCTGCGACTCCCGTCGGATTCTGGGCGGTGCGCTTCATGGACCTTGGGGTTACGATCCCCCTGGGATTCGTCGGCCTTTTCCTGCTAATCACAAGGCCGGAGAGAGCCTATCCCATCGTGCTGCTGTTCTTCGGATTCTTCGTCACCCTCGGGACCTCGGTCTGCGCGATGGCGGTGATGATGGTCCTGCGCTCCGATCCGACGGTGCAGGCCGGGGGCCTCGTCATCTTCCCGGCGCTGGCCATCCTCGCTTGGGCGGGACTCCTCTATCTGGTGAAGGACAAGCTCCCATGGGCTCGTCGCACCCAGCTCCAGTCCGAATCGGTGTCCCCATGACTCGGCCTGAGACGTGATCCGGCAAGCTCGGTCGATCAAGTCCATGCGCGACATTCGAGAGGGCCGCGGTGGGCCAACGCGACGGTCGTTGCGCACTCCCGGAGAGAAGCCACGAGGTCGTGTCGCAAAACCTTATTAAGGGTCGCCTCTTTCGTCGCCTCCCCTTGCAGGAGGGCCGTCGGCCCGCGCGTACTGCAGGAGGCGCATTCCCTTGGCGGAGAAGCACTCGATCGAGACGGTGAAAAAGGCCTTGGAGGCCGCGAAGCCGCGGCAGTTCAAGGAATCCGTCGAGGTCGCGCTGAACCTGCGGGAAGTGGACCTTTCCGTTCCCAAGAACCGCATCGACGAAGAGGTCGTCCTCCCGAAGGGCCGCGGGAAGACGATTAAGATCTGCGTCTTCGCGTCCGGGGAGCTCGCGATGAAATCGCGGGGCGTCGCAGACCTCGTCATTGCTCCCGAGCAGATCGAAGAGTACGCCTCGGACAAGCGCAAAGCGCATCTCCTCGCGCGCGAGTACGACTACTTCATCGCGGAGGCGCCCCTCATGCCGGTCATCGGCAAGCGCCTCGGGATCGTCCTCGGGCCGCGGGGCAAGATGCCCCGGCCCATCCCGCCCACGGGCGACCCCACGAACATGACCCGCGCGATGCGGAATTCCGTGCGGGTAAGGTCGAAGGATCGCCGGACGTTCCACGCGCCGATTGGGACGCGGGACATGTCCGCGGAGGACATCGCGGAGAACCTGGATTTCCTGATGCGGCGCGTGATGGGCAAGCTCGAGCGCGGACGATTCAACATCCAGTCGGCCTACGTGAAGACGACGATGGGGCCGGCCGTGAAGTACCTGTGAGGCGATGACGGTGACCCACGCTGCACCCGCGAAGAAGGCCCTTGTGGAGAGGCTCGCGAAGCGCTTCGAGGCCGCTCAGGTCATCGGGATCGCGAACATCCACGGCATCCCGGCGCCCCAGTTCCAGGCGATGCGGAAGAAGCTCGCCGGGCGTGCGCAGATCACGGTCACGAAGAACAACCTCCTGAAGCTCGCGTTGGAGCAGGCCGCAGGGAAGAAGAAGGACCTCGCGAGGCTCGCCGAGACGATCGACGGACAGACGGCCGTCGTCACGGCGGATATCAATCCCTTCCGGCTGTTCAAGGAACTCGAGGCGACGAAGACGAAGGCGCCCGCCCGCGGCGGCGAGGTCGCCCCGGAGGATCTCTGGGTGCGGGAGGGCGAGACGCCCTTCAAGCCCGGTCCCGTCGTCGGGGAGTTGCAGAAGGCCGGCGTCCCCGCGGCGATCGAGCGCGGCAAGGTCGTGATCAAGAAGGACAAGCTCCTCGTGAAGGCGGGGGATCGGATCCCCCGAGAGGTCGCGCAGACGCTGACGCGTCTGGAGATCTACCCGCTCGTCGTCGGCCTGGACTTGCGCGGGGCCTATGAGGCCGGGATGGTCTTCCGCCGGGATTCCCTCGCGGTGGACGACATCGTCATCCGAGGCCAGATTGCCCAGGCGGGCCGCGGGGCCCTCGGCCTGGCCCTCGAGATCGGCTATCCGACGAAGGAGACGATCCCCTTGCTGGTCGCGAAAGCGTTCCGACAGGCCCTCTCTCTTTCCATGAAGTCGGAGTTCCCGACGAAGGAGTCGATCCCGTTCCTCCTTGGGAAGGCGCAGGCAGAGGCAGTGGTCCTGGCGAGCCACGTGCCCGCGGCTGCCGAGGAGTCGAAGAAGGATTCAGGTTGATGAAGAAACTCAGGAGGTGACACACCATGCAATACGTATATGGGGCGCTGGTCCTGCACGCGGCCGGCAAGCCGGTGAACGACGAGAACCTGAAGAAGGTCCTCACCGCCGCTGGCGTGAAGGTAGACGAGACGCGCGTGAAGGCCCTGACCGCCGCGCTCGAGGGCGTGAACATCGACGAGGCGCTGAAGGCCGCCGCCGCGATGCCCGCCGCAGCTCCCGCGGCCGCACCCGCAGCCGAGAAGAAGGAAGAGAAGAAGAAAGAGGAGAAGAAGGAAGAGGAGAAGGTCTCCGAGGAAGAGGCCGCTGCGGGCCTGGGTGCGCTCTTCGGCCTGTAGGCCGGAGTCCGCACCTCACCTGCTTTTCCATTTCCTTCGAGGGGTAGCGAGAGCGCCGGGATCAAGACATGCAGCGCAAGGTGGTGATCCGCGCCTTCCTCGGCATGTATCCTGAGCTGTGGTATCCGTGTGATGCCGGAGCTGCGGCCTCAACGGAACCCGGCGGGGCCAAGCCCCGAACCTACACATCCACGTAGGGCCGATAGGCGTCCAGGTGCGGGGTGGGGACGTTCAGCTGATGTCCGGTCTCGACCACTTCGTCGAATATGCGTCGGAACTCGGGCGCATAGTCTGGGTGGGTCTGCGCCATGCGGCGAGCAAAGGGCTGCGTGAGCGCTCGTCGCATGAGAGGCGCTACCACGAGGGGCGGTGTGACGAACATCCGGGCGTCGGCAATCTTGCGGACGTCAACGCCGCGAGCCGCGCAGATGTCCATGGCCTCGCGGCCCGCCAGGATGGCCTCGTGAATCGCCTTCTTGCTCTGCACGAAGGCGTCGTACCCGCCTTCCTTCGCAATGGCGCCTGTGTACACGGCCGTGCTGGCGAAGTGGACCCAGTACCAATGCTCCATGTTGTCCGGGATCTCGATCTCGAACCCGGCGGGACGGAACAGGCCCGAGACGAAGTCCAGGTTCTTGCGGGCCGCCCCCTCCACGATTGGCGTCGCCGGGCGGCCGCACGTGCTCGTCCCGAGGGTCACCTTGCCCTCGAACGCCCCGTCGAGGACGCCGTTCGCGAGGATTCCTCCTGCCCGAGGCATGCCGAGGACGTATTGCTCTTTGGTGAGGACTCGATCGATGACGTCGAGGCCTCGCCAGCTCTGGTGGAAGAACAAGATGATGGCGCTGCCCCGGCTGGCGACGAGTTCGGGCAGTGCAGCCTCGGCCTGGGTGTACCGGACCGCATCGACGACCAGGTCGTAGCCGTCATCCGGCGTGAAAGAGGTGACGACGTCTGGCCGGTACAGCACCTTGGCCTCTTCCCGGCGACCCCCGCGGCCATCCAGGATTCGAAGCGCAATCCCATTCGCCCAACGGTCTTCGTGACCCGCTCGTGCGAAAAGGGACACCTGGTGGCCTGCGCGCTCGAACGCCCACGCATGCATCGTCCCGATTACACCGGCTCCGAATACGAGGATCTTCACGTCATTCCTCCTTCTCCGCGGATTCCGGGGTTCGTGAATACGATTGAGGCGTACTTATGGTCGAGGGTCTCCTGCCCCACGCTGTTTGCGACCTGGGAGGCCGCCATCAAGACCTCCTGCCCCTTCGATCCCGGCGGCGCACGTTGGACGGACGCTGGTCCGAGAACGCCGCCAAGCTTGCGCGGCCCTCGGTATCAATCGCGTCTACCACCCAGGAAGGTTCTTCTGGCGTAGCTCCTCACGGAGCCGGACCGCATGCTGCTCGTGGCCATCGTCGGGGATCACGGTTCCGGGAAGACGACCTTCCTCGGTCTGCTCTACGCGGCCCTGGTGCGGTCCGGCTCGGGCAAGGAGGATACCCTCCGGTTTCGCGCAGCCTACGAGTCCCTCGATGAGATTACGGCCCTCTTCCAGCGGCTGATGTCCGGCGGCTTCCCCGACTCCGTGACGAAGGAAGGGATCCGAGGCCTCCATCTCGAGCTCGGATTCCCCCGGTCCAAACGCGGGATTCTCCCCAGGCTTGGGTCCCGGAAGTGGACGGGTGGGAGCGCCACGACCATCCGCTTCGCCTTGCCGGGCGACCTGGACGAGGCCATTCCGGCGTTCAACGAGGGGAGCACGTTCGGCACGGGACGATGGAGGGACGCGCTCGACGCCGACGTGGTCATCTTCCTCGCGGACAGCACGAAGCTCGCCCCGAAAGGCGAGGATTCTGGGTCGGCGTCCATGGCGACCTACGACGGGCAGGTCGAGGCGCTGCTCACCGCGGTCCGGTGGTGGCGGGCGCGCGGCGGCCGCGAGGTCGTGCACCCCATCTTCGTGCTCTCCAAGTTCGACTCGGTGACGCCTGCGGTGCTGCGCGCCGCGGACGTCGAGCCCACTCCCCCGGACGTCTCCAGGTCCGGCCCGCGCGCCGCGTACGCGAAGTCCCTCCTGGAGCCCAACCTTCCGCGGACCTTCGCGATCCTCCAGGAAGCGAGCAAGGGCAAGCCTCGGTTCGCGAAGCCGACCTTCCTCTTCAGCTCCGTGCACACGGAGGCGAACGCACACGGCCAGCTGGAGAAGATCAAGCTTCGACGCACGGATGGCGCCGGCTGGGAGCCCGAATACTCCAGAGACGAGTACCTCGCTCTTTTGGAATGCCTCGCGGGAGTCGCTGCCGAGACGAAAGACTGAGGATCGAGGCCCCCGTCATGGCCCGTGCTTCCCACGATTGATAACTCCGAAGTAAGGGTTAAGTACGGAAGGCAAGGGTTGGGCCATCATGCCCTGCGCACTGTTGGGGGATCGCGCTTCCGGCAAGACGACCTTCCTCGGCCTTCTGTACTCCGCCCAGGTCAAGTACGGTACGGGCGTGCACGACGACTTCCGTTTCCACGCGCCCATGGCCTCCCTGAACATCATGTCGGCGGTCTACGAAGGCATGAAGGACGCGCGCTTCCCGAGTGCCACTCTGAAGGAAGAGATCACGGAACTGAGCTTCATTTTCGGTTACCTACGGAAGGTCACCGGCAAGCTGCCGTACTACATCCGCCAGCAGAACTGGGTGAGGCCGTTTTCGACCCTGCGCTTCTCCGCATACGATGTTTCCGGCGAAGACATCGAAGAGTTCATCGAGACGGGCATTGCATCCCGTCCCCTGATCCAGCAGCTCCTGAAGAGCGTGGTTATCGTCGTGCTCGTGGACTGCAGCAAGATGACCACGGACATCGACACGCCGCCGTACAAGAAGATGCTCCGGTACGACAGCACGGTCGCCAAGCTGCTCGTGGCCTTCCAGACGTACAAGAAGCAGGAATTCGACCGGCTCAAGGACTCCGGCGTCAGCCCGGAGCCGCCGATCATCTACCCTGCGTTCGTCCTCTCCAAGTTCGACACCCTCCGAGACGACGTCCTCGCGCGGCTGGGCCTCCACCAGGGCTTCCCCGAGGACAAGCGCGCGCGGCGGGAGTACGCGGAGGCCCTGCTTCGGGTGTTCGTGCCGCAGACCCTCTCCCAAATCCGAGGCGGGAAGGTCGCGGGGGTAAGCATGGACAAGGCCGAGTACTTCCTGAGCTGGGTCCGCACGGAGACCCAGGAGGGCATGGAGCCCGTCGGCCAGCCGCGGATCCTGCGGACCGGGTTCCGGCCGGAAGGCGGCGGCGAGCCGGACTTCTCGTACGACGAGTATGTGCACTTCATCGAGCACTTCCGCAAGATCGCCAACAAAATCCCCGACGAGGTCCTCGAAGCGGAGAAGTTCCAGGCCCAGGCCCTGATCCGACCGACCTAGGAGGGCCGTGGCGTGGCACCCACGAAGCCCTCCGCATCGGTCACGGCCGAAGACTTCGAGCAGTCCGATCATTGGGTCTACGCGGTCGTCCCGGGGATCGGGTACACGACGAAGGCTCTCTCCCGGGGATTCGACGCCGGCTTGTTCGATCCCTATCTCCGCGGGCATTACACCCCGATCCGTGCCGCCGCGGCCCAGGACGTCGATGGCGAGGTCGATTTGCGGATGATCCACCCCGTCCGGACGGGACGGGAGGTCCTGCTGTCCCGGATCACCCGAGGTATCCCGGACGAGGCGGGCCGGCCCACGTTCACGAATCACACGGTTGTCGCACGCACGGACCTCCTGAAGTCCGGTCGCATCACCCTGGAACGCGTGTTCCGCGCGATGTCCGAGTTCGACGATAGGGTCCCCGGCGCTCGAGGGGAGATTCCCCTCCTGAAGATCCCCATGCAGCCTGAGGAGGAAGGCCCGCCGCGTTTCGGTGAGGGGATTCGCAAGCACTTGACCTTCGCGGCGCTCGAGACGCTCGCGACCCGGTTCATGAGGGACGCGACCAGCCGGACCCTCCTCCTGTGCCGGAACTCCACGGCGGAGGCCCGGAACGCGACCCTGATCCTGCTCGTCGAGCTCCTCGCGTGGAAGTGCGGCATTCCCCTGTTTCCGGCGATCAGCGATGCCCCGAGAGCGTCTGCGCTGAACCACTTCAACCTCGTAATTGCCCAACGCGGCGTCCGGGCCGACTCTAGCTGGGCGATCCTGGAGAGCGCCCTCACGGAACACGTCCTCACCCGTGTGCCCAACCGAGAAGAGATCTACCGGGCGCTGAGCGCGGCGGTGCGTCAGTCCGCCGATGGCGGAATGGCCGAGTAGGCTCGGACCGCGCCCGTCCGGATTTCGCGGGTCACTGTCCATCCATGGCCAATCGTCCAGGTACCGTCCTGGGATCGGCCGGCACTCTCGCGGTCAAGGTGGTCCAGTTCCGCCTCCAGGTAGTCGCCGTCCGTGTCCGCATCCGGGATCCAGGTGCCCTGGGAGAGGAGCTGGGCCAGGAGGGGAAGGCCGCCGGGCCTGCCCTTCCAGCGGACGGCCAGGAACGACTTTCGCGCGGAGGCGTCGGAGAGGATCAGGTTCCGCAAAGCGAGGTAGGATTCTCGTTCCCGATGGTTCTCGGGCGGGGGCGGGTCCAGCCTCGCCTTGCGTTTCTCGAGGGACTTGAGTATCTTGAGCCAGTCCTTGTCCGTCATGCCGTGGCTTTCCCAGGGCGAACTCGGGGCTGCGTCGTTCGCGGCGCCGCGCACGGTGCCGGAGTCGCGCGCTCGCCCCGGCTCGCTCTGGACGAGGTCGTACGTGGACGGCTCCTCCGGGTTCTTCGCGGGCACCACCGAGATGGTCACGGTATCCATCCCGGGATGGAACCGGGAATCGAGGACGATCAGGGTGCGGGTGTTCTCCGGGTGGAAGAGCTCCGCCAGGGTGTTGTTCACCTCGGCCGAGCCGTTACGCTTAGCGACGCCGCTGAGGTGCTCGAGCGGGATCGGCACCTCCCCGTTGCGCGGATTCGCGGCGAGGTCGTCCAGATAGGCCTGGGCCACCTGCTGGGTCAGACGGGGCCGCTTCGAGCCCAGCGCGAACTGGACGACGCTCTTCACGTTCTTCGAGCTGCGGAAGAGGCCGCTGAAGCCCGCGCGGAGGACGGCAGTCGTGCCGCTCGCGTTCACGCACTCGTTAATCAGATCGACCAACCGTGTGGACAGCCTCCGCCGCAGCCGGCCTCCGGGAGCCCTTGACTGGTAGAAGATTCCGCCCCAGCGGAGCGGCGTGAACTCGGCCCAGTCCGGGTCCGCCGCGCTCTTGCGATACCACGCCAGGGTCTTGTCAGTCAGGATGGCTCCGACGAGCAGTGGGTCCTCTGTCTCGGCGCGGACGCGCGGGAGCAAGGCCTCGGCGGTGCGCACCGTGTCCTGGAGGAGGCGCTTGTCGGCGCGGGCCTCCTTTGTCAGGACGCGCAAGTCGATGGTGTTGATCGCCTCGATGTCGAACTCTTCCTCAGGGTTCATCCGGAGGAACGCGCGGAGCTCGCTCTGTGCCGAGAACGTCGCCTGATCGACGATTGCGTTCCCCGTGGAGCCTTTGGGCTCCTTCTTGGCCTCTTCGTTCGGAGGGAGCAGGTCCAGAAGGACCACTAATGCCACCGAGGTGACGCCCCCCATGCGGTCCCGCGGAATGCAGAAGGCTTCAATAAGCCTGCGGCGGCGGTTATCGTTCGTGATAGGCGGCCGGGAAGGATGGTTGCGCGGGCACCAGTTCACGGCCCCACGATGTGCGTCTCCGGTTGCCACGCGGCCTTCCACACGCGCCAGAGGGCGGCGGGGTCGCTCAGCGGGTCGCCGTGGACGAGGAAGAAGTCCGCGGGCCCGCCCTCGACGATTCGTCCCGCTTCGGGTTCGCCCAGGATTTCCCCGCCCCGGATTGTCGCAGAGGCGAGCGCCTCCCAGGGTTGGAGTCCTGCCTCGACAAGCGCCTCGACCTCCCAGGCAAGATGGTTTGCACGCAGCGAGCCGCCGCCGAAGTCCGTCCCCGTGGCGATTCGCACACCGGCGCGTTGGGCGAGCCGAACGCTCTCGATGGCCACTTCCCGGCGGCGTGCCATGCGCTCGCGTCCTTCGTCTCCAACGAACCTCGCAAGGGTCGTCGTCTGGGAGAACGTCGCCCATGAACGGAAGATGGCCAGCGTGCTCACGAGGAACGTCCCCTGGTGGACCATCCGGGCCGCTACCTCCGCATCGAGCTCGAAGCCATGTTCGATCGAATCGATTCCCGCCTCGACGCCCGCGCGCGCCCCGGCGAGTGTCCCGGAGTGTGCGGTGACCTTCGCTCCACGACCGTGGGCGAGTTCCACGAGGGCCCGGACCTCCTCCGTCGTCCAGGGCGATTCATCCCTCTTCGGCCCATCTAGGTAGAGCTTGAGGAAGTCCACGCCGTCATCGAGCTGCTTCGATGCCGCGGCGAGGAGCTGCCGTCCATTGTCTAGGTCCATTGTCAGCCCCGCGGGGAGGACTCCCTTTCGGGCCAGCCAGGTCCCCGCTACCTTGATTCGGGGTCGCCTCGGATCCCTGCGCCACCGCTCCCGCACACGAAGCGCGAGGGCACGACGCTCTCCATCCGAGGGGTCCATGGCGGCAGGTGAACCGACGTCGCGGGCCCATCGGACTCCGGCCTGATTCAGGAGGTCCCCGTTGTGTTCCGCCACGTCGAGGAGTTCCTCGGGAGGATCGAATCCTCGGTCGATCCAGTGAGAGCCGCCCGGGAGGGTGACGTGGCTGTGGGCATCGACCATCCCCGGAACGATCGTTGAACCGCCTGCGTCGACGACGCGGGCGGCCGCAGGAAGGTCACCCTCGTCGGAGGTCGGACGGATCCAGACCACGCGCCCCTGGTCGACGAGCACGCTCACGTCTTTCTGCAAGGTGGGACCGGTTCCGTCCGCGAGCGCCGCGTCCCGGTATAGGACGGGCCGGGCGAATGCCATGGGGTCCCCGCATGCACCGCGAGGCCTTAGAGATGCCCCGGTTCACGCGGCGCGGGGGGAAGCGCGGGAATCCCTCCGCGAAACCTTACCTTCTTGGAATCGGGAGGGTTGCGGTACCTCGGACGGCCTCACCGCGGTCCGCCCGTCTCCGCAGAGTGCTGGTCTGGAGCGGCGTAAGGAATCGCCTTGTGTCCCCGGTGATCTGCCCGCTCAGGGTCGATGGCGGGGACGATACGGTGGACGTCCGCCGTGCCTCGGCCTCTCGAATCCTTGCCGGCGGTGCGGTCGCTCGCCCCCGCGGACCTTCGGTGGAGGCGGCGCGGCATAGTCGAAGTCGGGGAGGGTGACGCGGGGGATCGCCCTTCCGAGGGCCCTCTCGATCCCGCGCAGGTCCCCCTCGTCCTCCGGCGTCACGAACGTGATCGCCTCGCCCTCCGCCTCCATGCGCGCCGTCCTACCGACGCGGTGCACGTAGTCCGTCGGCACGGGCGGCACGTCGTAGTTGATCACGTGGGAGATGCCTTCCACATCGAGCCCGCGCGCGGCGACGTCCGTGGCCACGAGCACTTGGTGCCGCCCGCTCCGGAATCCCGCGAGGGCGGTCTCCCGCTGGCTCTGGCTTCGGTCCCCATGGATCCGGGCCACGGGGAAGCCCGCCTGATCGACTTGGCGGGCCACGCGGTCCGCCCGACGCTTCGTGCGAACGAACACGAGGACGGACATCATGTCCTCCCGGCCGAGGAGCTTCTCGAGCAACGCCGTCTTCAGGTGCTGGGGCACCGGATAGACCTCGTGGCGGATCTTCGGCGGTGGCCGGTGCGGCGGCGAGACGGCGATGCGCTCGGGATCGCGCATGATGCTCCGCGAGAGCGACTCGATCTCCGGTTCCATCGTCGCGGAGAACAGCAGCGTCTGGCGTTCCCGCGGCAAGGCCGACACGATCCGGCGCACGTCGGGCAGGAAGCCCATATCAAGCATGCGATCGGCCTCGTCGAGGACGAGGACCTGGAGGGACCGGAAGTCCACGTTCCGGCGACCCATGTGGTCGAGGAGCCTTCCCGGCGTCGCCACGACGACGTCTACGCCGCCCCGGAGCGCGTGCTCCTGGGGAGCCATGCCGACGCCGCCGTAGACGGACTGCACACGGACGTGGGTGCCCTTCGCGAGGCCTTTCAAGGCGGTCTCCGTCTGGGCGGCAAGCTCGCGGGTGGGGGACAGGATGAGGGCTCGCGTCCTCCCGGGGGTCTGCTTCATCAGCCGCTGGAGGATCGGCAGGACGAACGCGGCCGTCTTGCCGGAACCGGTCTGGGCTGTTCCGATGACATCGCGACCCTTCAGGATCGCGGGGATGGCCTCCCGCTGGATCGGCGTCGGGGCTTCGTAGCCCGTCGCGTACACGGCCTTGAGGAGAGCGGGTTCGAGGCCAAGCGTGTCGAACGTGATGTGGTCTTGCATCTCGTGCGGTACGGCATCGGTCCCATAAGGCTATGGTGCGGCCGATGACCCGTGGTTTTTATTCTCCGGGAACACGCTCCGCATCCGTTGACTCCTGCGACGCGTCGTGGGGCGTGGCTTCTCGCCTGGGCCCTTGTCGGCTCGGGTCTCTTCGGGCTCGGCTCGCAGGGGGACCGCACCCTCTCGCCGTCTTCCCAACCGGTCGCACCGATGTCCCCCAGCGCGCCGTTTTCTCCGAACGTCCGGATCACGGACGACACGACTCCGTTCCCGCAGCACGTGGAGCCGAGCCTCGTCGTTGACCCGCGTGGGCACCTGTACGTCGGCTGGAAGGAGGCCTTCACGCCGGACGGCCCAGGGCAGGCGGTTGCCTTCTCGCGGTCCGAGGACGGCGGCCTCACGTGGTCCGCGAACATCCTCCCGGATCCCTTGGACCCGAACTGGCACCAGTCCGATCCCTGGCTCACGCTGGACGAGACGGGACGGCTCCATTTCGCTCGCCTCAACTACTCCGCGGATCTCACCGAGGGCCGCCTGTCCGTCTCCTCGTCCGTCGACGGCGGCCGCACCTGGTCCGCGACGGTGAACCCAGACGACCGCACGGGGTTCGCGGACAAGGAGTCGCTCGCGAGCGATGGGAACGGTAGCCTCTACGTCGCCTACGACGACGTAACGAGCGGCTCGGCGGATCAGGGAGACCGCGTGGACCTGCGGATCTCCCGGTCCACGGACAGAGGTCTCACCTGGTCCCCGACGGCCCCCGTCGCCGATGACGCGGGGCTCCTCCTCGGCCCCGTCGTCGCGGCGCACGCCAACGGGACCGTGATTGCCGCTTGGTGGAACCTCACGAACGGGAACGTCCTCGCGGACACGTCCCAGGATCACGGGTCGACCTGGGGGCCCGATGTCCGCGTGAATCCGGTGCCCGGCTCTGCGGAATACGTGAACACAAGCTGGGCCGGTTCGATGCCTTCGATCACCCTGGATGGGCCCGGCCGGGTGTACGTCGCGTGGGCCGACCGTGGCGCGGACGACCTGGACATCCTTGTCGCTCGGTCCGAGGATGCTGGCCTCACCTGGTCGACCCCGGTGCGCGTGAACGACGATGCCTCGCGGCGGGATCAATGGATGCCCTCCATGGTCGCGGACGCCGGCGGGATCCTGCACGCCGCGTGGCTCGACGGCCGGACAGGGAACTGGAACGTCTACTACGCGAAGTCGACGGACGCAGGACGGACCTGGTCTCCGAACCTCCGTGTCACGACCGCGGAGACGGCGGGTTCCTTCGCCCGGCCAGGGGACTACCTCGCGCTGGCCGCCGACGCGAACGGAACTGCGTACGTCGCGTGGACGGACGGCCGCGACGGGTCCCTCGACATCTACTTCGCCCGGCACCCGTCCGGGCTTCTTCCGCTCCAGATCTTGGCGAATCCCTCGGGCGGCACGATCCCCTTCACTGTATCGTTCTCTGCGACCCTCGACGGGGGCGTGCCACCGTACGTCTACGACTGGGACTTCGGGGATGGGTCTCGGAGCACCTCCCCGGCCCCGTCCCACACGTTCGGCGCTGCGGGCGACTGGCCCGTCCGGCTCACAGTGACCGATGCGAACGGATTGACGGGGACTTCGACCATCGTGGTCCAGGCGAGGGAACCGTTCCCATGGGTTCCGGTCGTTGCCCTCTCCTCGGGAATCGTCCTTGCGGCGATTGCCTACTTGTTCCTGCGCCGCCGACGCGGTCCCCCGGTGGGCTAGCGGAGGAGGCCCTCCGCTTCGCTGGTCGGAGGGCCAACGCGGGCCCGTGACGTCCTCCGAATGACGAGGTCCGCCGCGACGCTCGCCACGAGGACGACGGCTGCCAAGAGCGCCGCGAGGCGCAGTGCCCCCGTGCCGGCCGCTGCCCCCTCGAACCCAGGGAGGACAGGGATCGTTGGGCCGAGGAACGAGCGCGGATAGGCAGTGAGCAGCACGAACGTCACCACATCGAGAGCCGCGACGAAGAGTCGCGTGCCCAAGGACCCGAGCTCGAGGAGATCGTACACGAGGAAGGCGACGACGATCGAGAGGGACCCGAAGACCGCGACCGCGGGCGTGACGACGTAGAGGGCCGCGGCCGCGAGGAAGCACGCGAGGCCCACACCCAAAGCGAGGAAGTCCTCCCGCTCAATCGCTTTCCGACGTTCCCTCCGCAGCCAGATGGCAGAAAGGGCGATGACTCCGAGGCTGACAAGGACCATGTAGTCCGTGATGTTGACCAGGAACTCCTGCCCCGCGGCGGCGAGGAAGAAGATCGAGGCGAGGACGAAGAGCCACGCGACCCTGGAGACGGAATGCGGCAGGAATCCGTCCTCCCCCAGGGAGCCGATGTGCCTCGTCGCCGCCAGGAAGGCGGGTACGAGGGTCGTGAAGGTCGCGATCATGAATGCGAGGGCCATCCAGATCTCCTGAGGACTCCCCAGGACCGACTCGGCCACGTAGAGGGCCGGGATCCGGGAGGCGGCAAGACCCACGGGCGAGGGGTTCGCGGCGTACACCGCGAGCGCGTAGAGGATGTTCACGCTCGCCGCGATCACCACGGTGGCGATCATCGCGATCCCGAAGTACCGATGTTTGTCGAGGACGTAGCCCCGACGAAGCTGCGAAATCAACGGAATCTCGGATGTGTCGCGGGCCTCCCGATCCAAGGCCTGGATCTCCTGGAAGCCGAAGAACAGGATGTAGAGGTATCCTGTGTTGACGACGGTGGCCCCGATTATGTCGAGGCCGGAGGTCGCAGGGAAGGCTAAGAGGCCGCGAAAGTTCCAGCCTCCCGCGGAGCCGAGCATGACGCTCTGGATGACGAGGATGGCCACGAGCACGGACGTGAACACGAGCTGTGTGAAGCCAATCGTCCGGATGAACCGCCTCTCCAGGATGGAGTTCATCACGAACCAAACGCCGAAGAGCACGGTGATCGCGGTGACGATGAAGAAGGTCGGAAGGCCGCCGAGGCCGTGGCCCTGGAGCAGGTCGGGGAGGTATCCGAAGACGAACAGGACAAACACGAGCACGCAATATGCCGCGAGGGCCGTGTTCGCCACGGCCATGGAGAAACGGGAGATGAAGTACCGCGCGCTCCGTGTCCCGACGGCCACGCGGACGAAGGCGGGGCCGCCGACCGCGGCAAGGCCGTTCATCTTCAGGACTGTGTAGCTGTTCGAGTTGTTCTTCGCCATGGCGAGCGAGAGGATGGCGGCGAGGGCCAGGGACACGACGGACACGATCCCGTATTCCATGACGTTCAGTGGGATGAGGAGGAACAGCGGGGAGCCTAGCGTGGAGCCGACGCCCACGGCGAGGATCGTCGAGAACCCGTAGACGGGGGAGGCTTGGTGGGAGGGACGCGCCCTTGGAAAGGGAATTCGCAGCCGTAGCGGGACCGCGGCGAGGAGCAAGCCGCTCGACAGGAGGGTGGCCAGGAGGGCGATAAAGGCCATGGCGTCCCGGACGGAGAACGTTTCGAAGCCCCCGACACGCAAGGTCTGGATCTCACCCGCCACTCCATAGATCGCGACGACAAGCACGAGGACTCCCAGGGCCAGAGCTAAGATCCTCGCGAGGCTCGCGATGGTCCGCAGGATCCGAGGCAACGTCAAGGGACGTCCTCCGGGAATCTCCCTCACGCCGACGGGGGGACGAGGCCCGATTGCCCGAAGCTTCGGGAGGCCTGCCGCAAGGTGTACAGTGCGGTCAGGAGAAGGAAGAGGCCGAAGCCGAAGCCAAGGGCGAGGACCAAGGGGTCGGACAGTCCGGACGCGGAGAGGCCGAGGACCAAGTCCGACAGGTACTGCCCGATATCTCCTCGGGAGGTGAACCCGAGGATTGAGGGGACGATGAGAATGAGGCCGATGACGGTGAGGAACGCGGCGAGGGCGAGCTCCCCCGCCCCGATCAACATCTGGCCCCAAGGCCACAGGGGGCGATACGGCTCCAGGGAGGACAGGAAACGCTTGATGTCCGCGTCGTGGGACGCGAGAAGGCGTTCGCGGAGGCGTTTGGCGGTCGCCTCCTCGGACTCCTCCAGCTCCACGAGGGTCTTGATGTCGAGGATGATGCGGTCGATGGCCTCCTCCATGGGGTCCTGGGTGCTGTCGGCCATGGCCGGGAGTCGCACACGCGCCTACTTATGCGTTTCTCCGAAGCGCCAGCGTAAACCGAGGCCACCCTGTGCCGCGGGAATCGTGCCGCTCACGCGGTGCCTTTCTTCGCGGCTTCCTGAGCCTTCTTCCCCCGCTCCTTCGCGGAGTACCCCGTCGCGCCCTCGAGGAAGCGATTGTTCCGGGAGATCGTCTCCGTCGCCACGGCGTCAGGAACGCCTGCCTTCATCGTCATGTCCACGAAGAGCTGCTTCCCGTCGGTCCATGCCACAAGCCGTTCGATGGCCCCAAAGGCTGTGTTGACCTTCCCGTCTTCGACGGTCGCCGAGCCAAACGCCTCCACGGCGATGGTCCGCAGCCCGTCGCCCTCAAGCTTCTTTCCGTGGCCCCGTCGCAACTCGTAGGCCCGCATCGTCGGCCGGGAGATTCCGGGGGCAGATGAAGGTTGCGTCGTCATTCCTTCCGGAGAATTCGGTCACCATCCCCGCAGGTTCGACACTCGGAGACAGGGAACCCTCGCTCCCGACACCGGCCTCTCGCGGTCTGACACGGGACTTTAACTAGTTCGGACATCCTAAACCGCAGCGTACAATGGTCGCGGCCGTCCCCGTCATTCACACGGAAGGCCTCTCGAGGCGATTCGGAGACAAGATCGCCGTCGACAATGTGTCCTTCGACGTCGAACGGTCTGAGGTGTTCGGCTTCCTTGGCCCGAACGGCGCCGGCAAGACAACGACGATCAAGATGCTCACGACCCTTCTTCCTCCGACCTCGGGCCAGGCCACGCTCCTCGGCCACGACCTGCGGACGGAGGGCCGGAAGATCCGCGAAAGGATTGGCGTCGTCCAGCAGCAAGACAGCTTCGACCAGGGCCTGAACGTGGAGACGAGCATGGAAATCTACGGGCTCATCTGGAATGTCCCACGGGCGGAGCGCAGGAAGCGGATCAAGGGCATCATCGAACGGTTCTCGATGGAAGAGTTCCGGAAGATGCCGACGGTTGACCTGTCCGCGGGCCAGAGGCGGCGGCTCCAGGTGGCTCGGGAGTTCATCCATGACATGGACCTCCTGTTCCTCGACGAGCCCACGGTCGGGCTCGATCCGATCGTGCGGCGGAACCTCTTGGACTTCTTCAAGGAGGAGGTCCGAAACGGACTGACGATTTTCTTCACGACGCACATCCTCGAGGAGGCCGAGTACCTCTGCAAGCGGATTGCCGTGATCAACGAGGGCCGGATTGTGGAGATCGACACACCCGAGAACTTGAAGCGCCGGTTCGGGAGCGCGAAGGCGGTCGAGTTCAAGCTCCTGGAAGGCCGGTCCGAGGAGTTGGTCTCCGCCCTCGGCGCCATGGAGGATGTGGCGCGGCTCGTCCGAGACGACGGAACGGGCGCCTACCGCGTGACAACGGGCCGGCCAGAATCCGTGATCCCTGAGATCTACCGGCTCGCCGATCGTCTTCGGTTGACCGTTTCGTCGATCTATATCGCGGAGACCACCCTCGAGGACGCGTTCATTAACCTCGTCACGGAGAACCACAAGGCCGAGAGTGGCGTCGGAGGGGTCCGATGAACGTCTACCTGCGCCTCGTCTACCGGAACCTCCGGGCGAACCTCGACAAAGCCTCGCTCTTCTTCGAGCTCATCTTCCCCCTCTTCTTCATCTTCGTCCAGGGGATCGGGCTGAGCGGGATCGTCCCGCCCTTCGACATCGGGAACGGGAGATTCGTGAGCTACTCATTGTTCCTCGCCGCAGGCGCCGTGACCTTGACCGTGATCAACGGGGGCACGAACGCGGGCACGCAGCTCTGGTTTGACCGGAAGAACGGGATGTTCGAGCAGATCCTCATGGGCCCTTTCTCCCGAGCCCAGTACATCCTGAGCATCATCTTCGCGACCCTGATCATCGGCGTCGCGGGCTCCCTCCTCGTCTTCCTCTTCGCCTACCCGGTCCTCGGCGCGGGCTTCACCTTCACCCTCGGGGGGCAGTTGTACATCGCGGGCGCCCTGTTCCTCGGGACGATGTTCTTCGGATCCTTCGCAATCGCGCTCTCCGTGGCCCTGAAGTCGTCGGAAACGTTCCAGATCGTCTCGACCTTCGCGTTCTTCGTGTTCCTGTTCACGTCCTCCGTATTCTTCCCGGGGAGTGCGGCGCCCGGCCCCATCCAGGCAGTGAGCCTCGCGAACCCGCTGACGTACACGACGGACATTTTCCGCGCCGGCCTGTTCGATGCGGCGACTGCAACGACCTCGATGGAGCTCGCGGTGCTGGCCGTGGAGGCCGCGGTGATGTTCGCGATTGCCGTGATCGCCTTCCGGCGGATCCGGGTGTGAGTTCGACACCCTCGGCGCGATCCGCGCGAACTCGGAGCGGATCGGACACCCCGATCAGAGGAAGCGGACTTCCTCCCGGACCTGGATGCCTTTCTCCCGGAGCCGCCCGATGAAGCCCTCCGGGGGCAGCTGCTCCGGGATCACAAGGCCCTTCTCGCGAACCTCCCCGTCGAGGAGCATCTCCGTTGTGACGGCACCTCCTGTCCCGACGAGGAATCCGATTGCGTTCGTGCCGTGGAGCCGGTACGTCTCTTCGTAGGACGCCATCGTCCACATCCGCGCTTGCGCTCTCCGGCCCTCCTTCTCGCCCGCTACCTCGACAACGAAGCAGGTGTCCCCGCGGATTCGGTCCGCGATGTCCACGGGAGACGGCATCATCGCCGCGATGACGTCGATGGGACGGACCCTCGCGCCTCTCACGTCGATGGCGGCGGTCCGGAGCAGGCCGAGCCTCCGAAGCGTGCCGACCGCCTGCACGAGGCCGTCGTCGAAGTGGATGTTGAAGGACGCCTGTCGTAGGGTGGGGATGCCCATGGGCAGGAAGTACGTCTCGTCGTGGTTCGTCTTGTAGACCCTGAGGGGCCCGACGGGATCCGGGAAGGCGTACGTCCGGCAGTCGCTCATGGGTGGGACGAACTCCATCGTGCCGTCAACGAAGACGGCCGCCGGAACGCTCATCTCGTCCAGCAGGTCCACGGGGGACCACGTCGAAAAGAACTCGAGGCCCTCCACGCTGCCCGTATCCCCATCGAACACATGGGCTTCGTCCGCCCGGTCGAGCTGGCCTGCGGCGTGCATCGCGAACACGTCGGAGATCCCGGGCTCCATGCCCATCCCGACGAGGGCCGCAACGCCGGCGTCGCGGCACATCCGCGAGGCGCCGTCGAACTCGGGACCCGTGCCGTCGAACGGCATCCCGAAATCCACGTAGTTCGTTCCAATCCTCGCCGCGGTTTCCAGCACGATCCGGTTCAGGCGCCACGGCATCGAGGCGACGACGATGTCGCACTCCCTGAGTAGCTTCTTCAGGCTCTCCGGATCCGCGCCGTCCACGTTTCGCACGGTCGCCTTGCCATCGGGGATGCGGGACGCCAGGGCCTTCGCGCCTTCCGTCCTCCGATCGGCCAAGATGAGCCGGTCCACCTTCGGATGCTTCGCGATCTGCTCCGCGCACACGAGCCCGCAGATGCCACATCCGAGCTGAACGACGTCCATTCTCTCCGGAGGTCCCTTCCGTGTCCGGTCCCATGGCACCCGGGCGGTCCCGGGGTCCGTCGTCGGGATTCGGGGAAGGCACTTAACGGTTTCATCCGGCCTTCCTGTGGGGCGTTTCTGAAATGGCAGGCAGCGCCGAGTCCTACGCGCTGGCTACGCTAGGCGAAGGAGAGAATCAGAAGAGGAAAGAAAGGGGAGAAGGGTTCACCGAGTGCCGGATGCCGCATCGATTGTCTCGTGTCATGGGGCATCACTGCGGTTCGCGCGGGGGGCGCCGGGACCCCGAGACTTCGGTGGCGCGGTCGACGACCGGCCACGGACTCCTCGAGGAGAGCGCCTTGCGGCGGCGGAACAGCTCGAAACTGAGTACGCCGGGCAGCCTCTCACCTCCTTTCTCTTGTACGCACTGAAGGCTCCGTCGATGGAGCCGAATGATTGCGAGGAAACGATGGAGACCACCAAGGCTCCCATCCCCGGATGGACGGGACTTCTCCACGGGCGGCCCCTATTTCAGCCTTTGTCAGTGACTCGCGCGGACGGACAAAAATCGTCGCGGGCAGAGGGACATCAGTGTCCACTTTCGTCCAGTGGGTATGTTCTCCGAGTGGCTCCGGATTCCCCTGGGGCCCGAGGCAGGTTCGACGTCCATCGGCCCCTAGGACTCGATGAGGGCGAGGGGGTCTGCCGACGTGAACACGAACGGCTGGATCTCGCGGTAGGCTGTCCAGAGGTCCTTGCATTCGCAGGCCACGTCGTCGAAGGACGAACGCAGGCCGAGGGAGAACTCCTCGATCGCATCGACGACCTTGCGATCACACGTCCCGCAGTTGTGGGCTCCCCGGGCCATCCCCCCGGCCGTCGGGTGGGACTTCACGTGGGCCTTCAGGCCCCGCGTCCGTTCGAGGACCTCGACGACGGACCACAGCCATGGTGGCCGGTACTCGCCGCGGCGGAACAGGCGGTCCACGAGGGTTCGGCTCTGAACGTTCACGGGGTTGAACGAGATCGTGTCGCTATGCGGGTCCGCATCGTGGCCCGATGCCACGGCGTCCTCGATCGCCTCGTGCTCCGTGAGGAAGGGCGGCTTGATCAGGAGGTACGTCTTCACGCTCGCGCCGACGTCGTGGCAGAGGCGCGCGGCCCGTGCATGTTCCTCGAGGCCCCAGACCTTGTTCACGCTGTGCCGCAGGACCTTCGGATTCGTCGACTCCAGGCCGAAGGCGACCTCAAGCGCGTCGACGAACCGCATCGCGTGCTCGAGCGGTTCCCGACGGAGGAGGTGGCTCAAGGTCTCCACGACGACCTTGTCGCACCGATCCCCGAGCTCCGTGAGGATCCGCTCCCGCACCTCCGGCACGACTTCGTGGTCGTCGAAGAAGTTCCCGGACGTGTACACCTTGGCCATCGGCTGCCCCTGGTGCTTCTTGAGGACCGCCTGGAGCTGGCGCTCGAGGTCTGCCGGCGAGACCTCCTTTGCGACGTCGTTCACGTAGCCGCACATGGAGCAACCGGAAGCCTGGGCCCAGTAGCAGCCCCGGGTGCGGAAGATGATCACCCAGGCGTCGACGACCTTCCCATGGAGCAGGTCCTTCTCCGTCCATGTCGCGATGTACTCCCGCGGGTCGTAGACGTTCGGATGGCGTTCGTCCTTCACGATCTGCTGGAGGCGCATGGGCCCGCGCACGAAGGTCCCGTGCGGGAAAAACCTTGCGACCTCACTCGCGGTGCCGCAGGGCCAGGAGTCCGATGAGGGCGCCGCCCGCGACGAACAGGAAACCGAAGAAGCTCAGGAGGGCGGCCTGGTCCGCCGTGACCGTGACGGGTGGCGCGTACCCGAGGGCGAAGGGGAAGACGGCGAGGACTTCGTACACCGCATACAGGATCACCCCGAAGGCGATGAGGCCGATCCCGCTCGACGGGTTCCGGTGGCGGTGGGCAACCGCGACCGTGGGCACTGCCCCCTCAGAGGTCGCTGCGACGACCCGGGCCGAGGGCCGGGACACTCGCTCCGCGACCGCCGCCTTGACGGGCTTCGGCAGGTCCGCGGGTGCGTACTTGCGGCAGACGTCGCACCACCACCGCTGATACTGGTCGATCCACCGCAAGGTGTTCCCGCACGTCGGGCAGGCGTTCTTGGAGATCGCGGAGGGTGCGTACTTCTGGCAGAAGTAGCAGTACCACCGCCCGTACTGGGAGATGTAGCTGAGCTCGCGGCCGCAGGTCGGGCAGGGATGCTCAACCTTGGGCCCTGCTTCTTCGATCGGTGTTTCCGGGACCGCAATGACAATTGGCGCTGCGGAAACCGAGGGTTCCTCGCGCAGGACGCCCTTCGGGGTGGGCTCGCGGATCTCCTCGATGACTTGGACAGCACCGGGCGTCGAGGTGGACTCTTCGTGGACCCGTGAGGCCGCAGGTTCGGGCCTCTCCTGCGGAGCACTCGCGGTCCACTCCTCCGCCCCCAGGTCGCCCAAGTAGGTCAGGAGCCGATCCTGGAGCTGATCCTTGGTCCCGGCCGCGTCGATGCCGTACACCTTGCAGAGGTCCGTGAGATCGGGCTTCTTCAGGGTGAAGATCTTCACTCGAAGGACCGCGGGCTTCAGGGAGGCGTAGGGCGACTCCGCCGGCTTCTCTTCCGCTTCGGCGGATTTCGCTGCCGCAGGTTCCGGAGTCGCGGCCGCAGACACGAGAGCCGCAGCGCTCGGGGGTGTCGACACGGGCTCGGGTCTCGGTTGGGATTCGGTGGGCGTGGGTTGCGAGACAGACGCCGGAGCTGCGGCTTCACTGACAGATCCAGGGGCGGGCGATGCGACAACAGGGGTCCCGGGCTTCGGCCCCACCACAGGTTCTGGCTTCGCCGGAACCTCGGCTGCGGGCGTCGACTCAGCCCCCGGGACTGCGGCGGTCTCCGTGGGCGCGTACGCGTTGCACCGATAGCAGTAGAGTCGATCGTACTGGGCGACGTAGGAGAGGATGCCCCCGCACGTGGGACATCGCATCGCGCCACGGGCGCCGTAGCCTTCAGGGGCATAACGGCCGCAGTGATAGCAATAGTGCCTCTGGTACTGGTCGAGGAAGATGAGATCGCTGCCGCAGTTCGGGCAGGGGAGCTCAGCCACGATCGCCCATGCCGATGGAGGATGGATAAAGCCTTTCGGATGGTTCCCGATTTTGAGAGTTATTCGCCCCCGATGGGACTGCGCCGATGCCTTGCGAGGCTCGAGCAGCGAGACCTTCGCGACTCCACATGCCGAGGCAAGATGAATGCTGGAACGGGCCTCCGCCACGTAGCCTCGCAGCCGACTCAGGCGGGCCTACGG